>NZ_BNEB01000005.1:1890557-2520743 GCF_016860545.1 Streptomyces asoensis | reverse complement strand
ACGGCGTGCTCAGGGGCCGGATGGGCTTCGACGGCTTCGTCGTCAGCGACTGGAACGCCATCGACCAGCTGCCCGGCGACCGGGCGGCGCAGGTGCGCACCTCGGTCAACGCGGGCGTGGACATGATGATGGTGCCGTACTCCTACCAGGACTTCCGCACGACGCTCATGGCCGAGGTCACCGCCGGCCGCGTCACCGAGCGGCGGATCGACGACGCCGTGACGCGCATCCTCACGCAGAAGTTCGCCCTGGGCCTCTTCGAGAAGCCGTACGCGGACACCCGCGGCGCCTCGCGCATCGGCTCGGCCGCGCACCGGGCCGTGGCACGGCAGGCGGCCGCCGAGTCGCAGGTGCTGCTGAAGAACTCCGGTTCGCTCCTGCCGCTGAGGAAGGACCAGAAGGTCTACGTCGCCGGCTCCGACGCCGACGACATCGGCAACCAGACCGGCGGCTGGACCATCACCTGGCAGGGCTCCTCCGGCGACATCACCCGGGGCACCACGATCCTGGACGGCATGCGCAAGGCCGGCGGCGACGTCACGTACTCCGAGGACGCCTCGGCGCCGACGGACGGGTACGACGTCGGTGTCGTGGTCGTCGGCGAGACCCCGTACGCCGAGGGCGTCGGCGACGTCGGCAACGGCCACGACCTGGAGCTGACGGCCGCCGACCGGGCGGCCGTGGACAAGGTGTGCGCCGCCATGCGGTGCGCCGTGCTGATCGTCTCCGGGCGGCCCCAGCTGATCGGCGACCGGCTCGGCGCCGTCGACGCCCTGGTGGCCTCCTGGCTGCCGGGCACGGAGGGCGACGGCGTGGCCGACGTCCTCTACGGCAGGCGGCCCTTCACCGGGCAGCTCCCCGTGACCTGGCCGAAGTCCGAGGCGCAGCTGCCGATCAACGTCGGCGACGCGGCGTACGACCCGCAGTTCCCCTACGGCTGGGGCCTGACGACCCTGACCAGGGTGCCCGACGGCGGGGCCGCGACCCTGAAGGGACTGGCCGCCTCGGCCGCCGCGGCCGAGCGGACCCACGCCGACGGACTCGGCCGCGCGCTGGTCGGGAAGGCCCGGCTCGTCGTCCAGCGGAAGGTGGGCCAGGCCGTCACGGCGGCGGTTGCCAAGCCCTTCGCCGAGGCGGAGCACCTCCTGCTGACGGGCCGGTACGCGAAGGCGGTGGAGCGGCTGACGGCGGCCTACCGGGCGGCGTCCTGACCCCGCGCCCCCGGCTGTCCGAAGAGGCCGCTTCCGAGTGCTTTCGGGTAGCTTCGGGAGTATGAAGGTCGCCCTACCGACCCGAAGCCCCGCCGGACCGCTGATCGCACTGGTGCTCGCCGTGCTGACCGCCTTGGCGGCCATGACGGCGGGCGCCCCGCGCGCGGGGGCGGCCACGAGCGTCTCGGCCGTCGCCGCGGCCCTGCGCGAGAGCCCCGTCTACGTCGACCCGCAGGCGTCCGGGCAGCTCTCCCAGGCCGAGGCGCACGCGCTCCGGCAGCGGATCGAGAAGGCGGACAAGCCCCTCTTCATCGCCGTCCTGCCGGCCGGTTATCCCACGCAGGACCTCTTCACCGACCTGCGCACCGCCACCGGAGTCACCGGGCTGTACGCGATCCGCCTCGGCGACCGCTTCGACGCCCGCGCCGACTCCGCGGTGCTCTCCCGCACCGCCGTGCGCAACCTGGTCGGCAGCGTCCGGGGCGAGAGCGACACCGGCACCCAGCTCGCCGACTTCACCGACCGCGCCCTGGCGAACATGGACGGCTCGGCTCCCGCGAGCTGGGGTTCCGGGGGAGGCGACCGGATCTCGTCCACCGCGCTGATCACGGCGGGCGCGGTCCTGGTGGCCGGCGGGGCGGGCGCGTACACCCTCGTACGGCGCAACCGGCGCCGGCGGGAGCAGGAGCGGCGGGCCGCCCTGGAACGGCTGCGGGTCGTCGTGGACGAGGACATCACCGCCTTCGGCGAGGAACTGGACCGCCTGGACTTCCGTCCGTCCGAACCGGGCGCCGACGACGCCATGCGCGCCGACTACGAACGCGCCCTGGACGCCTACGAGCAGGCGAAGTCCTTCATGGCGGCCGCGGCCCGGCCCGAGGACGTCCGCGCCGTCACGCAGTCCCTGGAGGACGGCCGCTTCTCGCTGGCCCTCCTGGCCGCCCGCCGGGCCGGACGGCCGCTGCCCGAGCGGCGTCCGCCCTGCTTCTTCGACCCCCGCCACGGGCCCTCGGTCACGGACGCCACCTGGACGCCGCCGGGCGGGGCCACGCGGGAGGTCCCGGTCTGCGCCGCGGACGCCACGCGCCTGGCGGACGGCCGCGACCCGGTGATCCGTGAGGTGGACAGCGACTACGGCCGCCGCCCGTACTGGGAGGCGGGCCCCGCCTACGGTCCCTGGGCGGGCGGCTACTTCGGCGGCGGCATCCTTCCCGGCCTGCTCGTCGGCACGATGCTCGGCGGCATCATGGCCGCCCCGTCCTACGCGGCGGACTACGGCACCGGCTACGGCGACTTCGGCGGGGGCCACGAGGGCGGTGACGTCTCCGGCGCGGACTTCGACCCGGGTGACTTCTCGGGCGGCTTCGGGGACGGCGGCGGAGGCGGCGGGGACTTCGGCGGGGGCGGCGGGGACTTCGGCGGAGGGTTCTGAGGGTCACCCCCTCGGATCGGGCGGCGCGCGCGGGCCCGGCACGGGACGGTGCCGGGCCCACGCGCGCCGACGATGTGGGGGGAGCGGGTCAGAGGGTGGCCGCCGCCGCGGCGATGGCCGAGGCGAAGGTGGACACCTCGGAGTAGACGCCGGGTGCGTTGGCCCGGGCGCAGCCGATGCCCCAGCTCACGATGCCGACCTGGATCCACGCGTTGTTGGCGTCCCGGCGGAACATGGGGCCGCCGGAGTCGCCCTGGCAGGTGTCGGTGCCGCCGGCGGTGTACCCGGCGCAGATCTCGTCACTGGCGACCAGTCCGCTGTAGCCGCTGTACGTGCGACAGGTCGCGTCGCTCACGAACGGCACGGTGGCCTTGAGCAGGTAGCGCTGCTGGGCGCCGCCCTCGGTGGCCGAGCCCCAGCCGGCGATGGTGAAGGTGCCGGTGTTGTACTGCGTGGTGGTGGCGATCTTCAGGGTGGACTGGGTGGTGATGGGCGAGGCGAGCTTGATGAGTGCCCAGTCCTTGCCGTTGCCGTTGTAACCGGGGGCCCGGTAGACGTAGGTCGACCTGACCTGGACGCGGCCGCTGGTGGACTGGAGGTCCACGACGCCGGCGGTGGCCGTGATGCCGGTGTTGGCCCCGGTCCCGCTGACGCAGTGCGCGGCGGTGAGCACGATCTGCTGGGTGTAGAGCGCTCCGCCGCAGCCCATGGAGAGCCGGACCATGAAGGGGAACTCGCCCTGGGCGGCCCGGGTGCCGCCGACGACGGGGGCGGGGGCGGCCTGGGCGGCCGACAGGGGCTGGAGGCTGGCTATCGCGAGCGCGGCCGCGCCGACGGCGGCGAATCTTCTGAGCGCTGTGAGGAGCTTCTTCAAGGCATTGCCTTCCGTGGGGGGTTGGCTTGACGTGATCATGTCAACTCAGATCGCGCACCGCAAAGAAACAGCCATGGGCTGGCATGGTCAGGTCAAATCTGTTGCTGGATTATGGGAACCCCGCAACCCCGACCGCAAGGGGCCCGTTCCAGCCACCCGCCGGCCGCCACATCCGCCGGACCTCGCGCCCACCGGGCGGGCGGCGCTCACCGGGCCGGGTGGCCGCCCTGTCCGGCAGTCGCCCGCCCCGGCGGGCGTGGGGGTGGCTGTCAGTCCTGGGCCGCCGACTTCGCGAAGCCGATCAGTGCCTCGAAGTCGATCGCCCCCGGATCGCCGTGTGTGTTCTCCGGTACGTGCATGTGTCCGCACACGCCCTTGAACGCGTTCCAGCGCGCCCCGCTCATGCGCTGGCCGCCCCCGTTCCCGGAGGACTTGGGGTACGCGGGCCACAGCGCCGGTCCGCGCAGGGGGACGTCGTGGTGGATGTTCATCCACGCCAGGTACGCGGCGACGGCGCGCAACGCCCACTCGGGGGCCTTCGGCCAGTAGATGTGGGCCTGGTCGCGGGCCGCCCACTTGGTGTGCGTCTCGGGGTCGCAGGTGCCGACCAGCTCGACCTGGCAGACGTTCAGGGTGTTCGTCTCGACACCGCCGCGCTTGTTCATCAGCGCGCGCGACGAGATGTCGATGTCGAAGTGCTGGTACCACTTCAGTTTTCTGGCGGCGAAGTCCGGTACGGCCGTCAGGTTGGGCGCGACGGCGCCGCCCTGGTAGTCGGGCAGCGAACGCCCCTCGGTGGTGTGCAGGACGACGACGTTGACCTCCATGCGGTCACCGCCGAAATCGTCCTGGTACCAGTGGTCACGGTTGGCGCCGGGATAGTGCTGGGGTCCGGTCCTGGTGCTCATGGCCCCTGACTGTGACACGGGACACACCAAGGGGCCGGGAGCTCTTCGCTTCCGACCCCTTCTGGATGCTTTCAGGCGCTTTCGTCCAGGCGATTAGGCGTTCTTGATCGCCGAGATGTCGAAGTTCAGCTTGATCTTGTCGGAGACCAGCACGCCGCCCGTCTCGAGCGCCGCGTTCCAGGTCAGGCCCCAGTCGGAGCGCAGGATCTCCGCCTTGCCCTCGAAACCGACGCGCTCGTTGCCGAACGGGTCCTTCGCGGCGCCGTTGAACTCGAGGTCGATGGTGAGCGGCTTCGTGACGCCGAGGATGGTCAGGTCGCCGGTGATCCGGTAGTCGTCGCCGCCGAGCGCCTGCGTCGCCGTGGAGCGGAAGGTCATCTGCGGGAACTCGTCGGTCTTGAAGAAGTCGGCGGTCTTCAGGTGGCCGTCGCGGTCGGCGGAACCGGTGTCGATGCTGTCCATCGTGACGTCGATCGAGGCGCTGGACTTCGACGGGTCGGTGCCGTCCAGGTGCAGCGCGCCGGTGAACTCGTTGAACTTGCCCTTGACGTTGGTGACCATCGCGTGGCGGGCGACGAAGCCGATCGTCGAGTGCGCCGGGTCGATCGTGTACGCGCCGGTCAGGGCGGCCAGCTCGGGGCTCACCGTGGCGGTGGCGGCGGCGGTGGTCTCGGTGTCCTTGCGGCCGAAGATGCCCATGACGTGCTCCTTGGGGACGGGAAGATCGGGGATGTTTAATCTTCAATCAGGTGAACGACTACGACGGTAGACCTATTCCGTTCAATGTTCAACATCTTCTCGGTCCGGGTTTCCCGGGCGGGGCGCCGACCGCCGTCCGGGCTCTCCGTTTCACTCCGGGGAGGGCATGCGCGCGGCGGGATGTGAGCGGTGTCTCAGGTGCCGGGTTTGTGAGACCCCTACAAGCAGCGGGCCCCCTGAGCAGTCGGAACGGCTGCATGTGCGGCCGGTTCTGTTCAGGGGTACCAGGAAAACGCGCCGGAGACTGTACGGAGTCGACGTCCCTCTTTCCTTGGTGGGCTTCGTAAGGTCACTACATGACCGTTTTGGAAGAGACGACGGGCGATCCCACCGAGGTGCCTTCGGAACCCACGGATGCGCGCGGCCGCGTGGCCGAGCTGCACGAGATCCGTGCCCAGGCGCTGGCCGGCCCGAGCGAGAAGGCGACCCAGGCGCAGCACGCCAAGGGCAAGCTGACCGCCCGGGAGCGGATCGAGCTGCTGCTCGACCCGGGGTCCTTCCAGGAGGTCGAGCAGCTGCGCCGGCATCGGGCGACCGGCTTCGGGCTCGAGGCCAAGAAGCCGTTCACCGACGGTGTCATCACCGGCTGGGGCACGGTCGAGGGCCGCACGGTCTTCGTCTACGCCCACGACTTCCGCATCTTCGGCGGCGCGCTCGGCGAGGCCCACGCCACCAAGATCCACAAGATCATGGACATGGCCATCGCGGCCGGCGCTCCGCTGGTCTCCCTCAACGACGGCGCCGGCGCCCGCATCCAGGAGGGCGTCTCCGCGCTCGCCGGCTACGGCGGCATCTTCCAGCGCAACACCCGCGCCTCCGGCGTCATCCCGCAGATCTCGGTGATGCTCGGCCCGTGCGCGGGCGGCGCCGCCTACAGCCCCGCGCTGACCGACTTCGTCTTCATGGTCCGCGAGACCTCGCAGATGTTCATCACCGGCCCCGACGTGGTCAAGGCCGTCACCGGCGAGGAGATCAGCCAGAACGGCCTGGGCGGCGCGGACGTGCACGCCGAGACCTCCGGCGTGGCCCACTTCGCCTACGACGACGAGGAGACCTGCATCGCGGAGGTGCGCTACCTCCTGTCGATGCTGCCGCAGAACAACCGCGAGAACCCCCCGCGCACCGAGTCCGGCGACCCCGCCGACCGCCGCGGCGACGTCCTGCTCGACCTGGTCCCGGCGGACGGCAACCGTCCCTATGACATGGCCAAGGTCATCGAGGAGATCGTCGACGACGGCGACTACCTCGAGGTCCACGAGCGCTGGGCCCGCAACATCATCTGCGCCCTCGCCCGCCTGGACGGCCAGGTCGTCGGCATCGTCGCCAACCAGCCCCAGGCCCTCGCCGGGGTCCTGGACATCGAGGCGTCGGAAAAAGCTGCGCGCTTTGTCCAGATGTGCGACGCTTTTAACATCCCGATCATCACTTTCCTGGACGTCCCCGGGTTCCTCCCCGGTGTCGACCAGGAGCACGGCGGCATCATCCGGCACGGCGCGAAGCTGCTCTACGCCTACTGCAACGCGACCGTCCCGCGGATCTCGCTGATCCTGCGCAAGGCGTACGGAGGTGCCTACATCGTCATGGACAGCCAGTCGATCGGCGCCGACCTCACCTACGCCTGGCCGACGAACGAGATCGCCGTGATGGGCGCCGAGGGCGCGGCCAACGTCATCTTCCGCCGCCAGATCGCCGCCGCCGAGGACCCCGAGGCCATGCGGCAGAAAATGGTCAAGGAGTACAAGTCCGAGCTGATGCACCCCTACTACGCGGCCGAACGCGGTCTGGTCGACGACGTCATCGACCCCGCCGAGACCCGCGAGGTCCTCATCAAGTCGCTGGCCATGCTCCAGTCGAAGCACGCGGACCTGCCCTCGCGCAAGCACGGCAACCCCCCGCAGTAACCCGGCAGATCCCACGGGTAACCCACTGGATCCCCCGCGGAAACCTCACCCACGGAGACTTGCACCCATGAACGCTCCCGACATCCGCGTCGAGAAGGGCCACGCCGAGCCCGAGGAGGTCGCCGCCATCACGGCCGTCCTCCTGGCCCGCGCGGCCGCCCAGTCGTCCCCGACCGAGACCCACCACCGCCGCCCGAAGGCCGGCTGGCGCCGCCTGGAGCGCGAGGGCGGCTTCCGCGCCCCGCACAGCTGGCACTAGGCACCGGCAGCGCGCCGCGGGCCGGACCCGCGGCCACCGCCCGGACAGGGGCCCCTCCGCACGGAGGGGCCCCTGTCCGCGTAGGTGAGGCCCTCCGCGGACGGACCTCCCGGACGGTCGGACCCGGACAGACAGATGGGCGGCCCCTCCCGAACCGGGAGGGGCCGCCCATCTGCTGTCTGTGTGCCGGGTCTACCGCAGGCGGGCCATCAGCGCGTGCTCGACCAGGGTGATCAGCGCCGACTTGGCGTCGGCACGGTGCCGGGCGTCCGTCGTGATGATCGGGGTGTCCGGGCCGATCTGGAGCGCCTCGCGCACCTCGTCCGGGTTGTACGGCTGGTTGCCGTCGAAGCCGTTGAGGGCGATCACGAACGGCAGGCCGCTGTTCTCGAAGTAGTCGACGGCGGGGAAGCAGTCGGCGAGGCGGCGGGTGTCGACCAGCACGATGGCGCCGATGGCGCCGCGCACCAGGTCGTCCCACATGAACCAGAAGCGGTCCTGGCCGGGCGTGCCGAACAGGTACAGGATCAGGTCCTGGTCCAGGGTGATACGGCCGAAGTCCATGGCCACCGTGGTGGTGGTCTTGTCCCCGGTGTGGGTGAGGTCGTCGATGCCCGCGGACGCGGACGTCATGACGGCCTCGGTGCGCAGCGGATTGATCTCCGAAACAGCCCCGACGAACGTGGTCTTGCCCACGCCGAAGCCGCCCGCCACCACGATCTTCGCGGAAGTGGTGGAGCGGGAGGGACCCCCGCTAGAGCTTGCGAAGTCCACTGAGCACCCTTTCGAGCAGTGTCACGTCTGGCTGGCCGCCGGCGTTCTCGTCGCCGCCGGGCTGATGGATGGCGACCAGTCCCGCTTCCGCCAAGTCGGCGACGAGGATCCTGGCCACGCCGAGAGGGATGGTCAGCAGCGCCGAGATCTCGGCGACCGACTTGATCTCACGGCAGAGGTTGCAGATCCGCTGATGCTCGGGCAGCTGGCCCTGCATCTGGTGCGGCTGCGCAGTGGTGTGCACCAGCGCCTCGATGGCGAGCTGGTAACGCGGGCGGGTCCGGCCACCGGTCATGGCGTACGGACGCACCAGCGGGTTGTTCGACGCCCCGGCGGGCGCGGGCTCCGGGGTGCGGCGATGCGGCTGCACGGGCTGGATGCGCGGTGCCGAGGGCTGGTCGTACGGGGACGGCCCGGGGCCCTGGGGCGTGTACGGCCGCTGCTGACCGGGCGCGGAGGGGAAGTTGTAACGGTTCGGGTTCTGGGAACCGTCGCCCTGGCCCTGGGCAGGGCCGTACGACCAGTTGCCCGAATTGGAACCGCCTGGGGGTGTTGCCACTCTCTCTCCTCCTCCGACTGCGCCTGGCACCCGTCACGTGGAAACCGCGTCCCGAAACCCTACGGCCTCGGGACGCCAAAACGCACCGTCCGTCTGTTAGTTGAGAAGGCTTCCTTGGAGCTCCGCACGAAGATCGGGGGTCAGGACCGAGCCCGCCCGGTCCACCAGAAGGGCCATCTCGTACCCAATGAGGCCGATGTCCGCCTCGGGGTGGGCGAGAACCGCGAGCGAGGAACCGTCGGAAATGGACATCAGGAAGAGGAATCCCCGCTCCATCTCCACAACCGTCTGGTTCACGCTGCCCCCCTCGAAGATCCGGGAGGCGCCCGCCGTCAGGGACGTCAGGCCGGAGGCGACGGCCGCGAGCTGGTCGGCACGGTCGCGGGGGAAGCCTTCGGACATCGCCAGAAGGAGTCCGTCGGCGGAGACCACCACCGTGTGGGACACCCCCGGGGTGTTGTCCACGAAGTTGGTGATCACCCAGTTCAGGTTCTGTGCCGCCTGGCTCATCGGGCTCACACTAACGCTCCTGGTTGTAGGTGCTGTCAGGACCGAAGCCCTGGCCGTTCGTTTCACTGCTGCCTGCGCTGCGTCCGCGCTGGACACCCCTGCGCAGGTTGCTCAACCTGCCTCGGACGTCCTCCGGGGCGCGGGAGACCTGAGGGCCTCCCTGGGGGGTGCTCTCGGCGGCGCCCTCGATCAGGTTGGCCTTGGGCACCCGCCGCGGCAGACCGGAGGAGGTGACTCCACCCGCCTTGGGCTTCTTCAGGGCGGAGGCCTGCTGCCAGCGCTCGTCGTTCGCCGAGCGCCAGATGTCGCCGCCGCCGTTGCTCTCCGCGGGGGAGGCCGCCGGTTCCTTCGCGGGCCGTGCGCCGTTCGCACCGCTCGCGGCGGAGCCGCGGCGGGGAAGACCGGCGTCGGTCAGGGCGTGGGAGGCGGAGGAAGCCGGTCCCGGACGGTCGAAGCCTACGCCGTTCTGCTCGGCCGCGTCAGCGGCCTTCGCGGATTCCGCTTCCGGAGCGTACTGGTCCGGGTAGCCGTTGCCGTAACCGTTCGTGTGACCGTTCTGCTGCGGCCAGTCGTCCTGGTAGGACTGCTGTTCCGGGTACGCCTGGTAGCCCTCGGACGCGGCGGCCCGCGCCCCGTCCGGGCTCTCCTGTACGGGCTCCGCAAACGCGGGGTCCGGGTAGCCGCCGTTCGACGGGAAGCCGTCGTTCTGCGGCAGGCCGCCGTTCGCGGTGAACGACTCGCCCTGCGGATGACCGTTGTTCGACCCGAAGTACTGGTCGTCGTACGCGGGACGCTGCTGCTCCCCGTACGGCGTCTGCTGGTCGAAGGCCGCGGCCTGCTCCTGGTATCCCGTCGCGCCGTTGTCGTAGGCGCCCACGGAGCCCTGCCCGGCGGGGTCGTAGCCGTTGTGGCCGGCGTCGTACGCCTGCTGCTGGTGGCGGTCGTCGAAGCCCTCACCGAACGCGGGGGACTCGGCGGACTGCTGTGCCGTCGGCTGCTCGCCCTCGCCCGACTGGGACTCCAGGGCCGCACGGCGTTCCTCTCGCATCAGCGAGCGGCCCACCGGGTCCAGGTCGCGGATGTCGTCGGGGACCTCGTACTGGCTGTCGTCGAAACCGAGTTCCGCGGCGGTGCGCATCGGCAGACCGTTGCTGAAGTCCTCGCCGGCGCCGTAGTTCTGCTCCGGGATGATCTGCGAGACCGTGAACTCGTCGCGCGGCTGCTGCTCGCCGCCACCGCCGTGGGTGATGGCGTCGGGGAGCATGACCAGCGAGGTGGTGCCGGCCTGCTCGCCCGAGGGGCGCAGCTGGACGCGGATGCCGTGCCGGTCGGACAGGCGGCCGACCACGAACAGGCCCATGCGCTGCGAGATCGCGGCGTCCACCGTCGGCGGGTTGGCCAGCTTGTGGTTGATGTCGGCGAAGTCCTCGGCGGTGAGGCCGATGCCCTTGTCGTGGATCTCGATCATCACGCGGCCGTCGGGGAGACGGGTCGCGGTGACGCGGACCTTGGTCTGGGGTGAGGAGAACGTGGTGGCGTTCTCAAGGAGCTCGGCGAGCAGGTGCACGAGGTCGGTCACGGCACGGCCGTGGATCTCGGCCTCCGGGACGCCCGACAGCTCGATGCGCTCGTACTGCTCCACCTCGGAGGAGGCGGCGCGCAGCACGTCGACCAGCGGGACCGGCTGGTCCCAGCGGCGGCCCGGCTCCTCGCCGGCGAGGACCAGGAGGTTCTCGCCGTTGCGGCGCATACGGGTCGCGAGGTGGTCCAGGCGGAAGAGGTTCTCCAGCTGGTCCGGGTCGGCCTCGTTGTTCTCCAGGTCGGTGATCAGGGTCAGCTGGCCCTCGATCAGGGACTGGTTGCGGCGCGAGAGGTTGGTGAAGATCGCGTTGATGTTGCCCCGCAGGAGCGCCTGCTCGGCGGCCAGTCGCACGGCCTCGCGGTGGACCTGGTCGAAGGCGCGCGCGACCTCGCCGATCTCGTCCTTGGTGTTGATGGGGATCGGCTGGACACGGGTGTCGACCCGGCCCGGGTCGGTGCGTGAGAGCTGGTCGACCAGCATCGGCAGCCGCTGCTCGGCGATGCCGAAGGCGGCGTTGCGCAGCTGGCGCATGGCCTGGCTCATCTGGCGGGCCATGAGACTGGCGACGATGAACGCGGCGAGCAGGGCGATGATGACGATGGCGCCGTTGATGATGGCGTCGCGCTGGGCGTCGGAGGCGATCTGTCCGGCGTCGGACACCGCACGGTCGATGAGCTCGCTCTCGACCTGGCTGTAGCCCTCGAACTTCAGCGTCGCGGCCGCCATCCAGCTGTCGGCGGTGATGCCCTGCTGGGCGAGCTCGGACGGCGTGAACAGCCCGCTGCCGATCGCCTGGATCATCTTGTCCATGGCGGGCGGCGTGACGTAGTCCTGTCCCGCGGCCTCGGCCTGGGACTTGGCGTCGGCGGCCTTCTTCGCGCCCTCCTCGGTCTTCTCCTTCATGACCTGGGTGAGGCGCGCCGCGTCGTCGACGGTGCCGCCGGAGACGTACTCCTGCTGGGCGACGCCCTCGAGGTAGGCGTACGAGGTGAAGGCCGTGAGCTGCTGGCGGTAGACCGTCTTGTCGGGGCTGGGCCGCACGAGCAGGTGCGTGCCGATCGCGCGCTGGAGGGACTCGGCGCCCTTGGCCAGGGCGACGGCGTAGACGGTGCGGCCGTAGGCGGTGATGTTGCCCGTGCCGAGGCCGAGTTCGTTGGAGAACTCCATCAGCAGGTGCTCGACCGCGACGTAACCCTCTTCGGTCTTCACCGGGTCGAGGGACTTGGTGTAGGCGGCCGCGCGGATCTTCGCGAGGGTCGGCTCGGCCTCCTCCACCAGGTTCAGACGGCGCTTGAGGCCTTCCTTGTCCGGCATGCCGACGACTTCGTCGTGGAAGGCGGTCGCCGCGGCGTCCGTGGCGGCGCGGGCCTTCTTGACGCCGTCGTCGTCCTTCTTGTTCTGGAGCAGCGGTGCGGCGGTGAGGTCGCGCTCGTCGAGGAGGGCCTCGGCGTACGTGCCGGCGGCGGCCACGATCTTCGCGACCTTCTCGGCGTCGCGGGCCTCCTGCCAGGTGTCGATGGAGTTCTTCACCTGGAAGCCGCCCATGACGAGGCCGACCACCACGGGTATGAGCAGGATCGCGTTCAGCCGGGTGGGCACCCGCCAGTTGCGCGGGGAGAGACGGCCACCGCTCTTGGCGGGCGCTGCCGTCGGCTCAGGACCGGCCACAGGGGCGGGCGCCGCTCCGCGCGGCGGCGGGGTGAAGTTGCCCCGGGCCGCCGGCTCGGGACTTTGCTTGCTTCGCCTCACTCGACCAACAACCTCTCGGCGGTCGGCACCTTCGTCGTGCCGCAGTGTCTCAGAGCCCGGTCAGCCATCGACCATCAGTACGTCATTGACTATTGGGCAGTTCAGGCATTCCAGCATGACGACCGACGCTCTTCCAAACATGGGAAAGAGCTGGTTCGACGTGATGTAAGCCCCACATAAAACGGTCAAAAAGAACGAGCCCCGCCAAAAGGCGGGGCCTTCGTGCGCGCAGCGAGACCGAATGACCGCGACGCGTTGCGGTACCACCCGATTCCTCTGCCGAAACGTTATGAACGTCGGAGCCGGCCGTGTCAAAGGCCACAGCCGGCTCCAGAACGTCTACGACAACTGGCGTACGGCACCAGATGCTTGAAAATTACCGCAGTCGCGCCATCAGCGCGTGCTCGACCAGGGTGATCAGCGCGCTCTTGGCGTCCGAGCGGTGCCGGGCGTCCGTCGTGATGATCGGGGTGTCCGGGCCGATCTGGAGCGCCTCGCGCACCTCTTCGGGCTGGTAGGGCTGCGAGCCGTCGAAGCCGTTGAGGGCGACGACGAACGGCAGGCCGCTGTTCTCGAAGTAGTCGACGGCGGGGAAGCAGTCGGCGAGGCGGCGGGTGTCGACCAGCACGATGGCGCCGATGGCGCCCCGCACCAGGTCGTCCCACATGAACCAGAAGCGGTCCTGGCCGGGCGTGCCGAACAGGTACAGGATCAGGTCCTGGTCGAGCGTGATACGGCCGAAGTCCATGGCCACCGTGGTGGTGGTCTTGTCCCCGGTGTGGGTGAGGTCGTCGATGCCCGCGGACGCGGACGTCATGACGGCCTCCGTGCGCAGCGGGTTGATCTCGGAGACGGCGCCCACGAACGTGGTCTTGCCCACGCCGAAGCCACCCGCCACCACGATCTTCGCGGAGGTGGTGGCCCGCCCTCCGTCAGAGCTTGCGAAGTCCACTGAGCACCCTTTCGAGCAGCGTCACGTCAGGTGCGCCGCCGTTGTTCTCGTCGCCGCCCGGCTGGTGGATGGCCACCAGTCCGGCCTCGGCGAGGTCCGCGACCAGGATCCGCGCCACCCCCAGCGGCATCGCCAGGAGCGCCGAGACCTCCGCGACCGACTTGACCTCACGGCACAGGTGGCAGATGCGCTGGTGCTCGGGAAGCAGCCCCATGAGCGCTGCCGGGTCGGCCGTGGTGCTGATCAGCGCCTCGATGGCGAGTTGATAGCGCGGCCGGGTCCGGCCACCGGTCATCGCGTACGGACGCACCAGCGGCTGGTCGCCCTCATCCCCGTACGGCTCCGCGTACGGATCATGATGGGCGGTGGGCGGGGTCATGGATCCTCCGGGCGGGACAGCATTCGCGGTCAGTCGTGCCGTCCGTCTAGGCCGGTGGGGGGTTTGTGTCGGCCGGACGGTGATTTCGTGAGGTGGGTAGTGCTGGGGCGGATCAGTGGAGCAGACTGCCCTGGAGTTCGGCGCGCAGGTCGGGCGTGAGGACCGCGCCCGCGCGGTCGACGAGCAGCGTCATCTCGTAGCCCACGAGACCGATGTCGCACTCGGGGTGTGCGAGAACGGCGAGCGACGAGCCGTCCGAGACGGACATGAGGAAGAGGAATCCTCGTTCCATCTCGACGACGGTCTGTGCCACGCTGCCGCCTTCGAAGATCCTGGAGGCGCCGGCCGTCAGCGAGGTCAGGCCCGACGCGACGGCCGCCAGCTGGTCGGCACGGTCGCGCGGGAATCCCTCTGACATCGCGAGCAGGAGCCCGTCGGCGGACACGACAACGGTGTGGGACACCCCGGGGGTGTTGTCCACGAAGTTGGTGATCAACCAGTTCAGGTTCTGTGCCGCCTGGCTCATCTGACTCAACTAACGCTCCTGCTGGTGAGTGGGGCTCGGGAAACTGCCGGTCTGACCGTTGCCGGCCTGACGGCCCTGCGCGATGCCCCGACGGAGATTGGTCAGCCGGCCGCGTACGTCGTCAGGCGCACGCGAGACCTGCGGACCGGGTTGGTGCTGTTGCTGCTGAGCCGTACCCGGGACGAGGTTCGCCCTGGGCACCCGGCGCGGAAGGCCGGAGGTGGTGACGCCGCCCGCGGCCGGCTGCCTGACCCGCTCGGCCTGCCGGACGAGTTCGTCGTTCGGCGAGGAACGCCAGGAGGCGTTGGCCGCGGGACGCTGAGGTGCTGCCGGTGTCTGCTGCTGCTGCTGCGGAGCCGGAGCCGCCGGGTCGCCCGCCTGCTGACCGTGGAACCAGTTGGTCTCCAGCGTGTCGTACAGCGGGGTGCGGCCGTCGCCGGGACCCGAGGCCGGGGGCAGAGCCCAACCGTCACCCGGTGCCCGTCCGTTGTCGGGCCGCTGCTGGGCGCCCCGGTTCTCCTGCTCCGGGCGTCCGGCGGGACGCGACGGGACCGGAGCCTGGGACGCGTTGCCGTAGCCACCCGCCTGCTGGGCGGGGAACTGGCCGGTGGCCGAGGGGTCCTGGCGGCCGGGCAGCGAGTGCTGGCCGGTCGAGGAGCCGTCGTAGCCGTTCGCGGCGAACTGGCCGGTGGAACCGTTGTCGTAGGCCTGCGGAGCGAACTGGTTCGGGGCCGCCTGGGCGTTCTGACCGCCCGCGGAACCGAAGACGTCGGACCGGGTGAAGCCGTCGTCCTGCTGACCGCCGTTGCCGGGGCGCGGGAACTGACCGGTGTCCTGGCGTCCGCCGAGCTCCGCCTGCGGGCTGCCCACGGCCGGGAACTGGCCCGTGCTCTGGACGCCGTTCACGACGGGGCGGCCGAAGTCGGCGGGGCCCGCCGGGCCCTGGCGCTCGTCGATCCGAGGGACGGCCGGTATCTCGGCGGTGGCGCCGGGACCCTGCCGGTCGTCGAAGCGCGGCATGCGGGACGTCTGGGCGACGTCCGGCTCCTCGTGACCGCGCGGCGCGTCCAGCGGGCTGCGCGGCACCGGCGGCTGGGCGTTCTCGTCGCCCCAGCTGGTGACGCGCGGCTGGGTGTTGCCGCCCGGCAGCTCGGCGCGCGGACCACCGCGCGGCGGCAGCTGCGGCTGACGGCCGCGGCCGCCCTGCTCCGCCTTGTTGCCCCGCTGCGCGGGACGTGCGCCGAACATGTCCGTGCCCTGCGAACCCGTACCGGCCGCCTGGAGACCCTGCGGCGCGCCGGGCGCCTGTCCGCCGCCGAAGCCCGCACCCGCCGGGGCCGGACGGCCCTGCTGCGGGGAGGCCGACGGCTGCTGCGGTCCGCGCGGCGGCTGGCCACCGGGGCGGCCACCGCCGTCCCGGCCGGGCAGCGCGGCCCGGGGACCCTGTCCCGCGGCGAGCCGGCCGCCGTTGCCGTTGCCGGCGCCGAGGGCACCGCCCTGCGAACCGTTCTGCGAGCCGTTCTGGCGACGCGCCGCCGCGGCGCCCGCGGCGGCCTGCGCGGCGGCGGGACCGCCCGCGACACCGGCCTGACCGGGCTTGGGCTGGGGCTTCTTGCCGCCCTGCGCGACGTCGACGGGCAGCATGACCAGCGCGGTCGTGCCACCGGAGTCGGAGGGGCGCAGCTGGATGCGGATGCCGTGCCGCTGGGACAGCCGGCCGACCACGAACAGACCCATGCGCCGGGAGACCGACACGTCCACGGTGGGCGGCGAGGCGAGCCGCTCGTTGATCGCCGCGAGGTCCTCGGGGGAGAGGCCGATACCGGTGTCGTGGATCTCGATCAGCACGCGCCCGTCGGGCAGCGCGTGACCGGTGACCTTGACCTTGGTCTGCGGGGAGGAGAACGAGGTGGCGTTCTCGAGCAGCTCGGCGAGGAGGTGCACGAGGTCGTTGACGACCCGGCCGGCCACTTCGGTGGTCGGCACGGAGGCCAGTTCGATGCGCTCGTACTGCTCCACCTCGGAGGCGGCGGCGCGCAGCACGTCGACCAGCGGCACCGGACGGGTCCAGCGGCGGCCGGGCTCCTCACCCGCGAGGACGAGGAGGTTCTCACCGTTACGGCGCATGCGGGTCGCGAGGTGGTCGAGCTTGAAGAGCGAGGACAGCTGGTCCGGGTCGGCCTCGCGGGACTCCAGTTCGGAGATGAGCGAGAGCTGACGCTGGATGAGGCCCTGGGAGCGGCGCGAGAGGTTGGTGAACATCGCGTTGACGTTGCCCCGCAGGAGGGCCTGCTCGGCGGCGAGGCGGACGGCCTCGCGGTGCACGTCGTCGAAGGCCGCGGCCACCTGGCCGATCTCGTCCCGGGAGTGCACACCGACCGACTCCACGGACGTGTCGACGTCCTGCGGGTCGGACTCTGACAGCTGCTTGACCAGCTCGGGCAGCCGGTCCTGGGCGACCTTGGTGGCGGTCTCCTGGAGGCGGCGCAGCGAACGGATCATGGACCGGGCGACGACGAAGGCGCCGACCAGCGAGACACCGAGCACGAGCAGGATGAGCGCACCGGAGATGATCGCCTCGCGCTCCGACTCGGCGCGCAGCTCACGTGCCTTCTGCTCCATGTCCTCGAGCAGCGTGAACTCGATGTTCTTCATCTGCTTGATCTTGGTGGAGCTGGCGTCGGTCCAGTCCCGGTAGGACTGCTTGTCCAGCGACTCCAGACCGTTGGCCGAGTTGAGGGCACGGTTGGCGTAGGTGTCGGCGTCCTCGATGACCGGGTTGCCCTGCTCGATCGGCGCCAGCAGGCTCTCGGCGCCGCTGTCGCCGTAGATGCTGCGGAAGATCGAGAGCTCGGAGGCCTGGTTCTCGAGCGCGGCCTCGGCGTACTGCCGGTCGTTCTCGGAGAGGTCGCCGTAGGTGGTGATGCCCACCGGCAGCGCCGCCGCGAGCACGGCGCGCTGGACGGAGGCGAACTCCTTGGCGGAGGAGAAGGCGGCCAGCGCACGCGTGCGCTGGATCATCTCCGGGTTGCTGGTGGCCTGCGCCATGTCCTGCGAGAGGTCCAGCAGACCGGTGATGAGGCGGTGGTAGGCCTCCACCGTCTGGGTGGAGTTGCCCTTCTCCGCGTAGGCCGTCGAACGGACCTTGGCGAGGCCCTGGAGGTCGCCCAGCAGGGCGACGAGGCTGTCGCGGACACCCTGGAGGTTGCCGTCCGTGGTGGCGCCGTCGATCTCCTCCGACGCGTCCTGGAAGGCGCTCAGCGCGCGGTCCGTGCTCTCGCGCAGACCCTTGATGCCGGGGTCGCTCGCCTTGCCGCCGTGCGACAGGGGGCCGGCCGAGAGGTCGCGCTCGTCCTGGAGCTGGACCGCGAGCTCGGTGGCCTGGTTGGTCATGTCCGTCAGCAGCTTCATGTTGTCGAGCTGCTGGATGTCGTCCATCGACTGGTTGATGCGCAGCGCGCCCAGCGTCGTGGCCGCGACCACGGGGAGCGTCAGCAGCGCGACCAGACGCGTGGAGATGCGCCAGTTGCGCAGCGCCACGCGCGGACCCGGACCCGTGGGACCGGCCGGTGGCTTGTTCGGAGCCGGGGGAGGAGAGCCCGCCGTCGTGGACGCGCCGGGGCGCCCGGGGCGCTCACCGCCGTCTCCGGACGGGGCCTGACCCGGGTTCTGGGCGTGCTGGGGCGAGGAGCCGACTGCCATCGGGCCAGTCCCGCCGTGCGGCTCCGGCTCGGCCGAAGCGCTGCCATCCCTCTTGAAACGTCCCTGCACTAGCGTCGCAACCTCTGGACCAGGCGCCCCTCCGGGTGAACGGAAGGACGGTGTCGGCGTGTTGAGGGGCGCCCTGAATTACGCCCCCCGGGTGGTCGTGAGTACCGGCGCTGGCTCCCCCTGATCTCGCCGCCACCGGGCGCTCTGGACGCCCTCTGCGCGCCGGCTCGATCCCGCGGCGGTCCGAGGAATTCCAGCACAGTGCAGAATCTCGAACAAGGCCCGTTGGCCAGGCTGTGACATCCGTGACACCACGTGAGGGTCGCGTCACGGGACGTAGAAAGTCTTCCCGCATAAGGCGGACATAAGGGTGTGAAGCGGTGGTCTCCGGAGGGTGTCCCAGTCGCCATGATCAGGAGCGGAATGAGGGCTTCAGGTACCTGATGTCCGTTTGATGTGGGTGTGACGAAGGCGAGAAATGACCGTTATGCCCATGGATTCGTGAGCAAACTCACACGCTGATCATGCGACCTTCACGCGTTCACCGGGAATCGCGTGTTTAGCCTGACGTTTTACAGGGATGGCATTTCCGACAACCCGCGTCCGCGCCCAGGTCCTTGGGGGCCTCCCCGGACGCCCGGACACGACAGGGTCGAGTACACCAGTGAAGACGACGACGATGTTCCACAAGATCGCCAACCCGCGGCGCACGACCCTGGCCCATCTCAAGGACGCCGACGACGTCCAGCTCCCGGAGCTGCTGGAGCACTCCCTGGAGCTCCCCGCCCAGACCGCCAACCCCAAGCGCACCGTCCTCATGGAGGCCCCGGTCGCCGCCTCCGTCGTGGAGTAGATCTTCACGCGGAGATACGGGCACCGGCCGCAGATTGCTCAAAGCGGCCACCACGGATGTCAAGGGCGTCCCCGGCCGGGGGCGCCCTTCCGCGTTAGCCTGGGACGTCACACTCCAGCCAGCTCAGTCAAGGGGCCAACCAACCCGTGCGCATCGCCAGGTTCTCCATCGACGGGAACGTCGCCTTCGGCGCGGTCGAGGGCGACCAGCCGGACGAGCTCGTCCTCGACATCATCAAGGGCATCCCGTTCACGGACTTCGAGCTCTCCGGCACCAAGGTGCCGCTGAGCAAGGTCCGGCTGCTCCCGCCCGTCCTGCCCAACAAGGTCGTGGCCTTCGGCCGCAACTACGCCGAGCACGCGCGTGAACTGGGCAACGAGGTGCCCGACGCCCCGTTCGCCTTCTTCAAGCCGTCCACCTCGGTGATCGGGCCGGGTGACGCCATCCAGTACCCGGCCTTCTCCTCGGAGGTCCACCACGAGGCGGAGCTCGCCGTCGTCATCGGGCGGCTGTGCCGCGAGGTGCCCCGCGAGCGCGTCGCGGACGTCGTCTTCGGCTACACCTGCGCGAACGACGTCACCGCACGCGACGTCCAGAAGCGGGAGAAGCAGTGGGCCCGGGCCAAGGGCTTCGACACCTCCTGCCCGCTGGGCCCCTGGGTGGAGACGGGCCTGGACCTCGAGACCGCCGGCGACCTCACCGTCCAGCTGACGGTCAACGGACAGCAGCGGCAGCTCGGCCGCACCAGCGAGATGATCCACTCGATCGAGGATCTGATCGTCAACATCTCCGAGGCCATGACGCTGCTCCCCGGCGACGTGATCCTCACGGGCACCCCGGCAGGGGTAGGCCCCCTGGCTGTCGGCGACGAGGTCGCCGTCACCATCGAAGGCATCGGCACTCTCACCAACAAGGTTGTCAAGCGTGGCTAGCGCACCCGGCTCCCCCTCCCCCAAGTCCTCGGCCCCACTCGGACAGGGGGTACCCCCACGCGTCCGTTTCTGCCCCTCGCCCACCGGCAACCCCCACGTGGGCCTGGTCCGCACCGCCCTGTTCAACTGGGCGTTCGCCAAGCATCACCAGGGCACCCTGGTCTTCCGCATCGAGGACACCGACGCCGCCCGTGACTCCGAGGAGTCCTACGAGCAGCTCCTGGACTCGCTGCGCTGGCTGGGCTTCGACTGGGACGAGGGCCCCGAGATCGGCGGCCCGCACGCGCCGTACCGCCAGTCGCAGCGCATGGACCTCTACGCCGACGTGGCCCGCAGGCTCCTCGAGGCCGGCCACGCCTACCACTGCTACTGCTCCCAGGAGGAGCTGGACACCCGCCGCGACGCCGCCCGCGCCGCCGGCCGGCCCTCCGGCTACGACGGCCACTGCCGCGACCTCACCGACGAGCAGGTGGCGCAGTACGAGGCCCAGGGCCGCACCCCGATCGTCCGCTTCCGGATGCCCGACGAGACGATCACCTTCACGGACCTGGTCCGCGGCGAGCTGACCTTCACCCCGGAGAACGTGCCGGACTTCGGCATCGTCCGCGCGAACGGCGCCCCGCTCTACACCCTGGTCAACCCGGTCGACGACGCGCTGATGGAGATCACGCACGTCCTGCGCGGCGAGGACCTGCTCTCCTCCACCCCGCGCCAGATCGCCCTGTACAAGGCGCTGATCGAGCTGGGCGTCGCCAAGGGGACCCCCGCCTTCGGCCATCTGCCGTACGTGATGGGCGAGGGCAACAAGAAGCTGTCCAAGCGCGACCCGGAGTCCTCGCTCAACCTCTACCGGGAGCGCGGCTTCCTCCCCGAGGGCCTGCTCAACTACCTCTCGCTCCTCGGCTGGTCGCTCTCGGCCGACCAGGACATCTTCACGATGGACGAGATGACCGCGGCCTTCGAGATCGCGGACGTCAACCCCAACCCGGCCCGCTTCGACCTCAAGAAGGCCGAGGCGATCAACGCCGACCACATCCGCCTGCTCGACGTGAAGGACTTCACCGAGCGCTGCGCCCCCTGGCTGAAGGCGCCCTTCGCCCCCTGGGCCCCGGAGGACTTCGACGAGGCGAAGTGGGCGGCGATCGCCCCGCACGCCCAGACCCGTCTGAAGGTGCTGTCGGAGATCACCGACAACGTCGACTTCCTCTTCCTCCCCGAGCCGGTCTCCGACGAGGCGAGCTGGGCCAAGGCCATGAAGGAGGGCAGCGACGCCCTGCTGGCCACGGCGCGGGAGAAGCTGGAGTCGGCCGACTGGACCTCGGCCGAGTCCCTGAAGGAGGCCGTCCTGGCCGCCGGCGAGGCCCACGGCCTCAAGCTCGGCAAGGCCCAGGCCCCCGTGCGGGTCGCGGTCACCGGCCGCACGGTCGGCCTGCCGCTCTTCGAGTCCCTGGAGATCCTGGGCAAGGAGAAGACGCTGGCCCGCGTCGACGCGGCGCTCGCCAGGCTCGCGGCGTAACGCCGTCACACGGCCGAGGGGCGGCTCCCGGACTCCGGGGGCCGCCCCTCGCACGTGCGCGGGCCCGGATCGGCGGATGTCCCCGTTCATGCGACGGCGGCCCCGCGATACCGTCGGGGCATGAGCATTCGTGCCGTGGTCTGGGACGTGGACGACACCCTCTTCGACTACACGACCGCCGATCGTGAGGGCATGCGGTCGTATCTCGCGGCCGAGGGGCTGCTCGACCGGTTCGGCACCGCCGAGGCGGGGCTCGCGCGGTGGCGCGAGGTCACCGACGAGCACTGGGCCCGGTTCTCGGCGGGCGGCATCACCTTCGAGGACCAGCGCCGCGACCGGGTGCGCGCGTTCCTCGCCCGCGAGATGACCGACGCGCAGGCCGACGACTGGCTGGGCCGCTACCACGCGCACTACGAGGCCGCCTGGTCGCTCTTCCCGGACGTCCTGCCCGTGCTGGACGCCCTCGCCGCCAGCCACCGGCACGCGGTGCTCTCCAACTCCAGCATCCACGTCCAGGACCACAAGCTGCGCGTCCTCGGCGTCCACGACCGCTTCGAGGCCATCCTGTGCGCCGCGGAACTCGGCGTCTCCAAGCCGGAGGCCGGCGCCTTCCTCGCGGCCTGCGAGGCCCTGTCGCTGGCCCCGCACCAGGTCGCCTACGTGGGCGACCATCCGGAGATCGACGGACGGGGCGCCGCCGACGCCGGACTGCTCTCGGTGTGGATCGACCGCCACGGTGCGGCCACCGTCGAGCTGCCGTCCGGACGCCACCGGATCGTCTCGCTCGCCGAACTGCCCGCCGTCCTCGGCCCCGATACCCGTTTTGGAGCCCGGTCCACCTTCGGGTAATGTTCTTCCTGCGCCGCCGAGGAGCGGGCCGAAAGGCCGGAAACCGGGGGAGCAACGCTAGAACAAGAACCCCCACGGGGATTGCGTTCCAGTGGCCTATGGTGTAATTGGCAGCACGACTGATTCTGGTTCAGTTAGTCTTGGTTCGAGTCCAGGTAGGCCAGCTCGCAGAGCTTATCTGCGCCTGTGGAGATCTACTCCACGAAGCCCCCGTTGTGTAGCGGCCTAGCACGCTGCCCTCTCAAGGCAGTAGCGCCGGTTCGAATCCGGTCGGGGGTACTGATCCTTCCCGCGAGGAGAGTCAGGGTAGCTCCCTCTCACCTCGATGCAGGATCGCTAGGGCCCCCGTTGTGTAGCGGCCTAGCACGCCGCCCTCTCAAGGCGGTAGCGCCGGTTCGAATCCGGTCGGGGGTACTGAACTGGTCTAAACCACTTTGGTCTATGGTGTAATTGGCAGCACGACTGATTCTGGTTCAGTTAGTCTTGGTTCGAGTCCAGGTAGACCAGCTCGGACCTGCGGAAACGCAGTGTCCAGGCCCCCGTTGTGTAGCGGCCTAGCACGCCGCCCTCTCAAGGCGGTAGCGCCGGTTCGAATCCGGTCGGGGGTACATCACCGGAAAGCCCCTCGCTTCGGCGGGGGGCTTTCCGCGTGTCCGGGCTCACTCGAAGCCGTACCGCCGCGCGGACTCCTCCTCCTGCGCCAGCCGGTGCAGCGCCTGGAGCATCGGGTCGACGAGGATCGCGCCCAGCACCGCCGTCTCGATCCGCTCCGCCTCCGACTCCCGGCGCTCCACGAAGTCCAGATCGAGCTCGGCCGCGCGGTGCATCAACCGGGCGTAGGGCAGCAGGAGTTCGGCGTCCCAGTCATGGCCGAGCCGCCGCAGCGCGGCCACTGCCACCACCAGGGAGCGGTAGGCGGGGGAGACGGTCGTCAGCAGCCGGGCGTTCGACCAGCCCAGGGCCCGCAGCAGTTCGTCCGTCTCCCGGCGGGCGGCGCGCACGTACTCGTCCTCGGCGTCCGGCTCCGGGACCTGCGGCAGCGCCCACAGGGCCGCGCCGAGCCGGATCGTGCGGCCCAGGGAGTCGTCGTCGACATGGCCGAGGACCTCGCGGACCGTGGTCACCGGCAGTCCGCCCACCTGGATCATCGCGCGCACCAGCCGCAGCCGGCGCAGATGCTCCGCGTCGTACTCGGCGGTCGTGGCGTTGATCTGGCGGCCGGGCGGCAGGAGCCCCTCGCGCAGGTAGTACTTGATCGTCGCGGTGGACACACCGCTCGCTCCGCTCAGTTCGGCCAGCCGCACGTCTTGCGCCCTTCGTTGGTCAGCGGCACTATCCAAGCATGTCTGCCACAGCCGCCCGAACCACCGCGGATGCCCGGGGGGACGTGGTCGTCCTGCTGATCGGGATGCGCGTCAACCACTTCTGGGCCGTGCACCAGTGGGTGCCGGTCATGCTCGCCATGTTCCGGATGCTGGCGGAGCTGAAGAAGGACCCGGGCCGCGGACTCCTCTCCCGGGTGCTGCTGACCGCGTCGCCGCGGACGTACTACGTCGTCCAGTACTGGGAGTCCGAGGAGAAGCTGTACGCGTACGCGAGCGCCCCGGACGCGTTCCACCGGGAGGCGTGGGCGAAGATCAACCGCCTGGAGAAGGGCGGGAAGGTACGCGGGCACGTGGGGATCTGGCACGAGACGTACGTCGTGCCGGAGGGGTCCTACGAGGCGATCTACGGGGACATGCCGGCCTTCGGCCTCGCCGCCGCGCACGGGCAGGTCCCGCTGGAGCGGCGGGGGAGGTACGCGAAGGACCGCTTCGCGCACCGGTCGACCACGACCTGAGGGGTCCACGACCTGAGGGGTCCATGACCCGAGCGGTCTGAGCGGTCCACGGCCCGAGCGGTCCTGGAAGCGGCCGGGCGGGACATCGGCGTACGGGAGAGGGCTGCCGCGGCGTTGAGGCCGCCCTCTCCCGTCGCCGGCGTCAGCCGGTGCGGCGCAGGGCCTCCGAGAGGCGGGCCGCCGCGTCGATGACCGCCTGGGCGTGCATACGGCCCGGGTGACGGGTCAGGCGTTCGATGGGGCCGGACACGGAGACCGCGGCCACCACACGGTTCGACGGGCCGCGCACGGGGGCCGACACGGACGCGACGCCCGGCTCGCGCTCCCCGATGGACTGGGCCCAGCCGCGGCGCCGTACGCCCGAGAGGGCCGTCGCCGTGAAGCGGGCGCCCTGGAGGCCGCGGTGCAGGCGCTCGGGCTCCTCCCAGGCCATCAGGATCTGGGCCGAGGAGCCGGCCTTCATCGTGAGCGTGGAACCGACCGGGACGGTGTCCCGAAGGCCGGACAGGCGTTCCGCCGCGGCCACGCAGATGCGCATGTCGCCCTGGCGGCGGTAGAGCTGGGCGCTCTCGCCCGTGATGTCGCGCAGATGCGTGAGCACCGGGCCGGCGGTGGCCAGCAGGCGGTCCTCGCCGGCGGCCGCGGCCAGCTCGGCGAGCCGGGGGCCGAGGATGAAACGGCCCTGCATGTCGCGCGCCACCATACGGTGGTGTTCCAAAGCCACGGCCAGCCGGTGGGCCGTGGGTCGTGCGAGTCCGGTGGCAGCGACCAAGCCTGCGAGGGTGGCCGGACCGGACTCCAGGGCGCTCAGGACAAGGGCTGCCTTGTCCAGGACGCCGACGCCGCTACTGTTGTCCATGCAACGATACTCCCGTCTCACTCTGTGAAACGCAAGTTCATTTTTCCGTGAGACGCGCAACCCTTGGACGCATGGTGGCCCGCGGACCGACGGGCCTGGCGGCCGGTGCCCGGGAACAGGGGCCCGAGGGCGTCGCCTCCACAAGATCTCTAGTTGGGCCGGTGCGTCATTGCCGGCCGGAGGGAAAGCGATGGGTAGGACACTCGCGGAGAAGGTCTGGGACGACCACGTCGTCCGGCGCGCCGAGGGCGAGCCCGACCTCCTCTTCATCGATCTGCACCTCCTGCACGAGGTGACCAGCCCGCAGGCCTTCGACGGACTGCGGCAGAACGGCCGCCCGGTGCGCCGTCTCGACCTCACCATCGCGACCGAGGACCACAACACCCCGACCCTCGACATCGACAAGCCGATCGCGGACCCGGTCTCGCGCGCCCAGCTGGAGACGCTGCGCAAGAACTGCGCCGAGTTCGGCGTGCGGCTGCACCCGCTCGGCGACGTCGAGCAGGGCGTCGTGCACGTCGTCGGCCCGCAGCTGGGTCTGACCCAGCCCGGCACCACCGTCGTCTGCGGCGACTCCCACACCTCCACGCACGGCGCCTTCGGCGCGCTGGCGTTCGGCATCGGCACCTCGCAGGTCGAGCACGTGCTGGCCACCCAGACCCTGCCGCTGGCCCGCCCGAAGACCATGGCGATCACGGTCGAGGGCGAGCTGCCCGAGGGTGTCACCGCCAAGGACCTGATCCTCGCGATCATCGCGAAGATCGGTACCGGCGGCGGCCAGGGCTACATCCTGGAGTACCGCGGCTCCGCCATCGAGAAGCTCTCGATGGAGGCCCGGATGACCATCTGCAACATGTCGATCGAGGCCGGCGCCCGCGCGGGCATGATCGCCCCCGACGAGACCACCTTCGCGTACATCAAGGGCCGTGACCACGCTCCCGAGGGCGCGGACTGGGACGCGGCGGTCGAGTACTGGAAGACGCTGCGGACGGACGAGGACGCCGAGTTCGACGCCGAGGTCGTCATCGACGGCGCCGCGCTGTCGCCGTTCGTCACCTGGGGCACCAACCCCGGTCAGGGCGCGCCGCTTTCGGCCGACGTCCCCGACCCGACCTCGTACGAAGACGCTTCGGAGCGCCTCGCCGCCGAAAAGGCCCTGGAGTACATGGGGTTGGAGGCCGGCCAGCCGCTGCGCTCCATCAACGTGGACACCGTCTTCGTAGGTTCCTGCACCAACGGCCGCATCGAGGACCTGCGGGCCGCCGCTGCCGTCGTCGAGGGCCGCAAAGTCGCCGACGGCGTGCGGATGCTGGTCGTCCCCGGCTCGGTGCGGGTCGGCCTCCAGGCCGTCTCCGAGGGCCTGGACGTCGTCTTCAAGGAGGCCGGCGCCGAGTGGCGGCACGCGGGCTGCTCGATGTGCCTCGGCATGAACCCCGACCAGCTGGCCCCGGGCGAGCGCTCCGCGTCCACCTCCAACCGCAACTTCGAGGGCCGGCAGGGCAAGGGCGGTCGTACGCACCTGGTGTCGCCGCAGGTCGCGGCCGCCACGGCCGTCCTGGGCCACCTGGCCTCCCCGGCCGACCTGTCCGACGCCGAGACCCGTACGCCCGCTGGAGTCTGATCAGTCATGGAAGCATTCACCTCGCACACCGGCCGGGCCGTCCCGCTGCGCCGCTCCAACGTCGACACCGACCAGATCATCCCTGCTCACTGGCTCAAGAAGGTCACGCGGGACGGGTTCGAGGACGGGCTGTTCGAGGCCTGGCGCAAGGACGCCGACTTCGTCCTCAACCGCCCCGAGCGGCAGGGCGCGAGCGTCCTGGTGGCCGGCCCCGACTTCGGTACCGGCTCCTCGCGCGAGCACGCCGTCTGGGCGCTCCAGAACTACGGCTTCAAGACCGTGATCTCCTCCCGCTTCGCCGACATCTTCCGGGGCAACTCGCTGAAGAACGGCCTGCTCACGGTGGTCCTGGAACAGAAGACCGTGGACGCGCTCTGGGAGCTCACGGAGAAGGACCCGCAGGCCGAGATCACGGTGGACCTCGAGGCGCGCGAGGTGCGGGCCGAGGGCATCACCGCCGCCTTCGAGCTGGACGAGAACTCCCGCTGGCGGCTGCTGAACGGGCTGGACGACATCTCCATCACCCTCCAGAACGAGGGCGACATCTCCGCCTACGAGGCCAAGCGCCCGTCGTACAAGCCGAGGACGCTCCAGGTCTGACCCCTCGGCCCGCAAGGGCCCGCACAGGTCGAATTCCGGCCACCGCGACACCCCCGCCGTACCCCCGATCGGTCCGATCGGGGGTACGGCTGTGTCTGCACCCGTTCGGCCCCGGGAGCCTCCACCGCTCCCCTCAACTTCCCACGTTAAAGGGGTTGTTGCCGGGGTACGCGTGCTGTGGGGACCCGGCCGCCGACAGTGCCGGGGCGCCCCGGCGAGGCGGCAGTTGCCCCCTGGGCGGGCGACAACTCGCCCCAGATGGCACAATCTGTGCATGGAACACGACGGCCAACTCGAGCTCTATACGGCGGTCGCGAACCAGCTCAAGGACGCGCACACAAGAGTGCGCGCACTGCAAGTCCCGGAGGGCGTACGGATGGCGCTGACCCGGAAGCTGCTGGTCATTACGGCCGCGGCCAAGCACGATCTCGCCGATGCGACAAGGCGTCTGGAGCGGTTCATTGCGGACCTCGACGAAGGGCGAATGCCCGAAGAGGAGCGTTGATCGTCTCGGAAGCAGCCGATTTCGTTGCGGCACAAGGGTGATTAGCCCGTTTCGTGTTTGATTTGCGGTATATATCTGCCTAACGTGCGAAAAAGCTTGAACAGTTTCGTTCCGGCTGATGTCTCCGAAGGGGAAGACGTGAACAAGGCGCAGCTCGTAGAAGCGATTGCCGACAAGGTGGGCGGCCGCCAGCAGGCCGCCGACGCGGTCGACGCGGTCCTGGACGCCATCGTCCGCGCGACCGTCGCCGGAGACCGGGTCTCGGTGACGGGCTTCGGCTCGTTCGAGAAGGTCGACCGGCCGGCCCGCTACGCCCGCAACCCCCAGACGGGCGAGCGGGTTCGGGTCAAGAAGACGTCCGTGCCGCGCTTCCGCGCCGGTCAGGGCTTCAAGGACCTGGTGAGCGGCTCGAAGAAGCTGCCGCGCGGCGGCGAGGTCTCGGTCAAGAAGGCGCCCAAGGGCAGCCTCTCCGGCCCGCCGGCCACCATCGCGAAGGCCGCGGGCAAGAAGGCCGCCACCAAGAAGGCCGCGACCGCCTCCAAGACCGCGGCGGCGAAGAAGACCACCGCGAAGAAGACCACCGCGGCCGCCAAGAAGACCACGGCGAAGAAGACCACGGCGACGGCCAAGAAGACCACCGCCCAGCCGAGCGCAGCCAAGAAGACGACGGCCACGAAGGCCACCGCGAAGAAGACGACGGCGAAGAAGGCCCCGGCCAAGAAGGCGACGGCCAAGTCGGCCCCCCGCGAAGTCGACAGCGCGCAAGACCACCGCCAAGAGGGCCACCGCCCGCAAGAAGTAACGGCACAGGGCACTCACGCGCCGGGCCGGACTCCCTCTCGGAGTCCGGCCCGCGGCCTGTCCGGCGCGGACCTCAGAACGTCTGGAGCGTCACCAGGGTGATCCGGGGGCTCTCCTTCGGCCCCTCCACCTCGATCCGCACCCGCTGCCCGGGGCGCAGCAGCCGCAGCCCGCCCGCGTCGAACGCCGCTTCGTCGAAGGGCACCGGTGTGCCGTCGTCCAGCAGCACCTGTCCGCTGCGCGTGCCGGGGTCGTACGTGTATGCGGTCGCCTGCATGGCGGCAGCCTACTGCCCCGGAATCAGCAGGTGCGCCGCCGCGACGGCCGTCCGGGGGCCCACCCCCAGGGACAGCGCCGCCCGCAGGTCCTCGCCGGTGTCCACGTCCTGGCGCACGGAATCCACCGCCCCCGGACGCAGTTCCACGGCCCCGGAGGCGCGGTGCCGCGCACGGGAATCCACGCCGAATGCGGGAAGCAATTCACGTCCCGCCGCCACCGACAGAAGTGTCGTGCCGATGCCGGCCGCGTCCGGGAGAAAAGCGCGGGGGAATTCCCCGGCCGCGTCCAGGACCCGGGCCAGTTCCCGCGGCCGCAGCGCCGGCAGATCCGCGTTGAGAGCGGCGAGCGGGGCTTCGGGGCGCACGGCGCGCACTGCGGCGGCGCCGTGGGCCAGGGCGGCGTTGAGGCCACCGCCCGGCTCGTCGGGGACGATCCGGGCACCCAGGGCCGCCAGGACGCGCCCGGCCAGCGCGTCGTCCGTGACGACTGCCACATCCCGGACCGCGGCGCAGGCCAGCGCGGCCGCCACGGTGTCCTCGGCGAAGGCGAGGGCGAGACCCGGGCGAAGCCCGTCGGTGGCGGTGTCCGCGAGCCTGCTCTTGGCCAGCGCCAAGGGCTTCAGGGGTATGACCAAGCTCCACTGCACCGGCGTACCGTCCCTCTCTCGTCGCGGCCATTGTCACCCGGCTCATCCGCCGGTCGGGCGGGCGGGCGTACGGTGTTCTCGACAGACCGGCGGCCCGGGGCGACACTTGTGCGGCCCCAGGCCCCGGAGCAGGCCTTGGGAAGTCCTAGAGGAAGGTGTCCGCGTGCCCCGCCGCAGAATCGGCTTCTGGTACCGCTTCGCTGCGGTCCTCTGCAAACCCTGGCTGGTGGTTCTGATCAAGCGGGACTGGCGCGGAATGGAACATATTCCGGCCGAGGGCGGCTTTATCACCGCGGTCAACCACAATTCGCATGTGGACCCCTTCGCGTATGCGCACTTCCAGTACAACAGCGGCCGGGTGCCGCGATTCCTCGCGAAGAGCGGGCTTTTCAAGGAGGGATTCGTCGGCGCCGCGATGCGCGGCACCGGACAGATCCCCGTCTACCGCGAGAGCACGGACGCGCTCAGTGCCTTCCGGGCCGCGATCGACGCCGTGGAGCGCGGCGAGTGCGTCGCGTTCTACCCCGAGGGCACCCTGACCCGTGACCCCGACGGCTGGCCGATGACCGCCAAGACCGGTGCCGCGCGCGTCGCCCTCCAGACCCGGTGCCCGGTGATCCCGGTCGCCCAGTGGGGCGCCAACGAACTGCTGCCGCCCTATGCGAAGAAGCCCGACCTGCTTCCGCGCAAGACCCACCACGTGCTCGCGGGCCCGCCCGTGGACCTCGACCGGTTCTACGGCCACGAGATGACCCCCGAGCTCCTGAAGGAGGCGACGGAGGTCATCATGGCCGCCGTCACCGGCCTGCTGGAGGAGATCCGCGGCGAGAAGGCGCCCGAGACGCCCTACGACCCGCGCCGCGAGCGGATCGAGCAGCGCCGCCGCACCCAGGCGGAGGCGGCCTCGGCGACCGCCGCCGGGAACGGCGCGGAGACCGACGGCGCACAGATCGACGGCGCGGAGTCCGGCCGTGCGCGGACCGGCCGCGCGAAGACCAGTCACGAGGGGGAGAGCGGCAAGTGAGCAAGTCCGTGAAGGCGGCCGTCTTCGGCACCGGATCATGGGGGACCGCCTTCGGTACGGTCCTCGCCGACGCGGGCTGCGAGGTGACGCTGTGGGCGCGCCGCCCCGAGCTCGCCGACGCGGTCAACTCCACCCGCACCAACCCCGACTACCTCCCCGGCGTCGAACTCCCGCGCAACCTGCGCGCGACCGCCGACGCGGCCGAGGCGGCCCGGGACGCCGACTTCACCGTCCTCGCGATCCCCTCGCAGACCCTGCGGGCCAACCTCGCCGAATGGACGCCGCTGCTCGCCCCCGGCACCGTCCTGGTGTCGCTGATGAAGGGCGTCGAGCTCGGTACGACCATGCGGATGAGCGAGGTCGTCGACGACGTCGCCAAGGTGGGCGCCGACCGGATCGCCGTCGTCACCGGGCCCAACCTGGCGAAGGAGATCGCCTCCCGGATGCCGGCCGCGGCCGTGGTCGCCTGCACCGACGAGGCCGTCGCCCGCAGACTCCAGGCCGCCTCCCACACGCCGTACTTCCGCCCGTACACCAACACCGACGTGGTCGGCTGCGAGCTGGGCGGCGCGGTGAAGAACGTGATCGGTCTCGCGGTGGGGATCGCCGACGGCATGGGCCTCGGCGACAACGCCAAGGGCTCCCTCATCACCCGCGGCCTCGCCGAGACCACCCGGCTGGGCCTGGCGATGGGCGCGGACCCGCTCACCTTCGCCGGACTCGCCGGCCTCGGGGACCTCGTGGCGACCTGCTCCTCGCCGCTCTCGCGCAACCACACCTTCGGCACCAACCTGGGCAAGGGCATGACCCTCCAGGAGACCATCGCGGTCACCCGCCAGACCGCCGAGGGCGTCAAGTCCTGCGAGTCGGTGCTGGATCTGGCCCGCCGGCACGGGGTCGACATGCCGATCACCGAGACGGTCGTCGGCATCGTCCACGAGGGCAAGCCCCCGGTGGTCGCGCTCAAGGAGCTGATGTCGCGCAGCGCGAAGCCCGAACGACGCTGAGCGAACCCGGCGGGTGGACGCTGACTCCCGGCTCCACCACCGGGTACTCTCAACCCGATATGAGCACCGAGAACCTCCCCCAGAGCCCTCAGCAGCCCCTCCGCAAGCCGCGGGTGGCGGTTGTCTTCGGCGGTCGCAGCTCCGAGCACGGGATCTCCGTGGTCACGGCCGGCGCGGTCCTGCGGGCCATCGACCGGACCAAGTACGAGGTCCTGCCGATCGGCATCACGCGAGAAGGACGCTGGTTCCTCACCGCCGACGAGCCCGAGCGCATGGCGATCACCGACCGCCGTACGCCCGACGTCGACGAACTCGCCGAGTCGCGGGACGGCGGCGTGGTGCTCCCGGTCGATCCCGCCAACCGTGAAGTCGTCTACTACGAGCCGGGTTCGGTGCCCAAGGCGCTGGGCGAGGTCGACGTCGTCTTCCCCGTCCTGCACGGCCCGTACGGCGAGGACGGCACCCTCCAGGGCCTGCTGGAGCTCTCCGGAGTCCCGTACGTCGGCGCGGGCGTGCTCGCCTCGGCCGTCGGCCAGGACAAGGAGTACATGAAGCGGGTGTTCACCTCCTTCGGGCTCAAGGTCGGCCCGTACGTGGTGATCCGGCCGCGCGAGTGGGCCCAGGACGAGGCGGCCGCCCGCAAGAAGATCGTCGACTTCGCGGGCGAGCACGGCTGGCCCCTCTTCGTGAAGCCCGCGCGCGCGGGTTCCTCCATCGGCATCACCAAGGTCGACGACCTGGCCGGGCTCGACGAGGCGATCGCCGAGGCCCAGCGCCACGACCCGAAGATCCTCGTCGAGGCGGCGCTGCGGGGCCGCGAGATCGAATGCGGGGTGCTGGAGTTCGAGGACGGTCCGCGCGCCTCCGTCCCGGCCGAGATCCCGCCGCCGGACACGCACGCCTACTACGACTTCGACGCGAAGTACATCGACTCGACCCCCGGGATCGTCCCGGCCCCGCTGACGCCCGAGGAGACGGCGGACGTGCGGCGCCTGGCGGTGGAGGCCTTCGACGCGGCGTCCTGCGAGGGCCTGGTCCGCGCCGACTTCTTCCTCACGGACGAGGGCGAGTTCGTCATCAACGAGATCAACACGATGCCCGGCTTCACCCCGATCTCGATGTACCCCAAGATGTGGCAGGAGACCGGGATCGGCTACCCCGAGCTGGTGGACCGCCTGATCCAGGCGGCCCTGCGCAGGTCCACCGGCCTGCGCTGAACCGCGGGTCCTCGCCGGTCCGGGTGCGGGCGGTCCGGAGTCGGTGGGGGACCGGTCCGGACGGACGGTCTAGTCGGCGATCCCCTCGGGGATCGCCTTCTTGATGGCGGGGGCCAGGTCGATCAGGGCGCCGGAGCTGTCCGTGCCGTCCGGCACCGTCACCTCGACGTAGGCGCTGCGATTGGCCGTGGTGAAGCGGTTGCCCCCGCCGTCCCGCGTCTCCATCAGCCAGTCGACGCCGTCGACCCCGCCGGCCACCGCGTCCGGGTCGGAGCCCACCGCGACCTTGGGGTCGATCATCTTCGGCGGCTGCGTGACACCGCAGCGCAGTATGATCTCCGGACCTCCCCAGCCCGCGGTGAGCGCGGAGGCGGGCTCGGGATCGTGGCGGCTCTCACCGTCCACCTTCGACGGCAGTACCTTGTCCAGGTCCCGGCACAGCTTCACGGCTTTCGCGCCGGGACTGGGAACCGCCGCCGACGCGTTGTCGTCTGCTGAGGAGCAGCCCGCGACCGTGATCAGCAGGACGAGCGCGGGCAGGCCGACGGGCCGGTGACGGAAAAGGTTCACCGGCCAAGGGTAGACGGGGGCTACAGATGCACGACCGGACAGGTCAGGGTGCGGGTGATCCCGTCCACCTGCTGCACCTTGGCGACCACCATGCGGCCGAGGTCGTCCACCGTGTCGGCCTGGGCCCGCACGATCACGTCATAAGGTCCCGTCACGTCCTCGGCCTGGACGACGCCAGGGATTTTGCCGATCTCTTCGGCGACGGTCGACGCCTTGCCGACCTCCGTCTGGATCAGGATGTACGCCTGTACCACGGAACCTCCAGGGCGGCCACGAGGATCATGTGGGGAAAAGGAACGCCACGGTATCGCGTCGCCGCTCCTCGCGGGGAGACCTGCGGGAACCACGACCCGCGCGCCGGGGTACGGGCCCTACCGAAGTTGACGGCTGACTCGACCGTATCGAGGACACTGGTTACGCGCGACCGGGCACAGACAGGTACAGAAGGGGCGAAAGGACAATGAAGGGCACTGTTGGTGAACTCGGGGAGTTCGGGCTCATCAGGGAGCTCACCTCCCGTCTCACCACCACCCCCGCGGTCCGGGTCGGCCCCGGCGATGACGCCGCGGTGGTCGCCGCGCCCGACCGCCGGGTCGTGGCCAGCACCGACATCCTGCTGGAGGGCCGGCACTTCCGCCGCGACTGGTCCACGGCCTACGACGTCGGCCGCAAGGCCGCCGCGCAGAACCTCGCCGACATCGCCGCCATGGGCGCGGTGCCGACGGCCCTGCTGCTCGGTCTCGTCGTGCCTGCCGAACTCCCGGTGACCTGGCCGTCCGAGATGATGGACGGCCTGCGCGACGAGTGCCAGGTGGCCGGTGCCTCGGTGGTCGGCGGTGACGTCGTACGGGGTGACACGATCATGGTGTCGATCACCGCGCTCGGCGATCTGCGCAACCAGGAGCCGGTCACCCGCGGCGGCGCCCAGCCCGGCGACCTCGTGGCGGTCACCGGCTGGCTGGGCTGGTCCGCCGCCGGGTACGCGGTCCTCTCCCGGGGCTTCCGCTCGCCCCGCGCCTTCGTCGAGGCCCACCGCCGCCCCGAGCCGCCGTACCACGCGGGCCCCGCGGCCGCCGGGCTCGGCGCGACGGCGATGTGCGACGTCAGCGACGGGCTGATCGCCGACCTCGGGCACATCGCGGAGGCCAGCAAGGTCCGTATCGACATCCGTTCCGGGGCCATCGACATCCCGACGCAGATGAACGACATCGGTCAGGCCGTCGGCGTCGACCCCATCCAGTGGGTGCTGACCGGGGGAGAGGACCACGCGATCGTGGCGACCTTCCCGCCGGACGTGAAGCTGCCCGCCCGCTGGAAGGTGATCGGCGAGGTCCTCAACCCGTCCGCGCTGCCCCAGGTGACGGTCGACGGGGCGCCCTGGACCAGCAAGGGCGGCTGGGACCACTTCGGGGACCTGGAGTCGTGAGCGCGCCCGGCGTCCCGCCGCGGGTGCTCACCGTCGCCGGCTCGGACTCCGGCGGCGGGGCCGGGATCCAGGCCGACCTGAAGACGATGCTCGCGCTCGGCGTGCACGGCATGAGCGTCGTCACGGCGATCACCGCACAGAACTCCCTCGGCGTGCAAGGGGCTTGGGAACTGCCCGCGGACGCGGTGCGGGCCCAGTACCGCAGCGTCGTGGACGACATAGGGGTCCGGGCGGTGAAGACCGGGATGCTCGCCTCCGCCGAACTCGTCGAGACGGTGGCGGAGTTGCTCTCCGGCACCGACGCTCCCGTCGTCGTCGACCCGGTCGGGGTCTCCAAGCACGGGGACCCGCTGCTCGCCGCCTCCGCGCTGGACGCCGTACGGACGGCTCTGCTGCCCCTCGCCACCGTCGCCACCCCCAACCTCGACGAGGTGGCCCGGCTGACCGGGGTGCGGGTCGGGTCGGAGGAGCAGCTGAGGGACGCGGCGGCCGCCGTGCTGACGTACGGACCGCGGTGGGCGCTCATCAAGGGCGGCCACCTCCCCGGCGATGCGGTGGACCTGCTCACGGACGGCCGCGAGGAGCACTGGCTGCGGGCGCCGAGACACGACAACCGGCACACGCACGGCACGGGCTGCACCCTCGCCTCGGCCATCGCGGCCCACCTGGCGAAGGGGGACTCCGTGCCGCGGGCGGTGCGGGCGGCGAAGGACTACGTCACCGGGGCGATCGCCGCCGGCTTCGCGCTCGGCACCGGCATCGGCCCCGTGGACCACGGCTGGGACCTCACCCGGGGTGCGGCGGGGGCGTGACGCCGGCCGCGGTACGCGCGGCACGAAGCCCTCGCGCGGGGAGCCGGGGACAGCAGAAAGCCGGCCCATCGAGATGGACCGGCTCTATGCGGCGAACCAGCAGTGGCCGCGCACGTTGGGGTTCCTCCCGGCTCGAACGGAGTCGAGAACAGGAGGATGTGCGTCAGCGCGAGACCTTGCCGGCCTTGATGCACGAGGTGCAAGCGTTCACGCGCTTCGGCGTCCCGCCGACCACGGTACGGACGCGCTGGATGTTCGGGTTCCAGCGACGGGACGTACGGCGGTGCGAGTGCGAGATGTTGTTGCCGAAGCTCGGCCCCTTGCCACAGACGTCGCAGTTGGCAGCCACGGGTCACTCCAAAGACTTCAGATGCACTTACGGATGATCCCGGCATGCCGGGATCAGGATCTAGGATCTGAGTGGCGGTGCCAGGGGGATGGCCCGATGCGGATCGGGCAACCGGAGCAGCATACAACGACTGCGCCAGTACAACGAAACTACCATGGCTGCTCAGGGGCCCGGCCCCCGCCCCGGTCGGCCCCCGTCCGCTCCGGTCCGGCCCGCTTTCCTGCGGACACCGGCCCGGGGTCTACGCTGCGTCCAGTCCAGCAGCCCGAGGAGGCGCAGGTGGCGCAGGTGCCGCAGACATTCTTCGATGCTCTCGCGGTGCGCACCTGGTGCGGCCTCGCCCTCACGGCGCTGGGGCGGGCGCGCGAGGAGATAGACGCGATCAACGTCTACCCCGTCGCCGACGGGGACACCGGCACCAACCTCTACCTGACCGTCGAGTCGGCGGCCACCGCCGTCGAGGCGGTGTTCGCCGGGCACGAGGCCGGGTCCGGCGCAGGACCCGCCCGCAAGCCCTCCCTCGCCGACGCCGCACGCGCGATGGCGCACGGTGCGCTCATCGGGGCGCGCGGGAACTCGGGGACGATCCTCGCGCAGCTGCTGCGCGGCATGGCCCAGGTGCTCTCCGCCGACGGGGAGACCCCGCACACCGACGGGGACGGGCTGTCCCGGGCGCTGCGGTACGCGGCCGACTCCGCCCGCCAGGCCGTCGCGCACCCCGTCGAGGGCACCGTCCTCTCCGTCGCCTCGGCCGCCGCCGACGCGGCCCAGGGCGCCCGGGGCGACTGCGGGACGGTCGCCCGGGCGGCCTACGCAGGAGCGTGCGCGGCGCTGGCCGCGACCCCCGGGCAGCTGGCGGTCCTGGAGCGCGCCGGGGTGGTGGACGCGGGCGGCCGCGGGCTGGTGGCGGTCCTCGCGGCCCTGGTGGAGACGTTCACGGGGGAGCTGCCCGCGCTGTCCGCGCTGTCGGGCTCCCCGTTCCCGGCACGCGCGCGCGTGGAGCCCGCCGACGTCGTGACGCACCCGGCCTGCGCCGACCCGGCGGCCGGGGAGGACCGGGGCGACGGGCCGGACGGCGAGGGCGGCCCCGCCTTCGAGGTGATCTACCTCCTGGAGGCCGAGGACACGGCCGTGGCGCGGCTGCGGCGGCGGCTTGACGCCCTGGGTGACTCCCTGGTCGTGGTCGGCGGCGACGGCCTGTGGAACGTCCACGTGCACGTGGACGACGCGGGCGCCGCCGTGGAGGCGGGCGTCGAGGCGGGCCGGCCCTACCGGATCAGGATCACGCACTTCGGCCTCGACGACGCCCACACGCGCGGGGGCGGGCGTCCGCCGCGCGAACGCGTCCAGCGGGCGGTCGTCGCCGTGGTGCCGGGCGAGGGCCTGGCCGGGCTGTACGCCGAGGCGGGCGCGACCACCGTGCTCGCGCGCCCCGGGGAGCCGCCCGCCAGCGGAGAGCTCGTCGAGGCCGTGCGACGGGCCCACGCGCGCGAGGTCGTGCTGCTGCCCAACGACGCCGATCTGCGGCACACCGCGGCCGCCGCGGCCGAGCAGGCGCGGACCGAGGGCATCCGGGCGGCGCTGATCCCCACCCGCTCGGCGGTCCAGGGGATCGCGGCCCTCGCCGTGCACGAGCCCGGGCGGCGCTTCGACGAGGACGTGGTCGCCATGACCTCGGCGGCCGGCGCCACCCGGTACGCCGAGGTCGCGGTCGCCGAGCGCCAGTCGTGGACCATGTCCGGCATCTGCCAGGCCGGAGACGTCCTCGGGCTGATCGACGGCGACGTGGCCGTCATCGGCTCCGACGTCACCACCGCCGCCGAGACGGTCCTGAACCGGATGCTGGCGGCGGGCGGTGAGCTCGTCACCCTCGTGCTCGGCGACGAGGCCCCCGAGGGGGTCGCCGAGCACCTGCGGGCGCGGGTGCGGGAGGCGTACCTCGCCGTCGACACGGTGGTGTACCGAGGCGGACGGCAGGGCGCGCTGCTGCTGATCGGCGTCGAGTAGCCAGGAGCCGCCCGGAGCGGCGGGAGGGACCGCGCGGCGCCGTCAGCGGTCCTTCTGCTCCTCCGTGGCCTGGAGCAGCTGCTCCGCCTCGGCCCGCCGGGCCCGCACCGTCTCCGCCTCCCCCCGCTCCTCGTCCCCGGCGTCGGGATCCGGGTCGCCGTCCGCGTCCGCGTCGGCGTACGCCCTCAGCACCGCACGCGCGCGTGCCGCCGCCCGCCCCGGACGACCGAGGTCGGTCTCCAGCCAGCCCGCGGCCAGCTCCGCGCCGGTCCGCGCGTGCAGCGCGTCCTCGCCCAGGGCGACGAACACCGCGACGGCCTCCGCCATCTGGGAGAGGGCCTCGTCCAGGGCGGCCCGGATCGAGTCGTCGTCGGCGTCCTCGGCCGCCGAACGGGCCAGGAGGTCCCCGAACTGGCGGTGCGTGTGCCCGAGTTCGGCGACGAGCCGCAGCCGGGCCTCGTCGTCGTCCGCCGCGCCGAACGCGTCCGCGCACTCCTCCAGGGCGCCCGTCATCAGGGCGCGTGCCGCGTCCGTCCCGTCCTCGGTGCGCAGCGCCAGCCACGCGCGGGCCCGCAGGGACCGGACGAGCCCGTGGACGTTGCCGAGCTCGCGCCACAGCTCGCCCGCGCGCGCGTAGGACCGGTCGGCCTCGGCGCTCAGGCCGGCGTGTCCGAGCGACTCGGCGGCCAGGTGCGCGAGGGTCGCGTGGTCGTGCTGCTCGGGCCAGTGCCGGGCGATCTCGGCGGCCTGGAGCCGGCGTTCGGCGGCGTCCCGGTGCTCGCCGAGCTCGCTCAGGCAGTCGCCCAGCCACCACTGGGTCTGGACGACCGCGCCGTCGCCGTGCGTCTCGGCGGTCAGGTCGGCGAGCGCGGACTCCAGCACCTCCGCCGCCTCGGCCCAGCGGCCCTGGTGCACCAGGAACCCGCCGAGCTGGTGGCGCGCCCAGGCGCCGAACGTGGGACCCGCGCCCGCCTCGTCCGCCCAGTGCGCCGCCTCCAGCGCGTGTTCCGCGGCCTCACCGGCCAGCCCGCGGCCCCCCACGACCTCGGCGAGCTGGAGATGCAGCTGGGCCCGCCCGATCGGCTCCAGGTACGGTCCGCCGTGCTCCAGGGCGGCGCGCAGGGCACGCTCCGTCTCCCGCAGGTCGTCCAGCTGATGGGCGACAGCGGCCAGCCGGGCCTCGTACTCCACGGCGAACCACGGCAGACCCGCCTCGACGAACTCCGCCGCGGCCCGCGCGAACAGCTTCGCGCCCGCCTCCGGCTTCCCCGCGCGCGTCGCCAGCTCGGCCAGCATCGCGTGTCCCTCGGCGACCCGCGCGGCCAGCCGGACGTCGTTGCCGGCCCGCCCGTCCACGAGCGCCAGCAGCTCGCCCACGGCCGCCTCGGCCTCCGTCAGGACCGTCTCCTCGACCTCACCCTCGGCCTCGTGGACGCGCCGCATCAGGATCCGTGCCCGTCCCATCAGCACGCCCGCCGCCTGCGGCACCTCCGTACCGCCCTCGGCGTACAGCGCGAGCACCCGGTCGTACAGGCCGGCGACCGTCACGACCGCCTCGTCGACCTCGCCGCCCAGTGCCCGGACGTACGCCGCACGCGCGCGTGCGGCCAGGGCCTCGCCGGGGTCGCCCGCCCGTTCGTACAGCTCCGCCGCCCGCGCGAACGCCTCCGCGCCCTCGGGGCCGAGGCCGATCGCCTCGTGGTCCGCGATCTCCGCGAGGTCCCGCGGCTCCAGCTCGTCGCCCTCCGCCTCCTCGGCCAGCAGCGCCACGCGCGCCCATGCCTCGACGGCGTGCGGCTGGAGGGTGTCGGAGAGCCGCCGGGCCTCCGCGAGCAGGTCCGCCAGACCGGGTTCACCGCCGCGCGCTACCGGTGCCGGAGCCCCGGGCGCCTTCGCGGCCGCGGCGGAGGCGGGGCGGGCCGCCCGTACCCCCAGGGGCAGCCGCTCCACCAGGGGCCGCCGGGACATCCGCGCGCGGGCCCGCTCGCTGACGTACGAGGTGCCGTTGCGCTCGTCGAAGAGCGCGGCCAGCGCGAGGGCCTCGGCGCGCGCGTGCGCGCCGAGCTCCGCGGCCGTCCACTCCCGCCCGGCCGGACCGGGCACCCGCTGACCGGCGTGACCGAGCTCCGACAGACGGTCCATGAGCAGCACCACGACGTTGAGGAAGTCCAGCCTGCTCTGCGGGTGCCCGTCGTCGGTGAAGTAGGCGGGCCGCTCCGCCAGCAGCTCCAGCCCCCGCGCCTCGTTGCCGGTGAGTGCGCAGAACTCGACATGGTCGGCGTAGGCGCCCCGCATGCTCTCCATGGACCGCACCAGACGGAAACCCCGCAGATGGTGGGCGCGGGCCTCGTCCACGCGGTTCAGCCGCAGCAGCGGAAGGAGCGACGAGGCGAGCACGGCGTGCGGCTCGTGCGCGCACGTGTACTCGCCCTCCAGCACGGGCGCCCACAGGTCGAGCGCCTCCTCGTCCCGGCCCCGCTCCGCGTGCCACCAGCCCTGCCCGCGCAGCTCGCACGCGTGACAGTCGGCCATGGTGTCCCGGTCCGCGGCCAGCCAGGCGGTGAAGGCCCGTTCGGCCCGTTCCATGTCGCCCACGTGGGCGGCCACGCTGAACTCGGCGCTGCGCACCGCCCGCGCGGAGTGACCGGCGAGCCGGTAGCGGTGCTCCATCTCGCCGAGCCACTTCTCCACCGACGCCAGCGGCACGTGCGGCTGGTCGAGCATGCCCGCCGACACCCACTTGAAGACCCAGTGCAGGGCGTGCGTCTCGTACGCGTCGAAGTCCTCGGGCCGCTCGTCCCACAGGCGCAGCAGCCGCGCGAACGGGACGAACATCTTCGCTTTCTCGGAGCTGTAGTTGTAGACCTTCAGCTGGTGCCCGAGCGCCTCGATCACCGCGAGCGGGATGCCGAGCCGCTCGGCCTCCACCAGCAGCTCCTCCGCGCGTGCGTTGCGTGCCGGACCCTCCGGCTGCTCGCCGTTCTCCGCCATCGCCCGGCGGAGGGAGTCGAAGTCCGTGATCTGGCTCATCAGTGACCGCCCTGTCCCTCTGCCGGCTCCCCGGGGGCCGGCTCGCCGTGCGTGGCCCACTCCAGCAGGCCGATGAACGCCCGGTTCAGCAGCGCCGAGTCCGCGGGCCGCAGCGGACGCTGCGCCATCAGCAGCGCCTGCCCGTACAGCGACTCCGTGGCCGTGCCGATCAGCTCGGGGTCGTTCAGCGAACCGATCCGCCGGACCAGCGGGTTGAGATGGTTGAGCACCAGACGCGCACGGGGGGCACTCCCGCGCAGCGAGCCCAGGATGCCCGCCCACAGGTCGTCGGCCGACGCCTCGGCCTGCGCGCGTGCCTGCTCGTGCCGGGCGCCCCGGTCGTCGAGGTGCAGCGCGGGCACCGACAGCGGGAGGAACGCCCGCAGGACGACGTCGCAGCCCAGCGGGTCGAGGCTCGCCCGCGCCGCCGCCAGGAAGTCCCCGAGCGCCAGCTCGTCGTCCGGGGCGACGGCGTCCAGGTGGGCCGTCACGGTGTCCGCGTCCAGCTCGGCCACCGCCGTCCCCGGCCGCACCGACGGCAGCGCCTCGACCAGCTCCCCGTCGTAGGTGTAGCCGCCGTTGACCACCCCGATGCCCTGCGCGGCCGCGATCGGCGCGACCTGCCGGAACTCCTCCACCGTCCGCGTGAAGTGCACCACCGGGTGCCGCTGCGCGAACTCCTCCAGCGACAGCCGTCCGTCGGTCGTCTCGAAGGGCAGCCACGGCAGCATCGTGCGCAGCATCTCCTCGTCGTGCCGCGCCAGGGACTTCACGCCCAGGTGGTGCACCTCCAGGAAGGCCGCGAGGCGCTGCGGATCACCGGCCGCGAGCCCCGTCAGCCACGACCGGATCCGGCCCCCCAGCGCCTCCCGGACGGCGGCCAGCGTCTCGTCCTCGTACAGCGCCTCCCGTGAGGCGGTCGGCCGCAGACTGTCGGTGTCCAGGACGCAGCGCACGAAGAACGCCCAGTCGGGCAGCAGCTGTTCGCCCCGCTCGGTCAGCAGCATCCCCTTGAGGTGCACCCGGTGACCGGCGCGCTGCGCGGGACTGACCGCCGACGGCAGCACGTACGCGACCCCGCGCACCCCGGCCACCGGCAGGTCCAGCTCCACCGAGTCCAGCGGCGTGAACCCGAAGAGCTCGTGGCAGTGCCGGGCCAGTGCCACCCGCCGGGCGGCCGGGGAGGGGTAGGAGCGGCTCCAGGGCGCCGGGAGGTCGGTGACCGCCTCGTCGCCCACCCGGACGTCGTACGGCAGCAGCGATCCGAAGTCCCGGGCCAGCGCCAGGACCCGCGGCTGCGTGAGCCACTCCCCGGCACCGGCCCGCGCCACCAGGTGCACGGTGGTGCCCGGCTCGGGACGCTCCGCGTGCGGCAGCGTCCGCACGGTGTAGGAGCCGTCGTCGCACGCGGTCCACTCCACCGGCGGCGCGTCCGGCCTACGGGCGCTGCGGCTGACCACCCGGATCCGCTCCGCCACCACGAAGCAGGCCAGCAGCCCGATCCCGAACTGCCCGAGGAAGTCCGAACGGACCTCCTGGAGCCCTTCGGCGCGCTTGGAACTGCGCCCGATCGTCGCCAGCAGGCTGTGCACGTCGGCCTCGGTCAGCCCGATGCCCGAGTCCTCGACCCGCAGTCCGCCGTCCGCGGCGGACAGCCGTACGCACGCCGGGGCGCCGGGCTCCTCGGCCCGCCGCGCGGTGATGGCGTCCACGGCGTTCTGGAGCAGCTCGCGCAGGTAGACCTTGGGACTGGAGTAGAGGTGATGGGACAGCAGGTCCACCAGACCACGCAGGTCGACCTGGAAGGTGTGGGGCTGCTGGGATGCCTGGGATGACTGTGAGGTCTGGGAGTCCATCGCTGCAGCGCCGCGGGCTGGGGGGAGGACACGGCGCGGGGTCGGGCGGTCCCGGTGGGGCGGTGACCGCGGATGATGGCCGGAGCGCGTCATCCTAGAGCCCGAACGAACCGCCTGACCAGGGGTTTCAGGACACATATACGGCAATGTCAGTGGGGTGGTGTGCAATGGATCTCGTGCCCGCACTGGAAGAACCCCTGGAACAGCCCCTCAAGTCAGTGCTCGGCCCCGCCACCGCGAAGGTGATGGCCGAGCACCTCGGCCTGCACACGGTCGGCGACCTCCTGCACCACTACCCCCGCAGATACGAGGAGCGCGGCCAGCTCACCCACCTCGCCGACCTCCCCATGGACGAACACGTCACCGTGGTCGCCCAGGTCGCCGACGCCCGCCTGCACAGCTTCGCCTCGGCCAAGGCGCCCCGCGGCAAGGGCCAGCGCCTGGAGGTGACCATCACCGACGGCAGCGGCCGGCTCCAGCTGGTCTTCTTCGGCAGCGGCGTCCACAAACCCCACAAGGACCTCCTGCCGGGCACGCGCGCGATGTTCGCCGGCAAGGTCTCGGTCTTCAACCGCCGCCTCCAGCTGGCCCATCCCGCCTACGAGCTGCTGCGGGCCGACACCGAGGAATCCGTCGAGACCTGGGCGGGCGCCCTCATCCCGCTCTACCCCGCGACCGCGAAACTGGAGTCCTGGAAGATCGGCAAGGCGATCCAGACCGTCCTGCCGCACGCCCAGGAGGCGATCGACCCCCTCCCGGACTCGCTGCGGGAGGGCCGCAACCTGGTCCCGCTCCCCGAGGCCCTCCTGAAGATCCACCGCCCCCACACCAAGGCGGACATCGCCGACGCGCGCGCCCGGCTGAAGTGGGACGAGGCGTTCGTCCTCCAGGTCGCCCTGGCCCGCCGCCGCCACGCCGACGCCCAGCTTCCGGCGGTCCCCCGCGTGCCCGCCGCCGACGGCCTCCTCACCGCCTTCGACGCCCGCCTGCCCTTCACCCTCACCGAGGGCCAGCGCAAGGTCTCCGGGGAGATCTTCGACGACCTGGCGACGGACCACCCGATGCACCGGCTGCTCCAGGGCGAGGTCGGTTCGGGCAAGACCCTGGTCGCCCTGCGCGCCATGCTCGCCGTGGTCGACGCCGGCGGTCAGGCCGCCCTGCTCGCTCCCACCGAGGTCCTCGCCCAGCAGCACCACCGTTCCGTCGTCGAGATGATGGGCGAGCTCGCCGAGGGCGGGATGCTGGGCGGCTCCGAGCGGGCCACCAAGGTCGTCGTGCTGACCGGGTCCATGGGCACCGCCGCCCGCCGGCAGGCCCTGCTCGACCTCGTCACCGGCGAGGCCGGCATCGTGATCGGCACCCACGCGCTCATCGAGGACAAGGTCAAGTTCCACGACCTCGGCCTCGTCGTGGTCGACGAACAGCACCGCTTCGGCGTCGAACAGCGCGACGCCCTGCGGAGCAAGGGCAAGCAGCCCCCGCACCTCCTCGTCATGACGGCCACGCCCATCCCGCGCACCGTCGCCATGACCGTCTTCGGCGACCTGGAGACGTCCGTCCTCGACCAGCTCCCGGCGGGCCGCTCGCCCATCGCCAGCCATGTCGTCCCGGCCGCCGACAAGCCGCACTTCCTCGCCCGCGCCTGGGAGCGCGTGCGCGAGGAGGTGGACAACGGCCATCAGGCGTACGTCGTCTGCCCGCGCATCGGCGACGAGGAGGACAAGAAGGGCGGCCGGGCCGGGAAGAAGTCCCCCGAGGACGAGGCCGAGAAGCGCCCGCCGCTCGCGGTCCTCGACATCGCGGGCCACCTCGCGCAGGGGCCCCTGCGGGGTCTCGGGGTGGAGGTGCTGCACGGCCGCATGCCCCCGGACGACAAGGACGCCGTCATGCGCCGCTTCGCCGCGGGCGACACCGACGTCCTGGTCGCCACCACCGTCATCGAGGTCGGCGTGAACGTGCCGAACGCCACCGCGATGGTGATCATGGACGCCGACCGCTTCGGCGTCTCCCAGCTGCACCAGCTGCGCGGCCGTGTCGGCCGTGGCTCGGCGGCCGGCCTGTGCCTCCTGGTCTCCGAGATGCCGGAGGCCAGCGCGGCCCGGCAGCGGCTCGACGCCGTGGCCTCCACCCTCGACGGCTTCGAGCTCTCCCGCATCGACCTCGAACAGCGCCGCGAGGGCGATGTGCTGGGCCAGGCCCAGTCCGGCGCCCGCTCCAGCCTGCGGGTCCTCGCGGTCATCGAGGACGAGGAGGTCATCGCGCAGGCGAGGGAGGAGGCCGCCCGCCTGGTCGCCGCCGACCCGGAACTGACGAGCCTCCCCGGCCTGCGCACGGCCCTGGACGCCCTCCTGGACGAGGAACGGGAGCAGTACCTGGAAAAGGGCTGAGCACACCCCCGGCGGGCGGCGACCCGCTGCTCCCCGCACGGCTCCCGGCGCGGCGCGCGCCCGCGGCACCGCCTGCGAGACTGGACGCGTACCCGCACCCGACCCCGGACAAGGACCCCGAGATGACCCGCGTGATCGCCGGCGCAGCCGGTGGACGTCGTCTGGCAGTGCCGCCAGGGACCGGTACCCGCCCCACCTCCGACCGCGCGCGCGAAGGTCTCTTCTCCACCTGGGAGTCGCTGCTGGGCGGCCCCCTCGACGGCGAGCGGGTCCTCGACCTCTACGCGGGCTCCGGCGCCGTGGGCCTGGAGGCCCTGTCCCGGGGCGCGGGCCACACCCTGCTCGTGGAGGCCGACGCGCGGGCGGCCCGCACGATCCGGGAGAACGTGAAGAGCCTCGGCCTGCCGGGCGCCGAAGTCAGGGCGGGCAAGGCCCGGCAGGTCGTCGAGACCCCGCCGGCGGGCCCGTACGACCTCGTCTTCCTCGATCCCCCGTACGCCGTCACGAACGACGATCTTCGGGAGATTCTCCTCACACTCCGCTCGGGGGGCTGGCTCGCGGCCGACGCCCTCGTCACCGTGGAGCGCAGCACCAGAGGCGGGGAGTTCCCCTGGCCGGACGGTTTCGAAGCGCTGAGGGCCCGTCGCTACGGCGAGGGAACGTTTTGGTACGGTCGCGCCGCCTCTACGTGCGAAGACGCACGATGACCGGACCGGAGAGCGAGGGACCACAAGTGCGCCGTGCCGTCTGTCCCGGGTCGTTCGACCCGATCACCAACGGACACCTCGACATCATTTCCCGCGCCTCTCGTCTGTACGACGAGGTCTATGTCGCGGTCATGATCAACAAGTCCAAGAAGGGCCTGTTCGAGATCGACGAACGGATCGACCTGATCCGCCAGGTCACCGCCGAGTACGGCAACGTCCGCGTCGAGGCGTTCCACGGCCTCCTCGTCGACTTCTGCAAGCAGCGCGAGATCCCGGCCATCGTCAAGGGCCTGCGGGCGGTAAGCGACTTCGACTACGAACTCCAGATGGCCCAGATGAACAACGGCCTCTCGGGCGTCGAGACGCTGTTCGTGCCCACGAACCCCACGTACAGCTTCCTCTCCTCCTCCCTGGTCAAGGAGGTCGCCACCTGGGGCGGTGACGTCTCCCACCTGGTGCCGCCGCTGGTCCTGGAGGCCCTCGGCGAGCGTCTGCGCCAGGGCTGACCCCGGGCAGGGACTCCTGACGGCCCGTCACCCGCTGTCCGGCGGACACCTCATGGCCGTACAGTCGTCCCGTCCGTCTCCAACACAGCTGTAGAGAGTGGCGAGCAACCGGTGGACGTGCAGAAGAAGCTCGACGAGATCGTCACGGCGGTCTCCAGTGCCCGGTCGATGCCGATGTCGGCCTCGTGCGTGGTCAACCGCGCCGATCTGCTCGCCCTGCTCGAAGAGGTGCGCGCGGCCCTTCCGGACTCCCTCGCCCAGGCCGAGGAGCTGATCGGCGGCCGCGAGCAGATGGTCGAGCAGGCCCGCCAGGAGGCCGACCGGATCATCTCCACCGCGCACGCCGAGCGGGGCTCCCTGATCTCCGACACCGAGATCGCCCGCCGCTCCCAGGACGAGGCGGACCGCATCCTCGCCGAGGCGCGCAAGGAGGCCGAGGAGGTCCGCGCGGAGGCCGACGACTACGTGGACTCCAAGCTTGCCAACTTCGAGGTCGTCCTCACCAAGACGCTCGGCTCCGTCGGCCGTGGCCGCGAGAAGCTCCTCGGCACCGGACCCGGTACCGACGAGAACGGCTACGAGGACGAGGACGCCCCCGAGCGCAGCCACGACCCCGAGACCCTGCGCCGCGACGCCGACGCCTACGTCGACACCAAGCTGGGCGCCTTCGAGGCGGTGCTGGCCAAGACCCTGGAGGCGGTCGGCCGCGGCCGGCAGAAGCTGCACGGCCGTATCGCCTCGGACGACCTGGGCGTCCTCGCCGACGACGCCACCACGTTCCAGCACTCCTCCGACGCCGACTACCTCGCCGACCTGACCGCCCTCGCCGAGCAGGATGCCGCGGCCGCGCAGCCCGTCCAGCAGCCGTACGAGCAGCAGGAGCCGCAGCCGCCGTACGGCTACCAGCAGCAGCCGGACCCGTACGGCGGCTACCAGCAGCCCCAGCAGCAGGGGTACGCCCAGCAGGACGTGTACGGCTACCAGCAGCAGGCCGACCCCTACTCCCCCGCTTTCGACTTCGCTCAAGCGGGAGGGGCCCCCATCCAGGGCTACGACGCCCAGCAGGTGCCGTACGACCCGAACCAGGCCGACCAGCAGGCGCAGAACGCCCAGCAGGGCCAGCACGCCCAGCAGGGCCAGCACGCCCAGCAGGGCTACGCGCTCGACGAGACCAGCCTCTTCGACACCGGCATGATCAGCGCCGAGCAGCTGCGCGCCTACGAGCAGGGGCGCGGCCTCTAGGCCCTGCGGCCCGCGCCGGCCCGCTGCCGCTGTCGCGGTCGGGCGGGCGGGACAGGGCCCGATTGGGCTGTGGGCGAAAGCTCCAGTATCCTGTCTCTTCGGTCGCGTGTGCGCTTCGCTTGTTCCGTATACGCCCGCGATCAGCGCTGCCCGCCGTACCGAGGGGCAGCGTCCCCCCGAGCTCAGAAGATCGAAAGCAGGAATGGCCCTGAACGCCCGCCTCGACCACCGCAAGCCTCTCGTGTTCGACACGCACGAGCTGGGGCGGCGGCCCGGTGCGCAGCAGCGCCTGACCCGCGAGATCGAAGCACCCCGGGATCTCGGGATCCAGGGAGTGATCGGCGTGCCGGAAGGCGCACCGCTGGAGCTCGACCTCCGACTCGAGTCGGTCATGGAAGGGGTGCTCGTCACAGGCACCGCCCGTGCACAGGCCGAGGGGGAGTGCGTAAGGTGTCTGGAGCCGCTGGAGCTGGAGCTCGATGCGGACTTCCAGGAGATGTTCTCGTACCCTGACGCCGACGACCGGGGCCGCCCCAAAGCGGAGCCGGTCGACGACGCCGAGGAAGACGAGGACATGCTCTTCCTCGAGGACGGCTTGTTCGACCTCGAACCCGTGCTGCGTGATGCGGTGGTGCTCGCACTGCCGATGCAGCCGGTGTGCCAGGACGACTGCCTGGGTCTGTGCTCCGAATGCGGAGCGCGGCTCACGGACGACCCGGACCACCACCACGACGCCACCGACATCCGTTGGGCGGCACTGCAGGGACTCGCCGGTTCACTCGAAGACGGCGAGAAGGACGAGATGAGTGGCGAAGCGCCTCGACCGGCGCGCGCCAACGAGAAGCAGGAGAAGTAGCCGTGGCTGTTCCGAAGCGGAAGATGTCGCGCAGCAACACGCGCCACCGCCGGTCGCAGTGGAAGGCTGCGGTCCCCACCCTGGTTGCGTGCGAGCGCTGCCACGAGCCCAAGCTGCAGCACATCGCGTGCCCGTCTTGCGGTACCTACAACAAGCGCCAGGTCCTCGAGGTCTGAGCGGCTGGTGAGAGGCTTCATGTCTGACGCCAAGGCGGACACGACCGCCAAGAACAAGGCGGACACGGCCTCGTCCCACACGCTTCTGGAAGGGCGGCTCGGCTATCGGCTCGAGTCCGCCCTTCTGGTGCGTGCGCTGACCCACCGTTCCTTCGCGTACGAGAACGGCGGCCTGCCGACGAACGAGCGTCTTGAGTTCCTCGGGGACTCCGTGCTCGGTCTCGTCGTCACGGACACGCTGTACCGCACCCACCCCGACCTGCCCGAAGGCCAGCTGGCCAAGTTGCGGGCCGCGGTGGTCAACTCGCGTGCGCTGGCGGAGGTCGGCCGTGGCCTCGACCTGGGTTCCTTCATCCGGCTCGGCCGTGGTGAAGAGGGCACGGGCGGCCGGGACAAGGCGTCCATTCTCGCCGACACCCTCGAAGCGGTGATCGGCGCGGTCTATCTCGACCAGGGCCTCGACGCGGCCTCCGAACTGGTGCACCGCCTGTTCGACCCGCTGATCGAGAAGTCCTCGAACCTCGGTGCCGGCCTGGACTGGAAGACCAGCCTCCAGGAGCTCACCGCGACCGAAGGCCTCGGGGTCCCCGAGTACCTGGTCACGGAGACCGGCCCGGACCACGAGAAGACCTTCACTGCTGCTGCCCGCGTCGGAGGCGTCTCGTACGGCACCGGCACCGGCCGCAGCAAGAAGGAGGCGGAGCAGCAGGCCGCCGAGTCCGCGTGGCGGTCCATCCGGGCCGCGGCGGACGAGCGCGCCAAGGCGGCCGAGGCCGCCCCGGCCGACGGCAGCCCGGACACCGAGTCCGCCTCCGCCTGAAGAACAGCGGATCAGTAGAACAGCGGTACGAGACGAGCGCCCGCCCCCATCGGGAGGCGGGCGCTCCGTACGGGGGAACCCATGCCCGAGTTGCCCGAGGTCGAGGTCGTCCGGCGCGGACTGGAGCGATGGGTGGCCCGGCGCACGGTCGCCGACGCCGAGGTCCTGCACCCGCGCGCCGTACGCCGTCATCCGGCCGGCGGCGAGGACTTCGCGCGCCGTCTCGAAGGTCACCGCATCGGCACCCCCAGCCGCCGCGGCAAGTACCTGTGGCTGCCGCTGGCGGACACCGGACAGGCGATCCTGGCCCACCTGGGCATGAGCGGTCAGCTCCTGGTCCAGCCGCCCGGGGCCCCCGACGAGAAGCACCTGCGCGTGCGGGTGCGCTTCGCGGACGAGGTGGACACCGAGCTGCGCTTCGTGGACCAGCGCACCTTCGGCGGCCTCTCGCTGCACGACACGGGCCCCGACGGCCTTCCCGACGTCATCGCGCACATCGCCCGTGACCCCCTCGACCCGCTGTTCGACGAGGAGGCCTTCCACCAGGCGCTGCGGCGCAGGCGCACCACCATCAAGCGCGCGCTGCTCGACCAGTCGCTGATCAGCGGTGTCGGCAACATCTACGCGGACGAGGCGCTGTGGCGCGCCCGGCTGCACTACGACCGCCCCACGGGCAACTTCACGCGTCCGCGCACCGGCGAACTGCTGGGCCACGTGCGGGACGTGATGAACGCGGCCCTGTCCGTGGGCGGCACCAGCTTCGACAGCCTGTACGTCAACGTCAACGGCGAGTCGGGCTACTTCGACCGGTCACTGGACGCCTACGGCCGTGAGGGTCTGCCGTGCAGGCGCTGCGGCACGCCGATGCGCCGCCGTCCCTGGATGAACCGGTCCAGCTACTTCTGCCCGGTGTGTCAGAAGGTGCCGCGCATACCGTCGTAACGCTCGCGGGCGGCCAGCACGTCGTCCATGCGCCCCTCCACGCAGTGGATGAGGGACAGCAGCCGTTCGGCCACCTCCCGCCCCAGCGGGGTCAGCTCGTAGTCCACGCGGGGCGGGTTGGTGGGCTGGGCCTCGCGGTGCACCAGGCCGTCGCGCTCCAGCGCGTGCAGGGTCTGCGACAGCATCTTCTCGCTCACGCCGTCCACCCGGCGGCGCAGCTCGTTGAAGCGCAGGGAGCCTTCGTGGAGCGCGCCGAGCGTGAGCCCGCCCCAGCGCCCGGTGACGTGCTCCAGCGTGCCGCGCGAGGGGCAGGCCCTGGCGAACACGTCGAACGGGAGGTTCCGGTCCTCCGTGCGCTCCTGGGTTATGTCCATGCGTCAAGCGTACGCGAAGGCAGCGCTAGCCGACAGGTTGCACTAACAAAAAGTTAGTGCTTTTCTTTGGTTACTGCTTCCGAGCTGCCCCTTCATCGATCCGTCAAGGAGTACGTATGTCCGCCCCCGTGGTTTCCCCCTCCGTTGCGGCCTCTCCGGTGATCTCCGTCGCCTACCACTCCGGCTACGGCCACACCGCCGTCCTCGCCGAGGCCGTCCGCGCCGGGGCCGCCGACACCGGTGCCCAGGTGCACCTGATCAAGGTCGACGAGATCACCGAGGAGCAGTGGACCCTGCTCGACGGATCGGACGCGATCGTGTTCGGTTCACCGACCTACATGGGGACCGCGTCCGCCGCGTTCCACGCCTTCGCCGAGGCGACGTCCGCGCGCTGGGCCACCCAGGCCTGGCACGACAAGCTGGCCGCCGGGTTCACCAACTCGGGCTCCAAGAGCGGCGACAAGCTGCACACGCTCCAGTTCTTCCAGATCCTGGCCGCGCAGCTGGGCATGCACTGGGTGAACCTCGGCCTGCTGCCCGGCTGGAACAGCAGCACGGCCTCCGAGAACGACCTCAACCGCCTCGGCGTGTTCCTCGGCGCGGCGGCGCAGACCAACGTCGACGAGGGCCCGGACGCCGTCCACAAGGCCGATGTGGCGACGGCCGAGCACCTGGGCCGGCGGGTCGCCGAGACCGCGCGCGTCTTCCTGGACGGCCGCGCCCGCACGGCATGACCCCCGCAACGGGGCCGCAGCCGACCCGCCGAGCGACCTCCAGGGGGCCGGTAGCCGTACGGCCGGGCTAGTACCCGAAGTCCTGCGTCCACCAGGGGCCGCCGGAGCCCAGGTGGACGCCGACGCCCAGCGTCTTGAAGTCGCAGTTCAGGATGTTCGCCTTGTGGCCGGGGCTGTTCATCCAGGCCTCCATGACCGCGGCCGCGTCGGCCTGGCCGCGGGCTATGTTCTCGCCGCCGAGGCCGGATATCCCCGCCTTCGCCGCACGGTCCCACGGGGTCGCCCCGTCCGGGTCGGTGTGGTCGAAGAACCCGCGCGCGGCCATGTCGTCGCTGAACTGCTCGGCGAGATCCGACAGCGCGCTGTTCGCGGAGACGGCGCTGCAACCGACCTTGGCCCGCTCCTCGTTGACGAGCTTGAGCACCTCGGCCGCGGCCTGCGCCTCGGCCGACACCGTCACCGGGGTCTCCGCCTTCGGCGGAGCCTTGGTGGCGGTCCGCTTCGACTCGGACGGCGTGGTCTCCTGCTCCTTCGAAGGGGTGGCCTTCGGCTTCTCGGTCGCGGTCTCGCTCGGCGCGGCCGCCGAGGCGGACGCGGAGGCCGAGGGCGAGGACGGCGCGGCCGACGACGCCGGGGCGGCGGGCGACGCCGACCGGCCGGCGTCGCGGCTGGTCGACGTGCCGCCCCGTCCGGAGTCGGCGGAGCCGGAGGTGCCGCCCTGCTCGGAGGCCGAGTTGGTCGGGGAGTTCGCGGCCTGCACCTTGTCGGCCGAGCCGCCGCCCCCGCCGAGCTGGTAGTTGTCGAGGCCGGGCACGACGCCCGTGGCCACCGCGACGGTGCCGATGGCGACCGCGGCGGAGACGCCCAGCAGTCCCGTCTTGACGGGCGTGGCGACCCTCTTCTTGCGGCGGCGGCCCGCGGCCGCGCGCGCCGAGCCGCGCTCCGGTGCGCCGCCGTCGGGCCGGAAGCCGTCCGCCGCGAAGACCGCGGTGTCGTCGTGGGCGTACCCCTCGCCGGTGGCGAACAGGTACTCCTGGCTCCTGGCCACGGAGTCGGCGTACGCCTCCGGGTTGAGATACGGCGCGATGCCCATGGTGGGGCGGTCGCCGGCATACGAGTCCCGCGAAGTGCGACTGTCCGCGTGCGAGCCGTGCGTCTGTGTGACCCCCGTGGCGCGGCTCGTGGCGGCGCGGCCGGCGGCGGAGCGTCGGTGGCGTCCCATGTCCTTGCCTTCCTCGTCCAAGCGGTGTTCCCCACGGTCGGCCGAAGTGCCGGGGCGCAGCGCGCCTCCTGCTTCCTCTGGTCGACCTGACTCACACGATCGAGTGAGTTTCATATGAGAATCATTGGGTGGGGACGGTACCGCATGGCTCTGAGAGAGGAAGTGCTCCGAGCGTCTTTGCCCGGTTAGGTTGCACCCATGAGTGAGGATGTACGGCTGGTCGCCTGGGTGCGCGGACACGTCCAGGGCGTGGGTTTCCGCTGGTTCACAAGGGCGAAGGCTCTGGAGATCGGCTGCCTGAGTGGTTTTGCTCTCAATTTGGCGGACGGACGGGTCCAGGTAGTTGCGGAGGGGGCCCGTGAGGGCTGTGAGGGACTGCTCGACTGGCTTCTGAGTGACGACACGCCCGGACGCGTGGACGGCGTCACCGAGATCTGGGACACACCGCGCGGGGGTTACGACGGCTTCGCGATCCGCTGAGAAGCGCGGGCGCGACACCGCCGTACGGGATCCGGAACATGCCGTCGGCACCTGCCCCCAGCAGAAAGAAGCAGGTGGTTGCCAAGAATCGCTTGCAGTGGCAGGCTCCGCACGCAAGGATGATCGCCACGCCCCGAGGGCCCCGCAGGAGTCGCAGCGCCGCCGTTCAGGCCGCGCGCCACCGGGCCGCCCGCCAATACGGGGCGTGATCGTGTTGACCGTCAAACTTTTTGGTGAGACGCTGAAAGCACCCCGCGCACCTCAGCTGTTTGGCATGGATGAACGTCAGCACCAGCAAGATCATGCCAAGCACCGCGGGTGCGAATCCCTCACGACCCACACCGCTTCGGTCGGTCACTCATTGTGGAGGACCATCCATCATGGCAAAGGCGCTTCTCGGTTACGTCGGCGGCTCCGACCCGCGACTCCTCGCCGAGATGCGACGGCTCCAGCAGCGTGTACAAGATCTGGAATCCGAGCTCGGACGGATCCAGGCCGAGAACGACGCGCTGACGGCTGCCGCTTCTCACGAATCGCTTCTGGAGAGCATCGACGCACGCCAGGCGGAGCCTGCGCTCACCTGATCGCTGCACCGCTGCACAACGGCACACGCAGTGGTCGGGCGGCTCTACTCACCCGCGTCGGACCGCTAGGTTGTCAGAGTTTGCAAGGGACGCTTCGGCGTCCCTTCTTTCTTTCCCCGCCGTTCTTTCCCCCGTCTTTTCAGCCCGTCGTCCCCGCCCGCTCCATTTAATTCCCCCGCGCACCCTTTCAGTCTCTTAACGTTTGGTCTGCCCTGCGCGTTCACGGGCGAAACCGCGGGTTCATGGAGTGAGACACCCCCGGAAGGTAGAGTCCAGCGCCGTGCACCTCAAGGCCCTGACCCTCCGGGGTTTCAAGTCGTTCGCCTCGGCGACCACGCTCCGGTTCGAACCGGGTATCACCTGTGTGGTCGGACCGAACGGCTCGGGCAAGTCCAACGTCGTCGACGCGCTCAGCTGGGTCATGGGCGAGCAGGGCGCCAAGTCCCTGCGCGGCGGCAAGATGGAGGACGTCATCTTCGCCGGCACCACCGGCCGTCCGCCGCTGGGCCGGGCCGAGGTGTCCCTGACCATCGACAACTCCGACGGGGCGCTGCCCATCGAGTACGCCGAGGTCACCATCACGCGGATCATGTTCCGCAACGGCGGCAGCGAGTACCAGATCAACGGCGACACCTGCCGGCTGCTCGACATCCAGGACCTGCTGTCCGACTCCGGCATCGGCCGCGAGATGCACGTCATCGTCGGCCAGGGCCAGCTCGACTCCGTGCTGCACGCCGATCCCATGGGGCGGCGTGCCTTCATCGAGGAGGCCGCGGGCGTCCTCAAGCACCGCAAGCGCAAGGAGAAGGCGCTCAGGAAACTGGACGCGATGCAGGCCAACCTCGCGCGCGTGCAGGACCTGACCGACGAACTGCGGCGTCAGCTCAAGCCACTGGGCCGCCAGGCCGCCGTCGCCCGCCGCGCCGCCGTCATCCAGGCCGACCTGCGCGACGCCCGGCTGCGTCTGCTCGCCGACGACCTCGTACGGCTGCGGGAGGCGCTGCGGGGCGAGATCGCCGACGAGGCCGCCCTCAAGGAGCGCAAGGAGGCCGCCGAGCAGGACCTGCGCAAGGCGCTCCAGCGGGAGGCGCTCCTCGAGGACGAGGTCCGCAGGCTCGCGCCGCGGCTCCAGCGCGCCCAGCAGACCTGGTACGAGCTGTCCCAGCTGGCCGAACGCGTCCGCGGCACGGTCTCCCTCGCCGACGCGCGCGTGAAGAGCGCCACCTCCGCGCCGCCCGAGGAACGCCGGGGCCGCGACCCCGAGGACATGGAGCGCGAGGCCGCCCGCGTCCGCGAGCAGGAAGCCGAACTGGAGGCAGCCCTCGAAGCGGCCCAGCACGCGCTCGACGACACCGTCGCCCACCGCGCCGACCTGGAGCGGGAGCTGGCCCTCGAAGAGCGGCGCCTGAAGGACGTCGCCCGCGCCATCGCCGACCGCCGCGAGGGCCTGGCCCGGCTGAACGGCCAGGTCAACGCGGCCCGCTCGCGCGCCGCCTCCGCCCAGGCCGAGATCGACCGGCTGGCCGCCGCCCGGGACGAGGCCCAGGAGCGGGCGGTCGCCGCGCAGGAGGAGTACGAGACGCTCAAGGCGGAGGTCGACGGTCTCGACGCGGACGACCAGGAGCTGGGCGACCGGCACGAGGGCGCCAGGCACCGGCTCGCCGAGGCGGAGGCCGCCCTCACCGCCGCCCGCGACGCGGCCACGGCGGCCGAGCGCCGGCGTGCCGCGACCCGGGCCCGTCACGAGGCGCTCGCGCTGGGCCTGCGCCGCAAGGACGGCACGGGCGCGCTGCTCGGCGCGCGGGACGCGCTCGGCGGCCTGCTGGGCCCGGCGGCCGAACTGCTGAGCGTGACCCAGGGGTACGAGACCGCCCTCGCCGCCGCTTTCGGCGCGGCGGCGGACGCCCTCGCGGTGACCACCCCGTCCGCCGCGGCCGAGGCCATCCGCCTCCTGCGCAAGCAGGACGGCGGCCGGGCGGCGCTGTTGCTCGGCGGCGCGCCGGACGACGTACCCCGGGAGCCGGGGGAGTCCGGCGGGCCGCGGTACGCCGCCGACCTGGTGCGAGGTCCCGCCGAGCTCATGCCCGCCGTGCGGCGCCTCCTGCGGGACGTCGTCGTCGTGGACACGCTGGAGGACGCCGAGGAGCTCGTCCACTCCCGTCCCGCCCTCACCGCCGTCACCGCCGAGGGCGACCTGCTCGGGGCGCACTTCGCGTACGGCGGGTCCGCCGGGGCGCCCAGTCTGCTGGAGGTGCAGGCCTCGGTCGACGAGGCGGCCGCCGAGCTCGACGAACTGGCCGTGCGCTGCGAGGAGCTGGCGCGGGCCCAGGAGGCGGCGGGGGAGCGGCGCGGGGAGTGCGCCGCGCTCGTCGAGGAGCTGGGGGAGCGGCGGCGGGCCGCCGACCGGCAGAAGTCGGCCGTGGCCCAGCAGCTCGGGCGGCTCGCGGGGCAGGCGCGGGGTGCCGCGGGGGAGGCCGAGCGCTCCACGGCGGCCGCGGCACGGGCGCAGGACGCGCTGGACCGGGCCGTGGAGGAGGCCGAGGAACTCGCCGAACGGCTGGCGGTGGCCGAGGAGATGCCGGTCGAGGAGGAGCCGGACACCTCCGCGCGCGACCGGCTGGCCGCCGACGGGGCCAACGCCCGGCAGACCGAGATGGAGGCCAGGCTCCAGGTCCGTACGCACGAGGAGCGGGTGAAGGGGCTCGCCGGCCGGGCCGACTCGCTGGACCGGGCCGCGCGCGCGGAGCGTGAGGCACGCGCGCGTGCCGAGCAGCGGCGGGCGCGGCTGCGGCACGAGGCGGCCGTCGCGCAGGCCGTGGCCGGCGGGGCGCGTCAGCTGCTCGCCCATGTCGAGGTGTCCCTCGGGCGGGCCGAGGCGGAGCGGGTCGCCGCCGACGCCGCCAAGGCGCTGCGGGAACAGGAGCTGGCCGCCGCACGCGCGGCGGGGCGGGACCTGAAGGCCGAGCTGGACAAGCTGACGGACTCGGTGCACCGGGGCGAGGTGCTGGGCGCCGAGAAGCGGATGCGGATCGAGCAGCTGGAGACCAGGGCGCTGGAGGAGCTCGGGGTGGAGCCCGCGGGGCTCGTCTCCGAGTACGGGCCGCACCAGCCGGTGCCGTCCTCCCCGCCGGCCGAGGGCGAGGTGCTGCCGGAGGACCCCGACGACCCCCGCAACCGGCCGAGGCCGTTCCTGCGGGCCGAGCAGGAGAAGCGGCTGAAGGCGGCCGAGCGGGCCTACCAGCAGCTGGGCAAGGTGAACCCGCTCGCGCTGGAGGAGTTCTCCGCGCTGGAGGAGCGCCACAAGTTCCTCAGCGAGCAGCTCGAGGACCTCAAGAAGACCCGTGCCGACCTCCTTCAGGTGGTGAAGGAGGTGGACGAGCGGGTCGAGCAGGTCTTCACCGAGGCGTTCCGGGACACCGCCCGCCAGTTCGAGGGAGTCTTCGGGCGGCTCTTCCCCGGCGGCGAGGGGCGGCTGATCCTGACCGACCCCGACAACATGCTGACCACCGGTGTCGACGTCGAGGCCCGGCCGCCCGGCAAGAAGGTCAAGCGGCTCAGCCTGCTCTCGGGCGGCGAGCGGTCGCTGACGGCCGTCGCCATGCTGGTGTCGATCTTCAAGGCCCGGCCCAGCCCGTTCTACGTCATGGACGAGGTCGAGGCCGCGCTCGACGACACCAACCTCCAGCGGCTGATCCGGATCATGCAGGAGCTCCAGGAGTCCTCGCAGCTGATCGTGATCACGCACCAGAAGCGCACGATGGAGGTCGCCGACGCGCTGTACGGCGTCTCGATGCAGGGCGACGGTGTGTCGAAGGTCATCAGCCAGCGTCTGCGCTGAATCGCCGATGAGCGGGTATCCGGAGTGAAGCTCCGACTGTCCCTTCAAGAGTTGAACACGAGCCCCTCACCTGTGTGCTGAAACGTCACAGTCACCACCTCTTGACTTCGATACTTGAAGGCATAGTCTCGGCACCGTTGCTTTTACCTTCAGATACCACCTATCTGGAGGGGTTGAGTCCCCGTCGGCGGCGTTGCCGACGGCCCGAGGAGTTGAACGTGACCAGCACAGAGCAGGCACAGAAGTCAGGAGCCGCCACGGCTCACCCCGATCATCTCGGGCACGTCATCTTCATCGCCGCGGCGGCCGCGATGGGCGGCTTCCTCTTCGGCTACGACAGCTCCGTCATCAACGGCGCCGTCGAAGCCATCCGGGACCGCTACGACGTCGGCTCCGCGGCCCTGGCGCAGGTCATCGCCATCGCCCTGATCGGCTGCGCCATCGGCGCGGCGACCGCGGGACGCATCGCCGACCGCATCGGCCGCATCCGCGTCATGCAGATCGCCGCCCTGCTGTTCACCGTCAGCGCCGTCGGCTCGGCCCTGCCCTTCTCGCTGTGGGACTTCGCCCTGTGGCGGGTCGTCGGCGGCTTCGCCATCGGCATGGCCTCCGTCATCGGCCCGGCCTACATCGCGGAGGTCGCCCCGCCCGCCTACCGCGGCCGCCTCGGCTCCTTCCAGCAGGCCGCCATCGTCATCGGCATCGCCGTCTCGCAGCTGGTCAACTGGGGTCTGCTCAACTCCGCCGGCGGCGACCAGCGCGGCAAGCTCATGGGCCTGGAGGCCTGGCAGGTCATGCTGGGCGTCATGGTCGTCCCGGCCGTCCTCTACGGCCTGCTCTCCTTCGCCATCCCCGAGTCCCCCCGCTTCCTCATCTCCGTCGGCAAGCGCGAGCGGGCCCGTGCCATCCTCGAAGAGGTCGAGGGCGACAAGATCGACCTCGACGCCCGCGTCACCGAGATCGAGCACGCGATGAAGAGCGAGCACAAGTCCACCTTCAAGGACCTGCTCGGCGGCTCCTTCTTCTTCAAGCCGATCGTCTGGATCGGTATCGGCCTGTCGGTCTTCCAGCAGTTCGTCGGCATCAACGTCGCGTTCTACTACTCCTCGACGCTGTGGCAGTCGGTCGGCGTCGACCCGACGGACTCGTTCTTCTACTCGTTCACGACGTCGATCATCAACATCATCGGCACCGTCATCGCGATGATCTTCGTGGACCGCGTCGGCCGCAGGCCGCTCGCCCTCATCGGCTCGGCCGGCATGGTCGTCGGCCTCGCCCTGGAGGCCTGGGCCTTCTCCTTCGACCTCGTCGACGGCAAGCTGCCCGCCACCCAGGGCTGGATCGCCCTGATCGCCGCCCACGTCTTCGTCCTCTTCTTCGCCCTGTCGTGGGGCGTGGTCGTCTGGGTCTTCCTCGGCGAGATGTTCCCCAACCGCATCCGCGCCGCCGCCCTCGGTGTGGCCGCGTCCGCGCAGTGGATCGCCAACTGGGCCATCACCGCGAGCTTCCCCTCGCTGGCCGACTGGAACCTCTCCGCGACCTACGTGATCTACACGGTCTTCGCCGCGCTCTCCATCCCGTTCGTCCTGAAGTACGTCAAGGAGACGAAGGGCAAGGCGCTGGAGGAGATGGGCTGAGCCTCCCCGAGGCCCTCCGACTCGAGGAGCCGGGCCAAGTCCCCGCCGCCCGCTCCTCGACCCCCGTGGGACGTGCTGCCCCGGCTCACCCGCTGAGCCGGGGCAGCACGTTCTCGCAGAACAGCCGCAGCCCGCGCCACCCCTCGGCCGTCGGCATCCCGCCCGCCAGCGGATGCAGGACGAGACTGTCGAGCCCCTGCTGCACGCACTCGTCCGGTGTCAGGATCCGGTAGACCCCCTCGTTCCGCAGTTCCTGGACGCTGCCCGCCGCCGACCGCACCGCCGAGCGGATCTCGTGGGACTGCCAGGAGGCGTACGTGCGGGCCTCGTGCAGGAAGTGCCGGCCGTACTCGGCCCAGGCCCGGTCCGGGTCCTCGGCGATGTGCAGCAGCGGGGTCTCGGCCGCGGGCATCATCGTCCAGCCCTGCGTCCCGTACTCCACGAGCCGCTCCTTGTAATAGGCCTCCAGCTCCGGCAGGTGGGCGCTCGGGAAGAAGGGCAGGCCGAGGCGGGCCGCCCGGCGGGCCGCGGCCTCGGAGGACCCGCCCACCAGCAGCAGGGGGTGCGGCTCGGTGGCCGGACGCGGGGTGACCCGTACCGTACGGCCCCGGTAGGTGAACTCCTCGCCGGTCCACGCCTTGAGCAGGGTGTCGAGCAGCTCGTCCTGGAGCCGCCCGCGCCGTTTCCAGTCCACCCCCGCCCGGGCGTACTCCTCGGGCCGGTAGCCGATCCCGGCGACCGTGACCAGCCGGCCGCCGCTCAGCAGGTCGAGCACCGCGATGTCCTCGGCCAGCCGCAACGGGTCGTGCAGCGGGCCGATCACAGCCGAGACCGTGACCGCGAGCCGCCGGGTCGCGCCCAGCACCGCGCCCGCGAAGGCGAACGGCGACGGGAGCCAGTTGTTCTCGGCCCCGTGATGCTCCTCGGTCTGCACGGTCGTGACCCCGCACTCGTCGGCGTACGCGGCCATCTCCAGCGCGGTCCGGTAGCGCACGCCCAGCTCGGCGGGGGTCGCGCCGGGAGCGACGAGGTTGAAACGGACGACGGTGACGGGCATGGAGGAGCCCCCTTCGCCGGGTGGACGGGTGTCGATGCGGGGAGGACGTTAGCTGACAGACCGTCAGGTAACCAGGGGCAGGGCACCGCCGGCGCCCGGCGGGTGTTCCTCGCGGTTCGGCCGTGCGGCCACCCGCCCCGGCGGGGAGGGGTCACGCATACTGGACGGGTTATGGAAACCGTCATCCTTGCTGTAGTCATCGCCGTGGTCGTGCTCGGTGTGCTGGGCGGGCTCGTCGTCGGCAGCCGACGGACGAAGTCGCTGCCGCCCCCGCCCCCCACCGCGCCCGACATCACCGCCCCGCCGGCCGAGCCGCAGGTCGGCGACGAGGCCGAGACACCGCGCGACGAACCGCGCCGCACGATCGAGGAGGTGGATCTACCCGACGGCGCCCAGGCCGGTACCGCCGTCGAGGAGCCGCCCGTTGTCGAGGCACCGGGGATCGAGATCCCCGAGCCCACCGAGGGGCGGCTGGTCCGCCTCCGCGCCCGGCTGTCCCGCTCGCAGAACGCCCTCGGCAAGGGCCTGCTCACGCTGCTCTCGCGCGAGCACCTCGACGAGGACACCTGGGAGGAGATCGAGGACACCCTGCTCACCGCCGACGTCGGGGTGCAGCCCACCCAGGAGCTCGTCGAGCGGCTGCGCGAGCGCGTCAAGGTGCTCGGCACCCGTACCCCCGAGGAGCTGCGCGGCCTGCTGCGCGAGGAGCTGCTCAAGCTGGTGGGCACCGAGGTCGACCGCACCGTGCGGACCGAGCCCGAGGAGCGCAAGCCGGGCATCGTGATGGTCGTCGGGGTCAACGGCACCGGCAAGACCACCACCACCGGCAAGCTCGCGCGCGTCCTGGTGGCCGACGGGCGGACCGTCGTCCTGGGCGCCGCCGACACCTTCCGGGCCGCCGCCGCCGACCAGCTCCAGACCTGGGGCGAACGGGTCGGCGCCCACACCGTGCGCGGCCCCGAGGCGGGCGACCCCGCCTCCGTCGCGTTCGACGCGGTGAAGGAGGGCAAGGAGATGGGGGTGGACGTCGTCCTCATCGACACCGCGGGCCGGCTGCACACCAAGACCGGGCTCATGGACGAGCTCGGCAAGGTCAAGCGGGTCGTCGAGAAGCACGCGCCGCTCGACGAGGTGCTGCTCGTCCTCGACGCCACCACCGGCCAGAACGGCCTGGTCCAGGCCCGCGTCTTCGCCGAGGTCGTCGACATCACCGGCATCGTCCTGACCAAGCTGGACGGCACGGCCAAGGGCGGCATCGTGGTCGCGGTCCAGCGCGAACTGGGCGTTCCGGTCAAGCTGATCGGACTCGGCGAGGGCGCCGACGACCTCGCGCCCTTCGAGCCGGAGGCGTTCGTGGATGCCCTTATCGGGGACTGACCGGCCGCCCGCCGCACACGGTACGTCCGCGAGAAGCGCCCGCCCCCAGGTGCAGTGGGAGCGGGCGCTTCGCTGTGCGCGCGCCGGTGATCAGGCGCGTGAGCGGTGGGCCAGATAGGCCAGCGTGCCCAGCAGCAGGCGCGCCCGAGGGGGGCGGGTCGCCGAGTCCAGGGCGGGCGGGCGCAGCCAGCGCACCGGGCCGAGTCCGCCGCGGTCGGAGGGCGGGGCCGTGAGGTACGCACCCGGGCCGAGGCCGCGCAGGTCCAGGGCCGTCGGGTCGTCCCAGCCCATGCGGTAGAGCAGGCCGGGCAGTTCGGCGGCGGCGCCGGGCGCGACGAAGAACTGGGTGCGGCCCTCGGGGGTGGCGGTGACCGGGCCGAGCGGCAGGCCCATGCGCTCCAGCCGGACCAGGGCGCGCCGGCCGGCCTGCTCGGCGACGTCGATCACGTCGAACGCGCGCCCGACGGGCAGCATGACCGCGGCCCCGGGGAACTCGGACCAGGTCCTGCCCACGTCGTCGAGGGTGGCTCCGGCGGGGACCTGCGGGGCGAACTCCAGCGGGTGCGCGCCGGGTTCGCGGCAGTCGGGCCGCCCGCACGAACAGGCGCCCGCGGCGGCCCGGGCGCCGGGCACCACGTCCCAGCCCCACAGTCCCGTGAACTCGGCGACGGCGGTGCACTCGGACGAGCGGCCGCGCCTGCGCGTGCCGGAGCGGATCTCGCGAATACCGCCGATCGTGAAGCCCATGCCCCCTCCAACGGGTCCGACGCACCGATGGTTACGCAGCGGTCCGGTCCGGTGACTCTCTGTGTCTCCGCTTCCCGCCGGTCCTGCGATCCAGCCGGGCGCCCGGAAGTGCTCCGGGTGGTGTGCCCTGCCGAGTGCGCCCCTGAGTGCTTCGCTCCGCTCATTCCCGGCCGTCCCGTGTCAAGTGAATCGCGCGCAGGTCATCGGTAGTTCATTCGAAGGGGTGGCGAATGGTGGCGTTTCCGGGATCCTCGTGGCTGGAGCCGTGATCGTAGGATTACTTTGAGTGTGCGGGTCCTGGAGGCACATGCGCTTGTGGGTATGCCGGAGGCAAGTCGGCTTTCCGTTCGAAGGGTGACAAGAGGCGTACGGAGGGCCGTATTTACCGGCATTCTGATAAGGTTTGGCGCACTCAGTGACAAGTGGTCTCAGGGATGGGGGCGTTCCAGTGAGCGGCAACGGCGGAAGCGGAAGTAGCGCTGCGGGTGCGGAGAAGCGCCCGAACGAGTTGCTCGCCTCGTGGTTCGTGCGAAGCGGCTGGTCGAAGGGTGAACTGGCCCGTCAGGTCAACCGCCGGGCCCGCCAGTTGGGCGCCAACCACATCTCCACGGACACCTCGCGCGTGCGCCGCTGGCTGGACGGCGAGAACCCGCGCGAGCCCATCCCCAGGATCCTCTCCGAGCTGTTCTCCGAACGGTTCGGCTGCGTCGTCTCCGTCGAGGACCTCGGGCTGCGCGCGGCGCGCCAGGCGCCCTCCGTCACGGGCGTCGACCTCCCGTGGACGGCCCCCCAGACCGTGGCCCAGCTCAGCGAGTTCTCGCGCAGCGACCTGATGCTGGCCCGCCGCGGCTTCCTCGGGACCTCGCTGGCCCTGTGCGCCGGCCCCTCGCTCATCGAGCCCATGCAGCGCTGGCTCGTGCCCTCGCCGCCCGCCCCGCTCGGGGAGCCCGGCTCGATGCCGACCAGCAGGGCCCGCGGCCGGCTCTCCCGGCCGGAGCTGGACCTGCTGGAGTCCACCACCGTGATGTTCCGGCAGTGGGACGCCCAGTGCGGCGGCGGGCTGCGCCGCAAGGCCGTCGTCGGACAGCTGCACGAGGTGACGGACCTGCTCCAGGAACCCCAGCCCGAGGACACCGCGCGCAGGCTGTTCAAGGTCGCCGCCGAACTGGCGGAACTCGCGGGGTGGATGAGCTACGACGTCGGGCTCCAGCCCACCGCCCAGAAGTACTTCGTGCTCGCCCTGCACGCCGCCAAGGAGGCCGGAGACCGGCCGCTCGGCAGCTATGTGCTGTCCAGCATGAGCCGGCAGATGATCCATCTCGGCCGCCCCGAGGACGCCCTGGAGCTGATCCACCTCGCCCAGTACGGCAGCCGGGACTGCGCGAGCCCGCGCACCCAGGCCATGCTGTATGCGATGGAGGCCCGCGCCTACGCCAACATGGGCCAGCCCGGGCGGTGCAAGCGGGCCGTGCGGATGGCCGAGGACACCTTCGCCGAGTCGGACGAGTGGGACGAGCCCGACCCCGACTGGATCCGGTTCTTCTCCGAGGCGGAGCTCTACGGCGAGAACAGCCACTCCTTCCGCGACCTCGCCTATGTCGCCGGCCGCAGCCCCACCTACGCCTCGCTGGCCGAGCCCCTGATGCGCAAGGCGGTGGAGCGCTTCGCGGGGGACCACGACCACCAGCGGTCCTACGTGCTGAACCTGATCGGCATGGCCACGGTGCACCTCCTCCGGCGTGAGCCCGAGCAGAGCGCCACCCTCGCGACACAGGCCATGAAGGAGGCCAAGAAAGTGCGCTCCGAGCGCGTCAACACTCGTATCCGAAAGACCGTCGACAGCGCGGTACGCGAATTCGGTGATCTCTCCGAGGTCGTGGATCTGACCGAGCGGCTCACCATCGAGCTGCCGGAGACCGCCGAAGCCGTCTGACCCCCCTGATCCACAGGGTGAAACCCATGAACCCCGGCCGCGGCCGGTCCTCCCGAACTGCCCGACTCGGCTCCCCCATGCCAGGTCATCGGAAGGCCGACCGCGGCCGGTTCCCTGTCTTCTCACAAGGTTGCGCCACGATAACGATCCGCCCGGCGGACATCAGCCGGTTCATCGAGGCGTAACGCGCAGGCCGTCTTCGTCACAGCGGCGAAACAACGAGGGGCCTCCACCGAAACCGCGCTGCGCGAATCTCATGGCGCATAACCGGCCCACCCCTCACGAACCCGCTCTGGCTTCGCCCGCACGGGGCCGTACCTACGACGAGGAGACGCCGATGGCAGCAGCCATCACGCTTGCCGCGGAGGCACCCAAGCTGTCCTCCGCGAACACAGGCTTCATGCTCATCTGTTCCGCCCTGGTGCTGATCATGACCCCGGGCCTCGCCTTCTTCTACGGCGGCATGGTCCGCGTGAAGAGCACGCTGAACATGCTGATGATGAGCTTCATCAGCATGGGGATCGTCACCATCCTGTGGGTGCTGTACGGCTTCTCCCTCGCGTTCGGGACCGACTCCGGCAGCCTCATCGGCTGGAACTCCGACTGGCTCGGCCTGAGCAACATCGGCCTGACGGAGCTGTGGGACGGCTACACCATCCCGATCTTCGTGTTCATGGTCTTCCAGATGATGTTCGCGATCATCACGCCCGCCCTGATAAGCGGTGCGCTCGCCGACCGCGTCAAGTTCTCCGCGTGGGCGCTGTTCGTCGCCCTGTGGGCCACGGTCGTCTACTTCCCGGTCGCCCACTGGGTCTGGGGCGCCGGCGGCTGGGCCTTCGAGCTGGGTGTCATCGACTTCGCCGGCGGTACGGCGGTCCACATCAACGCCGGCGCCGCGGCCCTCGGCGTGATCCTCGTCATCGGCAAGCGCGTCGGCTTCAAGCGGGATCCGATGCGCCCGCACAGCCTGCCGCTGGTCATGCTCGGCGCCGGTCTGCTGTGGTTCGGCTGGTTCGGCTTCAACGCGGGCTCCTGGCTCGGCAACGACGACGGCGTCGGCGCGCTGATGTTCGTCAACACGCAGGTCGCCACCGCCGCCGCCATGCTGGCCTGGCTCATCTACGAGAAGATCCGCCACGGCGCCTTCACGACGCTGGGCGCCGCCTCCGGCGCGGTCGCCGGTCTGGTCGCCATCACCCCCTCGGGCGGCGCGGTCTCCCCGCTCGGCGCCATCGCCGTCGGCGCGGTCGCCGGTCTGCTGTGTGCCATGGCCGTCGGCCTGAAGTACAAGTTCGGCTACGACGACTCGCTCGACGTCGTCGGCGTCCACCTCGTCGGCGGTGTCATCGGCTCCCTGCTCATCGGCTTCTTCGCCACCGGCAAGGGGCAGTCCACGGCGACCGGCGTCTTCTACGGCGACCACTCCTTCGACCAGCTGTGGAAGCAGTGCGCCGGCGTCTTCGCGGTGCTCGCCTACTCGCTGGTGGTCTCCGCGATCCTCGCCTTCCTCCTCGACAAGACCATCGGCATGCGGGTCCCCGAGGACGACGAGATCGCCGGCATCGACCAGGCGGAGCACGCCGAGACCGCATACGACTTCAGCGGGGCCGGCGGCGGCGCCGCCCGCACGACCGCCCTCCCGACCGCGGTCACCGACGCGAGCAAGAAGGTGGACGCATGAAGCTCATCACCGCCGTCGTCAAGCCCCACCGGCTCGACGAGATCAAGGAAGCCCTCCAGGCGTTCGGGGTCCACGGTCTGACGGTCACCGAGGCCAGCGGCTACGGTCGTCAGCGGGGACACACCGAGGTCTACCGCGGTGCCGAGTACACCGTCGACCTCGTCCCCAAGATCCGCATCGAGGTACTGGCCGAGGACGACGACGCCGAGCAGCTGATCGACGTCATCGTCAAGGCGGCCCGCACCGGCAAGATCGGTGACGGCAAGGTCTGGTCCCTCCCGGTCGAGACGGCCGTACGGGTCCGCACCGGCGAGCGCGGCCCGGACGCGCTCTGACGGCAGAACAGAACAGGAGTCGCTGGGTGACGAGTACGGACGTGCGCAACGAGGCAGAGGACTCGGGACCCAGCGGCTACGCGGCGGCCCGGCTGCGCCTCCTCACCGAGGGGGCGCGGTCCGGGCCGCCGCGCCGTACGGCCCTCGCGGAACTGACCGACGACTGGCTCAGCGGGCTCTTCACCGCCGGCGCCGAGGTGCCGAGGGGCGCCTCCCTGGTCGCCGTCGGCGGCTACGGCCGCGGCGAGCTGTCCCCGCGCAGCGACCTCGACCTCCTGCTGCTGCACGACGGCGACGACCCCAAGGCGGTCGCCGCCCTCGCCGACCGGCTCTGGTACCCCGTGTGGGACCTGGGCCTCGCCCTGGACCACTCCGTCCGCACCCCGGCCGAGGCCCGCAGGACCGCGGGCGAGGACCTCAAGGTCCAGCTCGGCCTCCTCGACGCCCGCCATCTCGCGGGCGACGCCGCGCTGACGGCGGGACTGCGCACGGCCGTCCTCGCCGACTGGCGCAACCAGGCGCCCAAACGCCTTCCCGAACTCCAGGAACTCTGTGTCGAGCGCGCCGAACGCCAGGGCGAGCTCCAGTACCTGCTGGAGCCCGACCTCAAGGAGGCCCGGGGCGGGCTGCGGGACGCCACCGCGCTGCGGGCCGTCGCCGCCTCCTGGCTGGCCGACGCGCCCCGCGAGGGCCTCGCCGACGCCCGGCGCCGGCTCCTCGACGTGCGGGACGCCCTGCACCTGGCCACCGGCCGGGCCACCGACCGGCTGGCCCTCCAGGAGCAGGACCAGGTGGCCGCCGAACTGGGCCTGCTGGACGCCGACACCCTGCTGCGGCAGGTGTACGAGGCGGCCCGGGTCATCTCCTACGCCAGCGACGTCACCTGGCGCGAGGTGGGGCGCGTGCTGCGCTCGCGCGCCGTGCGGCCCAGGCTGCGCGCCATGCTGGGCGGCGGCAAGCCCGCGCCCGAGCGGTCGCCGCTGGCCGAGGGCGTCGTCGAACAGGACGGCGAGGTGGTGCTCGCCCGGGCCGCCCGCCCCGAACGCGATCCCGTGCTCCCGCTGCGCGCCGCGGCCGCCGCGGCGCAGGCCGGCCTCCCGCTCTCCCTGCACGCCGTACGGCGTCTCGCGGCCACCGTGCGCCCGCTGCCCACCCCCTGGCCCGCCGAGGCGCGCGAACAGCTGGTCACCCTGCTCGGCTCGGGGCAGCCCACCGTCGAGGTCTGGGAGGCGCTGGAGGCCGAAGGGCTGATCACCCGGCTGCTGCCCGACTGGGAGCGGGTGCGCTGCCGCCCGCAGCGCAACGCCGTGCACATCTGGACGGTCGACCGGCACCTCATCGAGACCGCCGTGCGCGCCTCCGAGTTCACCCGCCGCGTCGGCCGCCCCGACCTGCTGCTCGTCTCGGCCCTGCTGCACGACATCGGCAAGGGCTGGCCGGGCGACCACTCGGTCGCGGGGGAGATCATCGCCAAGGACGTCGCCGCCCGCATCGGCTTCGACCGCGCCGACGTCGCCGTCCTCTCCACGCTCGTACGGCACCACCTGCTGCTGATCGAGACCGCCACCCGGCGCGACCTGGAGGACCCGGCGACGGTCCGCTCGGTGGCCGACGCGGTCGGCTCCCAGGGCACCCTGGAGCTGCTGCACGCGCTCACCGAGGCGGACGCGCTGGCCACCGGCCCGGCCGCCTGGTCCTCCTGGCGGGGTTCGCTCGTGGCGGACCTGGTCAAGCGGGTCGGGGCGCTGCTCGCCGGTGACGAGCCCGACGAGCCGGACGCCGCGGCGCCGACCGCCGAGCAGGAGCGGCTCGCCATCGAGGCGGTCGCCACCGGCAGCCCCGTGCTGGCGCTGCGCGCCCAGACCGAGGCGCCCGCCGAGAACCCGGCCGCCGAGGACCCCGAACCGCTCGGCGTGGAGCTGCTCATCGCCGTACCGGACCAGTCGGGCGTGCTGCCCGCGGTGGCCGGCGTCCTCGCCGTGCACCGGCTGACCGTGCGCACCGCCGAGCTGCGCGCGCTGGACCTGCCGGCCGGCGTCGAGGGCTCGGTGCTGCTGCTGAACTGGCGGGTCGCCGCCGAGTACGGCTCGCTGCCCCAGGCGGCCCGCCTCCGCGCCGACCTGGTCCGCGCCCTGGACGGTTCCCTGGACATCGCCGGGCGCCTCGCCGAACGGGACGCCGCCTACCCCCGCCGCCGGGGCGTCGTCGCGCCGCCGCCGCGGGTCACGGTGGCCCCGGCCGCCTCCCGGCACGCCACGGTCATCGAGGTGCGCGCGCAGGACGCGCCCGGACTGCTGTTCCGGATCGGGCAGGCCCTGGAGGACGAGGGGCTGCGGGTCCGCAGCATGCACGTCTCGACCCTCGGCGCCAACGCCGTGGACGCCTTCTACGTCACCGGAGCGGAGGGCGTGCCCCTGCCGGGCGACGAGGCCGCCTCGGTGACCCGCAAGCTGGAGGAGACGCTGCGGGCCTGACCCGGCCGGTGTCCCCGCCCGGCGATTGCGGCGGGCGGGGACGAATGTCTTGCGCGGCCGGATACCCTGGAAGACGCTCAGACTGCCCCCGACTCCGAGGACCGACGCCGCCGTGTTCGATACTCTCTCCGATCGCCTTTCAGCGACCTTCAAGAACTTGCGCGGCAAGGGGCGCTTGAGCGAAGCGGACATCGACGCCACGGCGCGCGAGATCCGCATCGCGCTCCTCGAGGCCGACGTGGCCCTCCCGGTCGTCCGCACGTTCATCAAGAACGTCAAGGAACGCGCCCTCGGCGCCGACGTCTCCCGGGCGCTCAACCCCGCCCAGCAGGTCCTCAAGATCGTCAACGAGGAACTCGTCACGATCCTCGGCGGGGAGACGCGCCGGCTGCGCTTCGCCAAGCAGCCGCCGACCGTGATCATGCTGGCCGGTCTCCAGGGTGCCGGTAAGACCACCCTCGCGGGCAAGCTCGGCCGCTGGCTCAAGGAGCAGGGCCACTCGCCGCTGCTCGTCGCCTGTGACCTCCAGCGCCCCAACGCCGTCAACCAGCTCAGCGTCGTCGCCGAGCGCGCCGGTGTGGCCGTGTACGCCCCGCAGCCCGGCAACGGCGTGGGCGACCCGGTCCAGGTCGCCAAGGACTCCGTCGACTTCGCCAAGGCCAAGGTCCACGACATCGTGATCGTGGACACCGCCGGCCGTCTCGGCATCGACGCCGAGCTGATGCGGCAGGCCGCGGACATCCGCGACGCCGTCTCGCCCGACGAGATCCTCTTCGTCGTCGACGCCATGATCGGCCAGGACGCGGTCAACACCGCCGAGGCCTTCCGTGACGGCGTGGGCTTCGACGGCGTGGTGCTCTCCAAGCTCGACGGCGACGCCCGCGGTGGCGCCGCCCTGTCGATCGCCTCGGTGACCGGCAAGCCGATCATGTTCGCCTCCAACGGCGAGAAGCTCGACGAGTTCGACGCGTTCCACCCTGACCGGATGGCCTCCCGCATCCTCGACATGGGTGACCTGCTCACCCTGATCGAGCAGGCGGAGAAGACGTTCAGCCAGGAAGAGGCCGAGAAGATGGCCTCCAAGCTGGCGTCCAAGAAGGGCCAGGACTTCACCCTGGACGACTTCCTGGCCCAGATGGAGCAGGTCAGGAAGATGGGCAGCATCTCCAAGCTGCTCGGCATGCTGCCCGGCATGGGCCAGATCAAGGACCAGATCGCCAACCTCGACGAGCGTGACGTCGACCGGACCGCCGCCATCATCAAGTCGATGACCCCGGGCGAGCGCCAGGACCCGACGATCATCAACGGCTCGCGCCGCGCCCGTATCGCCAAGGGTTCCGGTGTCGAGGTCAGCGCGGTGAAGGGCCTGGTCGAGCGGTTCTTCGAGGCGCGCAAGATGATGTCCCGCATGGCCCAGGGCGGCGGCATGCCGGGGATGCCGGGGATGCCGGGCATGGGCGGCGGCGCCGGCCGGACGAAGAAGCAGCCGAAGCAGGCCAAGGGCAAGCAGCGCTCCGGCAACCCGATGAAGCGCAAGCAGCAGGAGCTGGAGGCGGCCCGGCGCCGCGAGGCGCAGGCCCAGGGCGGCAACGCGCTCGGGCTGCCGCAGCAGGGCGCCCAGGACTTCGAGCTGCCGGACGAGTTCAAGAAGTTCATGGGCTGACCGGATCGCACGGGGCCCGCAGCCGGGCCCGTCCGTCCGCACCGTCACACCGCGTGGGGCGCTCTTCCGTTCACGGAGGGGCGCCCCACGCGCGTGCCGCCACCGGCGCCAGGCCCTCTCCGGCGTCCGCCGCTTCCCGGCGCCCGCCGCTTCCCGGTGGGCAGCTCTGGGGGAGGGCCCGCCGGACGGCACGGCCCCGGGGTGGCGGGGGAGCGTCAGGGAGTGCGCGCGATCAGGTACCGGAACACGTTCGGCATCCACACGGTGCCGTCCGGGCGGCGGTACGGGTGCAGCGCCTCCGTCAGTTCCTTGTCGACCTGCGCCTGGTCCGTCGCCATGACGGCGGCGTCGAACAGGCCGGTGGACAGCAGGCCCCTGAGGGCGCTCTCCACGTCCGCGTAGCCGAAGGGACAGGCCACCCGGCCCGACCCGTCCGGCCTCAGCCCGGCCCGTCCGGCGACCTCCTCCAGGTCGTCGCGCCGCGCCCGGCGCAGCCGGACCGTGCCGGTGCGCAGCGGATCGGCGAGGCGGGTCGCGACCCGCAGGACCGAGGAGGTGGCGCAACGTTCCGGCGGACCCCAGCCGACCAGCACCACGGGCGCCCCGCGCACCGCCAGGGGCGCGGCCGCCGCGAGCAGGACGGCGAGCCCGTCCGCGTCACCGGCCCGGCACCCCACCGGCTCGAACGCCGTCACCAGGTCGTACGCGCGCGTGCCCGGACCGGCGGCCTTCCCCGGTAACCGGTCGGTGAGGCGGACACCGCCGCCCCGCCCGCCCGCTCCCGTGCCCGGCTCCCTCGGCAGCAGCCGCTCGCGCGCGAGGGCCAGCCGTTGCGGGGAGGCCGGCTCGACGCCGGTGAGGACCGTCGCGCCCCGGGAGGCCGCCGCCAGCAGGGCCAGCCCCGAACCGCAGCCGAGACCGAGGAGCCGGGTGCCGGGCCCTACGTCCAGTCGCTCGTAGACGGCCTCGTAGAGCGGGACCAGCATCCGCTCCTGGATCTCCGACCAGTCACGCGCGCGTGCACCCGGGTCCGCGCGGGGCGTCGGCCCCGCGAGTGGCAGGTGCTGCCGCACGAGCGTAGGTGTCATGGATAAGCGCCCCAATCCGCCGAGAGTTGCCGCAGTAACCGATCAGGTGGCCCCCGTGCAGTGCGCTCGCACTTCCCCCGTATGCCAGGTAACTCCCCGTACGCGACGGCGTCCAGGGGTCTCGGGGCCCCGCTTGTGCGCAGGCCGCCCCTGTGGCGAGAATTCACATTCCGGCAACCCGGCCCCGTACCATTCGCGCCATGGCAAAGGCTCCCGTTCTCACCCCGCGGGCGGACGACTTCCCTCGCTGGTACCAGGATCTGATCGGCAAGGCGGAACTGGCCGACAACGGACCCGTGCGCGGCACCATGGTCATCCGGCCGTACGGGTACGGGCTCTGGGAGCGGATGCAGGCGGAGATGGACGCCCGCATCAAGGAGACCGGTACCGAGAACGCCTACTTCCCGCTGCTGATCCCGCAGTCGTACCTCACGCGCGAGGCCGACCATGTCGAGGGATTCGCGCCCGAGTTGGCCGTGGTGACCCACGGGGGCGGCAAGGAACTGGAGGAGCCGGCGGTCGTCCGGCCCACCTCCGAGACCATCGTCAACGAGTACTTCTCCAAGTGGGTGCAGAGCTACCGCGACCTGCCCCTGCTGATCAACCAGTGGGCCAACGTGGTCCGTTGGGAACTGCGGCCGCGCCTCTTCCTGCGCACCTCCGAGTTCCTGTGGCAGGAGGGGCACACCGCGCACGCCACGTACGAGGAGGCCCGCGACTTCGCCGCGCGCATCCAGCGCGAGGTCTACGGGGACTTCCTCGAGAACGTCCTCGCGATCGACTTCGTCTCCGGCCGCAAGACGGCCAAGGAGCGCTTCGCGGGCGCCGTCAACACGCTCACCCTCGAAAGCATGATGGGCGACGGCAAGGCCCTCCAGATGGTCACCAGTCACGAACTGGGCCAGAACTTCGCCAAGGCCTTCCAGACCCGCTACCTGTCGCGGGAGGGCACCCAGGAGCTGGTGTGGCAGACCTCCTGGGGGTCGACGACCCGCATGATCGGCGCCCTGGTGATGACCCACGGCGACGACGACGGACTGCGGGTGCCGCCGCGGCTCGCGCACATCCAGGTCGTCGTCCTGGCGATCAAGGGCGACGAGGCGGTTCTGGCCAAGGTCCGTGAGGTGGGCGACCGGCTGAGGGCCGCCGGGCTCCGCGTCCGCGTGGACGACCGCACCGACGTCCCCTTCGGGCGGCGCGCGGTCGACTGGGAGCTCAAGGGCGTTCCCGCGCGGGTCGAGATCGGGCCCCGTGACCTGGAGAACGGCACCGCGATGCTGGCCCGCAGGATCCCGGGAGGCAAGGAGCCGGTGGCGACCGACGCCCTCGCCGGGCTGCTGCCCGCCCTCCTGGAGGAGGACCAGGCGCTGCTGCTGGAGCAGTCCCGCGCACGCCGCGAGTCCCGTACGACGGACGTGTCGACGATCGCCGAGGCGGTCGAGGCGGTCACCGCCGGCGGCTGGGCGCGCATCCCCTGGGCGGACCTCGGCGAAGAGGGCGAGGCGCGACTGGCCGAGCAGTCGCTCACCGTACGGTGTCTGATCGCACAGGACGGGTCGGTGCCGGACGCCGAGGACGCCCCGGGTAACCTCGCCGTCGTCGCGCGCGCTTACTGAGACGGCGCCCTCCGCTCGCGAGAGCGGCCGAAACGCCTCTTGCGCCCCCGCGCGACACCCCCGCCCCGGCGCGCGTTGCCGCCTACGCGCCGCGCGAGTGGGTACCCGGCGGGGTGGACGTACGCGGCCTACGCACCAGCTTGGGGGGAGCTGTGAGGCTTCTCCGCAGATCAGCGCACCCGCCCTCGTCAGGACGCATCAGTGGCAACTGACGGGTACGTGCAAATTATTTGGGATGGCCCGGAATAGGAACACAGGGGCATCCCCGCTCGTTGTCATTACGTGAGCACGACACAGACACCACCTGTTCTCGCCGCAGAACTGGCAGAGGCGTGGGCCGACATTCAGCGGTACCACCCCGAACTGCCCGATCTTGCCGCGCCAGAGTCCCTGATCGGGGAGTCGTCGTCCGCCTGCGGTCACGAGCTCTCCTTCGAGCGACTGCTTCACGAGGCAGTCCATGGCATCGCCGCCGCCCGCGGCGTCCGCGACACCTCCCGCGCCGGCCGCTACCACAACCGCAGATTCCTCGCGATCGCCGAGGAGCTGGGTCTCGACCATCCGGAGGAGCCGCACCCCAGCAGCGGCTTCTCCCTGGTCACGCTCAACCCGGAGGCCAAGCGCCGCTACCGTCCGACGATCGAGCGTCTCCAGCGGGCCCTCAAGGCCCACCTGGCGGCCACCTCCGCCGACACCGCCCGCACCTTCCGCGGTCCCGCGGCCCGGCACGGCTCCTCCGGCGGTGGCGTCCGGGTCAAGGCCGTGTGCGACTGCGGACGCAACGTGCGCGTCGTGCCCTCGGTCCTGGCCCAGGCGCCGATCGTGTGCGGCGGCTGCGGCAAGCCGTTCCGGATCCCGGAGATCGTCGGCGCGGCGTAACCCCTGACGGCCCAGCACCGGCAACTCGTGGCTGCCGGTCGACGGCGAGGGCGCGGGGTGACCGTGCGGCGCGCCGGTCGTGCCTCCTCGAAGCGGCACGGCCGGGCGCGGCCGGCACTCCGCGGCGCCGGGCCGCGCACCCGACGCGCGCGCACCGCGGCGCCGGGTGCCGCTCACGCGCGCCCGCGGGCCGTCACGGCCCCTCGGCCGAGGACGACCCGCGGGGTGTGGCACAATGGCTAGCTGTACTCGACAGTCGCACAGGACCCCTCTCTCCTCCGGCTGACGCGTCCATCGGGCACTCGGGTACCGCAACCCCACGCGGCCTTCTCGCCGTGCCCAACCACGTCAAGACCAGGAGACACCACTTCCGTGGCAGTCAAGATCAAGCTGAAGCGTCTGGGCAAGATCCGCGCGCCTCACTACCGCATCGTCGTCGCCGACTCCCGCACCCGTCGTGACGGTCGTGCGATCGAGGAGATCGGCAAGTACCAGCCGACGTACCACCCGTCGATCATCGAGGTCGACGCCGACCGCGTGGCCTACTGGCTGGGTGTCGGCGCGCAGCCGACCGAGCCGGTGCTCGCCATCCTGAAGAAGACCGGCGACTGGCAGAAGTTCAAGGGCGAGCCCGCCCCGGCGCCGCTGCTCGTCGCCGAGCCGAAGAAGGCCCGCCCGTCGTTCGAGGCCCTCGGTGGCGACGACTCGGGCAAGGGTGAGGCCATCACCCAGAAGAAGAAGGCCGAGAAGAAGGACGAGGCTGCCGCCGAGTCCTCTGCGGCTGAGTCGACCGAGGCCTGAGCAGCATGCTCGAAGAGGCGCTTGAGCACCTCGTGAAGGGCATCGTCGACAACCCCGACGATGTGCAGGTCGCCTCGCGCAACCTGCGCCGCGGGCGCGTGCTCGAGGTCCGGGTCCACCCGGACGACCTCGGCAAGGTGATCGGCCGCAACGGCCGCACCGCGCGCGCTCTGCGCACCGTCGTGGGCGCCATCGGCGGCCGTGGCGTCCGCGTCGACCTCGTCGACGTGGATCACATCCGCTGACGCGTTTCGCAGCACCGGCTCGGGCCGGGGAGGGCCACTGGGCCGTCCCCGGCCCGTAGTCGTTACGGCAGTCGTGACGACCACGTACGACAGGTACGACAGGTACGACAGGAGAACTTCACAAGTGCAGCTCGTAGTCGCGCGGATCGGCCGCGCCCACGGCATCAAGGGCGAGGTCACCGTCGAGGTACGCACCGACGAGCCGGAGCTGCGGCTCGCGCCCGGCGCCGTCCTGGCCACGGACCCGGCCTCGGCCGGCCCGCTGACCATCGAGACGGGCCGTGTCCACAGCGGCCGTCTCCTCCTGCGCTTCGAAGGCGTGCGCGACCGCACCGCGGCCGAAGCCCTGCGCAACACCCTCCTGATCGCCGAGATCGACCCCGCCGAGCTGCCCGAGGAGGAGGACGAGTACTACGACCACCAGCTGATGGACCTGGACGTGGTCACCAAGGACGGCGTCGAGGTCGGCCGGATCACCGAGATCTCGCACCTGCCCTCCCAGGACCTCTTCATCGTCGAGCGCCCGGACGGCAGCGAGGTGATGATCCCGTTCGTCGAGGCCATCGTCACCGAGATCGACCTCGAGGAGCAGCGGGCCGTCATCGACCCGCCGCCGGGCCTGATCGACGACCGTGCCGAGATCGTCTCCTCCCGCGACGCGGACGAGGACGCGGACGACGACGGGGCCGAGGAGGCGGACGGCGACGAGGCCGGGGCCTCCGCCACGGCCGACGGCGGCACCGACACCGACGGGGACCGCCCGTAATGCGCCTCGACGTCGTCACGATCTTCCCCGAGTACCTCGACCCGCTGAACGTCTCCCTCGTCGGCAAGGCACGCGCGCGTGGCCGGCTCGACGTGCGCGTCCACGACCTGCGCGAGTGGACCTACGACCGCCACAACACCGTCGACGACACCCCGTACGGCGGCGGCCCCGGCATGGTCATGAAGACCGACCCGTGGGGGGACGCCCTCGACACGGTGCTCGCCGACGGCTACGAGACGGGCTCGCACGCGCCCGCGATCGTCGTCCCGACACCCAGTGGCCGGCCCTTCACCCAGGAACTCGCGGTCGAACTCTCCGAGCGCCCCTGGCTGATCTTCACACCGGCCCGCTACGAGGGCATCGACCGGCGGGTCGTCGACGAGTACGCCACCCGGGTCCCGGTCTACGAGGTCTCCATCGGCGACTACGTCCTGGCCGGCGGGGAGGCCGCCGTCCTCGTCGTCACCGAGGCTGTGGCGCGTCTGCTGCCCGGCGTGCTCGGCAACGCCGAGTCGCACCGCGACGACTCCTTCGCCCCCGGAGCCATGGCCGGTCTCCTCGAAGGCCCCGTCTACACGAAGCCCCCCGCCTGGCGCGGCCGGGACATCCCCGACGTGCTGCTCAGCGGCCACCACGGCAAGATCGCCCGCTGGCGCCGCGACGAGGCCCTGCGGCGCACCACGGCCAACCGGCCCGACCTGATCGAGCGCTGCGCACCGGCCGGCTTCGACAAGAAGGACCGCGAGATGCTCTCCATCCTGGGCTGGACGCCCGATCCGGAGGGTGCCCCGTACGGCCGATTTTGGCGCAGGACCGACGCCGTGGAAGAATAGGCCGCTGTTGTGCGCCGTCCGGTGTGCGCCCCTGCCACAGGGGGACACGACGCCCGCCTCGACGGGCACACGGCACTCGATCCCCGAACTTCTAGTTCCGTTGATGACCTGTGGCATCAGCGAAGAAAGCAGACGAAATGTCCCACCTGCTCGACTCCGTCGACGCCGCGTCGCTGCGGACCGACGTCCCGGCCTTCCGCCCGGGTGACACCGTCAACGTCCACGTCCGCGTCATCGAGGGCAACCGCTCCCGTGTGCAGCAGTTCAAGGGCGTAGTCATCCGCCGCCAGGGCGCCGGTGTCCGCGAGACCTTCACGGTCCGCAAGGTCTCCTTCTCCGTCGGCGTCGAGCGCACGTTCCCCGTGCACACCCCGATCGTCGAGAAGATCGAGCTCGTCACCCGCGGTGACGTGCGTCGCGCCAAGCTGTACTACCTCCGTGAGCTGCGCGGCAAGGCCGCGAAGATCAAGGAGAAGCGCGACAACTGAGTGCCCTGCGGCGTTCGTGGAGGGGCCGGATAGCATCTGGCCCCGATGGACACCGAAGCTCAGCAGCCGACGGAGCGCGACCGCTCCTCCCAGCCTCCCGTATCCGCGGACGTCTCCCAGGAGACCCCGGAACCGGAGGCGGCGGAGGGACGGTCGCGTTTCGCGTTGGTGGCACGCGTCACGCGGTGGGTCCCGGGCGGCCGGGTCAGTCTCACCCTGCTGATCTGCCTGCTGTTTTTGCTGGTCCTCAACGCTTTCGTGGTCCAACCATTCCAGATTCCCAGCGGATCCATGGAAAACGGATTGAGGATCGGCGACCGGGTTCTCGTAGATAAGTTGGCGTACCGTTTCGGTGCCGAGCCGCGGCGCGGCGATGTCGTCGTGTTCGACGGCACCGGGTACTTCGGGAACTCCGACTACATCAAGCGCGTCGTGGGTGTAGGGGGAGATCACGTGGTCTGCTGCGACAAGGAGGGGAGGATCAAGGTGAACGGCCGGTCGGTCGACGAGTCCGCGTTCCTGCATCCCGGCGACCCTGCGTCCACGGTGGACTTCGACGTGGACGTGCCGCAGGGCACCCTCTTCGTCCTCGGTGACCACCGCAGCCGCTCCAGCGACTCCCGGGACCACCTCGGCTCACCGGGCGGCGGCATGATCCCCGTCGACCGGGTGGTGGGCCGTGCCGACTGGATCGTCTGGCCCTACGCGCACCTCACCCGGCTGTCCCGTCCCGGCGCCTACGCGCGCGTACCCGCCGCGGAGCGCGCCCATGGGTAACCGCGGCAAGCCGCGCGGCATCCCGACCAGCGCCGCGGACAACCTCCTGCCCACCGGCGCCCGGCGCACCTCCAGCCCCGGCGCCGGAGGGCGCTCGCGCGCGGAGCGGCGCAAGCTCCAGCGCAAGGTCAAGCGCAAGCGCAGGCGTTCGGCCGCCCGGGAGATACCGCTGCTGGTCGGCGTCGCCGTGCTGATAGCCCTGGTCCTGAAGACCTTCCTCGTCCAGGCCTTCGTGATCCCCTCCGGCTCCATGGAACAGACGATCCGGATCGGCGACCGCGTCCTGGTCGACAAGTTCACCCCGTGGTTCGGCTCCAAGCCCGAGCGCGGGGACGTCGTCGTCTTCAAGGACCCCGGCGGCTGGCTCAACGACGAGCAGACCACGACGAAGAAGAGCGACCCGGTCGTCGTCAAGCAGATCAAGGAAGGGCTCACCTTCATCGGTCTGCTGCCGTCCGACAACGAGAAGGACCTCATCAAACGGGTCGTCGGTGTGGGCGGCGACCACGTGGTGTGCTGCGACACCCAGGGCCGGGTGACCGTCAACGGCGTTCCCCTTGAGGAGGGCGCCTATCTTTACCCCGGCAACGAGCCCTCCGCCTCGGCCTTCGACATCACCGTCCCGCAGGGGCGGCTGTGGGTGATGGGCGACCACCGCGCCAACTCCGCCGACTCGCGCTTCCACCAGAACACCGACTACGGCGGGACCGTCTCCGAGGACGAGGTCGTGGGGCGGGCCATGGTCATCGCCTGGCCCCTCGGCCACTGGGTCCGTCTCAAGGAACCGCAAACTTTCGCTTCCGTGACCGGCTCGGCCGCCACGGCGACCGCGTCCGCCCGGCTGTCGCATAGGGTTGCTCCCGGCGATCCGAACGAATCGATCCGACAACTCCCGAGCCCTGCGGAACTCCCGCTCGTTATGGGAGTGGTGGGCCTGCGCCGCACGTGGAGCAGGCAGCGGCACAGAGTGAGGAGTTGGCGTGGGGGATGTGGCGGTTGGCGCACGGTCCGGGCACGACGGCGAGGAGCACCGCGGTCATCCCGTGGGGGCCGCCGACCCGGCTTCCGACGGCGCCGTGACCTCCGGGAGTGACCCCGTGGCGGGCGGCGACGGCCCGCCGGCGGACGAGCCGCCCCGGACCGGTGGCGAGGGATCGGGCGGCCCGGCCCCGAAGCCCAAGAAGCCGCGCTCCTTCTGGAAGGAGCTGCCGATCCTGATCGGTATCGCGCTCGTCCTCGCGCTGCTGATCAAGACGTTCCTGGTGCAGGCGTTCTCCATCCCGTCCGCCTCGATGGAGAACACCCTCAAGGAGGGTGACCGGGTCCTGGTCGACAAGCTGACCCCGTGGTTCGGATCCGAGCCGGAGCGCGGCGAGGTCGTCGTCTTCCACGACCCCGACAACTGGCTGGCGGGCGAGGCCACCGTCGACCCGAACGCCTTCCAGACCGTCCTCAGCTGGATCGGCCTGATGCCGTCCGCGGAGGAGAAGGACCTGATCAAGCGGGTCATCGGCGTCGGCGGCGACACCGTCTCCTGCAAGGGCACGGGCCCGCTGACCGTCAACGGCAAGGCGCTGAACGAGCCGTACGTCTACCCCGGCAACACCCCGTGCAGCCAGGACGACCAGGGCGGGCAGTTCACCGTTAAGGTCCCCAAGGGCTTCATCTGGGTCATGGGCGACCACCGTCAGAACTCCCGTGACTCGCGCTACAACCAGTCCGACAAGAACCACGGCATGGTCCCCGTCGACCAGGTCGTCGGCCGCGCCGTCGTCAAAGCCTGGCCGATCACCCGCTGGGGCACGCTCCCGGTGCCGGACACCTTCGACCAGGACGGCCTGAGCGCCGGGTCCGCGGCGCCCGCGGCCCTGACGGTCGCCCCGCAGGGCCTCGCCCTCGCCGGGGTCGTGCCGGTGGTCCTGTGGCGCCGTCGGCGCACGGAGGACGCCGGGAACCGCTGAGGCGGCCCGCCGCCCGCGGCCCGCTCCGCGATGGCGCACCGCTCGCGCTCGGCAAACCCTTTCCCAAGCTTGCGGCCAGGGCCCGGACGAGCCGGGAAGAGGGGCTGACCGGGTTCGGTACCGCCGGGTAGGGTGCGGATCCATGGGTGGCGAGAGCACTACGCGTACGGCCCCGCACAGTGGCGGTGGCACCAGCAGTGGCCCGGTGGGCAGCCGGACCGGACAGCGTCTGTCCGGACTGGCCGTCGCACTGGGCCTCGTGCTGTTCCTCGGCGGATTCGGCTGGGGAGCCCTGCTCTACCGGCCGTACACGGTGCCCACCAGTTCCATGAGCCCGACGATCGCCGCGGGTGACCGGGTGCTGGCCGAGCGGATCGACGGCGACGAGGTGCGCCGCGGGGACGTCGTGGTGTTCACCGACAAGACCTGGGCGAGCAACGCGCCCGTGGTCAAGCGCGTGGTCGCGGTCGGCGGCGACACCGTGTCCTGCTGCACCGACGGCAAGCTGACCGTCAACGGCAAGCAGATCGAAGAACCGTATCTTCCGGCGGGCAGCCTCGCCGAGAACAAGAACATCCCGACCGTGAAGGTCCCGGACGGCCGGCTGTTCCTGCTCGGTGACGAGCGGGAGGGCTCGCTCGACTCCACCGCCCACCTGACGGACGCCGCCCAGGGCACGGTCGCGCGCAGCGCCGTCAAGGCCCGGGTCGACGCCGTGGTGTGGCCGATGAACGGCATGCTGAAGCGGCCCACCGGCTTCGAGCAGCTCGGTGCGCTCTCCCGGCCCGGTCCGCTGAGCACGGTCGGCTGGCTGATCGTCGCCGGCGGGGTGCTGGTCCTGGGCGGGGGTGCGTACGGCCCCATCGCCAAGCGGACGTCCGGCCGTCGCCCCACCGGTGCCCGGCCGGAGGCCGCCGGTGCCCGCTGAGGCCACGGACGGACCGCCGGACGCGGGGACGGCCTCCTCCGTGGACACGGGCTCGCTCGCGGGCACGGATTCGTACGAGGGCGGGCTGCGCAAGGTGGCGCGGGTCGTGCTCCTCGACCCGCAGGACCGCATCCTGCTGCTGCACGGCCACGAACCGGACGACCCGGACGACACATGGTGGTTCACTCCGGGCGGCGGGGTGGAGGGCGACGAGACCCGTGAGGAAGCCGCGCTGCGGGAACTCGCCGAGGAGACCGGCATCACCGATGTCGAGCTGGGCCCGGTGCTGTGGCGGCGGACCTGCTCCTTCCCGTTCGCGGGCCGCCGCTGGGACCAGGACGAGTGGTACTACCTGGCCCGTACGACGGTGACGGAGACCCGGCCCACGGGCCTCACCGAGCTGGAGCGGCGCAGTGTCGCCGGAGCGCGCTGGTGGACGTGTCAGGAACTGACCCGGGCCCATGAGACGGTGTATCCGACCAGACTCGCCGGGCTGCTGCGCGGGCTGCTCGACGAAGGTCCTCCGGCCGGACCCGTAACCCTCGACACGGAAATCGTCTAGAGGCGCACGGGACTGGCGCACAATAGGGGGATCGCACGGCTGAAGGGGAACATGCCATGAGCGCCGAGGACCTCGAGAAGTACGAGACCGAGATGGAGCTGAAGCTCTACCGGGAGTACCGCGATGTCGTCGGTCTGTTCAAATACGTGATCGAGACCGAGCGGCGTTTCTACCTCACCAACGACTACGAGATGCAGGTGCACTCGGTCCAGGGCGAGGTGTTCTTCGAGGTGTCGATGGCGGACGCCTGGGTGTGGGACATGTACCGGCCGGCCCGGTTCGTGAAGCAGGTGCGGGTGCTCACGTTCAAGGACGTGAACATCGAGGAGCTGAACAAGAGCGATCTGGAGCTTCCGGGCAGCTGACCGGGTCGGGACTTCGCGTACGACGGTCGGCGCCGGAGGCGGGGGCGGCCGGTGCCGGGGTGCTCGGTGCCGGTGCGGCGGTGGTGCGCCACCCGTGGGGGTGACGGAGTTGTCCACAGGCGTCCGCCCGTCCACCAAGATCCTTTCCGGGCCGCCGGATGCCTGAACGTGGGTGCCGGAGGTGGTGCCCACATGAGCACGCACACGGATCTGGCCCGAGGCGCACTCGGCAGGTACGGCGAGGACCTGGCCGCCCGACGGCTGGCCGACACGGGGATGACGGTCCTGGAGCGCAACTGGCGCTGCGGCAGGACCGGCGAGATCGACATCGTCGCGAGGGACGGTGACGTCCTGGTCCTCTGCGAGGTCAAGACCCGCAGGGGCGGCGGATTCCAGCACCCGATGGCGGCGGTGACCCCACAGAAGGCCCAGCGGCTGCGCGACCTGGCGCAGCGGTGGATCCAGGAACACGGGGGAGCCCCGCCGGGCGGCGTCCGCATCGACCTGGTCGGCGTGCTCCTGCCCCGGCGCGGGGCGGCCGTCGTCGAGCACGCGCGGGGGGTGGCCTGAGATGGGCTTCGCGCGTACGTGCTCGGTGGCGCTGGTCGGCGTCGAAGGGGTCGTCGTCGAGGTGCAGGCCGACCTCGAACCGGGCGTGGCGGCGTTCACGCTGGTGGGGCTGCCGGACAAGAGCCTCACCGAGAGCCGGGACCGGGTCCGGGCGGCCGTGGTGAACTCCGGGGGCGAATGGCCGCAGAAGAAGCTCACCGTCGGACTCAGCCCGGCCTCGGTGCCCAAGGGCGGCAGCGGCTTCGACCTGGCCATCGCCAGCGCCGTGCTCGGCGCTGCGGAACGGATCGACCCCCGGGTGCTCGCCGACATCGTCATGATCGGCGAGCTGGGCCTGGACGGGAGGGTCCGGCCGGTCCGGGGCATCCTGCCCGCGGTCCTGGCCGCGGCCGACGCCGGCTACGAGCAGGTGGTCGTCCCCGAATGCGCCGCCGCGGAGGCGGCGCTGGTCCCCGGAATCTCCGTGCTCGGGGTACGCAGTCTGCGGCAGCTGATCGCCGTCCTCGCCGACGAACCCGTGCCCGAGGAGGAACCGGACGAGGCGGGCCGCCCCGACCCGCTCCTGGCCGGACTGCGGATGCCCGGCACCGGCGCGGCCACCGGCATACAGGGCATCGGGGCCCAGCACGACCAGGGGCACGACCTCGCGGACGTGGTCGGACAGTGCTCCGCGCGGACCGCGGTGGAGGTGGCCGCGGCCGGTGGTCACCACCTCTTCCTGGAGGGCCCGCCCGGCGCGGGCAAGACCATGCTCGCGGAGCGGCTGCCGGCCGTGCTGCCCCGGCTGGACAGGCAGGAGTCGCTGGAGGTCACCGCCGTCCACTCGGTGGCGGGACTGCTGCCGCCGGGCAAGCCCCTCATCGAGGTGCCGCCGTACTGCGCTCCGCACCACTCGGCCACGATGCAGTCGCTGGTCGGGGGCGGGGCGGGGTTCGCCCGGCCCGGTGCCGTCTCGCTGGCCCACCGCGGTGTGCTCTTCCTCGACGAGACCCCGGAGTTCGGCAGTCACGCGCTCGACGCCCTGCGGCAGCCCCTGGAGGCCGGCCATGTGGTGATCGCGCGCAGCGCGGGGGTGGTGCGCTTCCCGGCGCGGTTCCTGATGGTGCTCGCCGCCAACCCCTGTCCGTGCGGCCGGTTCTCGCTGCGGGACACCCTGTGCGAGTGCCCGCCCTCCGCCGTCCGCCGCTACCAGGCCCGGCTGTCCGGCCCGCTGCTCGACCGGGTCGACCTGCGGGTGGAGGTCGACCCGGTCAGCCGGGCCGAGCTCGCCCACCGGGGCCCCGGCGGCGAGTCCACGGCGACCGTCGCCGACCGGGTCAGAGCCGCGCGGGAACGGGCGGCCGCCCGGCTGGCCGGCACTCCGTGGCGGACCAACAGCGAGGTGCCGGGCAGAGAGCTGCGCAACCGCTGGCACGCCGCGGTCGGTGCCATGGACGAGGCGGAACGGAGCCTGGAGCGGGGGACGCTGACCGCCCGCGGGCTCGACCGGGTGCTGCGCGTCGCCTGGACCGTCGCCGACCTGGTCGGCCACGACCGGCCCGGCGTGACGGACGTCAACCTCGCCCTCCAACTGCGCACGGGGGTGCCGCGCGGCGTGCCGATGGCCCTGGGGGCACCGACATGAGCGCCGGGGAGACGCGTCGCGGCGCCGGTGACGGTGAGCGGTCGGACGGCGCGGCCCCGGGCGGCGGCCCGGACGGCGCGGGCCCGGGCGGCGGGGGTGCCGTGGACGGGGCCGACACCGGCGACGGTGAGGGCGGCCGCGACCGGGCCGGCGAGCGGCACGCCCGGGTCTTCCTCGGGCGGGTCCTGGAGCCCGGGGACGAGGTGGGCGGCCAGTGGGTACGGCGGAGAGGCGTGCGCGAGGTCGTGCGGCGCCTGCGGGACGACGGTGAGCCGCTGCCCGGCGTGACCGCGCGGCGCTGGGCGGGACTGCGGGCCCGGGCCGAGCGTGCCGAGCCGGAACGGGACCTGGCCGTCGCACGCGAGGCGGGCGTGCGGTACGTGTGCCCCGGGGACGCGGAGTGGCCGGGGACGCTGGACGACCTGGGGGACGCCCGCCCGCTCGGGCTGTGGGTGCGGGGGCGGCCCAGTCTGCGGATGTGGGCGCTGCGCTCGGTCGCCGTGGTCGGGGCCCGCGCCTGCACCGAGTACGGCGCCCACATGGCCGCCACCCTCGCCGCGGGCCTCGCCGAACAGGGCTGGGTCGTCGTCTCCGGCGGCGCCTACGGGGTGGACGGCGCCGCGCACCGGGGCGCCCTCGGCGCGGGCGGCGCCACCGTCGCCGTCCTCGCCTGCGGGGTCGACCGGCCCTACCCGCGCGGCCACACGACGTTGATCAACAGGATCGCCGAACAGGGTCTGGTGGTCGGCGAGTTGCCGCCCGGCGACCACCCGACGCCCACCAGGTTCATCCTGCGCAACCGGGTCATCGCCGCGCTCACCCGGGGCACGGTCGTCGTCGAGGCCGCCTACCGCAGCGGTGCGCTGGTCACCGCCCGGGCCGCCCAGCGGTTGGGCCGTCACACGATGGGGGTGCCGGGGCCGGCCACGAGCGGCCTCTCGGCCGGGGTGCACGAACTGCTGCGTGCGGAGGCCGTGCTGGTCACCGACGCGGCGGAGATCGTCGAACTCGTCGGAGAAATGGGCGAGCTGGCCCCCGAACGGCGCGGGCCGGCCCTGCCCCGCGACCTGCTGGAGCCGGCCGCCCGGCGGGTCCTGGCCGCGCTGCCCGCGCGCAGATCCGCGGCGGTCGACGAGGTCGCCCGCGAGGCGTGGACCACGCCGGACGACGCGATCGCGAGACTGTACGAACTCAGAGCGCTCGGTTACGTCGAACGACACGGCGACGGCTGGAAGTTGACACGCCAGGCGGTGGTCTCCGTTCGAGGGGACCGCCGTCCGTGTTGACCCGGGGGGTTCGGCCGTCCGGGGGAACTCCGAAAGCCTTGGCAGTGGCGGCAGTTGACCCGCGCCGGGGTCGACCGGGGTGACCGCCGTGACCCGGGAGGGGTCCCAGCGGAACGTATCTGCGCACCGGTCCGGCCCCGCCCTTCGCTCACCGCGACACGTCAGTCACGCTACGCTCACATGGGATTACGGCACAGACCGGACCTCTGCATCACGCGGTACCGACCACACGCACTTCACGGCAGAACGGCACAAGGCGACGAATGCCCCAGCACACCTCCGGCTCCGACCGGGCGGCGATCCCCCCAGCCGCCCGCGACGGTGGCAGCGTGCGCCCGCCCGCTCCTTCGACGCTCGACGAGCTGTGGCGGTCGTACAAGGCGACGGGGGACGAACGGCTGCGTGAGCAGCTGATCCTGCACTACTCGCCGCTGGTGAAATACGTGGCGGGCCGGGTGAGCGTCGGCCTGCCGCCCAACGTGGAGCAGGCCGACTTCGTCTCCTCCGGGGTGTTCGGACTGATCGACGCCATCGAGAAGTTCGACGTCGACCGGGAGATCAAGTTCGAGACCTACGCGATCACCCGGATCCGCGGCGCGATGATCGACGAGCTGCGTGCCCTGGACTGGATCCCGCGGTCGGTGCGGCAGAAGGCCCGCAATGTCGAGCGGGCCTACGCGACGCTCGAGGCACGGCTGCGGCGCACCCCGTCGGAAGGCGAGGTGGCCGCCGAGCTGGGCATCGCGGTGGACGACCTGCACGCCGTGTTCAGCCAGTTGTCGCTGGCCAACGTGGTGGCGCTGGAGGAGCTGCTGCATGTCGGGGGCGAGGACGGCGACGGCCTCAGCTTCATGGACACGCTGGAGGACACCGCCGCCGACAACCCCGTGGAGGTGGCCGAGGACCGGGAGCTCAGACGGTTCCTCGCCCGGGCGATCAACACGCTGCCCGACCGGGAGAAGACCGTCGTCACGCTCTACTACTACGAGGGGCTGACGCTCGCCGAGATCGGGAACGTGCTGGGCGTCACCGAGAGCAGGGTCAGCCAGATCCACACCAAGTCCGTGCTCCAGCTGCGCGCGAAACTGGCGAGCTTCGGCCGCTGAACGCACCGAGCGCCCCGGCCGGTTGACGCGAGCGCGGGCCGAGTCACTCCCGCCGGGCGGGTGGCGTCCGTACAGTGGTTGCCGTGCCAAGGATTCGAGCGGCCTCCGTGGCCGAGCACCGGTCGATGCAGCGTGCCGCCCTGCTGGACGCGGCGCGTTCCCTGCTGTCCGAGGGCGGGACGGAGGCGCTGACCTTCCCGGCCCTCGCCGAGCGCACGGGCCTCGCGCGCTCCTCCGTGTACGAGTACTTCCGGTCGCGCGCCGCCGTGGTCGAGGAACTGTGCGGGGTCGACTTCCCCGTCTGGGCGGCGGAGGTCGAGGCGGCGATGGCCGCGGCCGACGGGGCCGAGGCCAAGGTGGAGGCGTATGTGCGCCGGCAGCTCGCCCTGGTGGGGGACCGGCGCCACCGTGCCGTCGTGGCGATCTCGGCGAGCGAGCTGGACGCGGGCGCCCGCGAGAAGATCCGGGCCGCGCATGGCGGGCTCGTGACGATGATCGGCGCGGCGCTGGAGGAGCTGGGGCACGCCCGGCCCCGGCTGGCGGCCATGCTGTTGCAGGGCGTGGTGGACGCGGCGGTACGGCGGATCGAACTGGGCGCGGCGGAGGATCCCGCCCTGATCACCGAAGCGGCGGTGGCCATGGCGCTGCGGGGCGTCCAGGGCTGAGCGACACCGGCCACCGGGCCCGCCGTCCGGCCCGGGTCGAGTCGGTTCATGGGCCGTGGGCGGATCGGCCCGCGCTTCCCGGCGTGGACCGGCCCGCTGTTCCCGGGGCGGATCGGCGCGCGCTCCCCGGCGTGGACCGGCCCGCGGAGCCCGGTCGCATCGGCGCACGGCCCCTGGGCGGTCGGTCCATGGGATCCGGGGCCGTGCTCAGGGCAGGGGGACGCCGAGGACCGGCAGCAGGCGGGACGGGCCGCTTCGCCGCAGCCACGGGGGCAGGAGCGACAGCGGGTCCAGATAGGTGTCGCCCCTGAGCAGCCCCCAGTGCACGCAGGTTCCCGCGCAGTGCGAGCCCGTCGGCTCCACCGTGCCGACGACCTGCCCCGGGGCCACCTCGTCACCCTGGTGGACCAGCGCCCGTACCGGCTCGTAGGTCGTCCGCAGGGGCGGCAGGCCCGTCGCCGACAGTTCCACGGAGACGACGCCCCGGCCCGCCACCCGGCCCGCGAAGGACACCCGGCCCGCGGCCACCGCCCGTACCGCGGTCCCCGGCGCCGCTGCGAGGTCGACGCCCCGGTGCCCGGTGGCGTAGGGACCCGCCGGGGGTTCCCAGCCGCGCAGCACCGGCGGGCGGACGCCCACCGGCCAGACCCGGCCGACCGCGGGGACCGGCGGCGCGGGCACATCCGCCCGGGCCGCAGTGGCCGCCCTCGCCACCCCCACCGTGTGCGTCACCGCGACCGTCCCCGCCGGGCGGGCGGACGGCGCGGACGGCGCCGGCACGGTCACCGACATGATCACCAGGACTGTCCGCAGGGCCCTGCCCGTCCGGACGCGCAGGGCCGGCCTCGGCGGCCGACGTGAGTCCCGTCCGCCCCGTCCGCCCCGCTCGCCCCGCCGCTCCCGTCGGTCCCGTCGGCCTCGTGCGGCCCGTCGCTGTGCGTGCATGACGGCACCGTCCCGCGTTCCGCCGGTCGCGGCCCGCACCTGTGGACCACCCGGCGCTTGTGGACAGCGGCGTCACCCGCCGCCCCGCCGGTCCCGTACACTTCCTATGGCGATCCGGGTCACCGGGTCGACTTCGCACGCCCCGATATCGGGAACCGGCCACGGCCTGGTCTCCGGTATCCGCGCCCCTCGGTCCTTCGTGGCTCGGCGCATCGCGGGCGTCAGGCGCGGGAGCCGTCCGGTTCCCGCGGCACAACCGAGAAACCCAAGGAGAACGGCCATGGCCGTCGTCACGATGCGGGAGCTGCTGGAAAGCGGCGTCCACTTCGGTCACCAGACCCGTCGCTGGAACCCGAAGATGAAGCGCTTCATCTTCACCGAGCGCAACGGCATCTACATCATCGACCTGCTCCAGTCGCTGTCGTACATCGACCGCGCCTACGAGTTCGTCAAGGAGACCGTCGCCCACGGCGGCACGGTCATGTTCGTCGGCACGAAGAAGCAGGCGCAGGAGGCCATCGCCGAGCAGGCCACCCGCGTCGGCATGCCCTACGTCAACCAGCGCTGGCTGGGCGGCATGCTCACCAACTTCTCGACCGTCTACAAGCGCCTCCAGCGCCTCAAGGAGCTCGAGCTCATCGACTTCGAGGACGTCGCCGCCTCGGGTCTGACGAAGAAGGAGCTCCTGGTCCTCTCGCGTGAGAAGGCCAAGCTCGAGAAGACCCTCGGTGGTATCCGCGAGATGTCCAAGGTCCCCAGCGCCGTCTGGATCGTGGACACCAAGAAGGAGCACATCGCGGTCGGTGAGGCCCGGAAGCTCAACATCCCGGTCGTCGCCATCCTCGACACCAACTGCGACCCCGACGAGGTCGACTACAAGATCCCGGGCAACGACGACGCGATCCGCTCCGTCACCCTGCTCACCCGCGTGATCGCCGACGCCGTCGCCGAGGGCCTCATCTCCCGTTCCGGTGTCGCCACCGGTGACAAGGGCGACAAGGCCGCCGGCGAGCCGCTGGCCGCGTGGGAGCGCGACCTGCTCGAGGGCGAGAAGAAGGCCGACACGGACGAGGCCGCCGACAAGCCGGCCGAGGCCGCTGCCGAGGCCGCGACCGAGGCGCCCGCTGCCGAGGCCCCCGCCGCCGAGGCCCCCGCCGCCGAGGCCGCTCCGGCCGCCGAGGGCGAGCAGGCCTGAGTCAGGCCGTAGGCCGTACGGCCGGCCTGGTCGTCCGTAGGGCCCCAGGGACGAAGTGACGGCGGGAGGTGCCGAGTGCACCCCCCGCCGTTCACCCACAGCCCCCCAAGATCTTCGAGACTTCGAACTCCGAGAGAGATTCACAGATCATGGCGAACTACACCGCCGCTGACGTCAAGAAGCTCCGTGAGCTCACCGGCGCCGGCATGATGGACTGCAAGAAGGCCCTGGACGAGGCCGACGGCAGCGTCGACAAGGCCGTCGAGGCGCTCCGGATCAAGGGCCAGAAGGGCGTCGCCAAGCGCGAGGGCCGCTCCGCCGAGAACGGCGCCGTGGTCTCGATCATCGCCGACGACAACTCCTCCGGCGTCCTCGTCGAGCTGAAGTGCGAGACGGACTTCGTCGCCAAGGGTGAGAAGTTCCAGGCCGTCGCCAACGCGATCGCCGAGCACGTCGCCAAGACCTCCCCGGCCGACCTCGAGGCGCTCCTCGCGTCCGAGATCGAGGCCGGCAAGACCGTCCAGGCGTTCGTGGACGAGGCCAACGCCAACCTCGGCGAGAAGATCGTGCTGGACCGCTTCGCGCAGTTCGCCGACGGCTTCGTGACCGCGTACATGCACCGCACGATGCCCGACCTGCCCCCGCAGATCGGTGTCCTCGTCGAGCTGGACAAGCCGAACGCCGACGTCGCCAAGGGCATCGCCCAGCACATCGCCGCCTTCGCGCCGAAGTACCTCTCCAAGGAGGACGTGCCGGCCGAGGTCGTCGAGTCCGAGCGCCGCGTCGCCGAGGAGACCACCCGCGCCGAGGGCAAGCCCGAGGCCGCCCTGCCGAAGATCGTCGAGGGTCGCATCAACGGCTTCTTCAAGGACGCCACGCTGCTCGGCCAGCCCTACGCGCTGGACAACAAGAAGTCCGTCCAGAAGATCCTGGACGAGGCCGGTGTCACCCTGAAGCGCTTCACGCGCATCAAGGTCGGCATCTGAGTCCGTACCGCGATCGGTGCCCCGGCCCTATAGGGTCGGACGCAGCCGTCCGGTACGCCGTCACGCACGCGTGTGACGGACGACAGCAGATCTGACGAGGAGGCCATTGCCGCGCACGGGTTGCGAACACCCCACCGGCAGTGGCCTTCTTCGCATGTGCACCACGTGAAAGAGGCGGGATCTCCCATGACCACCAAGGCCCACAAGAGCGACGACGGCAAGCTGCGCGGCCGGTTCATGCTGAAGCTGTCCGGAGAGGCGTTCTCCGGCGGCGGTGGCCTGGGCGTGGACCCCGACGTGGTGCACAAGGTCGCCCGTGAGATCGCCGCCGTCGTCCGCGACGGCGCCGAGATCGCGGTCGTCATCGGCGGCGGCAACTTCTTCCGCGGCGCCGAACTCCAGCAGCGCGGCATGGACCGCGCCCGCTCGGACTACATGGGCATGCTCGGCACCGTCATGAACTGCCTGGCCCTCCAGGACTTCCTGGAGAAGGAGGGCATCGACAGCCGCGTGCAGACCGCCATCACCATGGGCCAGGTCGCCGAGCCGTACATCCCGCTGCGTGCCGTGCGCCACCTGGAGAAGGGCCGTGTGGTCATCTTCGGCGCCGGTATGGGCATGCCGTACTTCTCCACCGACACCACCGCCGCGCAGCGCGCCCTGGAGATCGACGCCGAGGCGCTGCTGATGGGCAAGAACGGCGTGGACGGCGTCTACGACTCCGACCCGAAGACCAACCCGGCGGCCGTCAAGTTCGACGCCCTCGGCTACGGCGAGGTCATCACCCGCGACCTGAAGGTCGCCGACATGACCGCGATCACGCTGTGCCGTGACAACAAGCTCCCGATCCTGGTCTTCGAGCTCCTGACCGAGGGCAATATCGCTCGGGCCGTCAAGGGTGAGAAGATCGGCACGCTTGTGGGTGAGCAGGGCAGCCGGTCCTGACCGGAACAGTCCCGGTCCCGCACGACTACGCCTGACCGGGCGACGGACCCTGGTCGGGGGATGGACAATGTCCTGCCGGTCGGGAACCGTGCAGGAAGAAGACGCGACGCAGCCGGCCGCCGCCTCCGCAAGGAACCGCAGCCGGGCCTACTCAAGACACGCAGGAGCAAGTGGTGATCGAAGAGACCCTCCTCGAGGCCGAGGAGAAGATGGAGAAGGCCGTCGTGGTCGCCAAGGAGGACTTCGCCGCGATCCGCACCGGCCGTGCGCACCCGGCGATGTTCAACAAGATCGTTGCCGACTACTACGGCGCACCGACGCCGATCAACCAGCTGGCTTCGTTCTCCGTGCCGGAGCCGCGCATGGCGGTCGTGACCCCGTTCGACAAGACCGCGCTGCGCAACATCGAGCAGGCGATCCGCGACTCGGACCTCGGCGTCAACCCGAGCAACGACGGCAACATCATCCGAGTGGTGTTCCCCGAGCTGACCGAGGAGCGCCGCCGCGACTACATCAAGGTCGCCAAGGGCAAGGGCGAGGACGCCAAGGTGTCCATCCGCGCGGTCCGCCGCAAGGCCAAGGACGCGATCGACAAGCTGATCAAGGACGGCGAGGTCGGCGAGGACGAGGGCCGCCGTGCGGAGAAGGAACTCGACGACACCACCGCGAAGTACGTCGCCCAGGTGGACGAGCTCCTCAAGCACAAGGAATCAGAGCTGCTCGAGGTCTGATGAACGACTCTTCCTGGGGCTCACCGCCGCACGCCGGGTCGCGGACCGGGTACTGGGGGCCCGCCGACCAGGGGCCGGTCCAACGGGCCGCCCCGGCGGGTCCCGCGTACGATGCGCCTGAGGCGCAGCAGACTCGCCCCATGCCCATCGTCCCCGACGTACCCGCGCACGGCGGAAACCAGGATGACGACCGGGGGGCCGCTCGGCTGGGCGGCCCCCTGTTCCCAGCCGGGTCCTACGGCGACGCGTCCTACGGCGACCAGCCCTACGGCGACGCCGCCCGACGTCACGACACACCGTCGGCACAGCCCTCTGCGGCGGTGCCGCAGAATCCGGAGCCCATGCCCGACGCCCCTCTCCCGGCGCCCGCACCGCAGAAGAAGAGCGCGGGCCGAGACCTGGGCGCGGCCATAGGGGTCGGAGTCGGGCTCGGCGTGGTGATCGTCGCGTCGCTGTTCGTCGTCAAGGCCGTGTTCGTCGGCGTGGTGGCGGTCGCCGTGGTCGTCGGTCTGTGGGAGCTGACCAGCAGGCTTCAGGAGCGCAAGGGGATCAAGGCGCCGCTCGTGCCGCTGGCCGTCGGCGGCGCCGCGATGGTCGTCGCCGGATACGTCCGCGGGCCCGAGGGCGCGTGGGTCGCCATGGCCCTGACCGCGCTGGCGGTGCTCGTCTGGCGGATGACGGAACCGCCCGAGGGCTACCTCAAGGACGTCACGGCCGGAGTCTTCGCGGCCTTCTACGTCCCGTTCCTCGCCACCTTCGTCGCCCTGATGCTCACCGCCGACGACGGGGCGTTCCGCGTCATGACGTTCCTGGTCCTGACGGTCGTCAGCGACACGGGCGCGTACGCCGTCGGCTGGCGCTTCGGCAAGACCAAGCTCGCGCCGCGCATCAGCCCGGGCAAGACCCGCGAGGGCCTGTTCGGCGCGGTGTCCTTCGCGATGGTCGCCGGCGCGCTGTGCATGCAGTTCCTGATCGACGACGGCACCTGGTGGCAGGGTCTGCTGCTCGGCTTCGCCGTCGCCGCCAGCGCCACGCTCGGCGACCTCGGCGAATCCATGATCAAGCGCGACCTGGGCATCAAGGACATGGGCACGCTGCTCCCGGGCCACGGGGGCATCATGGACCGCCTCGACTCGCTCCTGCCCACGGCTCCCGTGGTCTGGCTGCTGCTCGTCCTGTTCGTCGGCTCCGGCTGATCCGACCCACGGCACACCACCGCGCCCGAAGGCTCGCACGGGCCCCGTCCTACCCCAAGGACGGGGCCTACGCACGTCACGGCCCGGGCCGTGACGTGCGTAGGCACTCCGACCGGCTCATTCGCCCCTCGCGCCCCGACGCCCGCACCGATCACCCACCGACATCGGACGCCCTCTATCGTCGTCGTTCACCGGCCGACGACCGGGTGCCGGGCACTACGAAGGGGGCGGCTATGACCGAGGACGGGGTGGGGTGCGGGTTCAATGTCGCGCCCATGGCGACGGGCGAGCGGGAGCGGGGCGCACTCGCTGTGCTGCGCACTGCTCGCGAGGCTGCTCGGCTTCTTGGCGATCCGGCGAAGAAGGACGCGCTGAACGACAAGGTGGACGAACTGTGGGTCTTGCTCGGCGGTCTGCTTGAGCCCGAGCTTCCGGTCCCCGTGCCTCTCGACGGAGATTCCCAGGCACAGCTGATCGCGGACGCCGGCGAACTGGCGGTCCTCCTTCGTGCCTACAACTGGGCCGACGCGGACCTTGCTCCGGCCCAGGCGGAGGCGGCCGTGAGTGCCACGAGCGCCGGCGAGAGGGCGGCGGCCGAGGGCTTCGACGCGTTGGGCAAACTCATTTTGCCGTCGGCCTCCGCCGAGGGCTGGGCCGCCGAAGTCATCACGAGAGCGGCAGAGGGTGACAAGCGGCGGGAGCACGCCGTCAAGTTCGTCAAGTACGCCTTGCACCCCACGCCGCTGCTCATCCTCGACGATCTGACGAAGATGGGCGGTGACGTGCTGCGCTCCCTCAACGTCGCGAAGCTGAATGCCTGCGTGGACGGCATCATCGCGGCCATGACGTGGGGTTTCCTCACCGCGCCGTGGCAGGGGGACGACATCGATCCCGGCACCGACCATCCGGCCGAGATGGCCCCGGTGCCGACCGGCGCCCAGCCGCGGCTGGACGACCTGCGGCCCTTGGAACAGGAGTGGATCCACGGGGGCGGGATCGTGCGGCACGACGGCGACATTGCCCCGGACGACGCTTTGACCGACCACGACGGTCTCTCGCTCCACTGAGCCTCGGTACGGCCAGGCGCCGTCCACCGCAGCCACGGCTCCTGGCCCAGGACACGAGATTCGATCCGCCAGTCGGTACCCGAGGGTGACCACCCCCACCCCGCTCCGGCCCGGGCCCCCGGCGATGATCTGCCACACTGGACGTGTTATGCCTGCACCCGGAGAACTTACTTTCGTCGCCCCCCGCGGAGCCAAGAAGCCGCCGCGGCATCTCGCCGACCTCTCGCCCGCCGAGCGGAAGGAGGTAGTGGCGGAGATCGGGGAGAAGCCGTTCCGTGCCAAGCAGCTGTCGCAGCACTACTTCGCGCGCTACGCGCACGACCCGGCGGAGTGGACCGACATCCCCGCCGGTGCCCGGGAGAAGCTGCGTGAGGCGCTGCTGCCGGATCTGATGTCGGTCGTCCGGCATCTGTCGACGGACCAGGGAACCACCCGCAAGACCCTGTGGCGGCTGTTCGACGGCACGCTCGTGGAGTCGGTGCTGATGCGGTACCCGGACCGGGTGACCATGTGCATCAGCTCGCAGGCCGGGTGCGGGATGAACTGCCCGTTCTGTGCCACCGGCCAGGCGGGCCTGGACCGGAACCTGTCGACCGCGGAGATCGTGCACCAGATCGTCGACGGGATGCGGGCTCTGCGGGACGGCGAGGTGCCGGGCGGCCCCGCCAGGCTCTCCAACATCGTCTTCATGGGGATGGGCGAGCCGCTCGCCAACTACAAGCGGGTCGTCGGCGCCATCCGGGCGCTCACCGACCCCGCGCCGGACGGCCTCGGTCTCTCGCAGCGCGGGATCACGGTGTCGACGGTCGGCCTGGTGCCCGCCATCCACCGGTTCTCCGACGAGGGCTTCAAGTGCCGGCTGGCGATCTCCCTGCACGCGCCGGACGACGAGCTGCGCGACACCCTGGTCCCCGTGAACACGCGGTGGAAGGTGCGCGAGGTGCTGGAGGCCGGGTTCGAGTACACCGAGCGCTCCGGACGGCGGCTGTCGATCGAGTACGCGCTGATCCGCGACATCAACGACCAGGCCTGGCGGGGCGACCGGCTCGGCCGGCTGCTGCGCGGCAAGCCGGTGCACGTCAACCTCATCCCGCTCAACCCGACGCCGGGTTCCAAGTGGACCGCCTCGCGGCCCGAGGACGAGAAGGCGTTCGTCGAGGCGATCGCCGCGCACGGGGTGCCGGTCACGGTCCGGGACACCCGCGGTCAGGAGATCGACGGGGCGTGCGGTCAGCTCGCGGCCACCGAGCGGTAGTCTGAGGACCGTACACATCTTCATATTCCGACAGGGGAGCGCCACAGCGCTGAGAGTGCGGCACCCAGGCCCGCAGACCCTCTGAACCTCGCCCAGGTCATTCTGGGTAGGAAGTTCGGTCATCACTCGAGCTGTTGCGCCCTGCCCGGCGTCCCGCGCGGACCCGGGCGGGGCCGCGTCTCTTCCTGGTCAACCCAGGAGGAAAACCAGTGCAGAACAAGACTTTCGTGGCCGTGGCCGTGGCCGTGGCGGTGGGGCTCGGCCTCGTCGCGCTGTCCGCGTGCGGTTCGACGGACGGGAAGGCGGCGGGCTCGGACGGCTCCGGGACCGTCACCCTCGTCAGTCACGACTCGTGGGCCGTGTCCAAGAGCGTGCTCGCCGCCTTCGAGAAGGAGTCCGGCTACAAGGTGAGGGTCCTCCAGGACGGCGACGCCGGGCAGGCCGTCAACAAGGCGATCCTCACCAAGGACAACCCGCAGGGCGACGTCTTCTTCGGCGTCGACAACACCCTGCTGTCCCGCGCCCTCGACAACGGGCTGTTCCAGCCGTACGAGGCCGCGGGGCTGGCGCGGGTCGGCGCCCCGTACCAGCTGGACGCGACGAAGCACCGGGTCACGCCCGTCGACTTCGGCGACATCTGCGTCAACTACGACAAGGCGTACTTCACCGAGCACAAGCTCGCGCCGCCCGCCTCCTTCGACGACCTGGTCAAGCCCGCCTACCGCAACCTGCTCGTCACCGAGAACGCCGCCACCTCCTCGCCCGGCCTCGGCTTCCTGCTCGGCACCGCCGCGAAGTACGGCGACGGGGGCTGGGAAGGGTACTGGAAGAAGCTCAAGGCCAACGGCGTGAAGGTCGTCGACGGCTGGGAGCAGGCCTACAACGAGGAGTTCTCCGGTTCCGCCGGCGGGAAGAAGGCCAAGGCCGACCGCCCGCTCGTCGTGTCGTACGCCTCCTCGCCGCCCGCCGAGGTGATCTACGCCGACCCGAAGCCGAGCACCGCGCCGACCGGCGTCGTATCCGGCACCTGCTTCCGGCAGGTCGAGTTCGCCGGGCTCCTGTCGAACGCCTCCGAGAGCAAAGGCGGCAAGGCGCTGATCGACTTCCTGATCAGCAAGCGGTTCCAGGAGGACATGCCGCTCAACATGTTCGTGTACCCCGTGGTGAAGGACGCGGCCGTCCCCGCCGAGTTCACCGCGTACGGGCCGGCGGCCGAGCACCCCGAGACGCTCGACCCGGCGAAGATCGCCGGCCACCGTGACGACTGGGTCAAGTCATGGACCTCGCTCGTACTGAAGTGAGCGAGGTGAGCGGGCGCGGGTCCCGTGCGGGGAGCGCGGCGCGGCTCGGACTCATGGCCGTGCCCGTCGCGTTCTTCGCGGTGTTCTTCGCCTACCCGGTCGCCGCGATCGTCGCCCGGGGACTGGGCGCCGACGGCGGATGGCGCTTCGGGGCGCTGCGGGACGTGCTCGCGCAGTCCGGCATCCGGCACGTGCTGTGGTTCACGACCTGGCAGGCGCTGGCCTCCACCGCGCTGACGCTGCTGGTCGCGCTGCCCGCCGCCTACGTCTTCGCGCGGCTGGAGTTCCCGGGACGGCAGGTGCTGCGCGCCGTCGTCACCGTGCCGTTCGTCCTGCCGACGGTCGTGGTCGGTACGGCGTTCCTGGCGCTCGTGGGGCGCGGGGGACTGCTGGACGACCTGTGGGGCGTACGGCTGGACACCACGGTGTGGGCGATCCTGCTGGCGCACGTCTTCTTCAACTACGCGGTCGTCGTGCGGACGGTGGGCGGGCTGTGGTCCCAGCTGGACCCCCGCCAGGAGGAGGCGGCGCGGATGCTCGGCGCGTCCCGGCTCACGGCCTGGCGCACGGTCACCCTGCCCGCGCTGGGACCCGCGGTCGCGGCCGCCGCGCTGATGATCTTCCTCTTCACCTTCACCTCCTTCGGGGTGGTGCAGATCCTCGGCGGCCCCACCTTCTCCACCCTGGAGGTGGAGATCTACCGGCAGACCTCCGAGATCTTCGACCTGTCCACGGCCGCCGTGCTCACGCTCGTCCAGTTCGCGGCCGTCGGCGCGATCCTCGGTGTGCACGCCTGGACCGTGCGGCGGCGGGAGAGCGCGCTGCGGTTGGTCGACGCCTCGACGACGGCCCGCCGGCCGCGCGGGGCGGGGCAGTGGGCGCTGCTGGCCGGGGTGCTCGCCACGATCGCCGTCCTGCTGGTACTGCCGCTCGCGGTGCTGGCGCAGCGCTCGTTCGACGCACCCGGCTTCGCCTACTACCGGGCGCTGACCAGTGACGACGGCAATGTCTTCCTGGTCCCGCCGATCGAGGCGATCGGCAACTCGCTGGAGTACGCCGTCGTCGCCACCGCGATCGCCGTGCTGGTCGGCGGGCTCGCCGCGGCCGCGCTCACCCGCCGGGACGCCGGACGGCTGGTCCGCGGCTTCGACGCGCTGCTGATGCTGCCGCTCGGCGTCTCCGCCGTGACCGTCGGCTTCGGCTTCCTGATCGCGCTCGATGAGCCTCCGCTGGACCTGCGCGGTACGTGGATCCTGGTGCCGCTCGCGCAGGCGCTGGTCGGTGTCCCCTTCGTCGTACGGACCATGCTGCCGGTGCTTCGGGCGGTGGACCACCGGTTGCGCGAGGCGGCGGCCGTGCTCGGCGCGTCGCCCTGGCGGGTGTGGCGGGAGGTCGACCTGCCGATGGTGCGGCGTGCGCTGCTCGTCGCGGCCGGGTTCGCCTTCGCGGTGTCGCTGGGGGAGTTCGGGGCGACGGTGTTCATCGCCCGTCCCGACAATCCGACGCTGCCGGTCGCCGTGGCGCGGCTGCTGGGGCGCGCGGGAGAGCTGAACTACGGCCAGGCGATGGCCCTTTCGACGATTCTGATGGTGGTGTGCGCGGTGGCCCTGCTGGTGCTGGAGCGGCTGCGCACCGACCGGGCGGGGGACTTCTGATGCTGCTGGAGCTGGAGCGGGCGACCGTGCGGTTCGGTGGACGGGCCGTGCTCGACGCCGTCGACCTCGCCGTCGCCGAGCACGAGGTGGTGTGTGTGCTCGGGCCGAGCGGCAGCGGCAAGTCGACGTTGCTGCGGGCGGTGGCCGGGCTCCAGCCGCTGGACGCGGGCCGGGTGCTGCTCGACGGGAAGGACCGCACGGGGGTGCCCGCACACCGGCGTGAGGTCGGTCTGATGTTCCAGGACCATCAGCTGTTCCCGCAGCGGGACGTGGGCGGCAACGTGGCTTTCGGGCTGCGGATGCGCGGTGTGCCGAAGGGCCGGCAGGGCGAGCGGGTGGCGGAACTCCTGGAGCTGGTCGGGCTGCCGGGCGCCGGTGACCGCGCGGTGGCCTCGCTGTCGGGCGGGGAGCAGCAGCGGGTGGCGCTGGCCCGGGCTCTCGCGCCGCAGCCCCGGCTGCTGATGCTCGACGAGCCGCTCGGGCAGCTCGACCGTTCGCTGCGCGAGCGGCTGGTCGTCGAACTGCGGGAGCTGTTCGGCCGGTTGGGGACGACCGTGCTCGCGGTCACGCACGACCAGGGCGAGGCGTTCGCGCTGGCCGACCGGGTCGTGGTGATGCGGGACGGGCGGATCGCCCAGTCCGGTACACCTCTGGAGGTGTGGCAGCGGCCGGCGGACGCGTTCGTGGCGCGGTTCCTGGGCTTCGACAACGTGGTGGAGGCGACCGTCACGGGGGCGGCCGCGGTCACGCCGTGGGGCAAGGTGCCGGTCCCGGACGGATCGGGTCAGGGGGCCCGCACGCTGCTGGTCCGGCCCGCGGGTGTGCGTCTGGTGGGCGCGGACGAGGGGCTGTGCTGCACCGTCACGGCCCGCACCTTCCGCGGTACCCATGTCGCCGTGCGTCTTCAGCCCGAGGGCGCGCCGGGGCTCGAGGCGGCGTGCGCGCTGCGGGACGCGCCGGAGGTCGGGGACGCGGTGGGTGTCGGCTTCGACGCGGACGAGACCGTCGTACTGGACTGACGGCCGGGTCCGGACGCGCGAACGGCCCGTCTCCGCGAGGGAGTCGGGCCGTTCACGTACGTCGGTGGTGCCGGGGGTGCGGGTCAGCGGTTGCCGGACCCGCGGCGGCGCATTCCGAAGAACACCGCGCCACCGCCGACGACGACCAGGGCGGCCGCGACGCCGACTATCAAGCCGGTGTTGGAGTTGGCGCCGGTCTCGGCGAGGTTGGACTCCTGGGCCGCGGCGGACGGGGCGTTGCTCGCCGAGGGCACGGGAGCCGCGCTGTCGTCGGACGTCTCGGAGGGAGAGGCGGACGGGGTGGCCGTCCCGGCCGGCGGAGTGGTCTTGGTCTCCGACGGCGACGCGGACGGGGTGGTGCTCGGGGTCGAGGTGTCGTCGGCCTTGCAGGCCTTGGACGGGGTGGTCACGTTCGGGCTGATGTCGGCGTCGACGAACGTCTTCTTGCCCTTGACGGCCAGGACGTGGACCCGGTACTCGGCGTTCGGCTCCCAGTCCTCGGCGAAGGTGACGGTGACGCCCTTCTTCGAGCCCACGACCGTCTGTTCGGTGCCGACCTGCCGGAGGTCGGCGCCGTTGTTCTCGAGGAAGACCGTGATGACGGCAGGGACGCCCGTGGGGTCCTTGTCGGTGACGGTGATGACGCCCTTGGCGCCGTCACAGGCGGCAGTGGCGGAGAACTCGCTGATGTCGCAGGCCAGCGCGGTGCCGGCGGCGCTGAGCGCGAGGGCGGCGGAAGCTGCGGTGACACCGAGCATGCGCACCGAACGGGCGGCGGTACGGCGGGAAAGGGACACGTTTGTCCTTTACGGGAAGCGCAACTGCGGGGGGTGGAGGGGGAGATGGCGCCCCCGGTGAGCCGAGTGCGTCACCATCCCCAGCAGACACACAGGTCTATAAGCGTTCCATAAGAAGTGTCAATGCGAGGACGCCTCTGAGCGGCCGCCTTTGCCGTCTTATTAACCACGGAGACGTTTCAACGCCTCCGGAGCCTCCTCGATCCGGTCAACCAGGGCGATACGGGACTCCATCGCCCGCTCCCGGGCGAGTGACTGCAAGAGCGGCCACGCGGGCAGCCGCCGGGTCCAGTGCTCCCGGTCCACGAGCACCATCGGCGTCGGCTCGCCCCGCGATCCGTAGTAGTTGGGCGTCGCGTTGTCGAAGATCTCCTGAACGGTCCCCGCGGCGCCCGGCAGGAACACCACGCCCGCGGTGCAGCGGGCCAACAGGCCGTCCTCGCGCGTGGCGTTGGAGAAGTACTTGGCGAGGTGCGCGGCGAACGCGTTCGGCGGCTCGTGGCCGTAGAACCAGGTGGGTATGCCGACCGAGGGGCCGCCGTCCGGCCAGCCGGCCCGCACCTCGAAGGCGGCCTTCGCCCAGTCGGTGACCGAGGGGGTGAACCCCGGCGCCTTGGCCAGGATGTCCAGGGCGCCGGCGAGCATGCCGTCGTCGAAGGGGGCGGCGTAGGCGCCGAGGTTCGCCGCCTCCATCGCGCCGGGGCCGCCCCCGGTCGCCACCGTGAGCCCCGTGCGGGCCAGTTCACGGCCGAGGCGGGCCGCGCCGGCGTACTCCTGCGTGCCGCGGGCCATCGCGTGACCGCCCATGACGCCCACCACGTCCTGTCCGGCGAGGAGTTCGTCCAGCGCGTCGCTGACGGCGTCGTCGTGCAGGGAGCGGAGCATCGAGCCGAAGATGTCGCCGTCGGCCTTGGTCCGCTGGAACCAGGCGTAGGTGCGGGCGTCCGGTGTCGCCTCGTAGCCCTCGTCCAGGGAGGCGAACAACTCCTCGGGGGAGTAGACGAATCCGCGGTAGGGGTCGAAGGACAGGCCCGGTACGGGCGGGAAGACCAGGGCGCCCGAGGCACGGGCCTTGGCGGCCGCCTCCGGTGTCATCGGGCAGCCGAGGAAGACGGCGGCCGAGGTGTCGAGGGCGAGGAGGACGTCCGTACGGTCCGTCAGGTCGACGGACTGGACGCGGAAGTGGGACAGCGTGCCGTGGTCGCGGGTCACCTCGTCGAACTCGGCGAGGGACTCGATCTCACGATCGTGGGAGCCGTCGAACGGCTGGGCGGGTGTCGTCGGATGCACCCGCCCATGCTAGGCAGTGTCTGCCGGCGGGCCGGTCAGCCCTGGACGGCCGACGGGTCCATCCACACGACCTCCCAGGTGTGGCCGTCGAGGTCGTCGAAGGAACGGCCGTACATGAAGCCCATGTCCTGCGTCTCGCCGCTCGGGGAACCGCCCAGCGCGAGCGCCCGGTCGACCAGCTCGTCGACCTTCTCGCGGCTGGGGGCGCTCAGGGCGATCAGGACCTCACTGGTCTTCGAGGCGTCCGCGATCTCCTTCTTGGTGAACGTCGAGTAGAACGGCTTGGTGAGCAGCATCGCCACGATCGTGTCGCTGATCACCACGGAGGCCGCGTTGTCGTCGCTGAACTGCGGGTTGATCGTGTAGCCGAGCTCCGTGAAGAACTTCTTCGAGGCGTCGAGGTCGTTCACGGGCAGGTTCACGAAGATCATCTGCTGGTAGGCCGGGGTGGTCATCTGGTCGCTCCCTGGGGGTTCTTGCCGCTGGGCGGTGCTTTCGGTGGGGTAGACCGGCGGCTCCCGGCGAACTCATCGGCCGGCGGGGATCTTTTTTCGTTCAGCGCATCAGGGGGAGGGCCGCCAGTTCGGCGACGATCAGGGTGAGCGGGACGAAGAGGGCCAGCAGCGCGCCCGTGCGCAGGGCGGCCGCGCTGCGCAGCGTCTTGGCGGGGGCGCCGAGGCGGAGCAGGGCGGCGGTGGTGTCGGCGCGGACCTGCCGCGCCTCCACGGCCGCCGTCAGCAACGTGGCGACGGTGCAGCCCACCACGACCAGCGCGCCGAGGGTGGTCAGCGGCCCGAAGGACGGGTCGTCGGGGTCGTACAGTGCGGCCATCGTGTAGGCGCCGGAGGCCACCGCGCAGACCACGCCCAGCGGCCGGCCGATGCGCGACGCCTCCTGCATCAGCCCGCGGCCCGCGAGGAGGCGCAGGGCGCCGGGGCGGGCCGTCTGCAACAGACGGCCGCAGAGGTGGGTGAGGCCGGGACCGGCCAGGGCGAGGCCCACGGCGGTCAGGGTCCAGCCGAGGAGCACCGCGGCGGGTCCGGTGGGCAGGCCGCCGGGCAGCGGAAGGGTGGTGGGGTGCGCGGTGCGGTTGGCGTACGCCTCCACGGCCAGACCGGCGGCGAGCAGGGCGATGCCCCAGGGCAGGGCGGTGGGGTGCGGCGGCCCCGTCCGCGGCGCCGGCCCCCCGGTGGTGTCGCCGAGCGGGGACGCGGGGGCCGGGACCGGGTGCACCGTCAGCGACAGCAGCGGGGAGCCGTCCGCCGCCCGCGCGCCGCCGTCGGCCGGCGCCGGTCCGGGGGCGATCGACACGGCGCCGGTGTCCGGCGCCGACGGGGCACCGCCCGGTGCCCGGTCGGTCACCTCCTCGCCGGGACGGCCGTCCGCGGCGGACGCGGGGGCGGGCCGGCCGTCCGCCGTCCGGGCGGGAGCGGCCGGGACCGCGGCGTCGTCGCCGGCCGCGGGGGACCGGCGGGTGCCGCTCGTGGCCGCCCCGTCCGGATCGCCGTCCGCCGCCGGACGGGACGGGCGGGTGCTCGGCCACCTCGCCCCGAACCGGCCGTACTCCCCGAATCCGGCGCTCGGCGCCGTCCTCCCGTACGCCCCGAACCGGCCGAACATCCGCGGGGCCGCCTGGGCCGCGACCCGGGCGTCGCGCGGGCGGAGCATCAGGGCCACCGCGAGGGACGAGGTCACCGGGACCAGGGCCAGGAGGGTCAGGGAAGCGGGCAGCGGGAGGGGCCGGCCCGCCGCGAGGAAGTCGCCGGCCGCTCCGTCGAACGGCATGCCCCTGAGGTCGCCGCGCAGATGGAGGAAGACCAGCAGCGCCAGCATGGAGCCGAGCAGGGTCGACAGGGCCGTCGTCATCGCCGAGACGGCCATCAGACGGGCCGGGCCGAGGCCGATCGCCGCGAGTCCCGGCCGCGGCCGGGTCCCGGGGTCGGTGCGGGCCACCGCCAGCGCGAAGTAGACCGTCGAGGCCAGCGGAACCGCGCACCAGGCGAGCCGGAGCACGGACGCGGCCGGGGTGTCGGGGTGGGTGAGGGCGTGACCGAGGGTGCACAGGAGGAGGAAGCCGGTGCCCGCCGAGGCCGTGGCCACCAGGAGGCGGCGCAGCTGTACGGCGGGGCGGGCGCTGCGCGTCAGACGGAGAGCGAGCACGCGGCCCCCCGGCCTTCCGGTTCCGTGACCGGCGGCAGATGGACCGTCCTCACCCGGCGGCCGTCCAGCAGTGGCACGGTGCGGTCGGCGAGAGCCGCGGTCTCCGGGTCATGGGTGGCCAGTACCACGGTGATGCCGTGGGAACGGGCCGCGGTGGTCAGGGTGCGCAGGACGTGGGCCCGGTCCGCGCGGTGCAGGGGAGCCGTCGGCTCGTCGGCGAAGAGGACCGAGGGCGCGGGGGCCAGCGCGCGGCCGATGCACACCCGCTGGCGCTCGGCCTGGGTGAGTTCGTGCGGACGGCTGCGCGCCCTCTCGCCGATGTCCAGGCGCTCCAGCCACTCCAGCGCGGCGGCCTTGGCCCGGCGGCGGCCGGTGCCGCGCAGCATCAGGGGCAGGGCCGCGTTCTCCCAGACGTTGAGTTCCGGGACGAGGACGGGTTCCGGGTCGATCCAGCCGAAGCGGTCGCGGCGCAGCCGTTCACGGGCCATCGGGCCCATCGTGTGCACGGGCACGCTGTTGAACCAGACCTCGCCGCGCTGGGCGCGCACCAGACCGGACAGACAGCGCAGCAGGGTCGTCTTGCCGCTGCCGCGCGGCCCGCTGACGGCGAGGATCTCGCCCTCCCGCACGCCCAGCGAGACACCGCCGAGCGCCGGTGAGCCGTCGCGGTGCGTGAAATGCAGGGAGCGTGCCCACAGCACGTCGTCGTCCGGCGGGGCCTCCATGGGCGTACACCTCGGTTCAGATCCGTAGTTCCCGTGCCGATCCCCCGTGCGGGGGAACGAAGGCAGGGGCCGATCGGTCACTCGCACGCTAGGCAGCCGGAACGGGAAGCCCGGACAGCACACGGCCCCGGGGCGCCGTTTCTCACTCGAACGGTCGACACCGGGGCCGGTGTTGATCAGCTGATCAGGCTGACGGTCACAGCTTCGTCCACGCCTCCGTGAGCGTGGCGCGCAGGATCTGCTCGATCTCGTCGAACGTCTCCTGGTTGGAGATCAGCGGCGGCGCGAGCTGCACGACCGGGTCGCCGCGGTCGTCGGCACGGCAGTACAGGCCGTTGTCGAAGAGGGCCTTGGACAGGAAGCCGTACAGGACGCGCTCGGTCTCCTCGTCGTTGAACGACTCCTTGGTCGCCTTGTCCTTGACCAGCTCGATGCCGTAGAAGAAGCCGTTGCCGCGGACGTCGCCGACGATCGGGAGGTCGTGCAGCTTCTGGAGCGTCTTGAGGAACGCGCCCTCGTTGTCCAGCACGTGCTGGTTGAGGCCCTCGCGCTCGAACAGGTCGAGGTTGGCGACGCCCACCGCGGCCGACACCGGGTGGCCGCCGAAGGTGTAGCCGTGCAGGAAGGTGTTGTCACCCTTGTAGAACGGCTCGGCGATCCGGTCGGAGATGATGCACGCGCCGATCGGGGAGTAGCCCGAGGTCATGCCCTTGGCGCAGGTGATCATGTCCGGGACGTAGCCGAACTTGTCACAGGCGAACATCGTGCCCAGGCGGCCGAAGGCGCAGATGACCTCGTCCGACACGAGCAGCACGTCGTACTGGTCGCAGATCTCGCGCACCCGCTGGAAGTAGCCGGGCGGGGGCGGGAAGCAGCCGCCCGCGTTCTGGACCGGCTCGAGGAAGACCGCGGCGACCGTCTCCGGGCCCTCGAACAGGATCTGCTGCTCGATCTGGTCGGCGGCCCAGCGGCCGAAGGCCTCGGGGTCGTCGCCGTAGATCGGGGCGCGGTAGATGTTGGTGTTCGGCACCTTGTGCGCGCCCGGGACGAGCGGCTCGAAGGGGGCCTTGAGGGCGGGCAGACCGGTGATCGACAGGGCGCCCTGCGGGGTGCCGTGGTAGGCGACCGCGCGGGAGATGACCTTGTACTTGGTCGGCTTGCCCTGGAGCTTGAAGTACTGCTTGGCGAGCTTCCACGCGGTCTCGACGGCCTCGCCGCCGCCGGTGGTGAAGAAGACCTTGTTCAGGTCGCCCGGCGCGTAGTCGGCGAGGCGCTCCGCCAGCTCCACGGCCTTGGGGTGGGCGTAGGACCACACGGGGAAGAACGCGAGCTCCTGCGCCTGCTTGAAGGCGGTCTCGGCCAGCTCGGTGCGGCCGTGACCGGCCTGGACCACGAACAGACCCGCGAGGCCGTCGAGGTAGCGCCGGCCCTTGTCGTCGTAGATGTAGGTGCCCTCGCCCCGGACGATGGTCGGGACCGGGGAGTTCTCGTACGAGGACATGCGGGTGAAGTGCATCCACAGGTGGTCGTACGCGGTGCGGCTGAGGTCCTTGGTGCTCACGGTTATCGGGTCCTCACGGTTATCGGGTTCCCCACATGTAGGTCTGCTTCTTCAGCTTCAGGTAGACGAAGCTCTCGGTCGAACGCACGCCCGGCAGGGCACGGATGCGCTTGTTGATGACGTCCAGCAGGTGGTCGTCGTCCTCGCAGACGATCTCGGCGAGGATGTCGAACGAGCCCGCGGTCATCACCACGTACTCGACTTCCGACATGTCGGTCAGCGCTTCCGCGATGGATTCGACGTCACCCTCGACATTGATCCCGACCATCGCCTGCCGGCGGAAACCCACGGTGAGCGGGTCCGTGACGGCGACGATCTGCATCACGCCCTGGTCGAGCAGCTTCTGGACGCGCTGGCGCACGGCCGCCTCGGAGAGGCCGACGGCCTTGCCGATCGCGGCGTAGGGCCGGCGGCCGTCCTCCTGGAGCTGCTGGATGATGGCGAGGCTGACGGCATCCAGGTGAGGGGTGCTGCCGTTCCTGGACTCGCGGGAGTCCCTGTGCTCTGCGCTTCGACTGGCCACGGCCTCACTGTGCACGACGTCTCGACAGTTCCGCAAGGCCGCAGCGATGAAATTCGTTGTTTACGTATGTGAGATCTACGGAATCCGCAGCCTTGGCGGGATCGGGGGTGTTGAAAACGTCGGGGCAACGATTAGTGTGGGTGTCTCAGTCAATGGACACCGAACTTGGAGGGCCGGCAGTGAGCACCGAGCTGCGTCGTCTGCGCAATCACATCGACGGTGAGTTCCGGGACGCCGCCGACGGACGGACCACCGAGGTGGTCAACCCCGCGACGGGCGAGGCGTACGCGACCGCCCCGCTGTCCGGCCAGGCCGACGTCGACGCCGCCATGGCGGCCGCTGCCAAGGCGTTCCCCGGCTGGCGGGACACGACCCCCGCCGAGCGCCAGAAGGCCCTGCTGAAGATCGCGGACGCGTTCGAGGAGCGGGCCGAGGAGCTCATCGCGGCCGAGGTGGAGAACACGGGCAAGCCCATCGGGCTGACCCGCTCCGAGGAGATCCCGCCGATGGTCGACCAGATCCGCTTCTTCGCGGGCGCGGCGCGGATGCTCGAAGGCCGCTCGGCCGGCGAGTACATGGACGGCATGACCTCGATCGTGCGCCGTGAGCCGGTCGGCGTCTGCGCGCAGGTCGCGCCGTGGAACTACCCGATGATGATGGCCGTGTGGAAGTTCGCCCCGGCGATCGCCGCCGGCAACACGGTGGTGCTCAAGCCGTCCGACACCACGCCTGCCTCCACGGTCCTGATCGCCGAGATCATCGGCTCGATCCTGCCCAAGGGCGTCTTCAACGTCGTCACCGGCGACCGTGACACCGGCCGCCTGATGGTGGAGCACCCGACCCCGGCGATGGCGTCCATCACCGGCTCCGTGCGCGCGGGCATGTCCGTCGCCGAGTCCGCCTCCAAGGACCTCAAGCGGGTCCACCTGGAGCTGGGCGGCAAGGCGCCGGTCGTCGTGTTCGAGGACACCGACATCGCCAAGGCCGTCGAGGACATCTCCGTGGCGGGCTTCTTCAACGCCGGCCAGGACTGCACGGCGGCCACCCGTGTCCTCGTCCAGGAGGGCATCCACGACGAGTTCGTCGCCGCGCTCGCGAAGGCCGCGGCGGAGACCAAGACCGGGCAGCCGGACGACGAGGACGTGCTCTTCGGCCCGCTGAACAACCCCAACCAGCTCCAGCAGGTCACCGGCTTCATCGAGCGCCTGCCCGCGCACGCCAAGGTCGAGGCGGGCGGTCAGCGGGTCGGCGACAAGGGCTACTTCTACGCCGCGACCGTCGTGTCCGGGCTGAAGCAGGACGACGAGATCATCCAGAACGAGGTGTTCGGACCGGTCATCACCGTCCAGTCGTTCACCGACGAGGACCAGGCCGTGGAGTGGGCCAACGGCGTCGAGTACGCCCTCGCCTCCTCGGTGTGGACCAAGGACCACGGCCGCGCGATGCGGATGTCCAAGAAGCTGGACTTCGGGTGCGTGTGGATCAACACCCACATCCCGCTCGTCGCCGAGATGCCGCACGGCGGGTTCAAGAAGTCCGGCTATGGCAAGGACCTTTCGGGGTACGGGTTCGACGACTACACGCGGATCAAGCATGTGATGACTTCGTTGGACGCGTAGCGCTCCGCTGGGTGGGCGGGTCCTTCTTCGGGTGGGGCCGTCTGGTGGGTGCGGGTCGGTGTGAGTGATGTGCGCAGTTCCCCGCGCCCCCAGGGGAGTTCGGTCCTCGTTTCTTCGGGAGCGGGGGCCGTTTTCTTTGCGGGTGGGTGCGGGTCGGTGGGGGTGATTCGCGCAGTTCCCCGCGCCCCTAAAGGGGGTGGGTCGCCGTTTGTCGGGAGTGTGGGCGAAGTCCGCGCCCCTGGGGGGAGTTCGGTCCTTGCTTCTTCGGGAGCGGGGGGCGTTCGTCTTGGGGTGGACAAGGTGTCCGGTGGGGGTGGGTGGGGTTGACGGTGCGTCGATTGTTCGGGGGTGGGGGTGCGCGGGATGCTGCTCGGGTGTCCCGGAATCCTTCGTTTCCCCGTGCCGTCTCCCGTCGGTCCCTGCTGCGCGGCGCCGGTGGCGCCGCCGCGCTCGCGGCCCTCACCGGCTGCGGGGTGCGGGCCGCCTACGTACAGCCCGGTGACCGCGGCGCGGCCGACCTCTCCGCCGAGGACAAGCGGCTGACCTGGTCCAACTGGCCCCTCTACATCGACACCGACGACGAGGACGCGGCCGCGCGGCCGACGCTCGACGCCTTCGAGCGGGAGACGGGCATCTCCGTCGACTACGTCGAGGAGATCAACGACAACGACGAGTTCTTCGGCAAGGTCAGCCCCGCGCTGATGAACCATCAGCAGACCGGCAGGGACCTGATCGTCATCAGCGACTGGATGTGCGCCCGGTTCGTCCGGCTCGGCTGGGTGCAGGAGATGGACCGGGCCGCGCAGCCCCATGTCACCCGGTACCTCGACCCGTTGCTGCGGTCGCCCGCCTTCGACCCCGGCCGGATGTGCAGCGTGCCGTGGCAGTCCGGCATCACCGGCATCGCCTACAACCGGCGGAAACTGGGCCGGGAGATACGCAGCGTCTCGGAGCTGTGGGCGGACGACCTCAGGGGCCGGGTGACGCTCCTGTCCGGCCTGGACGAGGCGTTCGCGCTGCTGATGCAGGGCAACGGCGTCGACGTCACCCGGTGGACCGCCGACGACTTCCACCAGGTGTGCGACGAGGTGGAGAAGCAGGTCGGCCGCGGCCAGATACGCCGCTTCACCGGCAACGACTACACCAAGGACCTGGTCGGCGGAGACGTCCTGGCCTGCCAGGCGTACTCGGGTGACGTCATCCAGCTCCAGGCCGACAACCCCGACATCCGCTTCGTGGTGCCCGAGGAGGGCGCCGAGCTGTGGGCGGAGTCCCTGATGATCCCCGACCTCGCCCGGCACAAGGCGAACGCCGAGAAACTGATCGACCACTACTACCGGCCGGAGGTCGCCGCCGAGCTCGCGGCCTGGGTCAACTACGTCTGCCCGGTGCCCGCCGCGCAGGCGGTCCTGGCCGACTCCGACGACGAGGAGACGGCGGCCCTCGCGGAGAACCCGCTGATCTTCCCGGACACCGCGATGCGCGGCCGGCTCGCCATCGCGCGGGACATCACCTCCACGGAACGGCTGGAGTTCGCCAAGCGCTGGAACGCCATCGCGGGCCTCTGACCAGTCACTTCCCTTACTGTTGTGACCAAGCACTTTAGTTGTCACATAGGCGCGATAGTTGTCACCAAGATCGTTCCATGGTCGGACAGGGCCATGGAGCGGGGAGGTCGGACCATGGCCGCGCTGACGTCGATGTTCAAGGATCTTTCTGCATCGCAGGCCTTTGACAGGAGCGAGGCGTAGTGATCGAGGCGTTGTCTGAGAGCGCGCCGGGGAGACTGCTTGCCGCTCCAGGAGGCGAGGCGCTCCCCGTGGCCGACTTCGTCACCCACCCTGGTGCGCGGGTCCTGATCCGTCACCTTCCGCCGCCACGGCGGCTTGCACCCGCTGCTCCTCACGAGCAGAGCCGACGTCCCGTTCCAGGGGTGTGCGGCTCACCGCTGTCGCGAGGTCTTCCAAGGCCCGTTTTTGCAGCTCCGCCTCGCGCCGCACGACCGGGCTCCCATAGCCGGCGGCGTCCTCCCACGCGTGGAGCGCCTCCTCCACGCGTCCCCAGTCCGGATTTCTGTGCTCGCGCACGGCGACTGCCGCCTTCGCGGTGTCCGTCTCCAGGGCTTCGGCGAACCGCTCAGCCCCGGGGACGACACGGCTGTCGGCCTGCGGGACGTGGCTCTCCATGAGCATCGCCGCGCGGCCGAACCCTTTGAGCGCCTCCTGCGCCTCCTGCGCCTCGCGCGACGTCAGTCCCCTGGGGCGGACCGGTTCCTGCCTTGCCCGGTCGTATGTCTCCTGCCAGGCGGCACGTGCCTCCCTGCTCGCCAGCAGTGCCCTGCGCATGTCGGTGTGATGCTCTCGGTTCGGTTCGGCGTAGTTGCGGAGCACCGCGGCCGCGTAGTGGCCGTTGGCTGCGAGCCAGTCCGCAAGCCGGCCCGGCAGCCGGGGTGTCTCCCATGCGGGGAACACCACGTACGCCAGCATCGCCAGGGCCCCGCCGAGCAGGGTGAGCACCACCCGCTCCGGGACTGTCTGCTCCCATGCCTGGCCGCCCATGCCGAGCAGGAAGACGACGTACGCGGCGGTGAAGCACTGGGAGTAGGCGTAGCCGGTACGGATCAGCGTGTACGACAGGCCGGCCGAGACCACCGCCAGCGCGCCGAACACATGGGCGTCCGGCCCCAGAGCCCGCACCATCCCGGTGGCGAGCGCGACCCCCGCCAGGGTTCCGACGAAACGGGCCACCGCACGCGCGTACGTGCGGTGGAAGTCCGGCCGCATCACCATCACCGAGGCGATGGGCGCCCAGTAGCCGTGGCCCAGGGGGAGCCGGGCGGCGATCAGATAGCCGAGCGTGGCCACCGCCGCCAAGCGGACGGCGTGCCGGAACACGGGCGAGTCCCGCCGCAGCTCACGGCGGACCGCCCTAACGACCACCGGGACCAGCCGGAGCATCGTCGGGCGCACCAGGAACTGGGTGCCCGCGGGGCCGGGCGGCGTGGGCGTCCTGCCGCGCGCGCCGCCGCAGTCGGCGATCTCCAACGCCTCGCCGAGCAATTCCACGAGCCGCTCGGCGGCCTGCCGCGCGGGCCCCTCCAGCACCTCGTGCTCCTCGTCGACGCGCAGGACGTCCAAGCTCCCGGGCCGCACCTCGGCGGGAATGCCGCGGCGGATCAAACGGGCGACCGCATCCAGGACGTCGGCGGCCGCGTCGAGCAACTCCCGCGCGCGGTCCCGCCCGGGTCCCTCCGCCGGAGCGCCCACGTCCGGGTCGGCGAGCGCGGCGACGACCGGCCGAATGCGCTCGGCGAGTCCCCGGGGGCCGTGCAGGACGGACGGACGGGTGCGGGCCTGTGACGGCGTCACGGCAGCCGCGTCCCGGGCCGTCATCAACGGCTCCGGGTCGAACGGGGCGGTCGGGTCGTGCCGCAACCGGCGGGCGTAGTCCGCCACGGCGGCCAGGGCGTCGGCGAGCGCGTCACGATGCGCTCCCCAACGCCGGATCGGGAACAGCAGGATCAGCACGGCCTGCGTCGCGCCCCCGAGTGCGATGACCCCGGCGTGCTCCAGGGCCCGCCCGATGCTCGTGGGCAGGGTGATGGTCACCAGCATGCTGCCCACGGTCGTCGCCGCGACGATCCCGGCGGTCGATCCGACGGCCCACGCCATTCCCGCGGCGAAGGCCCATACGGCCAGCAGCGGGAGGAACGTCACGAGTCGCCCCGCCGCCAGGTAGCCCACGAAGGTGCTGAGCGCCAGGCCCGCGCCCGCGCCGAGCGCGATCACCTTGCGTGGACGCCAGGTGCGCTGGAAGGTGGCCCCACCCGCAGAGTAGGCGCCGAGGGCGGCGGACGCGGCATACGCAGGGGAGACCAGCCACAGCGCCGGCCCGACGACGATCGCGACCCCAGCGGCCGTGCGCAACGCGAGCAGGGGCTCCAGCCGCGTCTCCTCGATCGTGAGCCCGGATCGCACGACCTCCCCGAAGGCCCGCAGCCACGTCACGGGTCTGAGCCTGGCCGCAACGCCCTGCCGGGTCGCGTCGGCCTGGTCGAGGTGCGGCAGCGGTCGGACAAGGAAGCCTCCCACATGGGCCTGCGAACAGGCTGCGGCCGCAGCCGCTGGACGGGGTGCAGCCACTGCGGACACTGCCAAGCACGCCGTTCGTCCTGCCGGGCCGGAGCGCGGGCAGATCGCGCCCGTCCCCGGGACCGGTCCGGGGGAACCGGCGGGGCTGCGGCCCGGGTCCCTTACCGCTTGTGGCCGTTCCCGTGTCCGGTCGGATGCAGGACCACGCGGCGTGCCGTCCGGGTCCCCGCCGGTCCCCGACGCGAAACAACCACGCACCGATCGATCAGCGGAGTCTTCGTGGGTGGACGATCATCGGCCACCCGCCACCGACGAATCCCCGACTCAGGTCACCACCTGGTCCCCGTCGTCGTCCTGGAGCATCCGGCGGCGTTCCTGTTCGCGCTTGGAGTAGGCGGCTGCCCGGATCGCCTCGTCGCTCTCCAGGCCTGATCCCAGCGCGCCGCCCACGGTGGCGACCGAGGCGACGAACCAGGACAACGTCCAGTATTCGGCGGCGTCGAGCGGGGTTCCTGTCGTGGAGGCGAACACGTGGCCGTTGAGGATGAACAGGGCCCACACCAGGTTGATGACGATCAGACCCAAGTAGCAGACGAGCACCCCGATGCCCACGGTCATGACCGTCGACACGTTGTAGAGCCTCGCCCTCTGCCTCGCCTCAGGAGAGTGCTCCGCCGTTCGGTGCCACAGGTTCGCGTCCACGATCAGCCAACCGATCATGAGTGCGACAGATCCGACCGTGGCGATCACGAGGCGCGGCGCGCTCAGGGACTGGGCCAGGCTCCAGATGGTGGAGTTCACGGTGGCGACGGCTCCGGTGGCGAGTGCGGCCGCCAGGGCTTTCGACAGGCCCGGCACCAAGCGCCACGGCCGGTTGGCACGGACCATACCGAGGAGCACCCTCAGGTATCCGCGCGGCCCGCTGACGACGTACCGCAGATCAGCGGTCTCCTCCGCACCGACCTGGCCCGGGTGAATAGGCGCGAAACGACTGACGAAGGGGGCCAGCAGCGGCTGACTCTGCGCAGGTCCCTCCACCCCGGAGGCCCGCGGACCGGCCAGACTGAGCACGGCTACTTCCACGGCCCGCCGCGCCCTCGTCTGCAGCCGCAGGCCCCCCAGCGTAGGAAGAGACAGCAGTGCCAAGCCGTGTTCGTGACTCAGATCCACCACGAGCTTGCGCCCATGTGAGTGCAGCGGAAGGTCGGTGAGGGCCACGACGATGTCCCAGTTCTGCGCACTTCCACGGTCCATGATCCGATGCATCAGGGTGGGCAGGTCCTCGGTCCCCGCGGTGAAGGGCTCACTGACCACCTCGACGTCGAACCGTCGCCCCCGGCCGGACCTGTCGGCGAGCCGAGCAGGAAGTATCCGGGCCATGCGCTGCGCGATCTCCGTGGGCGCGTCCGGATCGGCCAGGATAGTCACGACCGTAACGCCCTGAGACGACATCCGCATGACTCCTTCTCGTCGGCTGCCCGCGACGCCCCGTGCCCACAGGATGCCCCCGGGGTATCGCCGATACAGCGTGACACGCTGGCCCCTCCCGGCGGGTGCAGGCGTTACGGTCGGATCTCGAAATCGGATCCGGGATGCTCCCGACGCTCCTGTGGGCGGGCCCGGTGACGGCGCCTGCCGCGCGGTTCCCGGCGCGATCAGGTAATCAGGAACGGTGAACAAGGACGCGAACGATTCCTTCGTGCAGGTCCGGGGCGCCCGTGAGAACAACCTGCGGAACATCGACGTCGACGTTCCGCGGGACGCGATGGTCGCCTTCACCGGCGTCTCCGGTTCGGGCAAGTCCTCGCTCGCGTTCGGCACGCTCTACGCGGAGGCCCAGCGGCGCTACTTCGAGTCCGTGGCACCGTACGCCCGAAGGCTCCTGCAACAGGTCGGCGCACCGCACGTGCAGGAGATCACCGGACTGCCACCGGCCGTGGCCCTGCAGCAGCGACGCGGGTCGCCCAGCTCGCGTTCGACGGTCGGCACCATCACCACGCTGTCCAATCTGCTGCGCATGCTGTACTCCCGCGCCGGCACCTATCCGCCCCGGGCCGCACGGCTGGAGGCCGAGTCGTTCTCACCCAACACCGCGGCCGGCGCCTGCCCGGAGTGCCACGGACTGGGCGTCGTGCACGACGTGGCCGAGGACCTGCTCGTCCCGGACCCCTCGCTGAGCATCCGCGAGGGGGCGATCGCCGCCTGGCCGGGCGCGTGGCAGGGCGCCAACCTGCGCAGTGTCGTGAACGGTCTGGGGATCGACATCGACCGACCGTGGCGCAGGCTCAGGAAGAAGGACCGCGACTGGCTGCTGTACACGGACGAGCAGCCCTCCGTGTACATCGAGCCGGAGGAGGACCGCGTCGACTACGGCTACCAGGGCAAGTTCTGGAGCGCCCGCAAGCACGTCATGCATGTCCTCGCCGACTCCAAGAGCGAGAAGATGCGCGAACGGGCCCTCCGGTTCGTCAGGAGCGTGCCCTGCCCCGAGTGCCACGGCAGCGGACTGCGGCCCGAGGCGCTCGCCGTGACCTTCGCCGGACGTTCCATCGCCGAGATCAACGCGATGCCGCTCGCCGAGGTCGTGGCGCTGCTGCGGCCCGTCGCGGCGCGGTCCGAGGCCGGCGCCACCACGTCGACCGCCCGATCCGGCGAGACGACCGAGGTCGCGGTCCGGATCTGCGGCGATCTGGTCGCGCGGCTCGACGTACTGCTCGACCTGGGCCTCGGGTATCTCAGCCTCGGGCGCCGCTCGACGACCCTCTCGCCCGGCGAGGCGCAGCGCCTGCGGATCGCCACCCAGCTGCGCTCGGGGCTGTTCGGCGTCGTCTACGTGCTGGACGAACCCTCCGCGGGCCTGCACCCGGCTGACGCGGAACCGCTGCTGGACGTGCTGGACCGCCTCAAGGCGGCCGGCAACTCGCTGTTCGTCGTGGAGCACGACATGGACGTCGTACGGCGGGCGGACTGGGTGGTCGACATCGGCCCCGGCGCGGGCGAGGGCGGCGGACGCGTGCTGTACAGCGGCCCGGTCGCCGGTCTCGAGCGGGTCGGGGAGTCGGCCACGAGCCGGTACCTGTTCGGGCGCGCCGAGCCGCTCGAGCACCGTCCGCGCGCACCACACGGCTGGCTGCACCTGAGCGGCGTCTCCCGCCACAATCTGCGCGACGTGTCCGTCGACGTACCGCTGTGCGTACTGACGGCGGTGACGGGCGTGTCCGGTTCCGGGAAGTCGACGCTGGTGACGCAGGTGCTCGCCGAGGTCGTCCGCGGCCACCTCGGACTCGCACCCGAGGAGCCCGAGGATGCTCAGCTGGAGGTCGACGTCCAGGACGCGTCGGGGATCGAGTCGTTCGACCGGCTGGTCCGGGTCGACCAACGGCCCATCGGCCGGACTCCCCGGTCCAACCTGGCCACGTACACGGGGATGTTCGACGCGGTGCGCAAGCTGTACGCGGCGACGGACGAGGCCGGGGCGCGCGGCTACTCGGCCGGGCGGTTCTCCTTCAACGTGCCCGAAGGGCGGTGCGAGACCTGCCAGGGCGAAGGATTCGTCGCGGTGGAACTGCTGTTCCTGCCCGGCACCTACGCGCCGTGCCCGACCTGCCAGGGCGCCCGGTACAACGCCGAGACGCTGGAAGTCACCTACCGCGGCAAGAACATCGCGGAGGTGCTCGGGCTGTCCGTCGACGCCGCCGCCGACTTCCTGTCCGCCGTCCCGGCCGCCTCCCGCAGTCTGGAGACGTTGCGCGAGGTGGGACTGGGCTACCTGCGGCTGGGCCAGCCCGCGACGGAACTCAGCGGTGGTGAGGCACAACGCATCAAGCTGGCCACCGAACTGCAGCGAGCCCGCCGCGGGCACGCGCTCTACCTGCTCGACGAGCCGACGGCGGGGCTGCACCCCGCGGACATCGCGCTGCTGCTGCGACAGCTGCACCGGCTCGTCGACGCCGGCAACACGGTCGTCCTCGTCGAGCACGACCTGGACACGATCGCCACCGCCGACTGGGTCATCGACCTCGGGCCGGGCGGCGGCGACGCGGGCGGACGGGTGGTCGCGGCGGGCCCGCCGGCCAAGGTGGCGAGGTCCCGCCGCAGCGCCACCGCGCCCTATCTCGCGGCCCGGCTCGCACGCCCCTGACGGCGGCGCGAAAGCGCCCGCGCATCGCTGGCACTCGTCGGCAACAGCGGCTCCGGCACCGCCCACTGCTCGTCCGGGAGATCTCCCCGCCCTCGTGAACCGTGATCATTCACAGCCCGAGATCCCATTCCGGGCCGCCGGGTCAGCCGGGCATGGGGTGGTGCGCCCCGGCGAACTGTTCCACGACGGCAGCGCAGAAGGCGGGCAGGTCGGCCGGGCCGCGGATGGTGACCAGTGGCCCGTCGACGACCACCTCCTGGTCGGCGACGATCTCCGCGCCGGCGTTGCGCAGGTCGGTGCGGATGCTGGGCCACGAGGTCAGGCGGCGGCCGCGTACGGCGTCGGCTTCCGCAAGGGTCCACGGGCCGTGGCAGATCGATGCGACCGGTTTCCCGCTGGCCATGAAGTCCTTGACGAACTGCACCGCGTCGCGGTCCATGCGCAGCTGGTCAGGGTTCATGGTGCCGCCGGGCAGCAACAGGGCGTGGTAGTCGTCGACGGAGGCGTCGGCGACCAGGCGGGTCCACGGGGAAGGTTCCGGCCGCGTTGAGGTCGAACTGGCGGGCCTGGATCTCGCCGGGGTGGAGCGAGACGATCTCGGTCTTCGCCCCTGCGCCCTGCAGCGCACCGCGCGGCTCGTCGAGTTCCACGCGCTCGACGCCGTCGGTGGCCAGAATTGCCACGCGCATCCCCCGGAGTTCCTGTGTCATGGTCGGTTCCCTTCACGAGTCGCTCGTGGTACGACGCGAGCGGCAGGGACACCCGGCAGGGCCTGTCCGGATCCCAATCCCCGGACCGGGGACCGGTTCGGCGCCACGCACCGGGGCGCGACTGCTACAGCAGCCGGTCGAACACCGCGGTCACGCCCTCCCAGTGACTCGTCTGCGGGTTCTTGACATCCGGATACATGGTTTTGAACGTCTCGGCGAGGGCGACGCTGAGACCGCCGATGATCTCGGGGTAGCGCTCTTCGGCCTCCTGGGTGGGTGTCCTGTCGAGGGGAGGGTGCGTGGCGAGCTGTTCCAGGATCGGCTTCAGCTCGACCTCCTCGTCGAGCCGCCGGAACCGGTGGATGCTCTCCTGCAGGCCCTTGGTGATCGGTAGGTCCCACGGTTCGACGGTATCCCTGCCGTTGGCCTTGGCCGACGCCTGGCCGACGACCAGGAGGTCGTATAGCTTGGCGTCGACGAAGTCGCCGTACCGCTTCAGGTCGTTCTTGTCCACGTCGAGGCTTGCGGCGGCGCGGAAGAACCTCTCGAACTTCGACACACCCATCACGGTCATGCCTCTCGCCTCCTTACCCGGAACGGACGACGTTGTTCGCGCCCGCCCGCGCCGCCGTCGGCTGTTACCCGGTCGAGGTTCGCAGAGCCCCCTGCCGAGCGCCTCCTCACCCGAGGCCGAAAAAGGGCGCCCCTTCTTCCCCTGGCAGAGCAGCATGAAGTGCGCAGGCATCCCTCGGCCGGCCGTACGGCCGGCCGGCCGTCGGCGGGAAGCTGCACGGCGTTGCAACGCCTCAAGAGCGACGAGCGGGGGACACGGCATCCCGTCAACGCCGTCAGAGCACATCCAGGGGCGCGGGCCCGCTGGGCGGCGGGAACGCCTTGTCGAGGGCGTCGAGCGCCTCGGTGGGAAGGCGGAGGTCCACCGCGCCGCGGTTCTCCCGGACGTGGTCGGGTGATCCGGAACGCGGGATCGCGGCCACCCCCTGCGCCAGCACCCAGGCGAGTGCCACCTGGGCCGGCGTGGCTCCGAGGGCCCGGGCCACGGCACCCAGAGCCTCGACCTGCAGCAGCCGCCCCTGCTCGATCGGTGAGTAGGCCTTGACCGCCACCCCGGCCTCGCGGCACCAGGGGAGCAGATCCCACTCGATGCCGCGCCGGGAGAGGTTGTACAGCACCTGGTCGACGGCCACGGCACCACCGCCGGGGAGGGCGGTCAGCTCGACCATGTCGGCGACGTCCAGATTGCTCACGCCCCAGTAACGGATCTTCTCCGCCTCCATCAGGTCGGTGAATCCCGCAAGGGTCTCCTCGAGTGGCCACCGTCCCCGCCAGTGCAGCAGGTAGAGGTCCAGCCGTTCCGCACGGAGCCGCCGCAGGCTGCCCTCGCAGGCGGCGACGGTGCCTTTCCGATCGGCGTGGCCGGGCAGCACCTTGCTGACCAGGAAGACCTCCTCGCGGCGTCCCCGGAGGGCCTCGCCGACGAGCTCCTCGGCTGCGCCGTCGCCGTACATCTCCGCCGTGTCGACGACGGTCATGCCCAGGTCCACGCCCAGCCGCAGTGCGGCGATCTCCTGTTCCCGCCGGGCCGGGTCCTCGCCCAGGTACCAGGTGCCCTGCCCGAGCGCCGCGATCTCCTCACCGGAGGGAAGTGCGATCGTTCCGGCCGATTCCGCAGACATCTCGTGCCTCCCGTCTGCCGCGGGTCAGTGTCGCGCGCACCCGGACCGGGTGCCCAGGTCCGCGCCTCCCAGACAGCCGGTGTCGCATGCGCCGCAGGGAGGTCAGGAGGGGCTAGCGGGCTGCGCCGAGAGCGTGCCGGGACCGGGTGCGCGGTCGCGCAACGCGACGGCGACCGACACGACGGCGCCGCAGGAGAGGACCGCCGCGAAGCCGATCATCGCGGTCTGCACGGCGAAGTGCCGCAGGGCGATGCTGAACAGGACGGAGGGCAGGCCCATTCCCGGGTACGCGACGACGAAGAACACGGCGAGGACCCCCGCGCGCGAGGCGGGACCGGCCACTGAACCGGCACGTTCGACTCCTGCCTTGAACAGCAGCCCGGAGCCGGCTCCCGACAGGGACACGGCGACCAGGTAGAGCCAGAGCGCCGGGTGATGGAGGGCGAGGGCGCACAGGGCCAGGCCGACCGGGAAGACGACCGCCCCCACGGTCAGGAGCCGGGGCAGCGGGAGCCGGCCCAGCACCAGCTGGGCGGCCGCCGCGCAACCGAACATGAGGAAGGCCGCCAGGCCGACCACGAGGTGCGAGTCGGTGTGCAGGGTGCCGTGGAGCACGCTCGCCCCGAGGGAGGCGAAGGCGCCCAGCGCGCCGGCCGCGCCGAACGTCCGCCGGCCGCCGGGGCACAGGACGAACCTGCTGGGCGGATCGGCCGCCGGCAGTTCCAGGTCCACGGTCTCCGGGGTGCACAGCACCAGCGCCAGGCACACTGCCATGGCCAGCGTGAAGATCGCCTGGGTGGTGATCAGGGGCGTGGGAAGCCACTCGGCGGCGGCACCGGCGATCAGGGGCCCTGAGGCCAGCCCGCCGAGGTTGGCGGCGGTGGCCACGATGCCGGGCAGCACCGAATCCCTCCGATCCGGACGGGCCTCGTGGTAGAGGTCGTGCAGGTACGTCGTCGCGGTCGAGGCCATCAGCCCCAGTCCGACACCGTTCAGGATCCTGCCCGCGATCAGCCCCGGCAGGTCCCGCCACACGATCAGCACGACCGACGCGACGATGCCGACCAGCAGCGCCGGGACGATGATGCGCCGCCGGCCGACCCGGTCCGACAGGTGTCCCAGTCCGAGGAAGGCGCCCGCTGCGCCCACGACCATCGAGGCGTACGCCACCGTGACCGTGGTCGCCCCGAAGTGGTCCCGGGCCTCGTACAGCGGCCACAACGGGGTCGGCGCGGTGCCGAAGGCCATCAGCACGGTGAAGGCGACCGCCACGAACCAGAAGCCGGTCGCGTGCGAGGCACGACGCCGGGCGGGGGCGCGGGGCGGCGGGTCGGCGGGCGTGGGTGCCGGGACCCGACGGCTCGGGCCGTCGGGGGCGTCGGCTGTGGGACGGCTGAGCGGCGTCGGAACGGCAGGCAGGGGGCCCTCCCCGGGCGGAAGTGGACGGTGCTTTCCATCCTCCTCACCAGCCAGGATCAGTGCCAACGAATGTTTTTGCTGGGCTCCAGCAATGCGAGTGACACTTCCCGTGTGGAGCTACGTCAGCTGGAGCACTTCATCGCGGTCGCCGAGGAGCTGAGTTTCACGCGTGCCGCCCGTCGGCTGCACGTGGTGCAGTCCGGGGTGTCCGCCGCGATCCGCTCCCTGGAGCGCGAGCTCGGCTGCGCGCTGTTCGAGCGCACGTCGCAGCGGGTCCGGCTCACCGGGGCGGGCGCGGCGCTGCTGCCGGAGGCTCGGGCCACCCTGCACGCCGCTCAGGCGGCCCAGGACACCGTGCGCGCCGCACAGGACACGCTGCGCGGCACGGTGAACGTGGGCGCCATGGCCTCGGTCGAGGTGGTGGACCTGCCCGCGCTCCTCGGACAGCTCCACGGGAGGCATCCGGCGATCGACGTCCGGCTGCGGCTGGCGACGACCGGCTCGGCGGGACTGGCGCACGCGCTGCTCGGCGGAGACCTGGACGTGGCCTTCCTGTCGCTGCCCGAGCACAGACCCGCCGGGATCGACGCACGGGAGCTGGCCACCGTGCCGCTCGTCCTGGTGGTGAGCGACGCCCATCCGCTCGCGCAGCGGACAGAGGTGGCACTTGCGGACCTCGCCGGGGAGCCCTTCGTGGACTTCCCGCCGGGCTACGGCAACCGTGAGGTGCTCGACCGGGCGTTCGCGGCGGCGGGTGTCGCACGCCGGGTCGCACTGGAAGTGCCCGACATCGACATGGGGGCGGCACTGGCCCGGCACGGTCTGGGCATCGCCTTCCTGCCCGCGTTCGGCGTTGCCCGCACCCCCGGCCTGCACGTCCTGGACGTCGCCGGCACCGTGCTCCGCTGGAGCATGCATCTCGGCACGTCGTCGACCCGGCGACCCAGCTCGGCGCTGCGGGCGCTGCTCGACCTGGTCGACCTCCACGTCGTCGCCCTGCGTTCGCCTCGCTCCGGACGGGCCAGGCTCGGCCACCAGCAGCACGACGCGCACGGATCTGCCGGAAGACGTCTCCCCGCGAGCGACCAGTGGGCCGCGGGCGTCACCCGCCGTGCCGTCCGTCCCCGGCGCACACCCAGCGTCCGGGCCGCTGCCGCCGTGAGCGGGAGGCGTACCGAAGGCCGAGCCACGGGACAGACTGAGCAGGTGTGAGCGGGGCCGGGCATGGAAACCCGAGGAACCCCGACTCCAGGGAGGCGCCATGGACGCCAATGTCACTGCCCAGGGAAGCCCCATCGCCACAGTCAATCCGTACACCGGCGAAAGAGTTCGGGAGTTCCAGGCGCTGAGCGCGCAGGACGTAGAGCGCGCGATCGACGCGGCGCACGGTAGCTTTCCGGACTGGCGTGCCCGGTCGACGGCTGACCGTGGGGCCCTCGTGCAACGCGCCGGCCGGCTCATGAGGGAGCGCAAGGAGGAGCTGGCGCGGCTGCTGACCCTTGAGGTCGGCAAGCTGATCGACTCGAGCCGTGCAGAGGTCGACCTCGCGTCCGACATCCTCACCTTCTACGGCGAGCACGGCCCCGAGCTGCTGGAAGAGCGGCCCCTGCCGGTACCCGAGGGCACGGCCGTGCTGGTGAACGAGCCGCTCGGTGTCCTTCTCGGTGTGATGCCCTGGAACTTCCCGCTCTACCAGGTGGCCCGATTCGCGGGTCCGAACCTCGTCCTCGGCAACACGATCCTGCTCAAGCACGCGAGCAGTTGCCCCCAGTCCGCACTGGCACTCGAGCAGCTGTTCACGGATGCGGGCGTGCCGACCGGGGTCTACACCAATCTCTTCGTGCGGGGCAGGGACGTCGGAAAGATCATCGATGACTCTCGTGTGCAGGGAGCGTCACTGACCGGAAGCGAGCGGGCGGGCGTGAGCTTGGGCGAGATCGCCGGCCGCAATGTCAAAAAGTCCGTCCTCGAGCTGGGCGGCAGTGATCCCTTCGTCGTGCTGGACGGTCACAACCTCGAGCGCACCGTGTACGCCGCGTTCCTCGGCCGGATGGGCAACACCGGGCAGTGCTGTGTGGCGGCCAAGCGCTTCATCGCCCTTGCCGACGTCTACGACGCCTTTCTCGCCGGGCTGCGTGACCGGATGAGCGAGGTGCAACCGGGAGATCCGGCCGACCCCGCCACCACGCTCGGCCCGCTGTCCTCCGAGGCCGCGGCCGAACTCCTGATGGAGCAGGTCCGTGACGCGGTGGACAAGGGAGCCACGGTGGTGCTGGGCGGCGGGCGGCCCGACCTGCCGGGCGCCTTCGTCGCGCCGACCGTCCTCACCGACGTCACACCGGACATGCGGGCCTACCGGGAAGAGCTCTTCGGCCCCGTCGCTACGGTCTACCGGGTCGAGGACGAGGACGAGGCCGTGGCATTGGCCAACACCTCCCCCTACGGCCTGGGAGGCGCGGTCTTCGCCGCCGACCCGGAACGTGCTCGCGGGGTCGCGGACCGGCTGGAGGCGGGCATGGTGTGGATCAACCACCCGACCGCGTCCCGACCGGAGCTGCCCTTCGGTGGCATCAAGCGCTCCGGCTACGGGCGCGAACTCGGCGACGCGGGCATCGTGGAATTCGCGAACCGCAAGCTCGTGCGCTACGTGGACGCCGACGCCCCGATCGGCGAGGTGCTGGGCTGACCTGCGGTCCGGTCGACCGCGCTCGGCGGATGCCGACCGTCGGATGGTGAAGCGCTTTTTGCCGAGGGAGGGACAGTTGATCTCGAACGGCCCCGAGGACGCACGCCCGGCCGTGTCGTCGCCCGCGTCATGGAACGAATCCTCGCGATGGCCACCGCGTTCTCGCACAGCGACGCTCGACCGGATCGCCGCCGGCGGTCCCGGCATGCGCAGGGCCGGCAGATGCTCCTCCTCCGCCCGGCCCACGCCACCGCAGCGCTGTTGGCAGGGCACCCCGCCCCACTACTGCTGCTGATGCCACCCGCACACAAGTTCCAGCCAGGCATCAGCCCGGCCCGCCCAGCACGACCTTCCACACTCGGGTCGCCACCTGGAGGTTCAGCCGGTCCTCGACGTTCGCGAGGTCGTTGCCGCTGATGTCGCGGATGCGCTGGAGCCGGTAGCGCAGCGTGCTGCGGTGGATCGCGAGGGATTCCGCGGTCTCGTCGTAGTTGCCGCCGCAGTCGAAGTACCGGGACAGGGTCTTCACCATGGCCGTGCGGTGCCGGGAGTCGTAGTCGATGAGCTGCCCGAGCCACTCCTGGACGAACGTCTCCAGTTCCCGGTAGTCGTTGCCGGGTCCCAGGATGCGGTAGAGGCCCATCTCGTCGAAGAACGTCGTGCCGTAGCGCTCGCGGGAGTGACGGCGCACCTCCACGGCACGCTGCGCCTCCTGGTAGCGGTGGGGGATGTCGTCCAGGGAGTCGCAGGGGGCGCTCACCCCGATCGTCCCGGACCGTGTCCCGGTCTCCCGGGCGAGCGCCTCGTACAACGCCCGGGCGTGCGGCCTGTCGTCGGCGACCAGGACCACGTGGTCGGAACGTCGGGTCAGCAGCGAGCGCATGCCCACGGCAGAAGCCGCCCGTCCCACGGTCTGCGCGAAGGAATCGTCCGCGGTCCGGTTCGGCCACTGCACCACGACGACGTAGTGGCTGCGGTGCAGGTCGTATCCGACCGCCTCGGACCGGGCGTACGCGCTCGCCTCGTCCGTTCCCGCCAGGAGGTCGTCGACCAGCTCGCGGTGCAGCCTGAGTTCCACTTCGGCCAGGTCGCGCAGGTGCGTCAGCTCCGGGGCGAGCGACGCGGCGGCGTGTTCCAGCGCGAGCACGGTGTGCCCGTCGGCCTCGTCCCGGGCATCGACCACGGCCAGTACGCCCAGGATCTCGCCGTGCGGGCGGACCAGGGCGATCAGCCGGTCCTTCACCCGCACCGGCCCGGCCTGACGGGCGACGGCGTGCAGCATTGCGTCCTGGCGCACGGGGTCCGGCTCGGGATAGGGGTCGGGGCGGCTGGGGCCGGTCCAGGACCTCAGCCGGCCGAAGCGGTCCTCGACCAGCGCGGGGAGTCCGGTGAGCCTGTGCAGTGCGCGGGTGATCGCCTCCTCGCCGTCGCTCGAGGCTGCGACGTCGGCCATGAGCGAGTGCACGGCCCGCTCGTACCCCAGCTCCGCCACGACGGAGATCAGCTGCCGCTGGAGGGTCGTGCGTTCGTCCCTCAGCCGGTGCAGCTCCAACGCGTCCTCGCGTTGGCGGTGGTGTGCGAAGGCGAGTGACAAGGCGGCAGCGGTGTGCCGGACGATCGTGGCGAGCAGGGACCGATCGGCCTCGGACGGCCGGGAGCGGGACGTCACCACGAGGTAGCCGTGGAGTCCCTCGAGGCCGCGCAGCCCCAGAGCCCGGCCCCACGACCTGCCGGGTACGGTCACGGGACCGTCCCGCCCGGCCAGATCCCGCACCCTGCGGCCCACGGCCGAGGCGTGCGCCCGCCCGTTCCTCGGACTGGGGACCAGGTCGCCGCCCACCTTCAGGTATCCGGCCTCGGCGCGGTACGGCCCCGCGGCGGCTATGTGGTCCATGGCCAGTCGCAGGATCTCGTCTTCGTCCGGGGCGTCGGACAGGGCGCGGGAGAGCGCCATCAGCGCGCGGAGGTGATCGGCCGGGGTCGGAGCGGGTGGGCGGGGGAATCTCCGCGCGCCTGTGAGGCGCCCGCCGGCGCTGTCCCGCGGAAGGCTGCCCTCCCAGTCGGAGCGGCGGTGGTACAGGCTGTGCGTCCGACTGTCGGCCATGGGATCACTCCGTTCTCCCCGAGTCTTCAGGAAGGAGAGTGCTATCGCGTACCCGCTCCCGGCCGGCCTACCCGAGATGTCCGGAATCTTTCTCTCGTCCTCGTGGGGCGACCGGGCCCGTGCATTCCTGGCCCGCCAGGCGCAGGCGTGGAGCCGTCCGGCTCGTCACCCTGGGGAGTGTTCGGGATCCTCCGTGCGCATCGTCGGGAAACCGGCGGAGGTCCCTCTTCTACCTGAACGAACGTGATCCGCAAGGTCGGCGCAGGCGCCGTACCGGGAGGAGTTCCCCATGGCCAAGGCAGTGGGCATCGACCTGGGCACCACCAACTCGGTGATCGCCGTGTGGGAGGGCGGCGAGCCGTCCGTCGTGCCCAACAGCGAGGGCAACCGCACGACACCGTCCGTGGTGGCCTTCACCGACACCGGGGAACGTCTGGTGGGCCAGCTGGCCCGCCGCCAGGCCATTCTCAACCCCAAGGGCACCATCTACTCGGCCAAGCGGTTCATCGGCCGGCACTTCGACGAGATCTCCGAGGAGGCCAGGGCGGTGGCGTACGACGTCGTCGAGGGCGACGGCGGGGCCGCCCGCTTCAAGGTGCGCGACAAGCTGTACGCGCCTGAGGAGATCAGCGCACAGGTGCTGCGCAAACTCGCCGACGACGCCTCCAAGCAGTTGGGGGAGCGGGTCACGGAGGCGGTCATCACGGTGCCCGCCTACTTCAACGACGCTCAGCGCACCGCCACCAAGGACGCCGGACGGATCGCCGGACTGGAGGTGCTGCGGATCATCAACGAGCCGACGGCGGCCGCTCTCGCGTACGGCATGGACAAGAAGGAGCACGAGACCGTCCTCGTCTTCGACCTGGGCGGCGGCACCTTCGACGTGAGCATCCTCGACGTCGGCGACGGCGTGGTGGAGGTGCGCTCCACCGCCGGTGACAGCCACCTGGGGGGTGACGACTTCGACCGGCGTCTGGTGGATCACCTCGCCGACGACTTCCAGAAGGAGAACGGCATCGACCTGCGCAAGGACCCGCAGGCGCTGCAACGACTGTTCGAGGCGGCGGAGAAGGCCAAGACTGAGCTCAGTTCGGTGACGCAGACACAGGTCAGCCTGCCGTTCATCACCGCCGACGCCTCGGGCCCCAAGCACCTCACCGACTCGATCATGCGGTCCACGTTCGAGCAGATCACCGGCGACCTGGTGGAGCGCTGCCTCGGACCGGTGCAGCAGGCGATGGCCGACGCCAAGGTCGGCGACAGCGACATCGACGAGGTCATCCTCGTCGGCGGTTCCACCCGCATCCCCGCTGTCCAGACCCTGGTCCGCCGGCTGACCGGCGGCAAGGACCCCAACATGAGCGTCAACCCCGACGAGGTCGTGGCCCTGGGCGCCGCGATCCAGGCCGGGGTACTCAAGGGCGAGGTCAAGGATGTCCTGCTGCTCGACGTCACACCATTGTCGCTGGGCGTGGAGACGCGCGGCGGAGTGATGACGAAGATCATCGAGCGGAACACCACCATCCCGGTGCGCCGCAGCGAGACCTTCTCCACCGCCGAGGACAACCAGCCGGCCGTCGATGTGGTGGTCCTCCAGGGCGAGCGCGAGCGGGCCGCCGACAACCGGGTGCTGGGCCGGTTCCAGCTCACCGACATCCGGCCGGCGCCGCGGGGCGAAGCACAGATCGAGGTCATCTTCGACATCGACGCCAACGGCATCCTCAACGTCAAGGCCCGCGACCGGGACACCGGCAAGGAACAGGGCATCACCATCAGCGAGAGCTCCAACCTGGACCGCAGTGAGGTCGAACGCATGGTCCAGGAGGCCGAGAGCAACCGGGGCCAGGACCAGGCACTCCGCGAGGCCGTCGACGCCCGCAACGAACTCGACGCCGTCGCGTACCAGGTCGAGAAGCGTCTCACCGAACTGGGCGACGCAGCGCCCGCGCACGAGAAGGCACGCGCCGAGATGCTCGTGTCCGACGCCCGGGCGGCTGTCAAGGAAGAGGCGGGCGTGGAGCGCGTGCGGCCCCTGACCTCCGAACTCCAGCAGGTACTCGCGGGGCTGACGGCCCATCAGGGCGCGGGCGCCACGGGCAAGGGTCCCGGCCAGGACGCCGCCGCCGGCGGTCCCACGAGTGGCGGTGGCGATGACGATGATGTCATCGACGCCGAGTTCGACAAGGGCTGAGGCGCGCCATGCCCACCCACCCCCAGGAACCCGACCGGCCCGCGTCGGATCCGGTCGTACCGGTCCCCGAAGGCGCCGGACGCCCTCCGCGAGAGGATCTGCCCCAACCGGGCCCGCCCCGGTCCGAAGCGGGGAACGGCGAACCGGGACCCGACGCCGCAGGCCCCGCGCGTGCCGAGGACGAGTACACGACCGCGATCCAGGAACTGGAGGACCGCTGGCGGCGCGCACTCGCCGACCTCGACAACCTTCGCAAGCGTCACGCCAGGGAACTGGAGCGCGAACGGGCGGTCGAGCGGTCCCGCACGGCGGCCGCCTTCCTGCCCGTCCTCGACAACCTCGAACTCGCCCTGACCCACGCGGGCGCCGATCCGGGCGCGATCGTGGAGGGCGTCCGGGCCGTACGCGACCAGGCGGTGAACGTCCTCGAACTGCTCGGCTACCCGCGGCATGCGGAGACCGGCGTGGCCTTCGACCCGGCCCTGCACGAGGTGGTCGGTGTCGTCCAGGACCCCGACGCCCCACCGGGCACGGTCGTCCAGGTGCTGCGCCCCGGGTACGGGGACGGCGAACGACAGCTCAGGCCCGCCGCCGTGACCGTCGCGAAGCGGGAGTGACCCGCCATGGCACGGGACTTCTACGAGGTGTTGGGCGTGTCGCCGACCGCGAGCCAGGACGAGATCCAGCAGGCATATCGCAAACTCGCCCGCAGGCATCACCCCGACGTCAACAAGGACCCCGGGGCGGAAGAGCGCTTCAAGGACCTCAACGAGGCGTACAGCGTCCTGTCCGATCCCAAGACCCGAGCCCGCTACGACCGCTTCGGCGAGGATTTCCGCAAGATCCCGGAGGACTTCGACGAACGGGTCGCGGCGGGAGCGGGCGGAGGCTTCCGCGGTCGGAGGACCGCAGGCGGTGGCGGTCCCCGTGTCCGGTACGCCACCGGCTTCGGCGACGACCTCGGCGCGGAGGGCATCGACATCGAGGACCTGCTCGGCTCCATGTTCGGAGCCGGAGCCGCGCGCGGCGGGGTCCCCGGAGCGGACCAGGAGGCCGAACTGCCGCTCACCGTCGAGGAGGCGTACCGAGGCGGCCGTCGAACCGTCACGCTCGCCGGTCCCACCGGGCAGCCGCGGCGGTACGAGGTCGACGTGCCGCCGGGCGTCACCGACGGGCAGCGCATCCGGCTGGCGGGTGAGGGTGGCCGGGGCAGTGGTGACGCCGCCGCGGGCGACCTGTACCTGCGGGTGCGCGTCCAGCCCCACCCGCGGTTCCGGCTGGACGGCCGTGACGTGCACGTCCAGGTCCCGGTCACCCCCTGGGAGGCGGCCCTGGGCGCGACCGTGCCGGTGCCCACACCCGGCGGTGGCACGGCCAAGGTCACGGTGCCCGCGGGCTCGTCCAGCGGCCGGCGGCTGCGGCTGCGCGGCGAGGGCATGCCGAACCCGCGGGGCGCGAACGGCGACCTGTACGCCGAACTCCGCGTCATGGTGCCGCCCAAGCTCGGCGACCGGGAGCGCGAACTGTTCGAGGAGCTCGCCGCCACTTCCCCGTTCGACCCCAGGAGGACGTGATGAACGACCGACCCGCGGGAGCGGCAGGCATCGGCCGGGCCGGCGTGGGCGCCCGTCCGGTGCGGACGGGCGCGGACCTCACCGCCTCGACGGCTGTCCGGTACGCGCTCGTGCCCGTCCCCAGGCTCTCCCTGGCCGCCGTGGCCCTTCGCTCGGGCCTCCACCCCGATCTGATCCGCAGGTTCGTCGCCCTCGGCCTGGTCGACGCCGAACGCGACGCCGCGGGGCGCCTGGTGTTCGACCCCACGGCCCCTGCGGTCCTCGCCCGCATCCAGCGGCTGCGCACCGGACTCTGCCTCAACTACGCATCCATCGGCCTGGTGCTCGACCTGCTCGACCGCATCAGCCTGCTCGAAGCCGCCCTGCGCGGCCGCGGCACGAGGAGTGACACACCCCCATGGACATGAACCGTCTCACCCAGAAGTCCCAGGAAGCCCTCCAGGAGGCACAGACCGCGGCCGTCGGCATGGGGCACACCGAGGTCGACGGGGAACACCTGCTGCTCGCACTTCTCGACCAGGAGGACGGTCTGATCCCGCGGTTGCTGCAACAGGCCGGCACCGATCCGCAGGAACTGCGCGCTGCCGTGGGCGAGGAACTCTCCCGCCGCCCGAAGGTCACGGGCCCCGGCGCGGCACCCGGCCAGGTCTTCGTCACCCAGCGCCTCTCCCGCCTGCTCGACGCCGCCGAACGGGAGGCCAAACGCCTCAAGGACGAGTACGTGTCCGTGGAGCACCTCCTGCTCGCGCTGGCCGAGGAGAGCTCTTCGACCGCCGCCGGGCGACTGCTCAAACAGGCCGGCATCACCAGGGACTCGTTCCTGAGCGCGCTCACCCGGGTCCGCGGCAACCAGCGTGTCACCTCCGCCAACCCCGAAGTGGCCTACGAGGCTCTGGAGAAGTACGGCCGGGACCTGGTCCTCGAGGCTCGGTCCGGGCGGTTGGACCCGGTCATCGGCCGGGACGCGGAGATCCGCCGTGTCACCCAGATCCTCAGCCGCAAGACCAAGAACAACCCCGTCCTCATCGGCGACCCCGGCGTCGGCAAGACCGCCATCGTCGAGGGCCTTGCCCAGCGCATCGTTCGCGGCGACGTCCCCGAGGGCCTGCGCGACAAGACGGTGTTCGCCCTCGACATGGGCTCCCTGGTCGCCGGCGCCAAGTACCGCGGCGAGTTCGAGGAACGCCTCAAGGCCGTGCTCAGCGAGGTCAAGGCCGCCGAGGGCCGGATCCTGCTCTTCGTCGACGAGTTGCACACGGTCGTCGGAGCAGGCGCCGCCGAAGGGGCCATGGACGCGGGCAACATGCTCAAGCCGATGCTCGCCCGCGGCGAACTCCACATGATCGGCGCCACCACCCTCGACGAGTACCGCAAGCACATCGAGAAGGACGCCGCCCTCGAGCGCCGCTTCCAGCAGGTCCTGGTCGACGAGCCGAGCGTGGAGGACACCATCTCCATCCTGCGCGGACTGCGCGAACGCCTGGAAGTCTTCCACGGCGTGAAGATCCAGGACACCTCGCTGGTCGCGGCGGCGACGCTGTCCCACCGCTACATCACCGACCGTTTCCTGCCCGACAAGGCCATCGACCTCGTCGACGAGGCCTGTGCCCGGCTGCGTACGGAGATCGACTCCATGCCCGCCGAACTAGACGAGATCACCCGCCGGGTGACCCGCCTGGAGATCGAGGACGCGGCCCTGTCCAAGGAGACCGATCCCGCCAGCAAGGCCCGTCTGGGGGAGCTGCGCAGGGAACTGGCCGACCTGCGCGGTGAGGCCGACGCCAAACGCGCCCAGTGGGAGGCCGAACGGCAGGCGATCCGCCGCGTGCAGGAACTGCGCCAGGAACTGGAGCAGGTCCGCCACGATGCGGAGGAGGCCGAACGCGCCTACGACCTCAACCGCGCCGCCGAACTCCGCTACGGCCGACTCCAGGACCTGGAGCGCCGACTCGCCGCGGAGGAGGAGCAACTGGTCTCCAAACAAGGGCAGAACCGGCTGCTGCGCGAGGTCGTCACCGAGGAGGAGATCGCCGAGATCGTCGCCGCCTGGACCGGCATCCCCGTCGCCCGCCTCCAGGAGGGCGAGCGCGAGAAACTGCTGCGTCTCGACGAGATCCTGCGCGAGCGCGTCATCGGCCAGGACGAAGCCGTCAAACTCGTCACCGACGCCATCATCCGCGCCCGCTCCGGCATCCGCGACCCTCGACGCCCCATCGGTTCGTTCATCTTCCTCGGCCCCACCGGCGTCGGGAAGACCGAGCTGGCCAAGACCGTCGCCCGGACTCTGTTCGACTCCGAGGAGAACATGGTCCGCCTCGACATGAGCGAGTACCAGGAGCGGCACACCGTCAGCCGGCTCATGGGCGCGCCGCCCGGATACGTCGGCTACGAGGAAGGCGGCCAGCTCACCGAGGCCGTACGCCGCAAGCCGTACTCGGTCGTGCTGTTCGACGAGATCGAGAAGGCGCACACCGATGTCTTCAACACCCTGCTGCAGATCCTCGACGACGGTCGCATCACCGATGCGCAGGGCCGCACCGTCGACTTCCGCAACACCGTGATCATCATGACGTCCAACATCGGCTCCGAGCACCTCCTCGACGGCGCCACCGCCGAAGGTGAGATCAAGCCCGATGCCCGCGCCCTGGTGATGGGCGAGCTGCGCGGGCACTTCCGCCCGGAGTTCCTCAACCGCGTCGACGACATCGTGCTGTTCAAGCCGCTCGGCGAGCGGCAGATCGAGCGGATCGTGGAGCTGCAGTTCGACGAACTGCGGCAGCGGCTCGCCGAACGCCGCATCACCGTCGAACTCACCCCCGCTGCCCGGGAAGTGATCGCCCACGAGGGCTACGACCCGGTGTACGGGGCCCGGCCGCTGCGCCGCTACATCTCCCACGAGGTCGAGACGCTGGTCGGACGCGCCCTGCTGCGCGGCGACGTCCAGGACGGCGCGACGGTCCGCGTCGACGCCGAACACGGAGAGCTGGTGGTCACCTACGACCGGCCCGAGGACCTGAAGGGAGCGCGGGCGGCATGAGCACGATGCAGGCGACGACCGTCAGTTGTCCGAACTGCGGGCGCACCAACCGGGTGCCCGTGGCCGCGGAGGGCCGCCCCAGGTGCGGCCACTGCAAGCAGCCCCTGCCGTGGATGGTGGACGCGGGCGACGACGACTTCACCGAGGTCGCCGAGAGGGCCGACGTCCCCGTCGTGGTCGACCTGTGGGCCACATGGTGCGGCCCCTGCCGCATGGTGAGCCCCGCGCTGGAGAAGGTCGCCACCGATCTCGCCGGCCGCATCAAACTCGTCAAAGTCGACGTCGACAAGAACCCGCGGCTGTCGCGGCGTTTCGACGTCCAGGCGGTACCGACACTGCTCGTGCTCGACCGGGGCGAGACGGTCGCCAGGCAGGCGGGGGCGGCGCCCGCCCCCGCTCTGCGCCAGTGGGTGGAACAGTCGATCACGACCCGGGAAGGGTGATCCGGATGACCCTGCACGCAGACCCCCACCTCGCGCTCGTTCGGCCGGTCCAGCCGCTGACCCCAGAGGGCTGTCAGGAGTGTCTGCTGCTCGGCTCCCCGTGGGTCCACCTGAGGCTCTGCCTGACCTGCGGGCACGTCGGCTGCTGCGACTCCTCGCCGAACAAGCACGCGCGTAGGCACGCAGCTGCGGACGCACATCCGATCGTGCAGTCGTTCCAGCCCGGCGAGGAATGGCGCTGGTGCTACGTCCACGAGGCGTTCGTCTGATGTCCGGCGACCAGCCGCTGCCGGGCGGAGAACCGGTGCCGGAGGAAGCGGACGAGACCGGCTTCCAGGAGACCCCGGACACCTGCGGCGCGTATCCGCGCCTTACGGAGGACCAGACAGCACGTCTGGCGGAGCACGGGCAACGCCGGAGCATGGCTCCCAACGACGTGCTGATCCAGGAGGGGGAGCGCTGCGAGACGTTCTTCGTCGTCCTCAGCGGTACCGTCGCCGTCGTCGAGGACTACGGCACTCCCGAGGAGCACGTGCTGCGCGTGCACGGCCCCGGCCGCTTCATCGGCGAACTCGGGCTGCTGCACGGGCAGGTGGCCTTCTACACCGCTGTCGCCAGGGAGCCGGGCGAGGTCCTCGTCGTCTCCCTGGACCAGTTGCGCCACCTGGTGTCCCAGGACCCCACCATCGGGGACGTCGTGCTGCGCGCCTGTCTGGGCCGTCGCGCGCTGCTCGTCGGACAGGGCGCTGGCTTCCGCATCATCGGCTCGCGCTACTCGCCCGACACCAGGCGGCTGCGCGAGTTCGCCATCCGCAACCGGCTGCCGCACCGCTGGATCGACCTGGAGACCGACGAGGAGGCCGAGGACCTGCTGCGCCGCTTCGGCGTCGGCCCGGAGGAGACACCGCTCGTCATCTGGCGGGACACCACCCTGTTGCGCAACCCCAGCAACGCGGACCTGGCCCGGCTCATCGGCCTGCCCTCACTGCCCGCCGGAAACCGACACGGCGACGTCCTCATCGTCGGCTCCGGACCCGCCGGCCTCGCTGCCGCGGTGTACGCCGCCTCCGAGGGCCTGAGCACCACCGTGGTGGAGGCGATGGCCGCCGGTGGCCAGGCCGGCACGTCGTCCCGCATCGAGAACCTGCTCGGCTTCCCCGCCGGCATCTCCGGCGCCGAACTCACCGAACGCGCCGTGCTCCAGGCCGGCAAGTTCGGCGCCAGGATCAGCATTCCGGTGGAGGCGACCGGTCTCCATCCCAAGGACGAGGACCACTACGTGGTGGCGTTCGCCGACGGCAGCGAGATCGCCGCCCGCGCCGTCGTCCTGGCCACGGGCGCCCGCTATCGCCGGCTCCAGGTGCCCGGCATCGAACGCCTTGAGGGAACGAGCGTCCATTACTCGGCGACCGTCTACGAGGCCCAGCAGTGCCGCACCGACCCGGTGGCCGTCGTCGGCGGAGGCAACTCGGCGGGCCAGGCGGTGCTGTTCCTCGCCGGGTACGCGCCGAAGGTGTGCCTGCTGGTCCGAGGACCCAGCCTTGAGGCCAACATGTCCCGCTACCTGGTCGACCAGGTCGAACGCCATCCGCGGGTGGAGGTCATGCTGCACACCGAGGTCACCGAGGTCATCGGCCAGGAGGTGCTGGAGGAGCTCGACGTGGTCGACAACCGCACGGGCGGGCACCGCCGACTCGCGGTAGGGGGCCTGTTCGTCTTCACCGGCGCCGACCCCCACACCGAGTGGCTCGCCGGCATCATCGCCCTCGACTCCCGCGGCTTCGTCCTCACCGGCCCGGAGGCCCAGGAAGCCTGCGCCCACCCCGAGGTGTGGCACGGCCGCGGGCGCCCGTGCATGACCCTGGAGACCAGCCTGCCCGGGGTCTTCGCGGTGGGGGACGTCCGCAGCGGCTCGGTGAAGCGGGTGGCCTCGGCGGCCGGCGAGGGCGCGATGGCCATCCACTTCGTGCACCGGCACCTGGGGCACTCGGCCGCACCCGGCACCACGGGCACGTCAGCTGTCGCGGGCCACTCGGACGTCTCCCCACGCGTACGTCACAAGGAGTCCGCATGGCTCGCATGACGAATGGCGCCTGTCCGGCGTCACCGCGGTGGCGGCCTGCTGGACTACTCCATGCGGGCGCGAGAGGCCGCCGGAGACCCCACGGGAGGCTGGGACGCTACATGCCCGGGGCCGAGACGGCAGGCTGCGTTCGGGGCTCACGCGTCGGCGATGCTCTCTGGCCGGCCTGCAATCGCGTGTCCTTCCGTAACCCCTGGTTCGCACTGTCAAGACCGTGATCGTCGAGCACGCCACGAAGGCGCGTGTGATCGATGACATCACCCGCATCAAGCTCCACCGGGAAGCCGATCAGGACGTCCTCGACCTCATCCGCGAGATGATGATCAAGGTGCGGCATGGGCCAGGAGTCGGAGCGTGCCGCCCTCGTCACAGCGGAGGGCCCTAGTTGGATTGGATGCCCAAGTGCGGCGGCACCCCTTGTGACCTGCGCTGTACCAAAGTGCCAACTATCTCTCTGATTCCGGGCCTCCGGTTGCTGAAGCCAGTTGGCATCAGCACAGGTTGCGAACGTGGCCTAGTGTCAACTACCGATCCTGGTCACACTTACTTTGCCATCTCTTTGCAACCTGTGCCCCGGCTGTCTCGTCTCTTCGCCCGATCCCGTCAACGGACCGACGAAAGAGAGCGATTCATGCGAGTCAAGACGCGAACGGGCCTTGCCGCCCTCATGGTTGCGGGCACCGCCCTGCTGATCGGTACGGCGCCCGCGTCGGCCGACGACCGGACGCCCACCCCCGTCCCCAGCACCGGCGGGCAGCGGAGCACGACCCCGGCCCCGGCCGAGGCGGGCAGCGACGCGACCCCGGCTCCCGCCCCTCCCCGGGACGCCGCCGAACCGGCCACCGCGCCGAGCCAGGTCGGCGTCGTCCCGCGAGGCGCCGCCGACACCGGGGTGGCGGAGCCCTCCGACAGCCACGGCGGTCTGATCGGGGGCGGCGCGGCCGCGATGGTCGCGGCGGCCGGCACGGGCTTCTGCGTCGTACGGCGCCGGAGGGCGACCGGCGCATGAGCCCGCTCTCCAGACGCGCCCTGATCCTCTCGGCCCTCGCGGCGCCGCTGCTCGCCGGCTGCGCCGCCGACCCGGCCGGCCCCGAGGCCACCGGTACCGGGGCCGGCGCGCGCCCGGCGGGGGGTTCCCCGGGGGCCTCCGCCCCCTCGGCCGGGGCCGCGCGTCCCCTCGCCCGCTCGGTGCCGGTCCGGCTGCTGATCCCGGCCATCGGGGTCGACGCCTCCGTCATGCGGCTGGGTCTGGCCGCCGACGGGAGCGTGCAGGTGCCTCCGATCGAGCGGCACGACCGGGCCGGGTGGTACGTGAACTCCCCGACGCCGGGCCGGACCGGGCCGTCGGTGATCCTCGGCCACGTCACGGTCGGCGCGTACGGGGACGGCGTCTTCCGGCACCTCGACCGGCTGCGCCGGGGCGACCGGGTCGGGGCGCGTCTGGAGAACGGCACCACGGCCGACTTCACCGTCACCGAGGTGACGGCCGTCCGCAAGGCGCAGTTCCCGACGGAACGGGTCTACGGGAACGTGGACCGGCCCGAACTGCGTCTCATCACGTGCGGCGGCCCCCGCACCGGCGACGGATACCGCGACAACGTGATCGTCTTCGCCGCTCTGACCTCCGCGGGAGAACGTTGAAACGGCCCGGTCGGTCCCGTGAGAGGGCGGCGTCCGAACTGTTCGCCGCCCTCTACCCGCGCCTCGCCGGCTGGTGCCGGCGTCTCGTGGACGACGACGGGACGGCGCACGAGATCGCCTCGGAGGCGTTCACCCGGCTCTGGGCCCGCTGGACCGCCGTCGCGGAACCGCAGGGGTTCCTCTACGTCACCGCCGCCAACCTGGTCCGCGACCACTGGCGCAGACTCGAACGCGAGCGCCGCGCCCTGCGCCGGGTCACCGCCGAGGCCGCGGTCGCCCCGTCCGCCGAGCCCGCCGACCCCTCGGTGCGGCTGCTGGTGCAGTCCCTGCCCGACCGGCTGCGCGTGCCGATCCTGCTGCACTACTACGCTGACATGCCGATCCGGGAGGTGGCCGTACTGACCGGGCGCAAGGAAGGAACCGTCAAGGCCGACCTGCACGCGGCCCGCGAACTGCTCCGCGCCCACCTGAGGAGGAGCCTTGATCACACCCGCTGACGACTTCGACGACGGTCCGGCGTCCGACCCCGACGACCCCCTCACCGTGATCCTGCGGCCCGCCCCCGGTCACCTCGGACCGCCGCCCGGCCGCTACGAGGAGATCCGCCGCGGCGCCGCCCGCCGCCGTCTGGTGCGCACCGCGGCCGGGGCCGGCGCGGCCTGCGCGGTCGCCGCGCTCGCCGTCCTGCTGCCGCTGCACCTGACCGCGGCGGACGGACCCGCCCGCCCGACGGTGCCGCTCGCGCCGCCGCCGGCGACCGGCACCCCGTCCACCCTGCCCCCGTCCTCGTCGCCCTCGCCCGTGCCCGCCACCGGGGATCCCGTGGAGGGATCCCGGTCCCCGGCCGCGGACCAGCGGGCCTCGGCCGCCGCCGGGGACAGCACCGCCCCCGACACCGGCCGCGGACGCTCGCCTCGGTCCGAGCCCTCCTCGGGAGGGGAACGGAGCACGACCGCGACCGCGCCGCCCACGCCGTCCGCCGCACCCTCGGACGTGCCGTCCGCGTCGACCGCCCGCCGGTGAGGCCGGCTCCAAGAGCCGGGGCGGGCGCCGGATGCTCCCCGGGCGCCGGACGCTCCCCGGGGGCCGGGCGGCTGGGGGCCGCCGGCTAGCCGAGCGCGGCCATGGCGATGCGCTGTGCCACCGGGTTCATGCCCTCGCCCTTCGCGTCCGTAGAGTTGACCGAGTACACCAGGGTGCGGCCGAGGTCCCGGGTGCCGGCGATCAGCGCGTTGTAGCCGTACCGGCCGCCGGACTTGAGCCAGTAGACCTCGCCCGCGTACGCGAAGCGCTGAAGTCCCGCGCTGTAGGTGGCGCCCTCGATGCCGGCCGGGAGCGTGAACATCTCCCGCAGCTGCGGCTCCGGCACGATCCGGCCCCTGAACAGGGAGGTGAGCAGACGCTCCAGGTCGGCGGTCGTGGAGATCATGTCGCCGGCCGCGAACCGGTCCGCCTGGTTCCATTCGGTGACGTCGACGAACCGGGTCGTCCCGTCGGCCTCCTTCACCGCCTGGTAGCCGCGGTTGTGCGGGCCGAGGATGCGCGGGTCGGTACCGGGGAAGGAGGTGTCGCGCATCCCGGCGGGTGCGAGGACCAGACGGCCGGCCTCGGACGCGTACGGCCGGCCGGTCACCTTCTCGATCAGCAGCCCCAGAACCGTGTAGTTGATGTTCAGGTAGTGCTGTCGCTCGCCCGGGCGGAACTCGGGCTCCTTCGCCGCCGCCGAGGCCACCACCCGCTGCGGGGTCAGCGTGTCGAACCGGTGCGCGTACACCTCCTCGAAGGAGTCGCCGAGGCCGTCGCCCGCCGGGATCCCGCTCGTGTGGTTCAGCAACTGCCGTACGGCGATCGGCCGGTACTGCCTGCCGAACACGCCGGGAAGATAGTGCTGGACCGGGGTGTCCAGGTCGATCCGGTGCTCGGCCGCCAGCCGCAGGACGGCCGCGGCCGTCACCACCTTCGTCGTCGAACCCGCCCTGAACCGGGCCCGGGGATCGGCCGCGGTGCCGCTCGGCAGGTCGTGCACGCCCGCGCTGCCGCGCCAGGTGCCGTCGGCGCCGCCGACCCGGACGAGGGCGGCGGTCGCGTCGGCGTCCGGGAGCCCGCCGAGCGCTGCGCTCAGCGCCTCGGTGTCGAGCGCGTCCACCTGCCGGGCCGCACTCCGGTCGGGCGCCGCGAAGGCGGGCGCGGCCAGCGGGCCGGCGGCGAGGACGGTCACCAGGGAGGCGGCGAGCAGGACGGTACGGCGGCGCGTGGGCATACGGACTCCGGGAAGTGAGGGCGGGCGGGGAGAGCGGCGGGGCAGCAGGCTCGCCGGGCTGTCGCCATGATCTTCCGACGGGGCGCGGCGGTTGCGGATCGTCACCGAGGAGGGTGCCCGACCCTGGTGCGACCCTGAGCAACTTCCTTACGGGCGGCGGAAGTTGTCCGGGTCGCCCCTTACGGGTGCGCGGCCGGTCGGCCGGATGTGCCGGTGCCGCCCGCCGGTCAGAGGCGTGCCGCGGTCTGCCGGCCCGTCAGCCCGTCGGCCCGTCGAGCTGACGGTCCGTCCGGTGTCCGTGTCCCGTGTCCGGTCGGTCGCGCTCGCGCAGGGCCGTGAGCACCTCGATCCGGTTGGTGGTGATCGAGTCCACGCCCAGGTCGAGGAGCCGGCGCATGGAGCGGCGGGTGTCCGGGGTCCAGACGGAGAGCAGGTGGCCGCCGCGGTGCACGCGGGCGGCCAGCTCCCGGTTCACCAGGGAGAAGCGGTAGTTGAGCCAGCGGGGCTTCACCGCCTCGAGCAGGGCGGGCCGCGGCGGAGCCAGGCTGGTGCGGGTCAGGGCGATCTCGGCGGACGGGTCGGCGGCCCGCACGGCGAGCATGGCGACGGCGTCGGCGGTGTAGTAGACCCGGTCCGCCGCGCCGGCCCCGCGCACGACGTCGACGATCCGCCGCGCCGTGCGCACGTCCCGGGTCCCCGGCAGGTCGAGCATCAGACGGCTGTCGCCGGTCGCCGCGAGCGCCTCCTCCAGCGTCGGCACGGCGCCGGCCGTCAGCCCGCGGACCTCGGCGGCGGACAGCGTCCGCAGCGGCCGGTCCTGCTCCCACAGCCGCTTCAGCGTCTCGTCGTGCAGCAGGACGGGCACGCCGTCACGGGTGAGCCGTACGTCGGTCTCGACGGCGTCCGCGCCCAGGGCGAGCGCGGAACGCAGCGAGTCGATCGTGTTCTCGCGGAAGCGGTAGGGGTCGCCGCGATGGGCCACGGCAGTCACGTTCTGCATGGGCCCATTGTGGCGGGCGCCGGTCCTCAGGGGGCCGGCCAGCCCGCCGTGTACGTGTCGATCTCGTCCTTGATACGGGACTTCCCGGCGCCGTCCAGGAACGAGGCGTCGACCGCGTCGGCCGCGAGGCGGGCGAGACCCCGCTCGTCCAGGTCGAGGAGACGGGCGGCGACCGCGTACTCGGTGTCGAGGTCGGTGCCGAACATGGGCGGGTCGTCGGAGTTGATCGTGACCAGCACGCCGGCCTTCACGAACTCCTTGAGCGGGTGCTCGTCGAGGGTGCGGACCGCGCGCGTCGCGATGTTGGACGTCGGGCACACCTCCAGGGCGATGCGGTGCTCGGCGAGGTGGGCGAGCAGCTTCTCGTCCTGCGCGGAGCTCGTGCCGTGGCCGATCCGCTCGGCGCGCAGATGCGTCAGCGCGTCCCACACCGTCTGCGGGCCGGTGGTCTCGCCCGCGTGCGGCACCGAGCGCAGCCCGGCGGCGATGGCCCGGTCGAAGTACGGCTTGAACTGCGGACGCGGCACGCCGATCTCGGGCCCGCCGAGCCCGAAGGAGACCAGACCCTCCGGGCGGATCCGGTCGTCGGTGGCGAGCCGGGTCGTCTCCTCGGCGGCCTCCAGTCCCGCCTCGCCGGGGATGTCGAAGCACCAGCGCAGCAGGGTCCCGAACTCCGCCTCGGCCGCCTTGCGGGCGTCCTCGATGGCGTCCATGAAGGCACGCTCGTCGATGCCCCGCCGGGTCGAGGAGAACGGGGTGATCGTCAGCTCGGCGTACCGCACCTGCTGGCGGGCCAGGTCCCGGGCGACCTCGTAGGTCAGCAGCCGGACGTCCTCGGGGGTGCGGATGAGGTCCACGACGGAGAGGTACACGTCGATGAAGTGGGCGAAATCCGTGAACGTGAAGTAGTCGGCCAGGGCCTCGGGGTCGGTGGGCACCTTGGAGTCGGGGTGCCGGGCGGCCAGTTCGGAGACGATACGGGGGGACGCGGAGCCGACGTGGTGGACGTGCAGTTCGGCCTTGGGCAGCCCGGCGATGAAGGCGTGCAGCTCGCGGGAGCCGCCCGCGGCGGCCGCGGTGGGGCCGGCGGGCACACCGGTGGCGGGGGAGCCTGCGGCGGCAGAGGCTGCGTCGAGGCGGTCGGTCATGGGGTCCTCCCCGGGACGGCGCCCCCGGCCTGGCCGGCCTGACGGGACGCGGGTGATCGGCTGATCGATGGGTCGGGATCATCGTAGGCGCACCCGTCGAAACCCGTCCGCGCCTCTTGGCCGCGGGTGGTCCTGGGGGGTTCGCGGGTGGTCCGCGGACTGCCCGAGGACGGTCTGCGGGCTGCCGGTCGTCGCCGGGCGGCCGCGGCCCGGCGTCCGTCGTGTCGGTGGCGGGTCGTAGCATGACGGGACGTGCGCAGGGTGGAACGGCGTACGGACGACGGAACGCGACGAGGGGCGCCCGACGGAACGCCGGGCGGAGGCGACAGAGGGGACCACCACGCATGTCCGACGACGCGCCGACCCCGGCCGGTGACGCCGCCCGCGACCCGTGGTCCGCGCCCCCTTCCGGCGGCCCGGACGGACCGCGGGACGCGACCCCCAAGGTGCCGTTGGACAAACGCGCCGCGAACGAAGGCGCCGGTGCCGCCGCCCCTCCGGCCGAGGCGGACCCGTGGGCCGCGCCCGCGGACGGCGCGGGGAGCGGTCCCGGTCACACCGTCGCCGGTGACGAACCGCTGACGCCGGCGTACGGTTCTCCCGGTCAGGCGCCGCCCGCGGTGCACGACCAGCGGACGGTCACCGCGATGCCCGGGGTGACGCCGCCGCCGGGGCACGGCCACCCCCAGGCCTGGGCCGCCCCGTTCGCGAGCCCGCCCGGCGGTGGGGCGCTCGGCTCCTTCCCGCCGCCGCACCCGGGTACGGCGGCGGCCGGTGGCCCGCCCCCCAACCCCTTCGCGCCGCCCGCGCCGGGTGCCACGGTCCCTCCGCCGCCCATCGCACCCCACGGCCCCGGGCAGGTCCCCTACGGATACCCGGGCGGGTACCCCGGAGGCTATCCCGGTGCGTACGGCTACCCCGGCCCCTACGGCTGGCCCGGCGGGGCGGGGCCCAGCAATGGGATGGGTGTCGCCGGGATGGTGCTGGGCATCGCCTCGGCGGTCCTCTTCTGCCTGTGGCCGCTGGCCGCGATCCTGGGCGTCCTCGGCGTCGTGTTCGGTTCGATCGGACGGGCGAAGGCCCGCCGCGGCGAGGCCTCCAACGCGGGACAGGCACTGGCCGGGATCATCTGCGGAGCGGTAGGAGCCGCGCTGGCGGTGGCCCTGGGCGTCCTCCTGATCGTCCAGACCTGACGCCCCCCGAGCCGCCCGATACCCGCCCGGCCGGGGGCGTGGAGGCCGGAGCCGCTCACGTCGGGCCGGGGCCGGGGTCGCCGCTCCTCGTCGTTCGCCCCAGGGGCGTAGCCCGGGGCAAGGCGTGGGGCGGCCTCGGTCAGGACAGGGTGCGCAGGTGTGCGCGGGCCTCCATGAGGGCGAAGCCGAGGAGGTTGTCGCCTCGCCACCGCTGCGGGTCCCGCGCCGCCTCCTCGTCCGCCGTCAGACCGATGCCCCAGACGCGGTCCACGGGGCTGGCCTCGACCAGTACGCGCGTGCCCGTGCCCAGCAGGAACGACCGCAGCGCGGGGGACGAGGCGAACTTGTGGACGCTGCCCTCGACCACGAGCCCGAACCGCTCGCGGCGCCAGACCTCCTCGTCGAAGCCGCGCACCAGGCGCCCCTCCTTCTTCGCCTGTGCGGGGGAGCGGGCGGCCAGGGCGCGCTCCTCCGCTTCCGCGTCTTCGAATAGGCGGGCCTTCCCGGCCATCATCCAGTGCTCGGCGGTCGCGTAGGACACCCCGTCGATCACGAACGGTGACGGCCACCACTGGCTCAGACAGCTCGGGCCCAGCCGTCCGCCGGGCAGCGGCCGGTGTCCCCAGAAGTGCAGATACTTGATCCTCGCCCCCGCCCGGGCCTGCCTGACCAGCGCCTCCCGGCAGTCGATCCTCTCCATGCACGCGAGTCTGGCACGCACCACTGACACTGCGTCCCGCCTTTCCCGCTCCGACTCGACACCTGGTCGACCCCCAGTCGACAGATTCCGTCGCGTAACCAAAAGGCAACAACGGAATCACTTGTTGGAGTGCCCCGGCTCTGTCAGGATCGGCAATCAAATCAGGCTGGAGCTACGTCACCCGCCGCCGCACACAGCGGGGCGAAGGCGGAGGAGAGCGACATGCAGGACCGGTTCCCCGCGCAGGAACGATTCGCGGCCGGCGCCCAGTACATCGGAGGCCGTCTCACCCGCGGCACGTCCGGCCGGACCCACTCCGTGGTCGACCCGGCGACCGGCGAGGAGGTGTACACCTACGAGCTGGCCGGCGCCGACGACGTCGACGCGGCCGTCGCCGCCGCCCGCGCGGCCTTCCCCGGCTGGGCGGGCACCACGCCGGGCGAGCGCTCCGACGCCCTGCACCGGTTCGCGGCGGTCCTCGCCGACCGGGCCGAGGACCTCGCCCGCGCCGAGTCCCTCCAGTGCGGCAAGCCGCTGAAGCTGACCCGCGAGTTCGACGTGCCGGGGACGATCGACAACACCGCGTTCTTCGCCGGCGCGGCCCGCCACCTCGCGGGCCAGTCCGCCGGTGAGTACTCCGGCGACCACACCTCCTACGTCCGCCGCGAACCCATCGGCGTCGTGGGCTCCATCGCCCCCTGGAACTACCCGCTCCAGATGGCGGCCTGGAAGATCCTCCCGGCGATCGCGGCGGGCAACACCATCGTGCTCAAGCCTGCCGAACTGACCCCGCTCACCTCGCTCCTCTTCGCCCGGGCGGCGACGGAGGCCGGGATCCCCGACGGCGTGATCAACATCGTCACCGGGACCGGGAAGGAGGCCGGCGAGCGGCTCGTGGGACATCCCGACGTCGCCATGACCTCGTTCACCGGGTCCACGGCCGTGGGCAAGCGGGTCGCCGAGGTCGCGGTCGCGACCGTCAAGCGCCTCCACCTCGAACTGGGCGGCAAGGCACCCTTCGTCGTCTTCGACGACGCCGACCTGGAGGCCGCGGCCAACGGCGCGGTCGCGGGGGCGCTCATCAACACCGGGCAGGACTGCACGGCCGCCACGCGCGCGTACGTGCAGCGGCCCCTCTACGAGGCGTTCGTCGAGCGGACGGCCGCCCTGATGGAGACCGTCCGGCTCGGCGATCCCTTCGCCCCCGGAACCGATCTCGGGCCGCTGGTCTCGCACCTCCAGCGCGACCGGGTCGCCGCCTTCGTCGACCGGGCGCGTGCCTACGCGCGCGTGGTGACCGGCGGCGAGGCCCCACAGGGAGATCTCAAGGCCGGCGCGTACTATCGCCCCACCCTGATCGCGGACGCGGCCCAGGACAGCGAGGTCGTGCAGTCCGAGATCTTCGGTCCGGTCCTGGTGGTGCTGCCCTTCGACGGTGACGACGAGGGCATCGCGCTCGCCAACGACACCCCGTACGGGCTCGCCGCCTCGGCGTGGAGCCGGGACGTCTTCCGGGCGAACCGGGCGACACGCGAGATCAAGGCCGGGTGCGTGTGGATCAACGACCACATCCCGATCATCAGCGAGATGCCCCACGGCGGATACAAGGCGTCCGGCTTCGGCAAGGACATGTCAGCGTATTCGTTCGAGGAGTACACACAGGTAAAGCACGTTATGTTCGATAACACCGCGGTGGCCCGCAAGCCCTGGCACCGCACCATCTTCGGGGACTGTTAGAGCGACGACGACCGGCCGCCGACCACGGCCGACCCTCCCGAAAGGGCACCACGCGCATGGAGCAGTACGAGCCCGACCGCCTGAGCCCGGCCCAAGTGGCCGCCATGCGGCGCAGCGTTCGCAACGGCAGGGCGGCCATGACCCGCCGGTCGCTGCTGCGCGCCTCCACAGGGGGCGCCCTCGCACTGGGCGGCCTCGGGGCGCTCAGTGCCTGCGGGATCCCCGCGGCAGGCAAGTCCCAGGGCGGCGTCTCCGCGGACGACCACTCGGCGAAGGAGAAGGTCGTCAACTTCTCCAACTGGCCCGAGTACATCGACGTGGACGACAGCGGGAAGAACCATCCCACGCTGGACGCGTTCCGCCGCCGGACCGGCATCACGGTCAAGTACACCGAGGACATCAACGACAACGACGAGTTCTTCGGCAAGATCCAGCCGCAGCTCGCCGCGGGCCAGGACACCGGCCGCGACCTCATCGTCGTCACCGACTGGCTGGCCGCCCGCATGATCCGGCTCGGCTACGTGCAGAAGCTGGACGCCTCCCACCTGCCGCACGCCTTCGCCAACCTGTCGGACCAGTTCCGCAGCCCCGACTGGGACCCCGGACGCGCCTACTCCTACCCCTGGCAGGGCATTTCGACGGTCGTCGCGTTCAACAAGAAGGCGCTGGACGGCGTCGAGGTGAAGTCGGTCTCCGACCTGCTCGACAACCCGGCGCTCAAGGGCCGGGTCGGACTGCTGACCGAGATGCGCGACACCGTCGGCATGACCATGCTCGACATGGGCAAGGACCCGGCGAAGTTCACCGACGACGACTACGACGCCGTCATCGCCCGCCTCCAGAAGGCGGTCGACAAGGGTCAGATCCGCCGCTTCACCGGCAACGACTACACGTCCGACCTCAGCAAGGGCGACCTGGCGGCCTGTGTCGCCTGGGCCGGTGACATCGTGCAGCTCCAGGCCGACAACCCGGACGTCTCCTACGTCATCCCGGACAGCGGCTACATGACGTCGACCGACAACATGCTGATCCCCAACAAGGCGCGCCACAAGACGAACGCCGAGCGCCTGATCGACTACTACTACGAGCCCGAGCCGGCCGCGCAGCTCGCCGCGTACATCAACTACGTGAGTCCGGTCGCGGACGTGAAGCCGTACCTTGCCAAGATCGACAAGTCGGCGGCGGACAATCCGCTGATCCTTCCCGACAAGGCCATGCAGGCCAAGTCCCACGCCTTCCGCTCCCTGAGCTCGAAGGAAGAGACGGCCTACCAGCAGAAGTTCGCGAAGCTCACAGGGGCGTGACGACCATGACAACGGACAGCAGCGGCGACGTCCGCCTCTCCGGCATCAGCAAGACCTACGGTTCCTTCACGGCCGTGCACCCGCTGGACCTGACCGTCCCGCAGGGCTCCTTCTTCGCCCTGCTCGGCGCGTCCGGCTGCGGCAAGACCACCACCCTGCGCATGATCGCCGGCCTGGAGGAACCTTCCTCCGGGACCGTCCACCTCGGCGACCAGGACGTGACGGTACTCCCGCCCTACAAACGCCCGGTGAACACCGTCTTCCAGTCCTACGCCCTCTTCCCGCACCTCGACATCTTCGAGAACGTCGCCTTCGGCCTGCGCCGGCGCGGCATCAAGAGCGTGAAGAAGCAGGTCGAGGACATGCTGGAGCTCGTACAGCTCGGCGAGCAGGCCCGCAAGAAGCCGCACCAGCTCTCCGGCGGCCAGCAGCAGCGCGTCGCGGTCGCCCGCGCCCTGATCAACCACCCCAAGGTGCTCCTGCTCGACGAGCCCCTCGGCGCCCTCGACCTCAAGCTGCGCCGCCAGATGCAGCTGGAGCTCAAGCGCATCCAGACCGAGGTCGGCATCACCTTCGTGCACGTCACGCACGACCAGGAGGAGGCCATGACGATGGCCGACACGGTCGCCGTGATGAACGCGGGCCGCGTCGAGCAGCTCGGCTCCCCGGCCGACCTCTACGAGAACCCGCACACCACGTTCGTGGCCAACTTCCTCGGCACCTCCAACCTCATCGAGGCCGAGGTCGACACCAAGAACGGCGACGACATCGTGCTGCGCGCGGGCGGCGGCAAGCTCGTGCTGCCCGAGTCGCGCTGCTCGGCGCCGACGACCGCCGGCGGCAAGGTGCTGGTCGGCGTCCGTCCGGAGAAGATCTCCCTCACCCACGCCGACGACGCGGGCGAGATCCCCGAGGGCCGCAACCGCATCACCGGGAAGATCGCCCATTCCTCCTTCATCGGCGTCTCCACCCAGTACGTCATCGACAGCGCGGTCTGCCCCGAGTTCGAGGTCTACGCCCAGAACATCGACCGCGACGGCCGGCTCACCCCCGGCGCCGAGGTCGTCCTGCACTGGAGCCCGGCCCACACCTTCGGCCTCGACGCGGCCCAGGACATCGACGCCGGCATCCAGGAAGAGGCGGCGCTGTGATGGCGACGCTCACCGAGGCGCCCCCGCCCCTCTCCCCGACGGCCCCCACCGGCAAGCCGCCCCGCAGACGCGGGCGCTGGACGCCGTACCTGCTCCTGCTGCCCGGTCTGCTCTGGCTGTTCGTCTTCTTCGCGCTGCCCATGATCTACCAGGCCTCCACGTCCGTGCAGACGGGCTCACTGGAGGAGGGCTACAAGGTCACCTGGCACCTGGCGACCTACTGGGACGCGCTGAGCGAGTACTGGCCGCAGTTCCTGCGCTCGGTCCTGTACGCGGCCGCCGCCACGATCCTGTGCCTGGTGCTCGGCTACCCGCTGGCGTATCTGATCGCCTTCCGGGCCGGCCGCTGGCGGAACCTGATCATGATCCTGGTGATCGCGCCGTTCTTCACCAGCTTCCTGATCCGCACCCTCGCCTGGAAGACGATCCTCGCGGACGGCGGTCCGGTCGTCGGCGCCCTGAACACGCTGCACGTCCTCGACGTCACCAGCTGGCTCGGCTGGACCGCGGGCGACCGGGTGCTGGCCACCCCGCTCGCGGTGGTCTGCGGCCTGACGTACAACTTCCTGCCGTTCATGATCCTGCCGCTCTACACCTCGCTCGAACGCATCGACGGACGGCTGCACGAGGCCGCCGGCGACCTGTACGCGCGACCGGTCACCACCTTCCGCAAGGTCACCTTCCCGCTGTCGATGCCCGGCGTCGTCTCCGGGACGCTGCTGACCTTCATCCCGGCGGCCGGCGACTACGTCAACGCCGAACTCCTCGGCTCGACGGACACCCGCATGATCGGAAACGTGATCCAGACGCAGTTCCTGCGGGTGCTCGACTATCCGACGGCGGCGGCCCTCTCCTTCATCCTGATGGCCGCGATCCTGCTCATGGTCACCTTCTACATCCGTAGGTCCGGGACGGAGGATCTGGTCTGATGCCTCTCGTCAACTGGCTCAAGCGCCATTTCGTGGTCATCGCGGGGCTTCTCACGCTCGCCTATCTCCTGCTGCCGAACGTCGTCGTCACGGTGTTCTCCTTCAACAAGCCGAAGGGGCGCTTCAACTACGAGTGGCAGCAGTTCTCCACCGACGCCTGGAAGGATCCCTGCGGGGTCTCCGGCCTGTGCGGCTCGCTGTCCCTCAGCCTCCAGATCGCCGTCTGGGCGACCCTCGGGGCGACCGCCCTCGGCACGATGATCGCCTTCGCGCTCGTGCGCTACCGCTTCCGCGCGCGGGGCGCCGTCAACTCGCTGATCTTCCTGCCCATGGCGATGCCCGAGGTCGTCATGGCCGCCTCGCTGCTCACCCTGTTCCTCAACCTCGGCGCACAGCTCGGGTTCTGGACCATCCTCATCGCGCACATCATGTTCTGCCTCAGCTTCGTCGTGACGGCGGTGAAGGCCCGCGTGATGTCCATGGACCCGCGCCTCGAACAGGCCGCCCAGGACCTCTACGCCGGCCCGGCCCAGACGTTCCTGCGCGTCACCCTGCCCATCGCCGCGCCGGGCATCGCGGCGGGCGCGCTGCTCGCCTTCGCGCTTTCCTTCGACGACTTCATCATCACCAACTTCAACGCGGGCTCGACCGTCACCTTCCCCATGTTCGTCTGGGGTTCGGCGCAGCGCGGAACACCCGTCCAGATCAACGTCATCGGTACGGCCATGTTCCTGATCGCCGTACTCCTCGTCCTGACCTCGATGGTCATCGGAAACCGCCGCAACAGGCAAAAGGCGTAATCGCAAAACCCCTGTAGGGAGTTGAAATCATGGCCCCGAGCGCCATGAACCGGTGGATCACTTCTCTGTCCGACGCGCAGCCGGTCCCGTACTGGCTGGAGGATCCCGGCAAGCCGCACCCCGAACCCGCGCTCACCGGCCCCGAGACCTGCGATCTGCTGGTCGTCGGGGGCGGTTACAGCGGACTGTGGACCGCGCTCGTCGCCAAGGAGCGCGATCCGCAGCGGGACGTGGTGCTGCTGGAGGGCCGCGAGGTGGGCTGGGCCGCCTCGGGCCGCAACGGAGGCTTCTGCGCGGCCTCCCTCACCCACGGGCTGCCCAACGGGCTCGCCCGCTGGCCCGACGAGATCCACCGGCTCGAGGAGCTGGGCCGGCGCAACCTCGACGAGATCGAGGCGGCGATCGCCCGGCACGGCATCGACTGCGACTTCGAGCGCACGGGTGAGATCGACGTCGCCACCGAGACGTACCAGGCGTGGGAACTGCGCGACTGGTACGCGGAGCTGGAGAGCAAGGGCCTCGCCGACGGCCTGGAGTTCCTCGACGCGGACGCGGTGCGCGAGCAGGTCGCCTCGCCCACCTTCCAGGCGGGTCTGCACGACCGCCGGGGCGTGGCCATGCTCCACCCCGCCAAGCTCGTCTGGGGACTGAAGCGGGCCTGCCTGCGGCTCGGCGTCCGCGTCTACGAGCACACCCCCGCCCTCGGCCTGAAGCCGTACGGCGCGGGGATGGCCGTGGGCACGCCCTACGGAGAGGTCCGGGCCCGGCAGGTCGCGCTGGGCACCAACATCTTCCCCAGCCTGGTCAAGCGGGTGCGGGCGTACACCGTCCCGGTCTACGACTACGCGCTGATGACCGAACCCCTGACCGCCGCACAGCTCGACTCGATCGGCTGGAAGAACCGGCAGGGTCTCGGGGACTCGGCCAACCAGTTCCACTACTTCCGGCTGTCGGCCGACAACCGGATCCTGTGGGGCGGCTACGACGCGGTCTACCCCTACGGGGGGCGGGTGCGCGCCGAGTACGACGACCGGCCCGAGACGTACGCCAAGCTCGCCGGGCACTTCTTCACCTGCTTCCCGCAGCTGGAGGGTGTGCGCTTCACGCACGCGTGGGGCGGGGCGATCGACACGTGCTCGCGCTTCTCGGCGTTCTTCGGCACGGCGCACCAGGGGAAGGTGGCCTACGCCGCCGGGTACACCGGCCTCGGTGTCGGGGCCACCCGGTTCGGGGCCGAGGTGATGCTGGACCTGCTGGCGGGCGAGAGCACCGAGCGCACATCGCTGGAGATGGTCCGCAAGAAGCCGCTGCCCTTCCCGCCGGAGCCGTTCGCCTGGACCGGCATCGCCCTCACCAAGTGGTCGCTGGCCCGCGCGGACTCGCACGGGGGGCGGCGCAACCTGTGGCTGCGGACGATGGACAGGCTGGGCCTCGGCTTCGACAGCTGACGGACGCGGGGACGCGTGACCCGGTTCACTCCTACGAGTGGCCCGAAGCCGCGTAATGCCCGCCGGGAACCTCCCTCTCCCTCGTGACGCCGACGCGTCGACGAGTGAAGGGGAGGTCTTCTCATGACTGGGGCGAAGACGGCCGTCGAATGGCTGGCATCCGTCGCACCGGACCCCGAGGCGTGCCGGTGGGAGTGGGAGCGCAACCCCCTCGGAGTGGCGCTGCTGCCGGCGGGGCGGGCCTGGGACGTGCTCATCCTGCCGGGCCGGCTGGGCTACCCCACCCTCGACGTGCTCACCCGGATCCTGCACCGGCCGGGGCCCGTGCTGGTCGACTTCGGGGACGACCGCATGGGCTTCTTCGTCGCGCCCGGCACGGCCGCCCGCTGGCTCGGCACCGGCATCCGCACGGCCGGGGCGGGCACCTGGATCGTCGTGCCGTACCCGGGCCGTTCGACGCGGGGCGTGCGCTGGCTGGTCCCGCCGGACGGATCCGGCACCCTCACCGACCCGGCGCTGCTGGAACTGGCGATGCACGAGGCGGCGGCGGGCCTGGCCGCCGGGGAGGAGCCCTGAGGCCGCCCGGCCCGGGGTGCGCCGGTCGTCGCTCGCCGCCGCCGGACCGCTCGGGTGGCCGCTCGGGAGGTCCCTCCGGGTGACCGGCCGGACCGGTGCCGCGTCAGTCCGGTGTCGTCGCCTTCAGGGCCAGCCACAGCTCCATGCGGACGTCCGGGTCGTCCAGCGAGCGGCCGAGGATCTCCTCCACCCGCCGCATCCGGTAGCGCAGGGTGTGCCGGTGGACGCCCAGGTCGGCCGCCGCGGCGTCCCACTGGCCGTGGCGGGAGAGCCAGGCCCGCAGGGAGGCCACCAGATCGCCCCGGCCGGTCGCGTCGTGCTCGTGCAGGGCCCTCAGCAGACCGTCCGCGAACGCCTTCACCGCGTCGTCGGCCAGCAGCGGCAGCACGGAACCCGCCGCGAGCTGCTCGTGCTCCACGAGGACCCGTCCCCGGCGCCGCGCCACCGACAGCGCCTGCTCCGCCTGCTTGTAGGCCGCGGCCGCCGCGATCGGCCCGGCCGGCGCCGACAGGCCCACGACGAGCGGGTCCTGCTCGCCGGAGTCCGGCGCGACGCTCCCGGCCGCCCGCGCCGGCTCCAGCGCGGCCGCGTACCGCACGCACGCCGCCGCGGCGGCACCGCCGTCCGGGACCAGCGCCACCAACCGCTCGCCCTCGGGCACCAGCAGCACGGCCTCCCCGGCCCGGGCGGCCGCCGACTCGACGGCCTCGGTCAGCCCGTCGAAGGGGTCGCCGTCCGGCTCCGCCGCGGCCGAGTCGGCGACGATCACCCGGAACGGGGCGTCGAGCAGCCCGTCGTACAGATCGCCGGCGACGGCCCGCGCGTGGTCCGGTTCGCCCGCCAGGAGCATGCGCAGCACCGCCGCGCCGATCCGCTGCTGCGCCGCGTGCAGGGAGCGGGAGCGTTCCGTGGTGAGGGTGAGCAGGGCGACGGCCGAGTGGACGGCGTACCGCTCGGCGGTGCCGGGGGCCGCGGCGGTGCCCACGGCGAGCGCGGCGCGCGGACGCCGGCCGGTGCCCAGGGAGTGCAGCTCGACCCGGTCGTCGTACCGGGCGGAGCCGCCGGACCCGGAGGGCTCCGCCTCCTGCGCGCCGCCGACGACCGCGGAGGCCGGGGCCGGGCGCTCGCGCAGCCGCTCCACCTCGGCCGTGAGCCGCGCCGCGCGGCGGCCGGCCCACTCCGGCGCCGCGGCCACGACGGCGCCCGAGGCGTCGTACAGGGCGGTCCACCCGTCGACCTGCGCGGCGAGCGCGCGCAGCAGCCCCTCGGGGCCGTCCGTCAGCGCCTGCCTCGTCAGCTCGCGCTGGGCGGCGAACCCGGCCGTGACCGCGCGGTACTGGTCGGCCGCGATGGCCGCCGACACCGCCTTGCTGATCGCGAGGAAGGGGGTGCGGCGCGGCACCTCCAGCAGGGGCAGGCCCTCCTCCTCGGCCGCCTCCACGAGCGCCTCGGGGATCTCCTCGTAGTTGACGCCCACGGCGAAGCCCAGTCCGACCACCCCGGCCTTGGCCAGCCGCCGCACGTAGCGCCGCATGGCCTCGGGGTCCTCGGCGTCCAGCTTGAGCGCCGTGATCAGCAGCAGCTCCCCGCCCTCCATGTACGGCACGGGGTCCGCGAGCTCGCTGACGTGCGCCCAGCGCACCGGCACGTCCAGACGGCCCTCGCCCGCCCGCACGGTCAGCTTCAGCGCGGAGTGGTGGACGAGCGAGGCGAGCGTGGGAGGCATGGGGCCCTCGGGTCGGGGAGCGATCGGCGGTGATCGGCGGGGCGGTCGGGGTGATCTTTTGGCCGCCGCGTATGAACGGCCGGTCCCGATTCTTCCTCACTGTACGGGCTGCCGGACGTGTCTTCGGCCGAGCCCGGGGCCCGGCCCGGGACCCCGGCCCGGACCCGCCTCAGCCCCGCAGGTCCACCAGCAGCGGCGGCGCGTGCTCGCCCGCCGTGCTCGTCAGGGACAGCACCGCGTGCCCGGCCGGCACCTCGTGCGCCAGCCGGGAGGCCGACCAGCGCTCCCGCTCGACCTCGCGGACGGTCACCGCGTCCGTGGTCACCGCCTTGCCGGTCACCAGCTTGCGCAGGGCGTGGATGGCGCGGGTCATCGGCTGGTCGGCGAAGACCGTGTGCTTGGCGACCTCCGTGGTCTCCACCCACTCGGTGCCCCAGGTCTGCGCGAACCTGCTGCCGTCCCAGGTGGTGATGCCGGAGAACGCCATCCGGCAGCCCACGGCCCCGTACAGCGGCCCGTGCAGTGCCTCCGGCACGTCACCGATCGTGCGCAGCGCGAGCACCACGCCCGCGTTCTGCGAGCGCAGCCGCTGGAGCCGGCGCACCGAGCCGTCGGTGACGGCGCCCGTGGCATCGTCCAGGACCAGACAGGCGAAGTGCTCGCGCCGCTCCCGCACGACGGTGTGGAACTGGGCGAGGACCAGCCGGGTGATCAGCCGGGAGGCCTCCTCGTGCCCCCGCTCGGGCAGGTCCACGCGGACCCGCAGCGGGTGGTGGGCGACGGCGCGCAGCGAGAACGCCCGGTGCGCCTCGCCACCGCCGCCGAAGAACTCCGCGAACACCGGGCGGCTCAGCAGCGCCAGCCGGTCGGCGAGGGCCCGGCCCGCGTCGCCCGGCGTCCCCGTCTGCCGCACCCGCGCCTCCAGCTCGCGCCGCATCACCTCGTCGCCTGCCACGGCCTCGCGCAGCGCGGCCAGCGCGGCCGGCTCGCCCTCCAGGAGCTCGCGCAGCCCGGGGAGGGCGGGGAAGCGCCCGTACGCGCTCCGGTAGGGGCCCAGCAGCTGGGCGAGGGCCGTGGTCGCGCCCTGAGCGCTCACCGTGTCGAGATCCCCGACCAGCGCCTCGGCGAGGACCGCCGCCGCCTCGTCGGGGTCGTCGCTGCCCGCGTACGGGTCCAGGTCGTGCACGGACGAGGGGTCCCCGATCCGGACGATCACGTCGAACGCGGAGTCGGAACCGAGCGGGCCGCTGCCGGGCGAGGACACCGCGACGACGGCGCACGCCCCGGTGAGCGCCTGGAGCGCCAGCGCCTCGGTCAGCGGCTCGATCAGGGTCCTGGTCTTGCCCGACCCGGACGGCCCGACCGCGAGCAGCGAGGTGCCCAGCACGTCCGGGCCGAGCGCGGCGCCCGCGTCGTGATAGGCGACGGGCGTGCGTTCGGCGGCCACCCAGCGGCCGACCCGCACCTGTCCGGTGAGCAGATCGTGGCGCGCGCCGCGCCGGGGCAGATCACGGGCGCCGGACGGATGGGCCCAGGCCGCCCCGCCCCGGCGCAGCACGGTGTCCCGGAACTCCGTGAGCCCCGCCGTCCACGCCCGGCGCACCCGCACGCAGTCCACGTCGTTCATCCGGCCGGCGGCCAGCTCGGCGGTCAGCAGGTCGGCGGCCTCGTCCTGGCCGGCGTCGCGCAGCCCGGGCCACTGGGAGAGCGGCCGAGCGAGCGCCGGCCGGACCTGTTCGGGACCGGCCCGGCGGGCGGCGAGCAGCTGCCTGCCGTACGGCAGCCAGCCGCCGACCCGGGCGAACGGCCACACCACCAGCGCGGTGATGACGGCGTACAGGGCGTTCGTGAACAGGGGCGAGGCGAACAGCTCGTAGCTGCCGGAGACCAGCACGATCAGCGAGAACAGCGGGTCGACGACGGGCAGGGCGTCCCAGCCGACCCCGAAGGCGCCGGGGAAGACGAAGGCGAGGGCGGCGAGCGCGCCCAGCAGGGCGACGAGGGCCCGCGCGGGCTGCGGCCTGCGTGCGACGAAGTGCCGCACCGCGTGCGGCCAGCTGCCCAGCCGGCCCATCGCGTAGACGAGGACGGCGAAGAACACCCCGTCGTACACCACGCGCGCCTCGGCGCCCTCCATGGACTTCGGGGAGGCGATCGTGCCGCCCCACCACCAGTCGTCCGGGGTGAACAGCCTCAGCAGGGTGAACTGGTACGGCAGACCGCCCCGGCGCCACAGCGACCACAGCACCAGCGCGATCACCAGCGGCACCAGCATGCCGACGACGGTCACCGGCGCGAGCCGCTCGGCCGTGCGCGGGGCGCTCGGCGGCCGGTACCCGAGGCGCCAGATCCCGGTCCTGGCCGCGGGCCGCTCCTCGTCGAGCCAGTCGGCGACGGTGGATGCCGCCCGCGGGGAGGGCATCACGGCAGGTGGGAGACCCGGCGCCCGGTCCGGCCGGGGCGGCGCCGAGGGCGGCCGCGGCGGTCCCGCCGGGCGGGGCACGGGATTCGCGTGCGTGCCCCGGGCGTCCTGCGTCCCGTCGCTGTCCATCGCCCCTGCCCCCTGACCAGCCGTTCCGTCCACCATCAGCGAGTCAATCTAACGCGCCCGCAAGGGGAGTTCACCGCTTACGCGGCCGGGCCGGTGACGATCGCCGTCCGGGGGCACTGTCCACGACGGACAAGCCGCCGCGCCGACACCGCCCACATGGAGCATGCCCACCCCCCGTTCCCCGTCCTAGCCTGCGAGAAAAGAACGAAAGTGTCCGCAACACCCCAGGAGCCCCTCATGACCGCCCTTCCGCAGGAGCGCCGCATCGTCACCGCCATCCCCGGCCCGAAGTCGCAGGAGCTCCAGTCCCGCCGCACGGCCGCGGTCGCGGCCGGCGTCGGTTCGGTGCTCCCCGTGTTCACCACGCGCGCGGGCGGCGGCATCATCGAGGACGTCGACGGCAACCGCCTGATCGACTTCGGCTCCGGCATCGCGGTCACGTCGGTCGGCGCCTCCGCCGAGGCCGTCGTGCGCCGGGCCACCGCGCAGCTCGCCGACTTCACCCACACCTGTTTCATGGTCACCCCCTACGAGGGCTACGTGGAGGTCGCCGAGGCGCTCGCCGAGCTCACCCCGGGCGACCACGCCAAGAAGTCCGCGCTGTTCAACAGCGGCGCCGAGGCCGTCGAGAACGCCGTCAAGATCGCGCGGGCGTACACCAAGCGGCAGGCGGTCGTCGTCTTCGACCACGGCTACCACGGCCGCACCAACCTCACCATGGCGCTGACCGCGAAGAACATGCCGTACAAGCACGGCTTCGGCCCGTTCGCGCCCGAGGTCTACCGCGTCCCGGTCGCCTACGGCTACCGCTGGCCCACCGGCGCCGAGAACGCGGGACCCGAGGCCGCCGCGCAGGCCATCGACGAGATCACCAAGCAGGTCGGCGCGGACAACGTGGCCGCGATCATCATCGAGCCGGTGCTCGGCGAGGGCGGCTTCATCGAGCCCGCCAAGGGCTTCCTGCCGGCCATCAGCAAGTTCGCCTCCGACAACGGCATCGTCTTCGTCGCCGACGAGATCCAGTCCGGCTTCTGCCGCACCGGCCAGTGGTTCGCCTGCGAGGACGAGGGCATCGTCCCGGACCTGATCACGACCGCCAAGGGCATCGCGGGCGGTCTGCCGCTCGCCGCCGTGACCGGCCGCGCCGAGATCATGGACGCCCCGCACGCGGGCGGCCTGGGCGGCACCTACGGCGGCAACCCGGTCGCCTGCGCCGGCGCGCTCGGTGCGATCGAGACGATGAAGGAGCTCGACCTCAACGCCCGGGCGAAGAACATCGAGGCCGTCATGAAGGGCCGCCTCTCCGCCATGGCCGAGAAGTTCGACGTCATCGGCGACATCCGCGGCCGCGGCGCGATGATCGCGATCGAGCTGGTCAAGGACCGCGCGACCAAGGAACCGAACCCCGAGGCGACCGCCGCGCTCGCCAAGGCGTGCCACCAGGAGGGCCTGCTCGTCCTGACGTGCGGCACCTACGGCAACGTGCTGCGCTTCCTGCCGCCGCTGGTCATCGGGGAGGACCTGCTGAACGAGGGCCTCGACATCATCGAGCAGGCTTTCGCGCGCATCTGAGCACGGACCTCGCACAGCTGATCCACGTCCGCCGCAGAGCGTGTGAAGAAGGTGTGCGAGGAGGATGGCGGGACGGGATACGGCCTGTCTTACCGCCGGTCACTGCCGTAGGTTCTCACCAGATGAGAGATACACCCCGTCCGCAGGGGACTGTGGACGGGAACCGGGCCGGGGCCTCCCCAGCTTCGACCTGGTCGTGCCCTCGCGCACACAACCGGAGCTTCTGGCTCCGGCATCTCCACACCGATCGGACGGCCGCCCGCCCCAAACCCCCCGGGGCGGCCGGTTTCCGGTCCGGACGGCCGCCCCGGAACCACCCCCCCTGTTCCGGGGCGGCCGACCTCCTCCTTCCGAACGGACCACGCAGAAGACCCCGGCCTCGTGCCGGGGTCTTCTCCGTCCGGCAACCCCACCACGCCGCGTCCGGCCCCTGCGCCGTGGTCCGGTGGGGCCGGCTGCCCGGCTCGCCGCTCCGCCTGCCGGCCGGGCCTGACAAGCTGGGGGCCATGCCGTCCCGCCCGAGCCGCGCCCTCCTGGGCCTCCTGCCGCCCGCCGTCGTCCTCGCGCTGATCACCTGGCAGGTCGCCGCCGACGGGCCGCTCCTGCGCACGGACGAGCGCCTGAGCCACGCGCTCGTCCGGCCCGACCGGTTCTCCGAACTGCTGTCCGACCTGGGCGAGGTGCAGATCGCGGTGCCCGCCCTGGTGCTGGTCGTCGGATACGCGGCCTGGCGGGGGAGAGCGGCGGGTGCGGCGCGGTGGTGGGCGCCGTCCCTCGCGGCGCTCGCGCTGATGGCGCTGGTGCCGCTGATCGTCGTCCCCCTGAAGGAGTGGACCGACCGGCCCGGCACGCCCGCCGTGCCCCCGGCCACCGGCTACTACCCCTCCGGGCACACCGCGACGGCCGGCGTCGCCTACGGCTCGGCCGTGCTGGTCCTGCTGCCGTGGCTGCGCACGCCGGCCGCCCGGCGGCTGGCCGTCGCCACGGGCGCCCTCCTCGTCGCGGCTGTCTCCTTCGGGCTGGTGCGGCGCGGCTACCACTGGCCGCTGGACGTCGTGGCCAGCTGGTGTCTGTGCGCCGTGCTGCTCGGCGCACTGCGGCTGCGGCTCGCGGCGGACGCGCTCCGGGTCGGGCGCCGGCCGGCGTGCGCACCGGCCCGACCGCGCCAATCCGGCGCACCCCGGCCGCCCACCCGTACGACTCGGACAAGCGAACCTTCGGCTTCCCGGACCTACGGTGGAGCACGAAAACCACAGGACACCCCCTAAGCGGAAGGGCCGGGAAACACCATGTCCCAGGAAAAGAACGTGGGGGCCGCCCACGCCTTCTGGCTCGCCGGCCGCCAGGTCACCGGCGAGGACGGCTTCGACGTCACCTCCCCGTGGGACGGCCGGCTCGTCGCCCGGGTCAGCGTGCCGACGGACGCCCAGGTCGAGGAGGCCGTGGCCGCCGCGTACGCCGTGCGCGACGAGTTCGCCGCCACCCCGGCCCATGTGCGCGCCGCCGCCCTCGACCACGTCAGCAAGCGGCTCGCCGAGCGCACCGAGGAGATCGCCCTGCTGATCTCCGCGGAGAACGGCAAGCCGATCAAGTGGGCGCGCGGCGAGGTCGGCCGGGCCGTGTCCGTGTTCCGGTTCGCGGCCGAGGAGGCCCGCCGCTTCAACGGGGGCGAGGCCCAGCGCCTCGACACCGACGCCGGCGGCCAGGGACGTCTCGCCCTCACCCGGCGCTTCCCCAAGGGGGTCGTGCTCGGCATCGCGCCGTTCAACTTCCCGCTGAACCTGTGCGCACACAAGGTCGCCCCGGCGATCGCGGCCGGCGCCCCGATCATCCTCAAGCCGGCCCCCGCGACCCCGCTGTCCGGCCTGATCCTCGGCGACCTGCTCGCCGAGACCGAGCTGCCGGCCGGTTCCTGGAGCATCCTCCCGGTCGCCAACGACCGCATGCCGGCCCTCGTCCAGGACGAGCGTCTGCCGGTCATCTCCTTCACCGGCTCCGAGAAGGTCGGTTACGCGATCATGGACTCGGTGCCGCGCAAGCACTGCACCCTGGAGCTGGGCGGCAACGGCGCGGCCGTCGTCCTCGGCGACTTCGCGAGCGACGCCGACCTCGACTGGGCGGCCACCCGCATCGCGACCTTCTCCAACTACCAGGGCGGCCAGTCCTGCATCTCGGTGCAGCGGGTCGTCGTGGACGCCTCCGTCCACGACCGGCTCCTCCCGCGGATCGTCGCCGCCGTCGAGGCCCAGGTCACCGGCGACCCCGCCGACGACCGCACCGACGTCGGCCCGCTGGTCAGCGAGGACGCGGCCAAGCGCGTCGAGACCTGGGTGGACGAGGCCGTCGCGGCGGGCGCCTCCCTCCTCGCCGGCGGCAAGCGCGACGGCGCCTCCTACGCGCCCACCGTCCTCACCGATGTGCCGGCCGACACCACCCTGGCCCGCGAGGAGGTCTTCGGACCGGTCCTCACGGTGACGAAGGTGGACGGCGAGGCCGAGGCCTTCGCCGCCGTCAACTCCTCCAAGTACGGCCTCCAGGCGGGTGTCTTCACGCATGACCTCCAGGTCGCCTTCCGCGCCCACCGCGCGCTGGAGGTCGGCGGAGTCATCATCGGCGACGTGCCCTCCTACCGGGCCGACCAGATGCCGTACGGCGGCGCCAAGCAGTCCGGCGTGGGCCGCGAGGGTGTGCGGTTCGCGATGGAGGACTACACCTACGAGCGGGTGCTGGTCCTGACGGGGCTCGCCCTCTAGTAAACGGTAACCGTTTTCATATAGCCTGGGATCCGGCGTTCGAACGCCGTCCCCGAAGGGGTCCGGCACCGATGCCTTCCGGTGCCGGACCCCTTCTTCGTGCCGGTCTCCTCCGGACCCTCAACCGGAGAAGCCGACGTGCGCGAGCCGCAGCGGGCCGCGCAGTCCGACGCGCAGGTCGCGGACGCCCTCGGCGGTCAGGGCGGCCCCGACGGTGACGTGGTCGTACGGCCCCGCGGTGGCGGCCACCGTCAGTTCGGCCAGGACCGGACCGCCGTCCAGGGACAGCCGTACCGTGCCCGCTCCGGACGCCGTCACCGTGACGCCCGTCGTGCCGCCGTCCGTCCCGAAGTCGCAGGCCCGGTAGAGCAGTTCGCCCGCCCCGCCGCCGACGGGCGTCACCGCGTCGCCCGCCCGCTTCGTACGGTCGACGATCTCGACGCCGCTCTGCTCGTCGAAGTCGGCGGCGTCCAGGCCCCGTTCGCGGACCGGGCGCGGGGCGGCCGCCTCGCCCTCCAGCGCGACCGTCGTCCGCAGCCTGACGTCCTCGCTGGACGCGCCGACCAGGACGTCGTACGGGCCGGACTCCAGGCGCCACCGGCCCTGCGACACGTCCCAGAACGCGAACGCGGACAGCGGGACGTCGAAGGAGAGTGCCGCGCTCGCGCCCGGGGCCAGCGCCACCCGGCGGTGGCCGAGCAGCTCGCGCCGCGGTCGGGTGACCGAGGGGGCCACGGCACGGGTGTAGAGCTGGACGACCTCGTCGGCCGTCATGTCCCCGGTGTTGGTCACCGTGCAGGAGACCCGCACCCCGCCTTCCCCGGTCCGCACGGCCAGGTCCGCGTAGGAGAACGACGCGTACGACAGGCCGTGCCCGAACGGGAACAGCGGAGTGCCCTCGTAGTAGAGGTACGTCTGCCGGGAGCCGATGACGTCGTAGTCGAGGAGGTCGGGCAGATCGGCGTCGTCGGCGTACCAGGTCTGCGGGAGGCGCCCGCCCGGGCAGACGTCGCCGGCCAGCACCCGCGCGAGGGCGGTGCCGGCGGCCTGGCCGCCGTGCGCCGTCCAGAGCACCGCGGCCGGGCCGTCCGCCTCGATCGCGTACGGGTACGCCGACACCAGGGCCAGCACCGTGCGCGGGTTGGCCGCCCGGGCGGCCGCGAGCAGCCGCTCCTGGTGGGCCGGCAGCCGCAGCGTGGTGCGGTCCTCGGTCTCCCTGCCGTGGATGTGCGGGTCGTTGCCCGCCACGACCACGACGACCTCCGCGCCCGCCGCCGCCCGGGCCACCGCGTCCTCGCCGGACTCGAGAAGGACCAGCGCGACCGTCTCGGCGTCCTCCTCGTCCGGCCCGGCAACCCGGACGCCGTCGGCGGCGACACAGACGGGGCGACCCGTGCCCAGATGCCGCAGGAGGTGACCGCTGCCGTGGGTGTTCCCGTCGGCGTCCGCGCGCGGTTCCAGGCGGAACGTCTCCTGGACGACCCAGCCGCCGGGCTGGTCGGCGGAGGCGCGCAGATACCCGTCCTCGGCGACGGACAGGTAGCGGCCGTCGGGCGCCCGCAGCGTCAGCACCCCCTCGCCCCAGTCGACGAGCGCGAACTCCGTGCCGGTCGCGTCCGTCGTCAGGGGCGGCAGGTCGGTGCGGCCCGCGAGCAGCGCCGGATCGAGCGCGCCCCCGGCGCCGCGCACCTCGTCCGTCGCCGCGGGGGCGTGGGGGACCTTGAGGAACGTGCCCGCGGACGTCCGGACCAGGACCCGGTCCACGCCCTCCGCGAACTCCACGCGCTCCGCGCCGAACCGTTCGTACAGGCCCTCCAGGGGAGTCGAACGGTGCAGCAGTGTGCCGCTGTACCAGTCGAGCTTGCACTCGTCGGCGAGCAGGCCGACCACCGCGATCCGGGTGCCGTCGGCCAGTGGCAGCACACCGTCGTTGCGCAGCAGGACGATCGCCCGCTCGGCCGCCTCCCGGGCCAGCGAGCGGTGGGCCGGCGTGTCGAACTCACCGGTGGCCGCGTGCGGGTCGTCCTGCGGGTCGAACTCGCCCAGCCGGAAGCGGACCGAGAGCTGACGGCGGACCGCCGCGTCGATGTCGGCCTCGGTCAGCAGCCCCTGCCGGAGGGCCCCCTCGACCCGGGCGACGATCGGCGAAGCGTCCGTGCCGTGGTCGGTGAAGCTGTCCACGCCGGCGACGAGCGCGGCCGCCGTCGCCTCCTCGTGGGTGTCGAAGTAGTGCTCGGAGTCCACCAGGTTGGACGGCGCCCCGGCGTCCGAGCAGACCAGCAGCTCCTCCTCGGTCCAGGCGCGCAGCTGCTCGCGCAGATACGGCGAGACATGGTTGGGGCGGCCGTTGACCAGGTTGTACGCCGGCATCACCCCGGCCACGGCGCCCGCTTCGACGGCCGCGCGGAAGGCCCGCAGGTCGTACTCGTGCAGCACCCGGGGACGGACCGAGGACGAGGTGACGTCCCGGCCGGTCTCGTTGTTGTGGGCCAGCCAGTGCTTGAGGACGGGGGCGGTGCGCCAGTACGTCGGATGGTCGCCGCGCAGCCCGTGCGTGTAGGCGGTGGCGATGGCCGAGGTGAGCCGCGGGTCCTCGGAGTAGCCCTCCTCGTTGCGCCCCCACAGGGGGTGGCGCAGCAGGTTGACGGTGGGGGACCAGACGTTCAGGCCGACCCGGTCGTCGAGCGCACGCATCGCCCGGACCTCCCGCGACACCGCCTCACCGACGCGCCGCACGAGATCGGTGTCCCAGGTCGCGCCCAGGCCGACGGCCTGCGGGAACACCGTCGCCGGGCCCATCCACGCGACACCGTGCAGCGCCTCCTGCCCGGTGCGGAACGCGCCGATGCCGAGCCGCTCCACGGCGGGCACGAACTGGTGCAGGAAGGAGACCTTCTCCTCGGCGGTCAGCCGGGACAGCAGGTCGTCGATGCGCTTCGCGAACGGCAGTCGAGGATCGCGGAAAGGCGGCGTGGGCGGCGTGTGTGCGGTCACGTGGGGATCCCTTTGCGATGGAGCGGAGAGCTCTTTCGAAGCGCTTCGATGCTGGTTCGACCGGGGGCGGGGTGTCAAGAGGACCCGGCCGCAATTTCAAGCAGCGCTTACGCACAGGTCGCCCCCGCCGCCGCGGAGGAATGTTGGGAACGACCCTTGTGCACCCCAGGGTGTTCACTTAACCTCGCAGCAACATCGAAGCGCTTCGACTGCGAGCACCGCACCGCACCTGCGTCGAAGGATCGCTTCAGCTCAGCCAGTTCCACTCGAGACACCGCAGCCGACGGCCACCGCCGGGTGTCCTGGTGTGCCATGAAGGGTTGACGCAATGACGCCGAACGCCGCTTCCCCCTCTTCCGGTCCTTCCGGAACCAGCCGGAGAAGCTTCCTCGCCTCCACGGCGGTCGCCACCGCAGCGGTGGCGGGAGGGATGCCGCTGCTGGCCGCCTGCGGCGGCGCGGACAAGGGTTCGCGCGAGGGCACCACGTCGGGCAAGGGCGCCAAGAAGATCCTGCCCGCCTACGTCGCCAGCAACGTCGTGAGCCCGGACTTCCCGTCCAAGGACGGCTCGGCGATGGGCTTCACCGCCAAGCTCGACGTCGCGACGCTGAAGACCTCGGTGCCCAAGAAGCTCGGCAGCGGCGGCAAGGTCAGCATCATGTCGCCGTTCTGGGGCTCCCCGCCGAAGGGCGACAACGCCTACTACACGTCGATGAACGCCCTGATCGGCGCCGACGTCCAGTGGCGCAACCAGGACGGCAACACCTACGACCAGAAGCTCGGCGCGGTCCTCGCCTCCAGCGACGTGCCGGACGTGGTGGTCGTCCCCGGCTGGAACATGATGGGCAAGATACCCAGCGCCATCATCAGCAAGTTCGCCGACCTCGGCCCGTACCTGTCCGGCGACAAGGTCAAGGAGTACCCGAACCTCGCGGCGATCCCCAGCGACGCCTGGCAGCGCTCCATCTTCGGCGGCAAGCTGATGGGCCTGCCGATGCCGGCCTCGTACGTGCAGAACATCGTGCCCCTCTACCGCAAGGACCTCTTCGACAAGCAGGGCTGGGAAGTCCCGCGCTCCGCCGACGAGTTCATGGCCCTGTGCAAGGACATCACCGACCCCCGGGCCAAGCGGTGGGCCTGCGGCGACATGAAGTGGACCGCCTTCAACACCTTCGGCGTGATCAGCGGCGGCGAGAAGGCGCTCGCCTGGACCGTGGTCGACGGCAAGCTGATCCACCGCATGGAGACCCCGGAGTACCTCGAGGCGCTGGAGTGGACGCGCAAGCTGTTCGCCGCCGGCTACGTGCACCCCGACTTCAAGCTGGGCAAGAGCCAGGCCACCGACCCCGCCCCCAAGTTCGCCGCAGGCGAGTTCCTGATCTGGAACAACGACATCTCCAACTGGTACGGGCAGCAGGCCTCCCAGGCCACCCAGAACCCGGACTTCAAGGTCTGGGGCATGGACATCTGGAACCACGACGGGGGCGACCCGACACTGTGGGCCGCGAACCCGGCCGGCATCTTCGCCTTCGTCAACAGGAAGGCCTCCGAGTCCGTGATCCGGGACGCGCTCGCGGTCGCCAACGTCACCGCGGCGCCGTACGGCACCAAGGAGTGGATGATGACCAACTACGGCGTCGAGGGCACGCACTACACCCTCAAGGACGGCGTGCCGGTCAAGAACGACAAGGGCAACAACGAGGTCATCAACGCCTACGTCATGGTCGCGAGCCCGGCCGCGACCATCGCCCACCCCGACCTGCCCGACTACACCAAGGGCATGGTCGAGTGGCAGCAGCGGATGGGCTCCTTCACCAAGAAGTCCTCCTTCTGGGGCCTCCAGATCACCGAGCCGTCCCGCTACACCAACCTCTCCAACGACTTCGAGCAGTTGGAGGACGACATCGCCCGCGGCCACAAGAAGATCGCCGACATGCAGCAGGCCATCTCCGAGTGGAAGAAGAAGGGCGGGGACCAGCTGCGCGACTGGTACCAGAAGATCCTCGACGACAACGGCCCGGCGGCGAGCTGACGAGGCTCTGAGGCGAGGAGAACGCCGTGTCCCACAGCACGGTGCCCCGGAGCACCACCGAGGAAGGCACGCCGGAGCAGCTCCCGGTGACGTCCCACGACACCACCGGGCCCCGGGAGGGGCGACGCGCGGGACGGCTGAGCCCGCGCCTCAGGTTCCGCCGCGACCGCGTCCTGATCCTGATGACCCTGCCGGCCGTCCTGCTGGTCCTGGTCTTCAACTACCTGCCGATCCTGGGCAACATCGTCGCCTTCCAGGACTACGACCCCTACATCAGCGACAACGGCATCGTCTCGATCCTGAACAGCCCCTTCGTGGGCCTGGAGAACTTCCAGCGGATCTTCGAGGCGTCGGCCTTCTGGCAGGCCGTGCAGAACACCCTGGTGCTGTTCTTCATCCAGATCGTGGTGTTCTTCCCGGTCACCATCCTGCTCGCGCTGCTCATCAACAGCGTGGTCAGGCCGCGGGTGCGGGCGGTCGCGCAGGCCGTGCTCTACCTGCCGCACTTCTTCTCCTGGGTGCTGGTCATCGCCGTCTTCCAGCAGATGTTCGGCGGCGCGGGCATGCTCTCCCAGCTGCTGCGTCAGCACGGGCACGACGGGCTCGACATCATGACCGACCCCCACACCTTCGCCTTCCTGATCACCGCCCAGAGCGTCTGGAAGGACGCCGGCTGGGGGATCATCGTCTTCCTCGCCGCGCTCGCCTCGGTCCCGCAGGACCACTACGAGGCCGCCGCGATGGACGGCGCCGGACGCTGGGGCCGGATGTGGCACGTCACGCTCCCCGCCCTGCGGCCGGTGATCGCGCTGCTCCTGGTGCTGCGCGTCGGGGACGCGCTGACCGTCGGTTTCGAACAGATCCTGCTCCAGCGGGACGCCGTCGGACCGGACGCGGGCGAGGTCCTCGACACCTTCGTGTGGTGGAACGGCGTGCGCAACCAGGACTTCGGCTACGCGGCCGCCGCCGGACTGATCAAGGGTGTGGTCAGCATCGGCCTGGTCCTCACCGCGAACAAGGTGGCCCATCTCATGGGCGAGCAGGGGGTGTACAAGAAGTGACCGCCGTCATCGACGAACCCGTGGCGACACCGCACCGGTGGGCGGCGCCCGCGCGCCCGGCGTGGGAGGAGGAGCCGTCCAGGGCGGGGCTCGCGGGCAAGGGGCTCGTCCTGCTCTTCGCCTGCCTCGCGGTCCTCTTCCCGCTGTGGATCATCGTCGTCACCAGTCTGTCCTCGCGGAAGACCATCGACGAGGCGGGCGGCCTGGTGATCGTGCCCAAGGGCGTCACGTTCATCGCTTACCAGGAACTGCTCGGCGGCGGCCAGGTGACCCGCGCCGCGGTCATCAGCGTCCTCGTGACCGTGGCCGGCACCCTGTTCTCGATGGCCGTGTCCGTCCTGTGCGCCTACGGCCTGTCCCGCACCGGGTCCCTCGGCCACCGCGGCATCCTGATGACCCTGCTGGCGACCATGTTCTTCAGCGCCGGCCTCATCCCCACCTACCTGCTGGTGCAGTCCCTCGGCCTCACGGACAGCTACCTGGCGCTGATCCTGCCGAGCGCCGTGAGCGTCTTCAACATCCTGGTGCTGCGCGGTTTCTTCATGGGGATCTCGCCGGAACTCATCGACAGCGCGCGCATCGACGGCGCCGGGGACTTCCGCATCCTCTGGCAGATCGTCATGCCGCTGTCGCGGGCGGTCCTCGCGGTGATCACCCTCTTCTACGCCGTCGGGTACTGGAGCGCGTGGTTCAACGCGTCGCTCTACCTCAACGACCAGGACATGATGCCGCTCCAGAACGTCATGATCCAGCTGGTGCAGAAGCAGGAGGCGCCGGTCGGCCTGGGACAGGCCATCAGGACCGGCCAGCTGTCGGGACTGGCCATCCAGATGGCGGTGATGGTGATGGCGCTGCTGCCGGTCGCGGTCCTCTCACCGTTCGTCCAGAAGCACTTCAAGAAGGGAATGCTGACCGGCGCGGTCAAGGGCTAGCCCGTCCGCCCCCCCAGCCGCGAGACCGGCCCTGGCCCCCGGCCGCAGACCCGTCGTGTGCCGCGCGCGGAGTCCGTGCGCGTGCGTCCGCCGTCGGCCGCCCGTCGCCCGCCCGTCGCCCGTCGCCGGGCGGCGGACGGCACTCCGTGAACGCCCATCCACCGAGGTACCCCGCATGCACCCCACCCGCCGCACACCGCCCGCGCCGCCCGTTCGCAGGGCCGCCCGGTGACCGCCGCGGACCGGCCCGGTCTCGCCGACGCCACCCGCGGCCGGATCCTCTTCGGCGGCGACTACAACCCCGAGCAGTGGCCCGAGGAGACCTGGCACGAGGACGTCAGGCTGATGCGGGAGGCCGGCGTCAACTCGGTCACGCTCGGCGTCTTCTCCTGGTCCAGGCTCGAACCCGAGCCCGGAGCAAGGGAGTTCGGCTGGCTCGACACCGTGATGGACCTGATGCACGCGAACGGCGTCGGCGTCGTCCTCGCCACCCCGACGGCCGCCCCGCCCCCCTGGCTGGGCCGGCTGCACCCGGACACCCTGCCCCGCGACGAGAACGGCGACGTCGAGTGGTGGGGCGGACGCCAGCACTTCTCGCACTCCAGCGCCACCTACCGCCGGCACGCCGCCGCCATCACCGAGGACCTGGCCGCCCGCTACGGCGCCCACCCCGCCCTCACCATGTGGCACATCAACAACGAGTACTGCACGGCCGACCACGGCGACGAGGCGGCGGCCGCGTTCCGCCGCTGGCTGCGCGCGAGGTACGGCACCCTGGACGCCCTCAACAGGGCCTGGGGCACGGCCTTCTGGAGCCAGGGCTACGACAGCTGGGACGCCGTCCTGCCCGCCCGCCGCCCCCACTACCTGAAGAACCCCGCCCAGGTGCTGGACTTCCGGCGCTTCACCTCCGACGCGCTCCTGGAGTGCTACCTCGCGGAGCGCGACATCGTCACCCGGCACACCCCGCACATCCCGGTCACCACCAACTTCATGCCGCTCTTCCTCGGCCAGGACGGCTGGCGCTGGGCCGAGGAGGAGGACGTCGTCTCCGTCGACCTCTACCCGGACCCCCGTGACCCGCTGGCCGCGCAGCACGGCGCGCTGGTCCAGGACCTGACCCGGTCCCAGGCGCGCGGGCCCTGGATGCTGATGGAGCAGGCGGCCGGACCGGTCGACTGGCGCGCGGTCAACCACCCCAAGCCGCGCGGCCTCAACCGGCTCTGGTCCCTCCAGGCGGTGGCCCGCGGCGCGGACGCCGTCTGCTACTTCCAGTGGCGCCAGTCCCGGCAGGGCGCCGAGAAGTTCCACTCCGGGATGATCGGTCACGCGGGGGAGCGGGGCCGCACCTTCCAGGAGATCAAGGTCATCGGGTCCGAACTCGCCCGGATCGGCCCTGAGGTGACGGGCCGTCGCATACAAGCGGACATCGCTGTCCTGCACGACTGGCACGCCTGGTGGGCCGGCGCCCAGGGCGGCCTTCCCTCCCTGCACGTGGACCACCCGACCGTCCTGCACGCCTGGCACCGGGCCCTGTGGGAGTCGCACCTGACCACCGACTTCGCCCACCCCGAGCAGGACCTGTCCGGCTACCGGCTCGTCGTCGTCCCCCAGCTCTACGCGATGACGGACGCGGCGGTCGACAACCTCGTCGCCCACGTCCGCGGCGGCGGCACTCTCGTGGCGGGTTTCCTGACCGGTACGGCCGACGAGGACGACCGCGTCCGGCCCGGCGGGATGGACGCCCGCCTGCGCGAGCTGTTCGGCATCGACGTGCTGCACGAGCGGTGGCCGCTGGAGCCCGGGGAGAGCGCCGCGGCCGGCGCCTTCCGCGGGATCCTGTGGTCGGAGGAGCTGGAGAAGGCCGACGACGCCACGACCGAGGCCGCCTACCGGGGCGGCGAACTCGACGGACTGCCCGCCGTCCTGCGCCGGGACCGCGCCTGGTACCTGTCCACCCTCCCCGAACCCGACGCCCTGCGCGCGCTGCTGGCCCGCGTCGCGGCGGACGCGGGCGTCCGCCCGGTCGTCGAGCGACTCCCGCCGCAGGTGGAGGCCGTACGCCGGGGCGAGCTGCTCTTCCTGCTCCACCACGGCCGCGAGCCGGTGACCGTCGACCTCCCCGGCACCCAGCACGACCTGCTCACCGGGCGGACCCACACCGACCGGATCACCCTGGGCCGCCACGGCGCGGCGGTGCTGCGCCCGTGACGGCCGGCCGGACCCGCCGCCCGCGCCCGGCCGGGGACCCCCAGCGGGCGCACCGCACACACCGCACCGGAGCACCGACTTCCGCCGGCGTCGGGGGCACGACCCCGCTCGGCCCCGCCGCCGGAGAAGACCACGTCCTCACCCCGGGGACGTGGTGATCCCCCTCGACAAGACGCACTTCCCCCCACCCATGGAAGGGACACCATGGCAACACGCACCCTGAGCAGGATCGGCAAGGCCCTGCTGGCCCCCGCGCTCGCGCTCGGCGCCACCGTCGCGCTGGCCTCCGCCCCCGCCTCGGCCGCCGTATGGAGCACCTGCGACCAGTGGGGCAACACCAGCCTCAACGGCTACACGCTCTACAACAACATCTGGGGCTCCGGCGCCGGCAGCCAGTGCGTCTGGGCCAACTCCGGCACCAACTGGGGAGTCTGGGCCAACCACCCCAACACCGGAGGGATCAAGTCCTACCCGAACGCGAAGAAGGTGATCAACAAGTCGATCACCTCGCTGGGCTCCCTCTCCAGCAGCTACAACGTCACGGTCCCGTCGTCCGGCGCGTACAACACGTCGTACGACATCTGGGACACCGACTACGACTACGAGATCATGCTCTGGGTCAACAAGACCGGAGCCGTCGGCCCCCTGGGCACCTCGCAGGGGACCGTGACGCTCGGCGGCCACACCTGGACGGTCTACAAGGGAAGCAACGGCGCGAACGAGGTCTTCTCCTTCGTCCGCACCTCCAACTCGTCCTCCGGCACCGTCAACGTCCTGCCGATCCTCAAATGGATCAAGGACACCAAGGGCTGGTTCGGCAACGAGACCATCGGTGACGTGCAGTTCGGCTACGAGATCACCTCGTCCTCGGGCGGCCTGGACTTCACCACCAACAACCTGACCGTCAGCAGCAGCTGACCGTCACGCCCCTCGGGGACGGCCGCTCCCGCCCGGTGGCGGGAGCGGCCGTCCCCGGTCCGCGTCCGGGGCTACTCCGCCACCGGCAGCCGTGCCCCGTCCCGCAGGAACAGCGGCAGACGGTCCAGCGGGGCGTCCACGGTCACCACCGCGCCCCCCTCGTACGTCTCACCGGTCCAGGCGTCCGTCCAGGCGGCGCCCGCCGGGAGGTAGGCCGTGCGGGACGTGGCGCCCGCCGTCAGCACCGGGGCGACGAGCACGTCGGGGCCGAACAGGTAGGAGTCGTCCACCGACCAGGCCGCCGGGTCGTCGGGGAACTCCAGGAACAGCGGCCGCATCGGCGGCAGCCCCTCCTCGTGCGCCTCCCGCATCACCCTCAGCACGTACGGCTTGAGCCGCTCGCGCAGCCGCAGGTACTTCTCCAGGACGGCGCCCGCCTCCTCGCCGTACGACCACACCTCGTTCGGGCCGCCGGTCATGTCCGGACCGAGCGGCTTCCCCGGGTCCCGGAAGCCGTGCAGCCGCATCAGCGGGGACAGCGCGCCGAACTGGAACCAGCGCACCATCACCTCCCGGTACGCCGGGTCGTCCGGGTCGCCTCCGTGGAACCCGCCGATGTCCGTGTTCCACCACGGGATGCCCGACAGCGCGGTGTTCAGACCGGCCGCGATCTGACGGCGCAGGGTCGCGAAGTCGGTGCCGATGTCCCCCGACCACAGGGCGGCGCCGTAGCGCTGACTGCCCGCCCAGGCCGACCGGTTGAGGGTGATGATCTCCTCCTCGCCGGCCGCGCGCAGACCCTCGTGGAAGGCGCGGGAGTTGTCGGCCGGGTAGATGTTGCCGACCTCCAGACCCGGACCCGCCCAGTAGCGCAGGTTCTCCGGGAAGCCGGGCTTCAGCTCGGGCTCGCAGGCGTCCAGCCAGAACGCCGTGATGCCGTACGGCGTCACGTAGTTGTCGCGGATCCTCGACCACACGAATTCCCGCGCCTCGGGGTTGGTCGCGTCGTAGAACGCCACCTGGACGGTCGACGCCACGCCCTTGTCCGGCCAGTCGGCGTGCGCCATCGGACCGTACTGGGTGCCGATGAGGTAACCGCGCTGCTCCATCACCGGATGGTTCTCGCTCAGCGGCGACACCGACGGCCAGACGCTGACCACCAGCTTGACCCCCAGCTCCTCGAGCTCGCGGACCATGGCGGCGGGGTCGGGCCACTGCGCCGGGTCGAACTTCCACTCGCCCAGGTGCGTCCAGTGGAAGAAGTCGCAGACGATGGCGTCCAGGGGCAGTCCCCGGCGCTTGTACTCCCGTGCCACGCCCAGGAGTTCGTCCTGGGTGCGGTAGCGCAGCTTGCACTGCCAGAAGCCGGCCGCCCACTCCGGCAGCATCGGGGTACGGCCGGTCGCCGCGCTGTAGTTGCGCTGGGCCTCGGCCGGCCGGCCCGCGGTGATCCAGTAGTCGATCTGCCGGGCCGAGTCGGCGACCCAGCGGGTGCCGTTGCCGGCCAGTTCGACCCGGCCGATCGCCGGGTTGTTCCACAGCAGCGTGTAGCCCCGGCTGGAGGTGAGCACCGGGATGCCGACCTCGGCGTTGCGCTGGACCAGGTCCACCACCAGGCCCTTCTGGTCCAGCCGGCCGTGCTGGTGCTGGCCGAGGCCGTACAGCTTCTCGTCGTCGTAGGCCGCGAAGCGCTGTTCCAGACGGTGGTGGCCGTTGCCGACGGCGGTGTAGAGCCGCGGCCCCGGCCACCAGAAGTGGGCGCGCTGTTCGGCCAGGAGCTCCGAGCCGTCGTCGGTCCGCAGGAAGCGGACCATGCCCTCGGCGTCCACCTCGACGGTGAGCGCGCCGACGGTCAGCCGGCCCTCGGTGTCGGAGGTCTTGACGCTGCTGTCGGTGGCCGGCGGTTCGTCGAGCAGGGCGCCCGGAAGCCCTTCGAGGACCGGCCCGCCGAGCCGGGCGCGCACCCGGACGGCGTCGGGTCCCCACGGCTCGATCCGCAGGGTCTCCTGGCGGCCGCTCCACTCCAGGGCGCCGTCGCGCTCACGGAAGGTGCCGACCGTGGGCGACGACTGCGCGAGACTGACCTGAGGCTGGTTCTCGGCGGGCTGGTTCATGCGGAGTGCTCCTTGAAGGAGTGCAGACATGGCGGTGCCCTGGCGTCGGGCACGACAGCGGTGGAGCGGGGTGCGCGGTGCGGCGGGGGACGGAGCGGGGCGGTGCCGCGCTCCGTCCGGGGCGAGCGTCGGGGGACGGAGCGGGGCGGGGGCCGGGCTTCGTCCGGGGTGGGCGGCGGTCGGGGGCGTGTCGGGGTCAGGAGACGGTGGGCGCCGGTCCCGTGCTCGCCCGGACCGTCAACTCGGGCGCGAGCAGCACGACTTCGTCGCCGCCGTGGCCGTCGAGCTTGGCGACGAGGCGCTCCACGGCGTGCCGGCCCATGTCCTGCGCGGGGATGGCGACCGACGTCAGCCGCACCGAGGCCTGGACGGCGACCTGGTCGGGGCAGACGGCCACCACGGACACGTCCTCCGGTACCGCCCTGCCCTGCTGGCGCAGCAGCGCGAGCAGCGGCTCGACCGCCGACTCGTTCTGCACCACGAACCCGGTGGTGCCCGGGCGTTCGTCCAGGATCCGGGCGAGGGTCACGGCCATCGCGTCGTACCCGCCCTCGCACGGGCGGTGCAGCAGCCGCAGTCCCAGTTCCTTCGCCCGGGAACGCAGTCCGTCGAGGGTGCGCTCGGCGAAGCCGGTGTGCCGTTCGTAGACCGCCGGTGCCTCGCCGACGACGGCGATGTCACGGTGCCCCAGGGTCGCCAGGTGCTCCACGCAGAGCGCGCCGGTCGCCGCGAAGTCCAGGTCGACGCAGGTCAGGCCGGAGGTGTCGGCCGGCAGGCCGATCAGCACGGACGGCCGGTCGGTGGAGCGCAGCAGCGGCAGCCGCTCGTCGTCGAGTTCGACGTCCATCAGGATCATCGCGTCGGCGAGTCCGCTGCCCGTGACGCGGCGGACCGCGTCGGGCCCCTCCTCGCCGGTGAGCAGCAGGACGTCGTAGCCGTGGGTGCGGGCGGTGGTCGCCACCGCGATGGCGATCTCCATCATCACCGGCACGTAGATGTCGGTGCGCAGCGGGATCATCAGCGCGATGATGTTGGACCTGCTGCTGGCCAGCGCGCGGGCGCCCGCGTTGGGGTGGTAGCCGAGCTGCCGGATGCTCTGCTCGACCCGCTGCCGGGTGGTCGTGGAGATGGACCGCTTGCCACTGAGGACATAGCTCACCGTGCTCGCCGAGACTCCGGCGTGCTGGGCGACCTCGGCGAGGGTGACCATCCAGCTCTCCAAGTTTTGTGAAGCGCTTCGACAGTGCGCGGAACGGACAGGGGCGGGTGAGGGTGGTTCGACAGTAGCCCTAGCGGGGGTGGGTGTCCATAGGTTGTCGAAGCGCTTCGACAGGGAGTTGCGGGGGAGCCGGTGCAGAACAGTACGGCACCCGGATCCGGCCCCCGCGCCCACCACTCGTTCGGCGCAGACCGCACGGCGACGGCGGACGGCGCCCCGGCCCCGGAGCGGACGCCCGGCCCCGGCGTGAACCGGCCGTCGCGGCCGCGACGGGGCCCGGCCGGCGATGGCCGGACGCCCGCGCGTGGGGTGGCCACCTCGGCCCGGATCGGGTACCAACGATCGGGTAGCACCCATCGGTAACCAATGTGGCCCGGTATCCCGATTCGCGGCGAGGTGAGCCTCATGTCCGCACCACCCCTCAAGAAACCCACCGTCACCGAACGTGAGGCCCGCCAGGTCGCCGAGGCGGCGCGCGAGCAGGACTGGCGCAAGCCGAGCTTCGGCAAGGAACTCTTCCTCGGCCGCTTCCGGCTGGACCTCATCCATCCCCACCCGCTCCCCACCGACGAGGCCGTCCGGCGCGGTGAGCAGTTCCTGACGAAACTCCGCGACTTCTGCGAGACGAAGATCGACGCGGCCCTCATCGAGCGTGAGGCCCGGATTCCCGACGACGTCGTACGCGGGCTCAAGGAGCTCGGCGCCCTCGGCATGAAGATCGACCCCAAGTACGGCGGCCTGGGCCTCACCCAGGTGTACTACAACAAGGCCCTGGCGCTGGTGGGCTCGGCCAGCCCCGCGGTCGGCGTCCTGCTGTCGGCGCACCAGTCGATCGGCGCCCCGCAGCCGCTGAAGCTGTTCGGCACCCCCGAGCAGAAGCAGCGCTTCCTGCCGCGCTGCGCGAGCACGGACATCAGCGCCTTCCTCCTCACCGAACCGGACGTCGGCTCCGACCCGGCGCGCCTGGCCACCAGCGCGGTGCCCGACGGGGACGACTACGTGCTCGACGGGGTGAAGCTGTGGACGACCAACGGCGTCGTCGCCGACCTGCTGGTCGTGATGGCCCGGGTGCCCAAGAGCGAGGGCCACAAGGGCGGCATCACGGCGTTCGTCGTGGAGGCCGGCTCGCCCGGCATCACCGTCGAGAACCGCAACGCCTTCATGGGCCTGCGCGGCATCGAGAACGGCGTCACCCGCTTCCACCAGGTGCGGGTCCCGGCCGCGAACCGGGTCGGCCCCGAGGGCGCCGGTCTGAAGATCGCCCTGACCACCCTGAACACGGGACGCCTCTCGCTGCCCGCGTCCTGCGTGGCGGCCGGCAAGTGGTCCCTGAAGATCGCCCGCGAGTGGTCGGCGGCGCGTGAGCAGTGGGGCCGGCCGATCGCCCACCACGAGGCGGTCGGCGCGAAGATCAGCTTCATCGCGGCCACCACCTTCGCGCTGGAGGCGGTGCTGGACCTCTCCTCGCAGATGGCGGACGAGGACCGCAACGACATCCGCATCGAGGGTGCGCTCGCCAAGCTCATCGCCTCCGAGCTGGGCTGGCGCATGGCCGACGAGCTGGTCCAGATCCGCGGCGGCCGCGGCTTCGAGACGGCGGCCTCGCTGGCCGCCCGCGGGGAGAAGGCGGTCCCCGCCGAGCAGGTCCTGCGCGACCTGCGGATCAACCGCATCTTCGAGGGCTCGACGGAGATCATGCACCTCCTGATCGCCCGCGAGGCCGTGGACGCCCACCTCACGGTCGCCGGCGACCTCATCGACCCCGACAAGTCCCTCCAGGACAAGGCGAGGGCGGGCGCCAACGCGGGCGTCTTCTACGCCAAGTGGCTGCCGAAACTCGTCGCCGGACCGGGCCAGCTGCCCTCGTCGTACACCGAGTTCAAGCGGGGCGTCGACCTCTCCCCGCATCTGCGGTTCGTCGAGCGGCACTCGCGCAAGCTCGCCCGCTCCACGTTCTACGCCATGTCCCGCTGGCAGGGCCGGATGGAGACCAAGCAGGCCTTCCTCGGCCGGATCGTCGACATCGGCGCGGAGCTGTTCGCGATGAGCGCGGCCTGTGTGCGGGCCGAGCTGCTGCGGGCGCGCGGTGAGAACGGCCGGGAGGCCTACCAGCTCGCCGACGCCTTCTGCCGCCAGTCCCGCCTGCGCGTCGACGAGCTCTTCACACGGCTGTGGAGCAACACCGACGACGTGGACCGCAAGGTCGTCAAGGGGGTGATGTCCGGCACCTACGAGTGGCTGGAGCAGGGCATCGTCGACCCGTCGGGCGACGGCCCCTGGATCGCCGACACCACCCCGGGACCGAGCGAGCGCGAGAACGTCCACCGCCCGATCAGGTGAGGCCTCGCACGCCTGTCCACCGGGTGCCCCCCGCCCCGAACCCCTCATGAGGGGGACGAGCGGGGGGCACCCTGTCCTGCCAGGCCCCCGGTACCGCAACAATGGGGGGATGAGCGACAGTCCAGCCCCCCTCGCCGACCCGCACCTCGTCCACGATCCGGTCGCGGGCGACGGCCCGAAGGACGTGGTGATCCTCGGCTCCACCGGTTCGATCGGCACCCAGGCCATCGACCTCGTGCTGCGCAACCCGGACCGTTTCCGGGTGACCGGCCTGTCCGCCAACGGCGGCCGGGTCGCCCTTCTCGCCGAACAGGCCCGCAGGCTGAGGGTGCGGACCGTCGCGGTCGCCCGCGAGGACGTGGTGCCCGCGCTGCGCGAGGCTCTCGCCACCGAGTACGGCACGGGGGAGCCGCTCCCCGAGATCCTCGCGGGACCCGAGGCCGCCACCGAGCTCGCCGCCTCCGACTGCCACACCGTCCTGAACGGCATCACGGGCTCCATCGGCCTCGCGCCGACCCTCGCCGCCCTGGAGGCGGGCCGCGCCCTCGCGCTCGCCAACAAGGAGTCGCTCATCGTCGGCGGTCCGCTCGTGAAGGCGCTCGCCGGGCCCGGACAGATCATCCCGGTCGACTCCGAGCACGCGGCGCTCTTCCAGGCCCTCGCCGCGGGCACGCGCGCGGAGGTCCGCAAGCTGGTCGTCACCGCCTCCGGCGGTCCGTTCCGGGGCCGCACCAAGCAGCAGCTGGCCGACGTGACGGTCGAGGACGCCCTCGCCCACCCGACCTGGTCCATGGGCCCGGTGATCACCATCAACTCCGCGACCCTGGTCAACAAGGGCCTGGAGGTGATCGAGGCGCACCTGCTCTACGACATTCCCTTCGACCGCATTGAGGTGGTCGTGCATCCCCAGTCGTATGTCCACTCGATGGTGGAGTTCACGGACGGATCGACGCTGGCCCAGGCGACGCCCCCCGACATGCGGGGGCCGATCGCCATAGGTCTCGGCTGGCCGCGGCGCGTCCCCGACGCGGCGCCCGCCTTCGACTGGAGCACGGCGTCGACCTGGGAGTTCTTCCCGCTCGACAACGAGGCCTTCCCCTCGGTGAACCTCGCGCGGCACGTGGGCGAGCTCGCGGGCACAGCCCCGGCGGTGTTCAATGCCGCCAACGAGGAGTGCGTGGAGGCGTTCCGCAAGGGCGCGCTGCCGTTCAACGGGATCATGGAGACCGTCACCCGGGTCGTGCGCGAGCACGGCACGCCGGCGACGGGAACTTCACTCACCGTGTCGGACGTCCTCGAAGCGGAGACCTGGGCACGGGCCCGGTCCCGGGAACTGACGGCTACCGCGGAGGCGCGTGCATGACAGCCCTGATGATGATCCTCGGCATAGTCGTCTTCGCGGTCGGCCTGCTCTTCTCGATCGCCTGGCACGAGCTGGGGCACCTCTCCACGGCCAAGATGTTCGGCATCCGCGTCCCGCAGTACATGGTGGGCTTCGGCCCGACCGTGTTCTCCCGCAGGAAGGGCGAGACCGAGTACGGCTTCAAGGCGATCCCCTTCGGCGGCTACATCCGCATGATCGGCATGTTCCCGCCCGGCGACGACGGCCGGATCAGCGCCCGCTCCACCTCCCCCTGGCGCGGCATGATCGAGGACGCCCGCTCGGCCGCCTACGAGGAGCTCCAGCCGGGCGACGAGTCGCGCATGTTCTACACGCGCAAGCCGTGGAAGCGCGTCATCGTGATGTTCGCGGGCCCCTTCATGAACCTGGTGCTCGCGGTGGGTCTGTTCCTCACGGTGCTGATGGGCTTCGGCATCCAGCAGCAGACCACCACCGTCAGCTCCGTCTCCCCGTGCGTCATCGCGCAGAGCCAGAACCGCGACGCGTGCAAGCCGACCGACCCGGCCTCCCCGGCCGCGGCCGCCGGCATGAAGCCGGGCGACGAGATCGTCTCCTTCGCGGGCCGGCGCACCGACGACTGGAACACGCTCTCGGACCTGATCCGGGTCAGCGCGGGCAAGGAGGTCGCCATCGTCGTCGACCGCGGCGGCAAGGAAGTGACCCTGCACGCGAAGATCGCCACCAACCAGGTCGCCAAGAAGGACTCCGACGGGACCTACGTCCAGGGCGAGTACATCAAGGCCGGCTTCCTCGGCTTCAGCGCGGCCACCGGCGTCGTCAAGCAGGACTTCGGCGACTCCGTGTCCTGGATGACCGACCGGGTGGGCGAGGCCGTCGACTCCATCGCCGCCCTGCCCGGCAAGATCCCGGCCCTGTGGAACGCGGCCTTCGACGGCGCCCCCCGCGAGCCCGACTCGCCCATGGGCGTGGTCGGCGCGGCCCGGGTCGGCGGCGAGATCTTCACCCTGGACATCCCGGCCTCGCAGCAGCTCGCCATGGCCGTGATGCTGGTCGCGGGCTTCAACCTCTCGCTGTTCCTCTTCAACATGCTCCCGCTGCTGCCGCTCGACGGCGGACACATCGCGGGCGCCCTGTGGGAGTCGCTGCGCCGCAATCTCGCCAAGGTCCTGCGCCGGCCCGACCCGGGTCCGTTCGACGTGGCGAAGCTGATGCCGGTGGCGTACGTGGTCGCGGGCATCTTCATCTGCTTCACGGTGCTCGTCCTGATCGCCGACGTGGTGAACCCGGTGAAGATCTCCTAGGCGGTCCGGCCGGCCCCCGGTCCGCGCGGTCCCCGACGGCCCGGCACCTCCCTGGTGCCGGGCCGTTCCGCGTCCCGGCACGGCCGCCGTCCGGCGCGCGGGTTTACGGCGGTGGAGGTCCCCCCGCCGAGTGGTTCGAGGCGGGGGAGTGCTCGGGCCGGTGGCGGTGCCGTAATCTCGAAGTCTGGAACCCGCCTCCGACGGGACCTGGGCCTTGATCCACGACTTGGGGTTGCACAGCAGATGACTGCGATTTCTCTCGGCATGCCGTCCGTTCCGACCAAGCTCGCCGAGCGCCGCAAGAGCCGGCAGATCCAGGTGGGGTCCGTCGCGGTCGGTGGGGACGCCCCGGTGTCGGTGCAGTCGATGACGACGACGCGTACGTCGGACATCGGTGCCACGTTGCAGCAGATCGCTGAGCTGACGGCGTCGGGCTGCCAGATCGTGCGGGTGGCGTGTCCGACGCAGGACGACGCGGACGCGTTGGCGACGATCGCCCGTAAGTCGCAGATCCCGGTGATCGCGGACATCCACTTCCAGCCGAAGTACGTGTTCGCGGCGATCGAGGCGGGGTGTGCCGCGGTGCGGGTGAACCCGGGCAACATCAAGCAGTTCGACGACAAGGTCAAGGAGATCGCGCAGGCGGCGAGGGAGCACGGCACGCCGATCCGGATCGGGGTGAACGCCGGTTCGCTGGACCGGCGCCTTCTCCAGAAGTACGGCAGGGCGACTCCGGAGGCTCTGGTGGAGAGCGCGCTGTGGGAGGCGTCGCTGTTCGAGGAGCACGGTTTCCGTGACATCAAGATCTCGGTGAAGCACAACGATCCGGTGATCATGATCGAGGCGTACCGTCAGCTGGCGGCGCAGAGCGATTATCCGCTGCACCTGGGGGTGACGGAGGCGGGGCCTGCGTTCCAGGGGACGATCAAGTCGGCGGTGGCGTTCGGTGCGCTGCTCTCGCAGGGGATCGGTGACACGATCCGGGTCTCACTGTCGGCTCCTCCGGTGGAGGAGGTCAAGGTCGGCAACCAGATCCTGGAGTCGTTGAATCTGAGGCAGCGGGGTCTGGAGATCGTGTCGTGTCCGTCGTGCGGGCGGGCGCAGGTGGATGTGTACAAGCTGGCCGAGGAGGTCACGGCGGGTCTGACGGGGATGGAGGTCCCGTTGCGGGTCGCGGTGATGGGCTGTGTCGTCAACGGGCCGGGTGAGGCGCGTGAGGCGGACCTGGGTGTGGCTTCCGGCAACGGCAAGGGGCAGATCTTCGTGAAGGGCGAGGTCATCAAGACCGTTCCCGAGTCGAAGATCGTCGAGACCCTCATCGAGGAAGCCATGAAACTGGCCGAACAGATGGAAGAGGCGGGCATCGCCTCGGGCGAACCGTCCGTCTCCGTCGCGGGCTGACCCACCCCGGACGCGACGTCCGTAGCGGACGGGCCGGCTGCCCCCGGCCCGTCCGGCGTGCAAGGACGAGGCCGTTCAGGCCGACAGCGGGGGGCCGGGGGGCGGCAGCCCCCGGTGGACGGCACGACAAGCCCACGGTCACCGCCGACGAACGCAGCCTGAACACGGGTCGGCACGCCAAAGCTTCCGCAGGTACAGTGCGGGGACCAGCAGACCTGAGTGTGAGGCCCCGCGCGTGTTGACCCAGACCACCTCCCGGGTCCTCGAACCGAGCGACCTGGACGCCGCGCTCGCCGTCCTCGACCGCGAGCCGGTCGCCAACGCCTTCGTCACGTCCCGCGTCCAGGTCGCCGGCCTGGACCCCTGGCGTCTCGGCGGCGAGATGTGGGGCTGGTACGAGGACGGCATGCTGACGTCCCTGTGCTACGCGGGCGCCAACCTCGTCCCGATCTGCGCCACCCCCCGCGCCGTACGCGCCTTCGCCGACCGCGCCCGCCGCGCGGGGCGCCGCTGCTCCTCGATCGTGGGCCCGGCCGAACCGACGACCCAGCTCTGGCGCCTCCTCGAACCCCACTGGGGCCCGGCCCGCGAGGTCCGCGCCCGCCAGCCCCTGATGGTCACCGACCGCATGCCGGCGGACATCGCCCCGGACCCCTACGTCCGCCGCATCCGCAAGGACGAGATGGACACGATCATGCCGGCGTGCGTGGCGATGTTCACCGAGGAGGTCGGCGTCTCCCCGATGGCCGGCGACGGCGGCCTGCTCTACCAGGCCCGGGTCGCCGAACTCGTCGGCTCCGGCCGCTCGTTCGCCCGCCTCGACGAACACGGCAGGGTCGTCTTCAAGGCGGAGATCGGCGCGGCGACCTCCGACGCCTGCCAGATCCAGGGCGTGTGGGTGGCCCCCGAGTACCGGGGTCAGGGACTGGCGGCCCCCGGCATGGCCGCGGTCCTGCGCTACGCCCTGGCCGACGTGGCCCCGGTGGTCAGCCTCTACGTGAACGACTTCAACACCGCGGCCCGGCGCACCTACGGCAGGGTGGGCTTCCAGGAGGTCGGCGCCTTCACCAGCGTGCTCTTCTGACGCACCTGTAGGCTCCCCGCCATGGACCTCGTGATCGGCCCCTTGGACCTCCCCGCCCATGTGGACGAGGCCCTGGCCGTCCAAGCGACCGCCTTCGGACTGGGCCCCGACGAGGTGGCCGTGCGCAGGCAGATCGTCCTGCGGCACATGACCCACCCGGGGGCGCGGGCCTTCGGCGCGACCGTCGGGGAACGGCTCGTCGGCTTCGTCTACGGGATGCCCAACGACCGCACCCACTGGTGGTCGACCGTCGTCCAGCCCTACCTGCGGGCCCAGGGCAACGAACAGTGGCTGGACGACTCCTTCGTGATCACCGAACTGCACGTCCACCCCGCGTACCAGAACCGCGGCGGCGGCCGGGCCCTGATCACCACGATCACCGACACCGCCACCGAGCCGCGCTCGATCCTCTCCGCGATCGACACCGAGAGCCCCGCCCGCGCCCTCTACCGCTCCCTGGGCTACCAGGACCTGGCCCGCAGAGTGCTGTTCCCCAGCGCGCCCCGCCCGTACGCGGTGATGGGCGCCCCGCTGCCGCTCCTTCGCGCATAACGGATTTCCGGCCCGCCGCGTCCCCGGCTAACCTCCTAGCCATTACCCTCCCCACGCCCGGCTCCGCGCGGGCGGGGGGACCCCCATCGGCAGGAGTACGAGAACCATGGCGAACGCACCGGTCCAGCGCATGTCCCAGTTGATGGCGAAGACGCTGCGCGACGACCCGGCGGACGCGGAGGTCCTCAGCCACAAGCTCCTCGTCCGGGCCGGCTACGTCCGCCGTACCGCCGCCGGCATCTGGTCCTGGCTGCCGCTCGGCAAGAAGGTCCTCGCCAACGTGGAGCGCATCGTCCGCGAGGAGATGGACGCCATCGGCGCCCAGGAGGTCAGCCTCCCCGCCCTGCTGCCCCGCGAGCCCTACGAGGCGACCGGCCGCTGGGAGGAGTACGGCCCGGAGCTGTTCCGCCTCCAGGACCGCAGGGGCGGCGACTACCTGCTCGGCCCGACGCACGAGGAGATCTTCACGCTGATCGTGAAGGACCAGGCGTCCTCCTACAAGGACCTGCCGGTCATCCTCTACCAGATCCAGACGAAGTTCCGCGACGAGGCCCGTCCCCGGGCCGGCATCCTGCGCGGCCGTGAGTTCCTCATGAAGGACTCGTACTCCTTCGACACCGAGGACGAGGGCCTGGCCCGCTCGTACGCCCTGCACCGCCAGGCCTACCAGAAGGTGTTCGAGCGCCTCGGCCTCGACTACCGCATCTGCGCCGCCACCGCGGGCGCGATGGGCGGCTCGAAGTCGGAGGAGTTCCTCGCGCCGGCCGGCGCCGGCGAGGACACCTTCGCCGACTGTCCCCACTGCGACTTCGCGGCCAACACCGAGGCGATCACCTACGAGCTGAAGCCGGTGGACGCCGACGGCGTGCCCGCGCTCGAGGAGATCCCCACCCCGGACACCCCGACCATCGAGACCCTCGCCGCCCACCTCGGCGTCCCGGCCTCGGCCACCCTGAAGAACCTGCTCGTCAAGGTCGACGGCGAGATCGTCGCCGTGGGCGTTCCCGGCGACCGCGAGGTCGACCTGGACAAGGTCGAGGCGCACTTCGCCCCGGCCGCCGTCGAACTGGTCACCGCCGAGGACTTCGTCGGCCGCCCCGACCTGGTGCGCGGCTACGTCGGCCCGCAGGGCCTGGAGAAGGTCACCTACATCGCCGACCCGCGCGTGGCCCCCGGCACCGCCTGGATCACCGGCGCCAACAAGGAGGGCCTGCACGCGAAGAACGTCGTCGCGGGCCGTGACTTCGAGGTCGGCGCGTACGTCGACGTCGTGGTCGTCCAGGAGGGCGACCCCTGCCCGAAGTGCGGCACCGGCCTCCACCTCGACCGCGCCATCGAGATCGGCCACATCTTCCAGCTGGGCCGCAAGTACGCCGACGCCCTCAAGCTCGACGTCCTCGGCCAGAACGGCAAGCCGGTCCGCGTGACCATGGGCTCCTACGGCATCGGCGTCTCCCGCGCCGTCGCCGCCCTCGCCGAGCAGACCGCCGACGAGAAGGGCCTGTGCTGGCCCGCCGAGGTCGCCCCCGCCGACGTGCACGTCGTCGCCGCGGGCAAGGCCCTCCAGACGGAGCTGGCGCTGGACGTCTCCGAGCGGCTGCGCGAGGCCGGTCTGCGCGTCCTGGTCGACGACCGGGCCGGTGTCTCCCCGGGCGTGAAGTTCACCGACTCCGAGCTGATGGGCGTGCCGAAGATCCTGGTGGCGGGCCGCCGTGCCGCGGAGGGCGTCCTGGAGCTGAAGGACCGCAGGACCGGTGAGCGCGAGGAGCTCACCGTCGACGAGGCGATCGCCCGCCTGACCGCGTGACCGCGTGACCGCGTGACCGCGTGACCGCCTGACCGCGTGACGTAAAGCGACGTCTCAGAGAGTTCTACCGCGGCTCACAGCCGTCTCGCAGACCGCTCTCAGACCGTTCCCCGACCGTAGGACGTGACAGCACGTCACTGCGGAGGGGAACGGTCATGGCGATCAGGGAAGAGGAACGGGGGGCCGCGGCAGCGGTCCGCAGAGGTGCGCGCCGGACGGCCGCCCTCGCGGCGGCGGTGACGCTGGCCGCCGCGGCCGGGGTGTTCGCCCTGATCGGCTCCTTTCAGGCCGACGCCGGCACGACGGCGAGCGGCACCGACACCAGCAGCGTCTCCGGCCCGGACACCGGCGCGGGTTCCGCCGCGGCGGACGGCGACAGCACGGACTCCACCACGGCCGGCACCACCGGTGGCGGCACGGACTCCTCGTCGAGCGGCTCGTCCTCCTCGGACGGCGCGGCCTCCTCCTCGGGCGGCGGGCTCACGGCCTCCTCCGGCGGTTCCGCCGACGCCACCTCGGGGGCGTCGTGATGAGCGCCCGCACAGGATCCCGCACCGCGGCCGCCGCGCAGTGGCGGGCGCTCGGCACCACCGTCCGCCTGGTCGTCACCGACCCGGCCCTGCTGGGGTCGTGCGACCTCCTGCTCGCCCGCTATCTCGCCGAGGTCGACGCGGCATGCAGCCGCGTCCGCGACGACTCCGAACTGGCCGCCCTCGACGCCGCCGCCGGCCGTCCCGTCCGGGTCAGCCCGCTGCTCGCCGAGGCCCTCGACGTGGCCCTGCGCGCGGCCCGGACGACCGACGGGGCGGTGGATCCCACCGTCGGCTCCGCCCTCGACGCCCTCGGCTACGACCGGGACTTCACCCTCGTCCGCGAGGACGACCGCCCGGTCCGGCTCACCGTCCGGCGTGCCGCGGGCTGGCGCACCGTGCATCTGGACCGCGCGACCCGCACGGTCACCGTCCCCGAGGGCGTCCGTCTCGATCTGGGCGCCACCGCCAAGGCCTGGGCCGCCGACCGGGCCGCGCGGACCCTGGCCGCGGCCGCGGGCTGCGGAGTCCTGGTGAGCCTGGGAGGCGACACGGCCGTCGCCGGGGAACCCCCGGCGGACGGCTGGCGGATCCGCGTCCAGGACGTCACCGGCTCCGTCGACGGGACACCCCCCGACGGCCCCCACGCCCTGGTCGGCCTGCGCGGCGGCGGCCTCGCCACGTCGGGCACGACCGCCCGGCGCTGGCGGCGGGGCGGCCACGACCTGCACCACATCGTCGACCCGCGCACCGGCCTGCCGGTCAGGTCCCCCTGGCGCACAGTGTCGGTGGCCGCCGCGACCTGCGCCGACGCCAACGCGCAGAGCACGGCCGCCCTGGTGAGGGGCGCGGGCGCGGAACGCCGGCTGGCGCGCAGGGGACTGCCCGCCCGGCTGGTGGCGCAGGACGGCACCGTGGTCACCACCCCGGGCTGGCCCGCCTCGCCCGTCCTGACGCGGGGAGCGGCCGCGTGACCTCCGAGACCCTCTGGTACGCCGGCCGGGCCACCGGCGCCGTCTGCCTCGTCCTGTTCACGGTCGTCGTGCTGCTCGGTGTCGCGGTGCGGCTGAAGGCCCGGCTGCCCGGCCTGCCACGGTTCGGCACGCTGGGCCTGCACCGCGCGCTGTCCCTCTCCGCGACAGGCTTCCTGGCCCTGCACGTCGCCACCGCGGTCGTGGACGGCTACGTCGCCATCGCGGCCGTGGACGTGCTCGTCCCCTTCGCCGGCGCCTACCGGCCCCTGTGGCTCGGCCTCGGCACGGTCGCCCTGGACCTCCTGCTCGCCGTCCTGGTCACCAGCCTCCTCAGACGACGTCTCGGCCGCCGCGCCTGGCGGGCCGTCCACCTGCTCGCCTACGCCTGCTGGCCGGTCGCGCTCGTGCACGGGATCGGCATCGGCACGGACACCGGTGCCGACTGGATGACCTGGCTGACCGCCGGGTGCGTGGCCGCGGCGCTCGCCGCCTTCGCCGCCCGCCTCGCCCACGCCCTCCGAGCCGGCCGCCGCACCCCGGCCGCCCTGCTGCGCACCGCCGAAGGAGCCCGACCGTGACCGAGACCCTCCCGGACCTCTTCATGCCCCCGCGGCTGTTCGCGCCCGGCGCCGCCCCGGCCGGGCTCGCCGCCCACCACCGGCGCCACGGCGCCCTGCCCGCCGACGACCCGGAGAGCCTGCTGCGGGCGGTCACCGGGTCCGGCCTCACCGGGCGCGGCGGCGCCGGGTTCCCGACCTGGCGCAAGCTCGTCGCCGTCACCGAGGCCGGCCGGCGCACCGGCCGCGCGCCCGTCGTCGTGGCCAACGGCGCCGAGGGCGAACCGGCGAGCCGCAAGGACCGGACCCTGCTGCGCCTGTCGCCGCACCTGGTCCTGGACGGGCTCCAGCTGGCGGCTCGCACGGTCGGCGCGGGGGAGGCGTACCTCGCCGTGGCGGACGGGGCCACCTGGCTGGAAACCGCTGTCGCCGAGCGGACCGGGGACCAGCTGCCGGTGAAGGTCGTGCGGGTGCCCGGGTCGTTCCTCGCGGGCCAGTCCTCGGCCCTGGCCCGCCTCCTGTCCGGCGGCGCCGCCCTGCCCACCCACCAGCGGCCGCCGGTCCGTGAGCGGGGGACCCACGGGGCCCCGACCCTCGTGCAGAACGTCGAGACCCTGGCCCACCTGGCACTGGTCGCCCGCTACGGCGCCGACTGGTACCGCACGGCCGGCACGGCGGCCCAGCCCGGCAGCGTGCTGTGCACGGTCCACGCGGGAGGCGGTGAACCACGGGTCGTGGAGGCGCCCTACGGACTGTCCCTCGCCCGGCTGCTGCCCCTGGAGGGCGTCCGGGCGGTGCTGGTGGGCGGCTACCACGGCACCTGGGTCCCGGCTCGTGAGGCCGCCCAACTCACCCTGGAAGCAAGCTACTTGGGCGCGGGTGTCGTCGCCGCGCTGCCCATGGACCGCTGTGGGCCCGCCGAGACCGCCCGCGTCCTGCGCTACCTCGCCCTGAGATCGGCCGGCCAGTGCGGCCCCTGTCTCAACGGGCTGCCGCGCATCGCCGCGGCCTTCCGCGTCCTCGCCGCTCCCGGCCCCCAGGGAACGGTCCGCGCCGACCTGGCCCGCTGGTCGGGTCTCGTCGAGGGGCGGGGCGCCTGCCACCACCCCGACGGCACCGTCCGGCTGGTCCGCAGTGCCCTGACGACCTTCGCGGACGAGATCGACGCACACGCCCGGGGCCGGTGCACCGGCACCGCCCCGACCCCCCTGCTGCCCGTCCCCGAGGAGCGGAACTGACATGGACCGGCCCGAGCAGCACCTCGAGATCGACTGGACCGCCTGCCGGGGCCACGGCCTCTGCGCGGACTTCCTCCCCGAGCACATCACCCTCGACGTGTGGGGATATCCCCTGGTCGGCGGCGCCCCGGTCCCCGCGGGCACCGTGCGACGGGCCCGGCGGGCAGCCGCCGACTGCCCGGCCCTCGCCCTGACGCTCACTCAGGGAGGGGCGGACCGACGGGGGGTGGAGTGATCAGCAGACCTCGGCCGCGAGGACGCCGTGGGGTGCGAGTTCGCGGGGGAGTTCGACCCGCATACCGCAGAAGCACCAGAGCAGGCTGCCCCGTGAGGCGGGGGCGCCGAGGTCGACCATCAGAATGTCGCGAACTTCCCGGAGCACGTCACTCAGCTGGAAGCCTCTGGCTACGCGGATACTGACCTCATCCGGATCCCAGACCGCAATGTTGGGCAGGTTGTCCGTTAATGAAATGTGGATGCACACAACTGTCTCCCCAGGGATGCACAACGACACGAGTGATCCGCTCCGGGAGGCCAGCGGCTGACTGATGGTAGCCCTGGCGGCTGTGACTAGGGGGAGATTCGGTCATATTCATTCGTACGGTGCGGACCGCCTTGTGTGCCCACCGGGAGAGGGCCTCGCGGTCCCCGGTCCGCGGCGGCACCGCTGACCTCAGGTGATGCGGCTGACCTGCAACATCGCCTCGGCGTCCTTCAGCAGAGCCCGCTGACGTGCCTCCGGCAATTGCCGGTACAGCTTCAGGAGCCGCGCCTCCCGCTCGTCGCCGCTCGGCCCGGGAGCGGGGCGGCCGACCGCCTCGAAGAACTCCCGCGGGGTCGTGGTCACGCCCCACTGCCGAAATACGTCCACCATGGCCCGCAGCTTCTCCGGGTCGATGCGCGACGTGCCGCGCGTGCGGTTCATCCAGGCGTTCAGCGTCGGATACGAGATGCCGGCCGCCGAGGCGAGGTCCTTCTGGGTCTTTCCGGGGGCCTGCGCCAGCAGGCGTTCCAGCAGAACCGCCAGGTCCACGCCCTGGCGTGCCTCGTCGTCGGCGGGTGCTGGGTCTCCTGGGGGGCTCTGCTGCTTCGTCACGACTCAGAGGATCGGTCATCGCTATCTACAAGCGCAAGTAGATCGCAGACCGCCGGTCAGGCCTTTCGGTGCACGCCGGAGCATTGTGCGGGTGGTGGCTCGAACCTGCGCCCCCGTGCTCCCCTGCGGCGAACCCCACCCGCATCTTGCGCTCCGTGCATAACTTGACACTGTATGCATCTACGTGAAGACTGTAGATAGGCCCGGCGCCCCGCACCTCGGGGCCGTGGTGCCCCAGCCCCCGGTATGGATCACCCTGCTCCGCCATGGAGCGGGGCGGCTGTTCGTTCACCGCGGGAATCTACATCTACAAGCATATTGAAGATGCGGAAGCCCTTCGCTCCGCACCCCGCACGACGTCGACGGGAGTACCCACCGTGTCCGCACCGAACAACGTCACGTCCGCTCCGGACGGCCCGGAACCCGAGCTGATCACCCGGGCCCGCGCGGGCGACAGGGAGGCGTTCGCCACCCTCTATTACGAGCACTACCGCCTCGTGTACAGCTTCCTGCTCGTCCGTACCCGCAACAGACACCTGGCCGAGGACCTGACCCAGGAGGTGTTCACCCGCGCGCTGCGCCGCATCGAGGGCTACGTCTGGCAGGGCACGGCGTTCGCCGCCTGGCTGATCACCATCGCGAAGAACCTCCACCTGGACGAACTCGGCCGCGGACGCACCCGGCTGGAGACCCCCGTGGCCGAGTTCCTCGACCCGCAGTCCTGCGGCCGAGGCCCGGAGTCGCTCACCCTGCGCGAGCTGGAGGCCGTCGAGGCGCACGAAACGGTCCGCACCGTCCTGCACACGCTCAGCGCCGAACAGCGCCACTGCGTCCAGCTGCGCTACCTCGACGAACTCACCCCGCAGGAGACGGCCCGGGCCATGGGCCGCAGCGTCGGCGCGGTCAAGGCGCTGACCCACCGGGCCCTCCAGAAGCTGCGCTGGACGGCCGGGGCGGTGGCGGTGTGAACGGCAACGTCCCGCATGCCGCGCGCGTGATCCGCACCGTGCTGGCGACCGTCCGCTCCGAACAGGCGGCGGCCGTCGCGCACGCCCTGGACTCGGCCCGGCTCCTCGTCGATCCCGAGCGTTCCTTCGGCGTGGTGCTGTACCGGACACCGGACGGCGGCTGGTCCCGCACCGCACGGCCGGTCACCGAACTCGAGCGGCAGGCCCTCGGCTGGGACGCCTCCTGCGCACGGGCCCGCCATGTCGCGAGTGCCGTCGAACGGCACCTGGACACCCACCCGGGACCGCACGCCGTACGCGTCGAGGGCGACCGGGTGCGGGTCGTGCTCCGCGTCGACGGCCCCGGCCAATGGGCGCGCTGGCGCTCCTACTTCGGCGTCACGAGTGTCGGCGAGCGCACCGAGCCGCACACCCTGACGGGCGAGGGGGAACGCGACGGCGTCCGCGTGACGGTGGTGGCCCGCACCGCCGTCGCACCGCCCCCGCCCCCGGACCCGGCCGACCCGGCGGGCTCGGCGCACACGGAAGCGGCGGACCACCGGCGCTACCGGATCGGCGAGACGCTGTACGACCTGGCCGCGCCGATGCGCGACGTCTACGGCGGCATCTGGTACTTCGAGGGCCGCCGCAACGGTGACGGCATGCCGCTGATGGCCCTCGACGGCCGGCCCGAGCGGTGCTCCCTCGCCAACGTGGCCGTCTACCTGGGGCCGTTGTCACCGGTGCGGCCCGGCCACGACGTCACGGCGAGCGGGCCGACGGGTGTCCCCGCAGCTTCACCGGCGCCGTCGGATGCGGTGACGCCGTCGGACGCGGTCACGCCGTCGGACGTGGTGGTGCCCTGGACCCGGCGGGCCGGCCCGGTGCCGCACGTCCTGCCGTCCGCGGTCCCGCCGCTGTCGGCGGCCGCCCCGGGCGCGTGGGCGCCGGCGCAGGATCCGCACACCGCCGTCGCGTCGGACGGCCCCGGACCGTGGGCGAACCTGGACGTGTCGGAGACGGGCGGACCGCTGACGTACGGGCCGCGGACGGGCGGGTCGCCCGACCTGCCGCGACCGCGGGCGACACAGGACCCGCGCGACCTGCGGACGGTTCCGGAACCGCCGGAACCGGAGCACGCGCGGGCGCCCGAGCCGATGCCGGAGCAGGCACGGGACCACCGTCGGGCGCGGGAGCCTGAACCGGTGGCGGCCTGGGGACCGGCCGAGGCGCCGGGAGCGCCGGGAGCGCCGGGACCGGTGGGACCGGCGGCCCCGACGGAGCCGGCCCTGCCGGTGGAGCCGTCGTACCGGCCGGACCGTGGCGAGCCGTTCGGGCCGCTCGTACCGGCGGTGCCGACGGCCGGTCCCGCGGGGCCCGTCCGATGAGCGCCGGTCGGTCGAGGGGGCCGACCGGCGCCGCGGGAGCGGGGGACGGGGGGAGCAGGGCATGGGAGGCGAGCGCCGCCTGCCGGCTCCAGGACGCGGACCTGTGGTTCTCCCGCCGGTCCTCGTCCCGCGCCGTGGCCGTCTGCGCGGCCTGTCCGGTCCTGGCCCAGTGCAGGGCCGCCGTCCTCACCCGCGAGAAGGGACTGCCCGAGTGTCACCGGGACGGTGTCATCGCCGGTCTGACCGGCCCTCAGCGATACGCCCTGGAACACCAGGCCGACGGGGCATGGGCAGAGCCCGCCGCCGTGCCCGGTCCGCCCCGCGCCCCGGCCCCCGCACCCCGGGGACGGCCCGCGCCGTGCGGCACACGGGCGGCCTACCAGCGGCACCTGCGCCTGCGGGAGCCCGTCGACGAGGCCTGCCGGCTCGCCAACGCGCGCAGCGCCGGCCGGTATCGCCGCACCGGCACCACCCGGGCCCTGGACGCCACCGCCGGGGACCCGGCCGCCGGGGGCACCACGGTCCCGCCGCCGAGCCGCATGCCCCCGGTCGCCGAGGACCCACCGCCACCGCGGCCGCCCGCGGACCGCGGCACCGCGCACGCCCCGCCCGGCTCGACGGGCGAACCGAGGCCGTCCCTCGTCCGGGCGGGGGCGGCAGCAGGGGCGCAGGCCCGCGACCGGCTGTGGAGCACCGCCGGCAGACCTGCCCGTCAGCCCCGGACGTGACCGCCCGCCCACCGCCACCGGAGGACCCCATGTCCGCACCCCCCACGGGCGGCCCGCCCGAAGAGAGCGCGTCCGACGGCCCGCGCGCCCGCCGCGCCCGAGCCGCCCGCACGGGCGTCCTGCGCCGCCTCCTGCGGCCGCGCGACCGCACCGTCCGGCCGCAGACCGCCCCACGGCACGACACCGCCCCGGACCTGGACGACTGCCGCCGGGAACTGGCCCGCTGGCAGCGCCACGCCGACTCCTTCGAACGGGAACTGACCCGCGTCTCCTTCGAACGCGCGCACCTCCTGGCCTGGCTGGCGGCGCTGCACCCGTCGAGCGCGGTCGTCGCCCCGGCCGCCGGCGCCGGACCGGACGGCACGCACCTGCTCCGACTGGTCGCGGGGGGACGGCAGTTGTCCTGGCGCCTCCCGCCCCGGGACATCCCGCTGTTCGCCCACGTCCCGTACACGGAACGGGCGACCGGACACCTCTCGCGCGACGGCCCCGCGGCCGCGGAGCAGGCCGCCCACATCCGCAGCCACACCCGTCTGCTCGCGCTCGAGGGAACCCTGTTCGCCGCCCCCGCTCCCGCCCGCGGACGGCCGCAGGCGGGGCCGGCCGAGCACTGACACCGGTCGGGGCGGGCTCCGCGGCCCGTCCCGCGAGACTCCGGCCGGCAGGCTCGGGAGGCACGTCGGCCGGATCCACAGCGCTCCCCTGCGGGGGGATCACGAGCAGGGGAGCGCTGTCCCGCCGGCCCGCTACAGCCAGGAGGCGAACTCCAGCAGCAGTTCCGCGTCACGGGTCCGGCCTACCCGGTGGGCGCGCACTCCCGACTCCACGGCGCGGAAGAGCGTCCAGGCGCCCAACCGCTCCTGGTCCAGTTCCAGCGACTCCGCGAGCCGCTTCACCCGGCGCCGGACCGTCGCCGCCCCGGACGGCGAGGCGATCAGGTCCTCCACCCGGTCGCGGACCAGCCGGGCGAGGTCGAAGGCGCACTCGCCGACCACCGGATCCGGTCCCACCGCCAGCCACGGCATCCGCTCACCGGCCAGCACCTTGCTCTGGCGGAACGTGCCGTGCAGCAGCCGGTGCTCGGGCGGCGCCGTCAGCAGCTGCGCACGGGCGGCGAGCGCCGCGTCCACCAGACCGGCCACCTCGGGCCGCGCCCCGGCGCCGGCCCGCATCGCCGCCGCCTGCCGCTCCGTCCTGTCGGCCACCGACTCGAAGGAGTGGCCCGCAGGCGGCTCCACCCACAGCCGCCTCAGCGTCCCGGCCGCCTCCAGCAGGGCCTTCGCCTCCGCCAGCGACCGCACCGACACGTCGGGGTGCAGCCGCTCCAGCAGCAGCGCCCCCTCGGTCCGCGGCCCTTCCAGCAACTGGACGGCGCCCAGGCCGCCCCAGTGCGCCAGCGCGGCCCGCTCGGCCTCGGGCCGGAACCGCGGCGGCGCCAGTTTCAGCACGGCCGGCGTCCCGTCCGCCCGGCGCACGAGCACGACCAGACTGCTGCGGCCACCCGGCACCTGGACCCGGTCGACCGTCGACTCGCTCAGCGCCACGGCCTGCCGGGCCGCCTCCGGCAGCTTCTCCAGCCAGCCGTCACCGTCCGGTGCCGTCTCGCCGAGCGCCCTGACCAGACGCTGCGGCGGTTCGAAAGCCATGCGCGAGTCGTTCCCTTCGATCATCGGGTCAGGCGGCCGGTGTCCCCGCGGGGGCTGCCGCCGCCGTCGGCGTGGCCTGCGCCGGCGCGGACGCCGCACCCGTGGCCGGATCCGTACCGGCCCGCTCGGCGAGACCAGGGAAGGCTACGCTCCCGCCGCGCCAGCGCACCGCACGGACCGCGGCCTCCCGCAGCGCGGCCGCGGCCTCCCGCCGCCGTGCGCCCCCGGCTGCCCGCACCAGGTCGGAGTACACCCCCGCCACGCGTTCCTCCAGCTCGGCGGCGAGCCCGACCGCCGTCACCGGGTCCGTCACCGGGAACGGCAGCGCGTAACCGGCGCTCGCCGCGACCGGTTCGGCCCCGAGGTCGCGCACACCGCGCGCCAGCGCGTCCCGGCGGGCCCGGTGCGCGTCGTACGCGGAGCGGGCCTCGGCGCGCCGCGCCTCGCCGATCCGCCCGCCGACCACCCCGTACCCGTACACGGCGGCGTGCTCGGCGGCCAGCGCCGCCTGGAGCGCCGTCACCTCGGCGTCGTCCGTGGCCCGGGTCGTCGCCCCGCTCATCACGAGCCCTCCGTCAGCAGATAGGCGTGGGCCGCGCCGGCCGCCGCCACCGAGGCCAGCAGCCGGGCCAGTTCACCGGGCACGTCCAGCAGCTCCGCCGCCCGGCGGTCGGCGAGGGCCCGCTCGGCGGCGGCCAGTTCGGTGAGGGCGGCGGTGTCGGTCACGGGCACGGCGGCCGCCCCGGCCGAGGCCGTGGCCGAAGCGCCGACGGACGTCGGGTCGGCCGGGGGAGGCACGGCGGAGGCCGTGGAAGAGGATGGGGGAGATCCCGTGGTGGAACCGGGACCGGAACCGGAGGCCGAGGGGGACGCCTTGCCCGTGCCCCCGAACGCCTCGACGTGCCGTAGGACCTCCGCCCGCAGCGGCTCCAGCCGCCCCGCCAGCGCCGGACGGGCGGCGAGGACGGCGTCGTAGCGCGCCACCAGCGCGCCGCTGTCCCGTGCCGCACGCGCGCGTGCCCGCTCGGTGACCGACGGACTGCCGCTCGCACGCTCCTCGCCCTCCCGCGGGCCGGACGAGCAGCCCACGAGCAGCGCGGCCCCCGCGGCCGACGCGAGCAGGGATCTTCTGCGCGGCCCCGCAGGGGCGCGCGAGGAAAGGGGCAACGGCACGGCAGACGTCCTCGGGGAACTCGTACGGAATTGGCGTCACTGGCGTCCTGGTGGGCGGCGGGCCCGTGATCACCGTACCCGCGCGTCCGGCCCGCACCACTCAGCGGCACCGCCCCGCGAGGGACCGCCACCCTCCGTGCACAGGTGGACGGCAACACACCCTGCGACCGGATACCCTTTGACGAGACACACGCACCGTCCCACAACAGCACACGCGGCCGAGGAGTCACCCGGATGAGCACCACCCAGAGCGAGAGGCTGCGAGAGCTCCTGGAACCGCTCGTCGCCTCCCAGGGACTGGATCTGGAAGAGATCGCCGTGGACTCCGTCGGACGCAAGCGGGTGCTGAGCGTCGTCGTCGACTCCGACACCGGAGCGGACCTGGACCGGATCGCCGATGTGAGCCGCGCGCTCTCGGCGAAGCTCGACGAGACGGACGCGATGGGCGAGGGCGAGTACACCCTCGAGGTCGGCACCCCGGGCGCGGAGCGCGCCCTCACCGAGCACCGGCACTACGTGCGCGCCGTCGACCGGCTGGTGCGGTTCCGGCTGACCGGGGGCGGCGAGCTGGTCGCCCGGATCCTGACGGTGGACGACGAGGGCCTCGACCTGGAGGTGCCGGGCGTGAAGGGCCGCAAGGCCACCGCCCGCAGACTCCCCTTCGGTGAGATCGACACGGCACGCGTGCAGGTCGAGTTCAACCGCAAGGACAAGAGCGACAAGCACGACAACGACGAGAACGAGACGGAAGAGGAGGCGTAGCCGTGGACATCGACATGAGCGCCCTGCGGGGTTTGGTACGGGAGAAGGAGATCTCCTTCGACCTGCTGGTCGAGGCGATCGAGTCGGCCCTCCTCATCGCCTACCACCGCACCGAGGGAAGCCGCCGTCACGCGCGCGTGGAGCTCAACCGGGAGACCGGACATGTGACCGTGTGGGCGAAGGAGGACCCCGAGGACCTCGAGGAGGGGCAGGAGCCCCGCCCGTTCGACGACACCCCGTCCGACTTCGGCCGGATCGCCGCCACCACCGCCAAGCAGGTGATCCTCCAGCGCCTGCGCGACGCCGAGGACGACGCGACGCTCGGCGAGTACGCCGGCCGTGAGGGCGACATCGTCACCGGTGTGGTCCAGCAGGGCCGCGACCCGAAGAACGTGCTGGTGGACATCGGCAGGCTCGAGGCCATCCTCCCGGTGCAGGAGCAGGTCCCCGGCGAGACGTATCCACACGGCATGCGCCTGCGCTCGTACGTCGTCCGGGTGGCCAAGGGCGTGCGCGGCCCGTCCGTGACGCTCTCGCGCACCCACCCCAACCTGGTGAAGAAGCTCTTCGCCCTGGAGGTGCCGGAGATCGCCGACGGTTCGGTGGAGATCGCCGCCATCGCCCGTGAGGCCGGTCACCGCACGAAGATCGCCGTCAGGTCCACCCGTTCGGGTCTGAACGCCAAGGGCGCCTGCATCGGCCCGATGGGCGGCCGGGTCCGCAACGTGATGGGCGAGCTGAACGGCGAGAAGATCGACATCGTCGACTGGTCGGACGACCCCGCCGAGATGGTGGCCAACGCCCTCTCCCCGGCCCGGGTCTCCAAGGTCGAGGTCGTCGACCTCGCGGCCCGCTCCGCGCGCGTGACGGTGCCCGACTACCAGCTCTCCCTGGCGATCGGCAAGGAAGGGCAGAACGCCCGGCTCGCCGCCCGGCTGACCGGCTGGCGCATCGACATCCGTCCGGACGTCGAACAGCCCGCCGAGCAGCGTCCGGCGGCGGGGGAATAGATCTCGGCCTGTCGAGGCTCAGATCACGACAGATGTAACGCGGCATGTGTGCGAAGCCTGGCCCGAAGGGGTGAGGTGGCCGCGGGGAGGTAGACTTAACTGTGTCTGGCCGGACGCACGCCGGAGCATGCCCTGAACGCACCTGTGTGGGGTGCCGGGAGCGGGCGGCCAAGACGGAGCTGCTGCGCATCGTGGCGATCAAGGACGCGTGCGTCCCCGATCCACGCGGTACGCTGCCCGGCCGGGGTGCGTATGTGCATCCCGCCCCGGTCTGTCTCGACCAGGCGGTACGCCGCCGGGCGTTCACGAGGGCGTTGCGAGCCCCGGGAGCGCTCGACACAAAGGTGTTGCGCCAGTACGTCGAGCAGACGACCGTTGCCGAGCAGGCAACACCGTAAGAAGGCGTCGCACGGAACCCCCGTGCGGCTCTGGTACCCCGCGAGTTGGAAGTAGGTCGAGATTGCGATGAGCACTCGATGAGCACGCGATGAGTACGCCCATGAAGTAGCGACGGTCCGGACACACCCGGACCTAAAAGGAGCGAAGTGGCTAAGGTCCGGGTATACGAACTCGCCAAGGAGTTCGGGGTGGAGAGCAAGGTCGTCATGGCCAAGCTCCAGGAACTCGGTGAATTCGTCCGTTCGGCGTCTTCGACCATCGAAGCGCCCGTTGTCCGCAAACTGACTGACGCCTTCCAGGGCGGCGGCAAGCCCGCCCCCCGCAAGGCAGCCCCCAGGCCCGGCGCGCCGTCCCCGGCGCAGGGTGCCCGTCCGGGCCCGGCCGCCCCGCGGCCCGCCGCCCCCAGGCCCCCCGCGGCGCAGACGCCCGCGGCTCCGGCGGCCCCCGCGGCCCCGGCCGCCTCGTCGGCCCCCGCGCCGTCGGCCTCCGGCCCGCGTCCGGTGCCGGGCCCCAAGCCCGCGCCGCGTCCGGCGCCGGCCGCCCCCGAGTTCACCGCCCCGCCGGCGGCTCCGGCCGCCCCGGCGGCTCCGGCCCAGTCCTCCGGTCCGCGTCCGGCCTCGCAGGGACCGCGCCCCGGCGCGCCTCGTCCCGGTGGCCGTCCCGCGCCCGGTCAGGGCCAGGACCGCGGTGACCGCGGCCAGGGCCAGCGCCCGGCCGCCGCGCAGGGTCCGCGCCCCGGTGGCGCAGGCGCCCCGCGTCCGGGCGGTGCCCGTCCCTCGGGCCCGCGTCCGGGCAACAACCCCTTCACGTCCGGCGGCAACGCCGGCATGGCGCGCCCGCAGGCGCCCCGTCCGCAGGGCGCCCCGCGTCCCGGCGGCCCCGGTGGCGCTCCCGGCGCCGGTCCCCGTCCGCAGGGCCCCGGCGGCCAGGGCGGCGGTCCCCGTCCGCAGTCCCCGGGCGGCGCGCGTCCGTCCCCGGGCGGCATGCCCCGCCCGCAGGGCGCAGGCCCCGGCGGCCCGCGTCCCGGTGGTCCGCGTCCCAACCCCGGCATGATGCCGCAGCGTCCGGCTGCCGGCCCGCGTCCCGGCGGTGGCCCCGGCGGCCGCGGTCCGGGTGGCGGCGGTGCCGGTCGTCCCGGCGGCGGTCGTCCCGGCGGCGGCGGCTTCGCCGGCCGTCCGGCCGGTCCCGGCGGCGGTGCGCGTCCGGGCGGCGGCGGCGGTTTCGCCGGTCGTCCCGGTGGCGGCGGCCCCGGTGGTGGCGGCGGCTTCGGCGGCGGCGGTGGCCGTCCCGGATTCGGCGGTCGTCCCGGCGGTCCCGGTGGCCGTGGTGGCACGCAGGGCGCCTTCGGCCGTCCCGGCGGTCCCGCGCGTCGCGGTCGCAAGTCGAAGCGGCAGAGGCGCCAGGAGTACGAGGCCATGCAGGCCCCGTCGGTCGGCGGCGTGATGCTGCCTCGCGGCAACGGCGAGACCATTCGCCTGTCGCGCGGTGCGTCCCTCACCGACTTCGCCGAGAAGATCAACGCCAACCCGGCGTCGCTCGTCGCGGTGATGATGAACCTCGGCGAGATGGTCACGGCCACGCAGTCCGTCTCCGACGAGACGCTGCACCTGCTCGCGGGCGAGATGAACTACGAGGTTCAGATCGTCAGCCCCGAGGAGGAGGACCGCGAGCTGCTCGAGTCCTTCGACATCGAGTTCGGCGAGGACGAGGGCGACGACGAGGACCTCGTGGTCCGTCCGCCGGTCGTCACCGTCATGGGTCACGTCGACCACGGAAAGACCCGACTGCTCGACGCCATCCGCAAGACGAACGTCATCGCGGGCGAGGCCGGCGGCATCACCCAGCACATCGGTGCCTACCAGGTCGCCACCGAGGTCAACGAAGAAGAGCGCAAGATCACCTTCATCGACACCCCGGGTCACGAGGCGTTCACCGCCATGCGTGCCCGTGGTGCGAAGTCGACCGACATCGCGATCCTGGTCGTCGCGGCCAACGACGGCGTCATGCCGCAGACGGTCGAGGCGCTCAACCACGCCAAGGCGGCCGAGGTCCCGATCGTCGTCGCGGTCAACAAGATCGACGTCGAGGGTGCCGACCCGACCAAGGTGCGCGGTCAGCTCACCGAGTTCGGTCTGGTGGCCGAGGAGTACGGCGGCGACACGATGTTCGTCGACATCTCCGCCAAGCAGGGTCTGAACATCGACTCGCTGCTCGAGGCCGTCATCCTCACCGCCGACGCCTCGCTCGACCTGCGGGCCAACCCGAGCCAGGACGCCCAGGGCATCTCGATCGAGTCCCGTCTCGACCGCGGCCGCGGTGCCGTGGCGACGGTCCTCGTCCAGCGAGGCACCCTGCGGGTCGGCGACACGATGGTCGTGGGCGACGCCTACGGTCGCGTCCGCGCCATGCTCGACGACAACGGCAACAACGTCGCCGAGGCCGGCCCGTCGACGCCGGTCCAGGTCCTGGGCCTGACCAACGTCCCGGGTGCGGGCGACAACTTCCTCGTCGTCGACGAGGACCGCACCGCCCGCCAGATCGCCGAGAAGCGTGCCGCCCGCGAGCGGAACGCCGCCTTCGCCAAGCGCACGCGCAGGTTCTCCCTGGAGAACCTGGACGCCGCCCTGAAGGCCGGCGAGGTCCAGCAGCTGAACCTGATCATCAAGGGTGACGCTTCCGGTTCGGTGGAGGCCCTCGAGTCCTCCCTGCTCCAGCTGGACGTCGGCGAGGAGGTCGACATCCGCGTCCTGCACCGCGGCGTCGGTGCGGTCACGGAGTCGGACATCGACCTGGCCATGGGCTCGGACGCCATCGTCATCGGCTTCAACGTCCGCGCGGCGGGCCGCGCGGCGCAGATGGCCGAGCGCGAGGGCGTGGACGTCCGGTACTACTCGGTCATCTACCAGGCGATCGAGGAGATCGAGGCGGCCCTGAAGGGCATGCTCAAGCCGGAGTACGAGGAGGTCGAGCTCGGCACGGCGGAGATCCGCGAGATCTTCAAGTCGTCCAAGCTGGGCAACATCGCCGGTGTCCTGGTCCGCTCCGGCGAGGTCAAGCGCAACACCAAGGCGCGCCTCATCCGCGACGGCAAGGTCATCGCCGAGAACCTCAACATCGAGGGCCTGCGCCGCTTCAAGGACGACGTCACCGAGATCCGCGAAGGCTACGAGGGCGGTATCAACCTCGGAAACTTCAACGACATCAAGATCGACGACGTCATCGCGACGTACGAGATGCGGGAGAAGCCGCGGGTGTGAGCCCACGGTCCGTACCGGCCGGCGGGACCTGGTCCCGCCGGCCGGCGTGTCGTCCGGGGGTCTTCGGGCCCCCGGACCCGTTCCGGCCTCGTCACCGAGCGCCGGACGGACCCGGACACCTGATCCGCGTCGGCGGCCCGGCGGGGAAAACCCCGTCGAGCCGCCGGCCGGATCGTTGTACCGTTCTTGATGTCCCTGCCCCTGGAGGCAGGGCCATCGATCCCGTACCGGCGGGTGAACCGGTTACACACATGTACGTGGGGACTCTGTCCTTCGACCTCCTCCTCGGCGACGTACATTCGCTGAAGGAGAAGCGCTCCGTCGTCCGCCCGATCGTCGCCGAGCTCCAGCGCAGGTTCGCGGTGAGCGCGGCCGAGGTGGACCACCAGGACCTCCATCGCAGGGCCGTCATCGGCCTGGCCATGGTCTCCGGTGACGCGGAGCACCTGACCGACGTCCTGGACCGGTGCGAACGGCTGGTCGCCGGGCGCCCGGAAGTGGAGCTGCTGTCGGTCAGACGCCGCTTCCACGGCGAAGACGACTGACCGACCGACCACGCAACGCAAGAGAAGAAGAAAGAACGGGAGACGGACCAGTGGCCGACAACGCGCGCGCCAAGAGGCTGGCGGACCTCATCCAGCAGGTGGTGGCCCAGAAGCTGCAGCGCGGGATCAAGGACCCGCGGCTCGGCTCCCACGTCACCATCACGGACACCCGGGTGACGGGTGACCTCAGGGAGGCGACGGTCTTCTACACGGTGTACGGGGACGACGAGGAGCGCGCGGCCGCGGCCGCCGGTCTGGAGAGCGCCAAGGGCGTCCTGCGCTCCGAGGTGGGCCGGGCCGCGGGCGTGAAGTTCACGCCGACGCTGGCCTTCGTCGCCGACGCCCTGCCGGACAACGCCCGCACCATCGACGACCTCCTCGACAAGGCGCGGGCCGCCGACGAGAAGGTCCGCGAGGTCTCCGCCGGCGCCGGGTACGCGGGCGACGCCGACCCGTACAAGAAGCCCGGTGACGAGGACGAGACGGACGACTCCGCCTGATGAACCGCAAGCCCACCCCGCCCGACGGCCTTGTCATCGTCGACAAGCCGTCGGGCTTCACCTCGCACGACGTCGTGGCCAAGATGCGGGGGATCGCGGGGACCCGCCGCGTCGGCCACGCCGGCACGCTCGACCCGATGGCGACGGGCGTCCTCGTCCTCGGCGTCGAACGGGCGACCAAGCTCCTCGGGCACCTCGCGCTCACCGAGAAGGAGTACCTGGGCACGATCCGGCTCGGCCAGACGACCCTGACCGACGACGCGGAGGGCGAGATCACGGGGTCCACGGACGCCTCGAAGGTCACCCGGGACGCGATCGACGCGGGCATCGCCGAACTCAGCGGCGCCATCATGCAGGTGCCGTCCAAGGTCAGCGCCATCAAGATCAACGGTGTCCGCTCCTACAAGCGGGCGCGGGACGGCGAGGACTTCGAGATCCCGGCCCGCCCGGTCACCGTCTCCTCCTTCTCGGTGTACGACGTCCGTGACGCCGTCGCCGAGGACGGCACCCCGGTCCTCGACCTGGTCGTGTCCGTCGTCTGCTCCTCCGGCACCTACATCCGGGCCCTCGCCCGCGACCTGGGTGCCGGACTCGGCGTCGGCGGCCACCTCACCGCCCTGCGCCGCACGCGCGTCGGCCCCTACAAGCTGGATTCGGCGAAGACGCTCGACCAGCTCCAGCAGGAGCTGAGCGTGATGCCGATCGCCGAGGCGGCCACCGCCGCGTTCCGCCGCTGGAACGTGGACGCCAAGCGCGCCCAGCTGCTCACCAACGGCGTCCGCCTCGAGATGCCCGACGAGTACGCCGGGGCGGGCGCCGTGGCCGTCTTCGGTCCCGAGGGCCGTCTCCTGGCCCTGGTCGAGGAACAGAAGGGCAAGGCCAAGAGCCTGGCCGTCTTCACCGGCTGACCGGCCCGGGCAGGCCCGGACCGGCGCCCTGTGGCGTGTCCGGGGCGGGCCTGCCGAGGTGCCCGTGGTCCGATGTGCCCGCGGCCCGAGGTGCCCGTGGAGCGGCGGACACGGGGTTGTGCTGCGCCGCTCCACGGTCCCCCCTCGGTTCCCCCACCTCTAGGGTGTATCCAACGGCCGCGCGTCATTCACCCGTCCGGGCAGGCGCTCGGAGTGAACCGAGGGAGTGCAGGGGGGCGCGTTCGCACCGCGTTCTGTCCCGCTGATCACCCCGCCCCTACCGTCGTAGACCGGACAGGCGGGTGGGGCGGGAGGTGCGCGATGGCGGGACGAGGCCCGCGGACACCGGGGTACGGATCTCCGGGACACGCGTCCCCGGAATACCTGTCCCTGCACGACGTGTCCCCGGGGGACGCGGACGCTCCCCGTCCGACTCCCGACGCGTCCTTCGACACCCTGGGCGACACCGGCCTCGTCCGTGTCCGCGACCTCGCCGGCCGGCCGCGCGGCACCGGCTTCGTCGCCGACCACCACGGCACGGTGATCACCAGCCACGAGGCGGTCGACGGCCTGGCCCGGCTCGTCCTGTGCGCCGACGGCGACGGCGGTGACCGCGGCTGCGTGGTGACCGCCGCCGCGGTGACCCCCCTCCCCGGACTCGACCTTGCGCTCGTCCGCACCGAGGGCCTCGACGTGGACCCTCTCCCGGTGACCGTGCGCGACGGCGTCGAGGCCGGCAGGTACGTCCGGCTGCTCGCCGGCTGCTGGCGCGAGGCCCGGGTGCTCGCCGGTACCCCCGTGACGTACGCGGCCCGGGACCGCTTCCACCCCCTCGGCAACGCCCTGGAGCTGGCGATCGGCACGGCGGGCCGGGACGCGCTGCGGCCGGGCGGGGGCGCGGCGGGAGGTCCGGTCCTCGACGCCGGGACGGGCGCGGTCGTCGCCGTCCTCGGCACGGCGCTCCGCTCCGGCCACCGCGACGCCGGCTTCGCGGTCCCCTTGCGTCCCGGCGGCCCCTGCGACGAGTGGACCGATCACGGCGGGGCGGCCGGGGTGGCGGCGGGCGCCTGTGCCGACGGGCCGCTCGCCGAGCTGCTCGCCCGCAACGCGGCCACCGTGCCCGCGTACGGAGCCGATCTGAACCTCGCGGGCCTCCTGGCACTGACGGCCACCTCGGTCGCTTCGGACGGCCCGCCCGAGGCGCTCCCGGGACACCCCGGCCGTACCGGGCCCGGCTGGTGCCCCGCCGCCGTCGAGCCGGTCGAACGGCACGATCTCACCCGGGAGTTCGAGGCGTTCGCCGCAGGCCCGGCGACCGTCCTCGCCCTCGTGGGAGCCCCCGGAAGCGGCCGTACGACGGCCCTGGCGGCGCTCGCCGCGCGCCGCGCCCGAGGAGCCCGGCCGGCCCCCACCCTGTGGCTGCGCGGCGCCGACCTGAGGGACGGGGACGGCTCCCTCGCCGACGCGGCCCGCCGTGCCCTGGACCGCGCGGCCCGCATCGTGGCGGCCTCCCGCCCGGCGCCGTCCGGCGCCCACGGCCCGGTGCCGGCCGCAGCGGGCATCCCCGAGGAACCGGCCCCGGGACCCCACTCCGGCTGGGCATCCGCCTCGGCGGAGGCGCCAGGACCGGGGGCGGGCGGCGCCGGGCGGGGCCGTGGGCTCGGTGACGTCACGCCCGAGCGGCTCGCCCGCCTCGCGCAGGCCGCCGGGCGCCCCCTGCTGCTCCTCCTCGACGGGCCCGAGGAGATGCCCCCGGTACTCGCCCACCGGCTCGCCGAATGGACCGAGGGCACGGCCGACTGGCTCCGGGAGACGGGGATCCGGCTGGTGGTGGCCTGCCGGGACGAGTACTGGGAGCGGGCGGGCGCCGAGTTCCCGCCCGAGCTGCTGTACGGCGCCGCCCCGGCCGGGGACACGCTGCCGCCCTGCGTCCGCGTCGGCGACCTCGGCCCCGACGAGGCCCGCGAGGCCCGCGCCCGCTACTCCCTGCCGGAAGCCGCCCTGGCCGCCCCCGACGACCGGCACCCCCTGACCCTCCGGCTGCTCTCCGAGGTCCGTGCCGCCCTCCCCGGCCCGCCGAGCCCGGTCCCCGTGGACCGGGACGACGTCTTCTCCGCGTACCTCGACCTGATGTGCCTGCGCGTGGCCGTCCGCCTGGCCGCGGGGAACGGGCTGCGCGGCGCCGCCGTACGACGCCTCGCGGCGAAGGTCTCCGGCCAGGTGCACGAGGCCGCCCGCCGCAGCCTCGGGCCGGGACAGGGCGAACTGGACCGGGCCTCCTTCGAGGCGGTGTTCCCCTGGGGACAGGCGCCGGCCCGGCTCGGCGGCGGCACCGGCTGGGCGTCCGCCGTCCTCGCCGAAGGCCTCCTCGTCCCCGCGGGCCGCGGCTACCGCTTCGCGCACGAGGAACTCGCCGACTGGATCCAGGGCATCCACCTGGACCTCGACGAGGCGCTGCGCGCCCTGGTCCACCGCCGCCGCCCGCGCGACGGCCGGCGCCCACTGCCCGTCCCGCACCACCGGATCGGCCCCGTCACACAGGCGCTGCTGCTCCTCGCCCGCCACCAGGGGCCACATCAACTCGCTTTGCGGCTGCGCGAGTTGATGCATGCCCTGGACGCCGACCCGGACTGCTGGTGGGCGGCCCGGCTGCTCACCGGGACCCTGCTGCGCGTCCCGGACGCCACGCCGTACACGGGTGTCCTGCGCCTCCTGGCGGACCTGATCGGCGGAGGCGCGGGCACGCACGGCCGGTTCGTGGACTTCGGCCCCGCGTTCTGGACGCGACTGGCGCTGCCGCCCGACGCCCGCCTCGACCTCCTGCGCCGCCTGGTCCTCGCCGACGGCGGCCCGTACGACGGGCGGACACCCCGCTACCTGGACACCGTCGCCCGGCTGCTCGCCGCCGACGCCCCCGCCGTACAGCCGTACCTCACCGACTGGTTCGACGACGAGCGGCCGCTGCCCGCCACCCCGCACGCCACCGTGGCGACGGCCGCGCAGGCCCTGCTGCACACCCACCGGCACCGGGCCCCGGACGACCTCACGGAGGCCCTCGTGGACTGCGCGCATCCCCGCGCCGACGAGCTGCTCGCCGTCCTGGCGGAGGAGGAGACGTCCGCGGTCTGCCGGGCCGCCGACCGCTGGTCGCACGACGGGCGTCCGGCCCGCCGGGCCGCGGCGGTGACCCACGCCCTGCGCGCCGCCCCGCACGCGGGGACGGAGGGCGACCGCCGGCTGCTGCGCCGGGCGGCCCTGGCCCTGCTCGCCCGCCCCGACGACCATGCCCTGCACGGGGGCGCCCTCGCGCTCCTCGTCCGCGACCCCGAGACCCGCCCCCGGCACCTCCCGTACGCCCTCAGGCTGTTCACGGCCGGCGATCCGCAGCTGCCGCCGGGCGTTCTGCTCGGCGCGCTGGGCACCCACCCCGAGCAGGTCCTGGACGCCTTCCGCGCCCGGCTGTGCGGCCCCGGCCGCGCGGACACCGCCCCCGTCCTGCGCGCACTCGCCGACGTCACCACGCCCGCCCTGGCCGAACGGGTCGCCGCCCTGGTCCGGGAGACGGTGGAGCGGCGACCGGAGGCCGCCGGGCACGTGGCCGACCATGTCGACCGGCGTCTCGACCAGGGGCCCGCCGCCAGAGCCGTCCTCCTGCCGCTGGTGACGGGCATGCTCGACGCGGGCGGCCCGGAACAGGTGCGGGCCGCACTCGCCGGCGTCCTGGCCGCGCCCGGCCTTCCGGAGTCCCGCCTCCTGCGGGACGAACTGCTGGAGCACCTCCTCACCCACGAACGCGAGCCGGCCGTCCTGGACGCCGTCCTGCACGCGGCCGCCGGCCGTCGTGGCGAGGACCTGCGCGTCCTCGTCCACCGCATTGGCCTGCTCCTCGTCCGCACTCCCGACGGCGCGACCCGCCTCGACCGCGGCCTGGTCGAGCTGGCCCGGCACGTCCCGGGCTTCGCGGCCCGGGTGACGGAGTGGCTGACGGAGGCGCCGGGGGAGTGGGCGGCAGTGGTCGGCCCCGCCGCCCGCCGCACGATCGAGAACCTGGCGGGCGCACGGGTGCCCGTGTGAGCCACCGCGCGCGTGGGCCGGGTCACGTGGGCCGGCTCACGTGGGTCGGGTCACAGCCTCCATGCCGATGCGGGCCGGAAGCACCCGGCATGGCACCCTTAGTCCTGCGTAACAGGCAAGGACAGACACGGACACGGGTTCGAGGAGCGGTCACAGTGCAGCGCTGGCGTGGCTTGGAGGACATCCCCGAGGACTGGGGACGCAGCGTCGTCACCATCGGGTCCTACGACGGGGTCCACCGCGGGCACCAGCTGATCATCCGGCACGCCGTGGACCGCGCCCGGGAACTGGGCGTGCCCGCCGTCGTCGTCACCTTCGACCCGCACCCCAGCGAGGTCGTCCGTCCGGGCAGCCACCCGCCGCTGCTCGCCCCGCACCACCGCCGCGCCGAGCTGATGGCGGAACTGGGCGTCGACGCCTCGCTGATCCTGCCGTTCACCACGGAGTTCTCGAAGCTGTCCCCGGCGGACTTCGTGGTCAAGGTGCTGGTCGACAAGCTGCACGCCAAGGCGGTCGTCGAAGGCCCGAACTTCCGCTTCGGCCACAAGGCGGCGGGCGACGTCGAGTTCCTCGCCGAGCAGGGCAAGGTCTACGACTTCGACGTCGAGGTCGTCGACCTGGTGCTGTGCGGTGAGGCGGGCGGCGGTCAGCCGTTCTCCTCGACGCTGACCCGGCGTCTGGTCGCCGAGGGCGACCTCGCGGGCGCGGGGGAGATCCTCGGCCGTCCGCACCGGGTGGAGGGCGTCGTGGTGCGCGGGGCGCAGCGCGGGCGCGAGCTCGGCTTCCCCACCGCCAACGTCGAGACCCTGCCCCACACCGCGATCCCGGCGGACGGCGTCTACGCGGGCTGGCTGCACGCGAACGGCGAGGCCATGCCGGCCGCGATCTCCGTCGGCACGAACCCGCAGTTCGACGGCACCGAGCGCACGGTGGAGGCGTACGCCATCGACCGCGTCGGCCTCGACCTCTACGGCCTGCACGTCGCCGTCGACTTCCTCGCCTTCGTGCGCGGCCAGGCGAAGTTCGACTCGCTGGAGGGGCTGCTGGAGCAGATGGCGCTCGACGTGCGGCGCTGCAAGGAGCTGGTGGCGGCGCAGCGGTAGCCGCCGCGCACGGTCCATGGCGTGAACGCCGAAGGGCGGCCGGTGTCCTCGGACACCGGCCGCCCTTCGGCATTCGTCACTGCTGCGGAGGCTGCCCGGGCTGCGGCGCCTGGGGGTGCTGCGGATAGCCGTAACCGGGCTGGGGATATCCCGGCTGGGGCTGGGGCTGGGGCTGCGGCTGGGCGTACGGCTCCTGCCCCGGCTGCGGCTGCTGCTGCGGGTAGGCCTGGCCCGGCTGCGCCGGGTACGGCTGCCCCGGGGCGTACGGCTGACCGGGCCCCGGCTGGGGCGCCTGCGGGTACGGCTGGCCGGCCTGCGGCGGGTAAGGCTGCCCCGGTACCTGCTGGCCGGGCGTCTGCTGGCCCGGCATGGGCGGGGCGGCGACCGGCGGCGGGTTGCCGTCGCTGGTCCACAGTCCCTGGCGCTGCTGGTGGCGGATGAAGTCCTCCGCGACCAGTGCCGTGAGGTTGAAGTACGCCTCCCGGACCTTGGGCCGCATCATGTCGAGGTCGACCTCGGCGCCGGCCGCCAGGTGCTCGTCGAACGGCACGACGACGACACCCCGGCAGCGGGTCTCGAAGTGCGCCACGATGTCGTCCACCTTGATCATCTTGCCGGTCTCGCGCACACCGGAGATGACGGTGAGCGAGCGGGAGACCAGCTCGGCGTACCCGTGCGCGGACAGCCAGTCCAGCGTCGTACTGGCGCTGCTCGCGCCGTCCACGGACGGGGTGGAGATGATGATCAGCTGATCGGCGAGGTCGAGGACGCCCCGCATGGCGCTGTAGAGCAGACCGGTGCCGGAGTCGGTGAGGATGATCGGGTACTGGTTGCCGAGCACCTCGATCGCCCGGCGGTAGTCCTCGTCGTTGAAGGTCGTGGACACGGCCGGGTCGACGTCGTTGGCGATGATCTCCAGGCCGGACGGCGCCTGGGAGGTGAACCGCCGGATGTCCATGTACGAGTTGAGGTACGGGATCGCCTGGACGAGGTCACGGATCGTCGCCCCCGTCTCGCGGCGCACCCGGCGGCCGAGCGTACCGGCGTCCGGGTTCGCGTCGATCGCGAGGATCTTGTCCTGGCGCTCGGTGGCGAGGGTGGAGCCGAGGGCGGTGGTGGTCGTCGTCTTGCCCACACCGCCCTTGAGGCTGATGACGGCGATCCGGTAGCACGACAGCACCGGCGTCCGGATCAGCTCGAGCTTGCGCTGCCGCTCGGCCTCCTCCTTCTTGCCGCCGAGCTTGAAGCGGGAGGCGGCGGCCGCCGGCCGGCCGCTCTTCGCCTTCTGCCTCTTGTTGTTGAGCAGCCTGTCGGACGACAGCTCCACGGCGGCGGTGTAACCCAGCGGCGCGGCACCGGGGTTGACCGGCTGCCGCTGATCGTGCCGGATCGGCTGCGGCCAGGCGGCCCCGGCCCGGGGATCCACGGGCTGCTGGACCGGCGGCCCCTGCGCGGGGTCGGGCGCGGGAGCCGGCTGCGCGTACGGCGCCGACGGCTGGGGCTGCGGGACGTACGCCTCCGGCGGCTGGGGCTGCGCGGGGTGCGGCGCCTGCGGCTGGGGCTCGGCCTGCGGCTGCGCGCCGGCGGGAGGGAACTGCCCGGGGAAGCCCTGCGGCGCCCCGTGCGGGAAGCCCTGGGGGGCCGCCGCCGGGGACTGCCCGTCCGCCTGCTGCGGGACACCAGGCTGCGGGAAGCCGGGATGCGCCGGAACGACCGGAGGCTGTTCGCCCTGCGGCTGCGGCTGCGGCTGCGACTGCGGGGCCGGGGGCTGCGGAAAGCCGTAACCCGCGGGGGCGGGTGGGGCGTCGGCGTGCTGGGGGAAGCCGTAGCCGCCGGGCGCGTGGGCGTCGGCCTGGGGCTGGGCAGCCGGGGGCGTCTGCTGGGGCTGGGGCTGGTTGGCGGGGGAGGGGGCGGCTGCCGCCGGGCCGGTGTTCGGCTGCGGGAAGCCGTAACCCGCGGGGGCGGGTGGGGCGTCGGCGTGCTGGGGGAAGCCGTAGCCGCCGGGCGCGTGGGCGTTGGCGGGGGGCTGGGGGGCAGGGGGCGCCGGAGCGACACCGGGCTGCGGGAAGCCGTAGCCGGGCTGCGGGGCGGCGGGCTGCTGAGCGGCCGGTGCGGGAACGGGGGGCTGCGGGAAGCCGTAGCCCGGCTGCGGTGCGACCGGGGCGGGCTCCGGGACCGGCGGGTTCCAGGCGGCCGGCGCGGGCGGGGCCGCCTGCGGGGGCACCGGCTGCTGCGCGTGCGGTTGCTGGTGCTGCACGTGAGGCTGCTGGGCGGGCGGCTGCGCCGACGCGTCGACGGGCTGCGGCTGGGCCGGCCATTGGGCCGCCGGGGCGGGCGCCGCGGGCTGGTACGACGGCGGCAGCGGAGGCAGTTCGGCCTGCGGGGTCGGCGGGGGAGTCCAGGCCGGCGGCGCGGCGGGAACGGCGTCCGAAGGCACGTCGTCCTGGACCGGGCCGGCGGGCGGGACGGCGTCCTGCGTCACGCCGTCCTGGGATCCGGCGGCGCTCGTGGGGACGGCGTCCGAGGGCTCCTCCACGGCGGAGTCGCTGTGCGGGACCGCGTCCTCGACGACGTCGGGAGCGTCGGTCGCGCCGTCCGTCACGGCAGCGTCGCCGGGAACTGCCGACCGCTCGTCCGCGGATGCCTCGGCGGTGTGTTCAGCGGCCTCCGGCTCGGCCGCGGGGGGCTGCGGCACGAAAGGCTGGGCCACCGGGTGTCCGGGTTCGGTGCCGCTGTCGTTCACCGTCGCGTCGACCGCGGCTGCGGCTTCCTCTTCATGCGCCGCGGCTGCGGCGGGGGTTTCGCTTCCGGCGCTTCCGGCCGGTACGCCCGGGGCGTCGACCGGCGCCGGGGTGGGGACCGGTTCCGCGTCGCCGGGGACGGCCGCTTCGGCGGGCTGGGCGTGCTCGGCGGGCCGCTCGGCGTCGGCGGCCTGCGCCGCCGAGGCGTGCTCGGCGATCTCCCGCTTGAGCGCAGCCGCCGAGAAGCGCATGGTGGCGGGGCTCTCCAGATCCCCGCTGCCGGAACCGCCCTCCGAGGCGCCCTCGACGGGATGCTGCTGGGGCTGGGGCTGGGGCTCGAATCCGCTGCCCACCGGAAGGTCCGGCACGACGACGGAACCCGCGCCCGGAGGCACGGCGGGCGCCGCCGGAGCGGGATGGGCGGGCGGAGCGGCAGGCATCGCCGGAGGAGCGGGAGGCGCCACGGGCGCGAACGGCGCTTCCGGCAGGGGCACTCCGGGCGTTCCCGGCGTTCCGGGCGGGGCGTGCGGCGCGGCAGGCGCACCCGGGGTTCCCGGCCCGCCCGTCCCGGGAACCGGCCCCTGGCCGCCGCCCGCGTTCTGCGTGTACCAAGCCGGCGGCGCGTAGTCGATGGTGAACTCGCCCGGCGTCTCGACGGCGGACTCGGCGTCGGGCTGGTCATCGCCGGGTGTGGCCCAGCCCCCGCGGATCCCGTCCCGATCGCTGCTCACAATTCCTCCTGGTGTGGTGGTCGAGCACCCCCATGCCGTGCCGGGGCGACCATCTGCTCTGTCGTCCTGAGTGGTTCGAGGCCGTCCGACGTGGTCCGACGCCGCCTTCCCCCGGGAGACGCCGACGTCCGTCCGGCGGTTTCCGGCATCGCGCCCCGTACCAGCCTAATCATCGGACGCCCCGCCACGGCAGGCCCGCCCGCCCCTCGGCACCAGTCCACCACGCCACGGACCCCGCGCAAGGACCGCGTACGCCTCCAGGTCGCATGACAAAAGACCGATAGCGCCGTAAATGCCGCGCAGGTAAAGGAAGAAGACGCCCCGTCGGCCGCCCCGCCCCCTCCGTACCGGCGTCCGGCGGACCCGGCTCCGGCGTCCATGGGCGGAGCCGCCACACCCATCCACCCGTACTCGCCGAGGCGCCGCGGCGAGACACCCGGCCCGCCTCGTGGACCGCCGGGTCGCCGGACCCCCGGGCCGCCGGCCCCCGGGTCGCCGGACCGTTCCGCGTCGACGGCCGCCGCCCGCACCCTCGGTACTCAGGGCCCGCCGCAGGCCCGTCCCGACACTCCACCCTGACCGCCCCGGCAGCCCCGGCGACCCCGGCAGCCCCGGCCGTCCTGAGCCCGGACGCGAGCACTCGCAGGGTCCAGGGGCGGTCCACGGGCCGCTGCCCGGCACGACACCGCAGGGCGCGGACCCGGTCGCTCACCGGTCCGCGCCCTGCGACGCGAAGGGCCGCCTTCGCGATCGCCCCTCGCCACCGCGCTCAGGTACCGCTCTCAGACACCGGGCCCGTCGCCCACCCGGGCCCGTCGCCCACCCGGGCCCGTCGCCCACCCGGGCCCCGCCTGTACCCCGTCCCGCTGTACCCCGCGCCCCGCTCAAGCCCCGCCCCGGTCTACGCCCCCGCCCCACCGTCGGCGGGGGCCGGCTCCAGGTCGAACTCGCCGTCCCGCGCGCCGAGGACGAAGGCCCGCCACTCCGCCTCCGTGTAGCGCAGCACCGTCTCGGGGTCGAGCGACGACCGCATCGCGACCGCTCCCTCCGGGAGGTGGGCGATCTCGACGCGCTCCTCGTGCTCCTCCGTGCCCGGCGCGCACTGCCACTCGACGCCGGAGATGTCGAGCGCGTACAGCTCGTCCCGTTCCCGCTCCTTGCGCGCCCTGAGTTCCCTGTCCTCGGCATCGGCCATCTCGGCTCCGACCCTCTCCTCCGTGCCAACGAGCTGTCCCGTCAGCCTACTTGCCGTCGTTCTCCCAGCTCAGAGGTTCACCGTTCGGGTTCGGGCACGGCCTCGTCCCCGTACACTGCCCCCCGCGCGCAGGCACCGTCCGGGCAGGTCCGGCGTGCCGGCCTGCTACCCTGGCTCTCGGCCGTTTGTGTACGCACCCCCGGAAACACCCTCGGGCACCGCCCGAAGGCTCCGGAGGCCGCGCGCAGCGGATCCCGCCATACGAGTAACGGAAGCTCCCCCGAGACAAAGACCGGGGGCACTCGATGGCCACACCAAGACTACGAGGAGTACGCGTGCCGCTCGACGCCGCTACGAAGAAGCAGCTCATCACGGAGTTCGGCCAGAAGGAGGGCGACACCGGCTCCCCCGAGGTCCAGGTCGCCATGCTGTCGCGCCGGATCTCGGACCTGACCGAGCACCTCAAGACGCACAAGCACGACCACCACTCCCGTCGTGGTCTGCTGATCCTGGTCGGCCAGCGTCGCCGCCTGCTGCAGTACCTCGCCAAGAAGGACATCCAGCGCTTCCGTGCGCTGGTCGACCGCCTCGGCATCCGCCGCGGTGCGGCGGGCGCCAAGTAGGACGCCGTGAGGGGAGCGGTTCCCGGAACATCGGGGCCGCTCCCTTTGCTGTACACACCGTCCGCCGGCGAGCGCCGTCCCCTTCGGGAGCGGCCCGCGCAAGCGACGAGCGGCGCCGGCAGGAACCGGCCCGCACCGGGGCAGGGCCCGTCGTACGACCCTGCCGCCCCGCGGAAACGTGCGGAGTGTCGGGAACCCTTTGTAGTGTGGTAGCACAACGCAATACGTACGACACGGTGTGATGACGTGTACTCGCTGCGGGTAAACGTCACCACACACCCCGAACGAGGAGAAGCGCGCCCTGCCGCCGCCGGTCCTCGGTAGTGGCCCCCGGGAAAGAGATCCCCGGGTGCTTCGATCGAAGACCGGCCCGCACCGAACGGAGCGCTTCTCCGCACCGTCCCCCTGCCACACGGGCAGCGAGGGACGAAAGACGACAAGTAACGGAGAAAATGCTAGTGGAGAACGAGACCCACTACGCCGAGGCCGTCATCGACAACGGCTCCTTCGGCACCCGCACCATCCGCTTCGAGACGGGCCGCCTGGCCAAGCAGGCCGCCGGCTCCGCCGTGGCGTACCTGGACGACGACACCATGGTGCTGTCGGCCACCACCGCCTCCAAGAACCCCAAGGACCAGCTCGACTTCTTCCCCCTCACGGTGGACGTCGAGGAGCGGATGTACGCCGCCGGCAAGATCCCCGGCAGCTTCTTCCGCCGTGAGGGCCGTCCCTCCGAGGACGCCATCCTCACCTGCCGCCTGATCGACCGCCCGCTGCGCCCCTCCTTCAAGAAGGGCCTGCGCAACGAGATCCAGGTCGTCGCCACGATCATGGCGCTCAACCCCGACCACCTGTACGACGTCGTGGCGATCAACGCCGCGTCCGCGTCCACGCAGCTGGCCGGCCTGCCCTTCTCCGGCCCGATCGGCGGCGTCCGCGTCGCGCTGATCAACGGCCAGTGGGTCGCGTTCCCGACGCACACCGAGCTCGAGGACGCCGTCTTCGACATGGTCGTCGCCGGTCGCGTCCTGGAGGACGGCGACGTCGCGATCATGATGGTCGAGGCCGAGGCCACCGAGAAGACCATCCAGCTGGTCCAGGGCGGCGCCGAGGCGCCGACCGAGGAGGTCGTCGCCTCCGGTCTGGACGCCGCGAAGCCCTTCATCAAGGTGCTCTGCAAGGCGCAGGCCGACCTCGCCGCCAAGGCCGCCAAGCCGACCGGCGAGTTCCCCGTCTTCCTCGACTACCAGGACGACATCCTGGAGGCGCTGTCCGCCGCCGTCCGCCCGGAGCTCGCCTCCGCGCTGACCATCGCGGGCAAGCAGGACCGCGAGGCCGAGCTGGACCGCGTCAAGGCGCTCGCCGCCGAGAAGCTCCTGCCGGAGTTCGAGGGCCGCGAGAAGGAGATCTCCGCCGCGTACCGCTCGCTCACCAAGCAGCTGGTCCGTGAGCGCGTGATCAAGGAGAAGAAGCGCATCGACGGCCGCGGCGTCACGGACATCCGTACGCTCGCCGCCGAGGTCGAGGCCATCCCGCGCGTGCACGGATCGGCGCTGTTCGAGCGTGGCGAGACCCAGATCCTGGGCGTCACCACCCTCAACATGCTCCGGATGGAGCAGCAGCTGGACACCCTCTCCCCGGTGACCCGCAAGCGCTACATGCACAACTACAACTTCCCGCCGTACTCCGTCGGCGAGACCGGCCGCGTGGGCTCCCCCAAGCGCCGCGAGATCGGCCACGGCGCTCTCGCCGAGCGCGCCATCGTGCCGGTCCTGCCGACGCGCGAGGAGTTCCCCTACGCGATCCGTCAGGTGTCCGAGGCTCTCGGCTCCAACGGCTCGACGTCCATGGGCTCGGTCTGCGCCTCCACCATGTCGCTGCTGAACGCCGGTGTGCCGCTGAAGGCCCCCGTCGCCGGTATCGCCATGGGCCTGATCTCCCAGGAGATCAACGGCGAGACGCACTACGTCGCCCTCACCGACATCCTCGGTGCGGAGGACGCCTTCGGCGACATGGACTTCAAGGTCGCCGGCACCAAGGAGTTCGTCACCGCCCTCCAGCTCGACACCAAGCTGGACGGCATCCCGGCCTCCGTCCTGGCCGCGGCCCTCAAGCAGGCCCGCGACGCCCGCCTCCACATCCTCGACGTGATGATGGAAGCGATCGACACGCCGGACGAGATGTCCCCCAACGCCCCGCGGATCATCACGGTCAAGATCCCCGTGGACAAGATCGGTGAGGTCATCGGCCCGAAGGGCAAGATGATCAACCAGATCCAGGAGGACACCGGCGCCGAGATCACGATCGAGGACGACGGCACCATCTACATCGGTGCCCAGGTCGGCTCGCAGGCCGAGGCCGCCCGCGCCACGATCAACGGCATCGCCAACCCGACCATGCCGGAGGTCGGCGAGCGCTACCTGGGTACGGTCGTCAAGACCACCACCTTCGGTGCGTTCGTGTCGCTGCTCCCGGGCAAGGACGGTCTGCTGCACATCTCGCAGATCCGCAAGCTCGCCGGCGGCAAGCGCGTGGAGAACGTCGAGGACGTGCTCGGTGTGGGCTCCAAGGTCCAGGTCGAGATCGCCGAGATCGACTCCCGCGGCAAGCTCTCCCTGATCCCCGTGATCGAGGGCGAGGAAGCCGCCGAGGACGCGAAGGACGACTCCGACAAGTGACGTCGAGCAGCTCGCAGGCGACGGCCCGCACCTCTTCGGAGGCGCGGGCCGTCGCCCGTACCCAAACCCTGATCAAGGGCACGGCGGGCATCGGTGTCGTGCGCAAGACCACCCTCCCGGGCGGCCTGCGCATCGTCACCGAGACCCTCCCGTCGGTCCGCTCCGCCACCTTCGGCATCTGGGCGCACGTCGGCTCCCGCGACGAGACGCCCTCCCTGAACGGCGCCACGCACTACCTGGAGCACCTCCTCTTCAAGGGGACGCACCGCAGGTCGGCGCTGGACATCTCGTCCGCCATAGACGCCGTCGGCGGCGAGATGAACGCGTTCACGGCGAAGGAGTACACGTGCTACTACGCGCGCGTGCTCGACGCGGACCTGCCGCTCGCCATCGACGTCGTCTGCGACATGCTCACGGGCTCCCTCATCCTCGAGGAGGACGTGAACGTCGAGCGCGGCGCGATCCTCGAAGAGATCGCGATGACCGAGGACGACCCCGGTGACTGCGTGCACGACCTGTTCGCGCAGACCATGTTCGGCGACAACCCCCTCGGCCGGCCGGTCCTGGGCACCGTCGACACGGTCAACGCCCTCACCGCCGACCGCATCCGCCGCTTCTACAAGAAGCACTACGACCCGACCCACCTCGTGGTCGCGGCCGCCGGCAACATCGACCACAACAAGGTCGTACGCCAGGTCCGCGCGGCCTTCGAGAAGGCGGGCGCGCTCCGGAACACGGACGCCGCACCCATCGCCCCGCGCGACGGACGGCGCACGATCCGCGCCTCCGGCCGCGTCGAGCTGCTCGGCCGCAAGACGGAACAGGCCCATGTCGTCCTCGGCATGCCGGGCCTGGCCCGCACCGACGACCGGCGCTGGGCGCTCGGCGTGCTCAACACGGCCCTCGGCGGCGGCATGTCGTCCCGGCTGTTCCAGGAGGTCCGCGAGAAGCGCGGCCTGGCCTACAGCGTGTACTCGTACACCTCGGGCTTCGCCGACTGCGGCCTCTTCGGGGTGTACGCGGGCTGCCGCCCGAGCCAGGTGCACGACGTGCTCAAGATCTGCCGCGACGAACTCGACCAGGTCGCCGAGCACGGTCTGTCCGACGAGGAGATCGGCCGTGCCATCGGCCAGCTGAGGGGCTCCACGGTCCTCGGCCTCGAGGACACCGGCGCGCTCATGAACCGCATCGGCAAGAGCGAACTGTGCTGGGGCGAGCAGATGTCGGTCGACGACATGCTGACCCGGATAGCCGCGGTGACCCCGGACGAGGTCCGCTCCGTCGCCCGCGACATCCTGGGACGGCGCCCGTCGCTGTCGGTCATCGGCCCGCTCAAGGACAAGCAGGCCTCCCGGCTGCACGACGCGGTCGCCTGACCCCTTCGGCAGTCCTTCGGCAACTTCGGTAAGGAAGCACAAGAGATGAGCAAGCTGCGCGTGGCGGTCCTCGGCGCCAAGGGCCGGATCGGCTCCGAGGCGGTACGGGCGGTCGAGGCCGCCGAGGACATGGAGCTGGTGGCCGCCCTCGGCCGCGGCGACGACCTCGGGACGCTGACCGGGAGCGGCGCCCAGGTCGTGGTCGAACTGACCACGCCCGCCTCGGTGATGGACAACCTCGACTACTGCGTGCGCAACGGGATCCACGCCGTCGTCGGCACGACGGGCTGGACCGACGAGCGCCTCGCGCGGCTCGGGGACCTGCTGGCCGCCTCCCCGGGGACGGGCGTGCTCATCGCGCCGAACTTCTCCATCGGCGCCGTCCTCACCATGAAGTTCGCGCAGATCGCCGCGCCGTACTTCGAGTCCGTCGAGGTCGTCGAGCTCCACCACCCCAACAAGGTGGACGCCCCCTCCGGCACCGCCACGCGCACCGCCCAGCTCATCGCCGAAGCCCGTCGCGCGGCGGGCACGGCCCCGGCGCCGGACGCCACGGAGACCGGCCTCGACGGCGCGCGCGGCGCGAACGTCGACGGGATCCCGGTCCACGCCGTCCGGCTGCGCGGGCTGCTGGCCCACCAGGAGGTGCTGCTCGGCGGCGAGGGCGAGACCCTCACGGTCCGCCACGACTCGCTCCACCACAGCAGCTTCATGCCGGGCATCCTGCTGGGCGCCCGCCGGGTGGTGTCGACGCCGGGCCTCACCTTCGGCCTGGAACACTTCCTGGACCTCGGCCGGAACTGAGCCCGACATGCGCGCCAAGCTCTCCTACGCCGTCACGGCCGCCGTCCTGGTCTTCTACTTCGTCCTGGTCGGCAGCCGCGGCGTCATGCTCATCCAGACCGGCACCCTGCTGACCGTCACCTTCGGGGTGGCGGTGCTGATCCTGCCGGTCATCGGCGTCTGGTTCCTGTGGAAGAACACCCAGTTCGTCCGGCGGGCCAACGCCCTCGCCGCGGAACTCGACGCCGAGGGCGGGCTGCCCGTCGACGAACTGAAGCGCACCGCGGGCGGCCGCGTCGACCGTGACTCCGCCGACGAGGTCTTCGCCCGGCGCAGGACCGAGACGGAGGCGGCCCCCGACGACTGGCGCACCTGGTTCCGCCTCGCCGTCGCCTACCACGACGCCCGCGACACGCCCCGCGCCCGCAAGGCCATGCAACGGGCGATCAGACTGCACGACGGCAAACCGGCCGAGGCCGCCTGAGCCGTATGCCGAAGGGGCCGGCCCGCACTGCCGCGGGCCGGCCCCTTCGTCGCGTCGTCCCGGCAGTCCGAGGGCGCGTGACGGATCAGCCGCGCCGGTTCTCCGCGGCCCAGGCCTCGACGGCGTCCGCCGCCCGGTCGAACGCCGTGGGACGCGCCAGGAAGTCCGCCCCGTGCGTCGTCAGCAGCGCCGTGGCCTCCTCGGGCCGGTCCCGCCGCACGATCGTCAGGGCCTGCCCCTGGACCGTCCGCGGCAGCCCGAGCCAGCGCACCGGCTGCTGCACGGTCCGCACGGCCACGACCCGCTCCCAGGGAAGCGTGCGGGTGACGAGGAAGCTCACGTGCCGCAGCCCGCGGTCGCTCACCCACACCCCCACACGCAGCAGCCGCAGGGCGCTCGCGATCACGACCAGGGACAGACCGAAGACCGTACCGGCCTCGGACACCGAACCGGTCAGTCCGATGATGACGGCGGCGAACAGCACGAACGAGGCGAGCAGCAGGGTCAGCGCCGCCGCCCCGACCCGCCAGGGGCCGGGCCGGTACGGGCGCCGCCAGCGCTCACGGTCCTCGAAGGGCAACGCGACGTCGTCCGCCGCCTCGAATGCGCGGTCGGCCGTCAGGAAGGGCAGGGGCACGGCTGGTCCTCACTCGTCCATGCGTGGGCTGTGCCCGGTGAGGCTATCCGTCTGTGTCCCGGCTCACCACCATCGGGGGTCCGGATGGCGTCAGCGCCCCTGGGACGCCCGCGACTGCTGGGCCTGTGCGGAGTGGTCGAGGCTCAGCGCCGGCATCCCGACGACCACGGAGCCCACCAGCGCGGCCACGATGGTGAGCCCCAGCAGCCAGCGCCCGGCTATCTGCCCCGCGGAGGACCGCTGCCGGGGCGGGGGAGCGACGTTGCTGCGGAATCTCTCGGCCTCGGCGAGAAAGGCGAAGGGGACGGGCTCGCGCCGGCGGAACATGGGGGTCCTTCTTCCTGGGGAACTCTGATCGGGCGCTTCTTCGGTGGCGCTTCACTGATACAGACGAGCGGGTGCCCGAAAACGTGCCTCATATCGGCAGACGTCCCGCACGAATCGCGCGGCACGCCCGTGCGTGAGGCCGCCCGGCGGCCCCCGTAGAGTTGGCGCCGCTCCGAAGACGCGACGGAAGGACCCCCGCACAGTGACCGACAGCCCCGCCGACGACCTCCAGCCCGGCTTCCGCAGCGATGTCACCGTCGAACTGGTCAAGCACACCGCCTCCGACGCGGACGTGCTGTTCGCCGCCCGCGTCTCGACCGTCGGCGAGCAGTCCCTCGACGAGCTGGGCAAGGACCCGGAGCGCTCGAAGGGCCTGATCAACTACCTGATGCGGGACCGCCACGGCAGCCCCTTCGAGCACAACTCGATGACCTTCTTCATCAGCGCCCCGATCTTCGTGTTCCGCGAGTTCATGCGGCACCGGGTGGGCTGGTCGTACAACGAGGAGTCCGGCCGCTACCGGGAGCTCCAGCCGGTCTTCTACGTCCCGGGGGAGTCCCGCAAGCTCGTCCAGCAGGGCCGTCCCGGCAAGTACGTCTTCGTCGAGGGCACGCCGGAGCAGCAGAAGCTCGTCAACCACACCATGGAGCAGTCCTACCTCCAGGCCTACGAGGCCTATCAGGAGATGCTCGCCGCCGGTGTGGCCCGTGAGGTCGCCCGCGCGGTCCTCCCCGTCGGTCTCTTCTCCTCGATGTACGCCACCTGCAACGCCCGCTCGCTGATGCACTTCCTCGGCCTGCGCACCCAGCACGAACTGGCGAAGGTCCCGTCCTTCCCGCAGCGGGAGATCGAGATGGTGGGCGAGAAGATGGAGGCCGAGTGGGCCGCCCTCATGCCCCTCACCTACGCGGCCTTCAACGCCAACGGCCGCGTCGCCCCCTGACACGCCCGGCCGGCCCCCGGCGACGGGGACGGGCTACGGAGACGTATGTACGGATCATCCGAGCGAAGTGTCCGTATTGCGGCATTTAGAGAAGTTCATCTAGCCTGATCAAACGGACCCGGCACTGCTTGAACCCCCGAGCAGGCAGTGCCGGGTTCCATCTTTGTCATGACTTTTCGCACCCCCCGAGGGCAGACCCCACGGTGAGCAACGAGTAGCGTGTTACCCATGGCTCCGACCTCCACTCCGCAGACCCCCTTCGGGCGGGTCCTCACCGCCATGGTCACGCCCTTCACGGCGGACGGCGCACTCGACCTCGACGGCGCACAGCGGCTCGCCACCCACCTGGTGGACGCAGGCAACGACGGCCTGATCGTCAACGGCACCACCGGTGAGTCCCCGACCACCAGTGACGCGGAGAAATCGGACCTGGTACGAGCCGTCCTGGAAGCCGTGGGCGACCGTGCCCACGTCGTCGCCGGCGTCGGCACCAACGACACCCACCACAGCGTGGAGCTCGCCCGGGCGGCGGAGAAGGCGGGCGCGCACGGCCTGCTGGTCGTCACCCCGTACTACAACAAGCCCCCTCAGGAGGGCCTGTACCGGCACTTCACCACGGTCGCGGACGCCGCCGGCCTGCCGGTCATGCTCTACGACATCCCCGGCCGCAGCGGCGTCCCGATCAGCACCGAGACGCTGGTCCGCCTCGCCGCGCACCCGAGGATCGTCGCCAACAAGGACGCCAAGGGCGACCTGGGCCGCGCGAGCTGGGCCATCGCGCGCTCCGGGCTGGCCTGGTACTCCGGCGACGACATGCTGAACCTGCCGCTGCTCTCCGTGGGCGCGGTCGGCTTCGTCTCGGTCGTGGGCCACCTCGTCACGCCCGACCTGCGCGCGCTCGTCGATGCGTTCACCGCGGGGGACGTGCAGAAGGCGACCGAGATCCACCAGAAGCTGCTTCCCGTCTACACGGGGATGTTCCGCACCCAGGGCGTCATGACGACGAAGGCCGCCCTCGCCCTGCTGGGGCTGCCCGCCGGCCCGCTGCGGTCGCCCATGGTCGAGTGCTCGCCCGAAGAGACCGATCAGCTCAAGATCGATCTTGCCGCGGGCGGGGTACAGCTCTGACAACAGACTTCACAACTGAATAGCGGGCCACCGGTGCCCGCATCCGACAACGACAACTGCTACTGCACGAACGTCATGCGCGCCACGTGCCCACCGGTACGTGGCGTGCGTGGTTGAGGAGAGTCTTTTGAGTCATCCGCATCCCGAACTCGCCCCGCCGCCGCCGCTCCCGGCGGGCGGCCTCAGGGTCACCCCGCTCGGCGGTCTCGGCGAAATCGGCCGGAACATGACCGTCTTCGAGTACGGCGGCCGCCTGCTGATCGTCGACTGCGGCGTGCTCTTCCCGGAGGAGGAGCAGCCCGGCATCGACCTGATCCTGCCGGACTTCACGTCCATCCGGAACCGCCTCGACGACATCGAGGGCATCGTCCTCACCCACGGTCACGAGGACCACATCGGCGCCGTCCCCTACCTCCTGCGCGAGAAGCCGGACATCCCGCTGATCGGCTCCAAGCTCACCCTCGCGTTCATCGAGGCCAAGCTCCAGGAGCACCGGATCCGCCCGTACACCCTCGAGGTGGCGGAGGGACACCGTGAGCGCATCGGTCCCTTCGACTGCGAGTTCATCGCCGTCAACCACTCCATCCCGGACGCCCTCGCCGTGGCCATCCGCACCCCCGCGGGCATGGTCGTCCACACGGGCGACTTCAAGATGGACCAGCTCCCGCTGGACGGCCGGCTCACGGACCTGCACGCGTTCGCCCGGCTGAGCGAGGAGGGCATCGACCTCCTCCTCTCCGACTCCACGAACGCCGAGGTGCCCGGTTTCGTGGCGCCCGAGCGGGACATCACCAACGTCCTGCGCAACGTCTTCGCCAACGCCCGCAAGCGGATCATCGTGGCGAGTTTCGCGAGCCACATCCACCGCATCCAGCAGATCCTCGACACCGCGCACGAGTACGGGCGCCGGGTCGCCTTCGTGGGCCGCTCGATGGTCCGCAACATGGGCATCGCCCGGGATCTGGGCTACCTCAAGGTCCCGCCGGGCCTGGTCGTGGACGTCAAGACGCTGGACGACCTGCCGGACCACGAGGTGGTCCTGGTCTGTACGGGTTCCCAGGGCGAGCCCATGGCGGCCCTGTCCCGGATGGCCAACCGCGACCACCAGATCCGTATCGTCCACGGCGACACGGTGATCCTGGCGTCGTCGCTCATCCCCGGCAACGAGAACGCGGTGTACCGCGTGATCAACGGCCTGACCCGCTGGGGCGCGCACGTCGTCCACAAGGGCAACGCCAAGGTGCACGTCTCGGGCCACGCGTCCGCGGGCGAGCTCCTGTACTTCTACAACATCTGCCGCCCGAAGAACCTGATGCCGGTGCACGGCGAATGGCGCCACCTCCGGGCCAACGCCGAGCTGGGCGCCTCGACGGGTGTCCCGCACGACCGCATCGTGATCGCCGAGGACGGCGTGGTCGTCGACCTCGTCGAGGGCAAGGCGAAGATCTCGGGCAAGGTCCAGGCGGGATACGTCTACGTCGACGGCCTCTCGGTCGGGGACGTCGGCGAGCCGGCCCTCAAGGACCGGAAGATCCTGGGCGACGAAGGCATCATCTCGGTCTTCGTCGTCGTGGACTCCTCGACCGGCAAGATCACCGGTGGTCCGCACATCCAGGCCCGCGGCTCGGGCATCGAGGACTCGGCCTTCTCCGCGGTCACCCCGAAGATCGCCGAGGTCCTGGAACGCTCGGCACAGGACGGCGTCGTCGAGCCGCACCAGCTCCAGCAGCTCATCCGCCGCACGCTGGGCAAGTGGGTCTCCGACACCTATCGCCGCAGGCCGATGATCCTCCCGGTCGTGGTGGAGGTCTGAGGCACGCACGTTCCCGCGTACGCGTGAACCTGGAGCGGGGCTCCCCGATTTGCATCGGGGAGCCCCGCTCCAGTACGTTTACGGCTCCGCCTGAGCGGGAAGGCCGGACGCCTCGTGCGTCGGGACCGACCCGGGAGGGGCCGGGAAAACCGACTCAGAACTTCTGATAAAGTCGGAACCGCCGGAAAGGAAACCGCGAAACAAAAGCGGGAACCTGGAAAGCACCGAGGAAATCGGGTCGAGAAAAGATCTGATAGAGTCGGAAACGCAAGACCGAAGGGAAGCGCCCGGAGGAAAGCCCGAAGAAGTTCGGGTGAGTACAAAGGAAGCGTCCGTTCCTTGAGAACTCAACAGCGTGCCAAAAATCAACGCCAGATATGTTGATACCCCGTCCCCGGCAGTGATAGCCGAGGATGAGGTTCCTTTGAAATAAACACAGCGAGGACGCTGTGAACGGCCGGGCTCATTCCGCCTGGCTGTTCCGCTCTCGTGTGTGTGCACCGGATTACCGGTAAACATTCACGGAGAGTTTGATCCTGGCTCAGGACGAACGCTGGCGGCGTGCTTAACACATGCAAGTCGAACGATGAACCACTTCGGTGGGGATTAGTGGCGAACGGGTGAGTAACACGTGGGCAATCTGCCCTTCACTCTGGGACAAGCCCTGGAAACGGGGTCTAATACCGGATATCACTTCCACTCGCATGGGTGGGGGTCGAAAGCTCCGGCGGTGAAGGATGAGCCCGCGGCCTATCAGCTTGTTGGTGAGGTAATGGCTCACCAAGGCGACGACGGGTAGCCGGCCTGAGAGGGCGACCGGCCACACTGGGACTGAGACACGGCCCAGACTCCTACGGGAGGCAGCAGTGGGGAATATTGCACAATGGGCGAAAGCCTGATGCAGCGACGCCGCGTGAGGGATGACGGCCTTCGGGTTGTAAACCTCTTTCAGCAGGGAAGAAGCGAAAGTGACGGTACCTGCAGAAGAAGCGCCGGCTAACTACGTGCCAGCAGCCGCGGTAATACGTAGGGCGCAAGCGTTGTCCGGAATTATTGGGCGTAAAGAGCTCGTAGGCGGTCTGTCGCGTCGGATGTGAAAGCCCGGGGCTTAACCCCGGGTCTGCATTCGATACGGGCAGACTAGAGTGTGGTAGGGGAGATCGGAATTCCTGGTGTAGCGGTGAAATGCGCAGATATCAGGAGGAACACCGGTGGCGAAGGCGGATCTCTGGGCCATTACTGACGCTGAGGAGCGAAAGCGTGGGGAGCGAACAGGATTAGATACCCTGGTAGTCCACGCCGTAAACGGTGGGAACTAGGTGTTGGCGACATTCCACGTCGTCGGTGCCGCAGCTAACGCATTAAGTTCCCCGCCTGGGGAGTACGGCCGCAAGGCTAAAACTCAAAGGAATTGACGGGGGCCCGCACAAGCAGCGGAGCATGTGGCTTAATTCGACGCAACGCGAAGAACCTTACCAAGGCTTGACATACACCGGAAAGCATTAGAGATAGTGCCCCCCTTGTGGTCGGTGTACAGGTGGTGCATGGCTGTCGTCAGCTCGTGTCGTGAGATGTTGGGTTAAGTCCCGCAACGAGCGCAACCCTTGTTCTGTGTTGCCAGCATGCCCTTCGGGGTGATGGGGACTCACAGGAGACTGCCGGGGTCAACTCGGAGGAAGGTGGGGACGACGTCAAGTCATCATGCCCCTTATGTCTTGGGCTGCACACGTGCTACAATGGCCGGTACAAAGAGCTGCGAAACCGTGAGGTGGAGCGAATCTCAAAAAGCCGGTCTCAGTTCGGATTGGGGTCTGCAACTCGACCCCATGAAGTCGGAGTTGCTAGTAATCGCAGATCAGCATTGCTGCGGTGAATACGTTCCCGGGCCTTGTACACACCGCCCGTCACGTCACGAAAGTCGGTAACACCCGAAGCCGGTGGCCCAACCCCTTGTGGGAGGGAGCTGTCGAAGGTGGGACTGGCGATTGGGACGAAGTCGTAACAAGGTAGCCGTACCGGAAGGTGCGGCTGGATCACCTCCTTTCTAAGGAGCACTTCTAGGCAGCCGCAAGGTTGTCCAGAGGCCAGTACATCGGCGAATGTTCGATGCTGGTTGCTCATGGGTGGAACGTTGATTATTCGGCACTCTTGACTGTCTTCTCCTTCCAGTACTGCTCTTCGGGGCGTGGAACGAATGAGGGAAGCGGCAAGGGTGCCGGGCACGCTGTTGGGTATCTGAGGGTGCGGCCGTGAGGTCGTCCTTCTGATGCCGGCCCCAGTGCACTCGGACCGTAAGGGTTCGGGGTGATGGGTGGCTGGTCGTTGTTTGAGAACTGCACAGTGGACGCGAGCATCTGTGGCCAAGTTTTTAAGGGCGCACGGTGGATGCCTTGGCACCAGGAACCGATGAAGGACGTGGGAGGCCACGATAGTCCCCGGGGAGTCGTCAACCAGGCTTTGATCCGGGGGTTTCCGAATGGGGAAACCCGGCAGTCGTCATGGGCTGTCACCCGCTGCTGAACACATAGGCAGTGTGGAGGGAACGCGGGGAAGTGAAACATCTCAGTACCCGCAGGAAGAGAAAACAACCGTGATTCCGGGAGTAGTGGCGAGCGAAACCGGATGAGGCCAAACCGTATACGTGTGAGACCCGGCAGGGGTTGCGTGTACGGGGTTGTGGGATCTCTCTTTCACAGTCTGCCGGCTGTGAGACGAGTCAGAAACCGTTGATGTAGACGAAGGACATGCGAAAGGTCCGGCGTAGAGGGTAAGACCCCCGTAGTCGAAACGTCAGCGGCTCGTTTGAGAGACACCCAAGTAGCACGGGGCCCGAGAAATCCCGTGTGAATCTGGCGGGACCACCCGCTAAGCCTAAATATTCCCTGGTGACCGATAGCGGATAGTACCGTGAGGGAATGGTGAAAAGTACCGCGGGAGCGGAGTGAAATAGTACCTGAAACCGTGTGCCTACAAGCCGTGGGAGCGTCGGACATCAAGCTTGCTTGGTGTCTCGTGACTGCGTGCCTTTTGAAGAATGAGCCTGCGAGTTTGCGGTGTGTTGCGAGGTTAACCCGGGTGGGGTAGCCGTAGCGAAAGCGAGTCCGAACAGGGCGATTCAGTAGCACGCTCAAGACCCGAAGCGGAGTGATCTAGCCATGGGCAGGTTGAAGCGGAGGTAAGACTTCGTGGAGGACCGAACCCACCAGGGTTGAAAACCTGGGGGATGACCTGTGGTTAGGGGTGAAAGGCCAATCAAACTCCGTGATAGCTGGTTCTCCCCGAAATGCATTTAGGTGCAGCGTCGTGTGTTTCTTGCCGGAGGTAGAGCACTGGATAGGCGATGGGCCCTACCGGGTTACTGACCTTAGCCAAACTCCGAATGCCGGTAAGTGAGAGCGCGGCAGTGAGACTGTGGGGGATAAGCTCCATGGTCGAGAGGGAAACAGCCCAGAGCATCGACTAAGGCCCCTAAGCGTACGCTAAGTGGGAAAGGATGTGGAGTCGCAGAGACAACCAGGAGGTTGGCTTAGAAGCAGCCACCCTTGAAAGAGTGCGTAATAGCTCACTGGTCTAGTGATTCCGCGCCGACAATGTAGCGGGGCTCAAGCGTACCGCCGAAGTCGTGTCATTGCAGCAATACGCCCAACGGCGGCTGTGATGGGTAGGGGAGCGTCGTGTGCCGGGTGAAGCAGCACCGGAAGGTAGTTGTGGACGGTTCACGAGTGAGAATGCAGGCATGAGTAGCGATACACACGTGAGAAACGTGTGCGCCGATTGACTAAGGGTTCCTGGGTCAAGCTGATCTGCCCAGGGTAAGTCGGGACCTAAGGCGAGGCCGACAGGCGTAGTCGATGGATAACCGGTTGATATTCCGGTACCCGCTGTGAAGCGTCAAACATCGAACCAGGCGATGCTAAGTCCGTGAAGCCGTTCCGGACCCTTCGGGGAAAGGAAAGTGGTGGAGCCGACGAACCAGACTTGCAGTAGGTGAGTGATGGGGTGACGCAGGAAGGTAGTCCATCCCGGGCGGTGGTTGTCCCGGGGTAAGGGTGTAGGACGGTGTGTAGGCAAATCCGCACGCCATACAGTCTGAGACCTGATGCCGAGCCGATTGTGGCGAAGTGGATGATCCTATGCTGTCGAGAAAAGCCTCTAGCGAGTTTCATGGCGGCCCGTACCCTAAACCGACTCAGGTGGTCAGGTAGAGAATACCGAGGCGTTCGGGTGAACTATGGTTAAGGAACTCGGCAAAATGCCCCCGTAACTTCGGGAGAAGGGGGGCCATCACTGGTGATTGGATTTACTCCATGAGCTGGGGGTGGCCGCAGAGACCAGCGAGAAGCGACTGTTTACTAAAAACACAGGTCCGTGCGAAGCCGTAAGGCGATGTATACGGACTGACGCCTGCCCGGTGCTGGAACGTTAAGGGGACCGGTTAGTCACATTTCGGTGTGGCGAAGCTGAGAACTTAAGCGCCAGTAAACGGCGGTGGTAACTATAACCATCCTAAGGTAGCGAAATTCCTTGTCGGGTAAGTTCCGACCTGCACGAATGGCGTAACGACTTCTCGACTGTCTCAACCATAGGCCCGGTGAAATTGCACTACGAGTAAAGATGCTCGTTTCGCGCAGCAGGACGGAAAGACCCCGGGACCTTTACTACAGTTTGATATTGGTGTTCGGTTCGGCTTGTGTAGGATAGGTGGGAGACTTTGAAGCGGCCACGCCAGTGGTTGTGGAGTCGTCGTTGAAATACCACTCTGGTCGTGCTGGATGTCTAACCTGGGTCCGTGATCCGGATCAGGGACAGTGTCTGATGGGTAGTTTAACTGGGGCGGTTGCCTCCTAAAGAGTAACGGAGGCGCCCAAAGGTTCCCTCAGCCTGGTTGGCAATCAGGTGTTGAGTGTAAGTGCACAAGGGAGCTTGACTGTGAGACCGACGGGTCGAGCAGGGACGAAAGTCGGGACTAGTGATCCGGCGGTGGCTTGTGGAAGCGCCGTCGCTCAACGGATAAAAGGTACCCCGGGGATAACAGGCTGATCTTCCCCAAGAGTCCATATCGACGGGATGGTTTGGCACCTCGATGTCGGCTCGTCGCATCCTGGGGCTGGAGTCGGTCCCAAGGGTTGGGCTGTTCGCCCATTAAAGCGGTACGCGAGCTGGGTTTAGAACGTCGTGAGACAGTTCGGTCCCTATCCGCTGCGCGCGCAGGAATATTGAGAAGGGCTGTCCCTAGTACGAGAGGACCGGGACGGACGAACCTCTGGTGTGCCAGTTGTTCTGCCAAGGGCATGGCTGGTTGGCTACGTTCGGGAGGGATAACCGCTGAAAGCATCTAAGCGGGAAGCCTGCTTCGAGATGAGTATTCCCACCCCCTTTGAGGGGTTAAGGCTCCCAGTAGACGACTGGGTTGATAGGCCGGATGTGGAAGCCCAGTAATGGGTGAAGCTGACCGGTACTAATAGGCCGAGGGCTTGTCCTCAGTTGCTCGCGTCCACTGTGTTGGTTCTGAAACCACGAACAGCCCCATGTGCCACACATGGTGCGGCTGGACAGTTTCATAGTGTTTCGGTGGTCATAGCGTGAGGGAAACGCCCGGTTACATTCCGAACCCGGAAGCTAAGCCTTACAGCGCCGATGGTACTGCAGGGGGGACCCTGTGGGAGAGTAGGACACCGCCGAACAATCATTCAAAGGGTTGGTCTCTGAACTTCGGTTCAGGGACCAACCCTTTTTTGTTTTCGGCCACTTGACGTTCATGTTCCGACCTCAGCATCCACGGCATGGGTACTGCTGCAATGCTCAGGGCCGCCGGCATCGGAGTCGGTGACGAGGTCGTCGTACCGGCCTTCGGGAATGCGGAAGTTGCGGGGGCGGTCACCCTGGTGGGCGCTTCGCCGGTGTTCGCCGACGTGGATCCGGTGACGTACTGCCTGACTCCGGACACGGTCGAGGCGGTCGTAACTGCCCGTACCGCGGGCGTCGTTGTGGTGCATCGCTTCGGCCGGCCGGCGGACGTGCGCCGGTTGCACGAGAGGGGGCGGCGGCACGCACTGCTGGTCCTGGAGCACGGGGAGTCCGAGGCGCCGTACGAAGAGATCGCGCGGCGTCGGGAACGGGCGGCCTACCTGGACGGGCGGTTGCGGGGAGTGCGGATGCCGGACGGCGGCGACGGACACACGTATCAGCAGTACGTCGTGCGGGTGCCCGGGAACGGCCGGCCCGACCGGGACGCCTTCGCACGGGCCCTGCGGGCCAAGGGAGTCGAATGCCGGGTGCCGGTGAAGACGCCCCTGCACCGGCTGCCCGAGTTCCGGCGGTGCGTGGCGCTTCCGGAGACCGAGCTGGCCGCCGACGAGACGCTCGCTCTGCCGGTGGACGCGTCGTTGACCAAGCGGGACATGCAGCGGATCGTGTCCGCCTGCAACGCGCTCGGCGGACTGCTCCAGCCGGCCTTCTGAACGGGTTTGGGAACACCGGCCTGTTCGGGGTATGATCTATTCCGTTGCCGCGAGGGAAACCTCGAAAAGTGACTGGCCCCCTTAGCTCAGTCGGCAGAGCGTCTCCATGGTAAGGAGAAGGTCAACGGTTCGATTCCGTTAGGGGGCTCCACAAAAGAAAGCCCCCGCCCTTTCCGGGCGGGGGCTTTCTTCATGCCCTTTTGCCTCGCACCTCACGCCACGCGCATCGCCAGGATCGCCATGTCGTCCGAAGGGGCGTCCGAGGCGAAGCGTTCCACCGCACGCATGATGCGCGCGGCGACCGCGCCGGCCGTGAGACCCGTACACGTGGTGAGGACGTCGGCGAGACCGTCGTCGCCCAGCATGCGGGTGCCCTCACGGCGCTCGGTGACGCCGTCCGTGACGCAGAGCAGGACGTCGCCCGGGTCCAGGGTGACCGTCTCCTCGTAGAGCTCCAGGTCCTCCATGACGCCCAGGAGCGGCTGGGGTTCGGCGGCCGCCTCGACCGTGCCGTCCTGGCGCAGGCGCAGCGGCAGCGGGTGTCCGGCGCAGACCACCTTCAGCTCGGCGCTGCCGTCCTCCCGGGGGCGCATCTCGCCGTAGAGGAGGGTCAGGAAGCGGCTGCGGGCGCCCTCGTCGAGGATCGCCGAGTTGAGGCGTTCCAGGACCGCCGGGCCGCTGAGGCCCTCGCGGGCCAGCAGGCGCAGGGCGTGCCGGGCCAGGCCCGTCACCGCCGCCGCGTTGGGGCCGGTGCCGCACACGTCGCCGATGGCGAAGCCGTAGACACCCTCGCTGATGGGGAAGACGTCGTAGAAGTCGCCGCCGACCTCGTTGCCCTCGCCCGCCGCGCGGTAGATGACCTCGACCTCGACGCCGTCGATGTCGGGGGTCTCCGGGGGGAGGAGGCTGCGCTGGAGGGCCTGGCTGATGGCCGTGCGCTCGGAGTACAGACGGGCGTTGTCGAGGGCCAGGGCCGCCCGGCGGCTCAGGTCCTCGGCCAGTTCCAGGATCTCCTGGCGGAAGTGTTCGTCGGTGGGCTTGCCGAGGGTCAGCATGCCGATGACGCGGTTGCGGGCGACGAGGGGGAGGACGACCGTCTCGCCGCCCACGGCCGACGCGGTGGCGAGGGTGGGGCCGATGCCCGAGGAGACCTGGTGGGTCGGGCCGCCGGTGAGGCCGAGGCTGCGCATGGAGCTGCGCAGGGCGGCGTCGTGCGCGGCGGCCGCCGGGGCCGTCCAGACCCGGGCGCCGGGGGTGGGGACCGGGTCCGGCGGTGAGATCTTCGAGAGCAACGACTTGATGCCGTCGATGAGTTCCTCGTCCTCGTGCAGGACGTAGGAGAGGTATGGGTCGGAGGCCTGGTCGGCGATGGTGTAGACGGCGCACCACGTGGCCAGGGTGGGCACGGTCATCTGGGCCATCAGGGCCAGTGTCTGGTCGCGGTCCAGAGTTCCGGCGAGCAGGTCGGAGGCCTCGACGAGGAAGCTGAGCGAGCCCCTGCGCAGGCGCTCCAGCTCGCCGAGGCGGGCCGACTCCACGGCCAGCGCGATGCGGTCGGCCGCGAACTGAAGGCGCAGGGCCTCTTCGTTGGAGTAGCGGCCCGAAGCCTCCGCGGCGACGCCGAGGGAGCCGGTGAGGCGGCCCTCGACCTTCAGCGGGACGGTGACGACGGAGCGCATGCCCGTGCCGTTCAGCAGGGGCACGGCCCCGGGGACGGCCAGGAGGTCCTCGTGGACGGCCGGCATGCGGGCCGAGCCGTAGCGGCCCGGGCCCGCTTCGACGGGCACGCGTGCGAAGCGCTGGCGGGCGGAGGGCAGGCCGGTGGAGGCGCGGACCTCCAGCTCCGTCTCGTCGTCGGTCGCCAGGAGGAGGAAGGCGGAGTCGCCGTCCAGCATGTCGCGGGCGCGCTCGACCGTGCGTTGCAGCAGGCCGTCGAGGTCGTCCGGGGCCGGGGAGCCGATGAACACCTCGAAGGGGTCGGTGTTCGGCCCGTCGGAGGGGGAGCCGGGCTCGGCGGCCGGTACGCGCGCGGGGGTCTGGAGGACCGCGCGTTCGTGGTCGCGCACGAGCAGGCAGACGGTGGAAGGCTCGCCGTCGGTGTCGCGTACGCGCAGGTGGGAGGCGTACACGGGGGTGACGCGGCCGTTGGCGCCGCGGATGCCGTAGCTGCCCTCCCAGCGGGAGAGCTGAAGGGCCTCGACGATGCCGGTGCTGGTGCCGGGGGTGTGCGGCCAGGCGGCGAGGTCCGTGAGGGGTTTGCCGGTGACCTGGTCGGCCGCGTAGCCGAAGAGCTCCTCGGCGTCCTCGTTCCAGGCCGAGATGGCGCCCGTGCGGTCGATCTGGACGACGGCCACGCGGACGCGGCTGTCGGCGAGCGGGAGGAGGTCGGCCGGGAGGGACGGGCCCGCGGTGCGGGTGCCCACCGGGCGGTCGGGGAGGTCGAGCTGGAACCAGACCTGTTTGTGGGTGGGGGTGTACTCGACGCCCCAGCGGCCCGCGATGGCCGCGCAGAGCTGGAGGCCGCGGCCGCCTTCGCGGTCCGGGCTGCCCATGGTGGCGAGGGAGCCCTGGAGGGGGATCTCCCGTTCGGGATACCGGTCGGACACCTCGATGCGGACCCCGTCGGCGCTGCGCAGGCACAGGACGTCGGCGTGGGTGCCGGCGTGGACGACCGCGTTGGTCACCAGTTCGCTCGTGAGGACGACGGCGTCGTCGATGATGTCGGCGAATCCCCAGCCCTGGAGGGTGTCGCGGACGAAGGAGCGGGCGGTCGCTACCGATCGTCCGACGGGCTCGAAGCTGGCACCCGCGCGCGCGGTGATCACTGAACTCCTCGGCCGGTCGTCGACGTGCAGGGCTCCCCGGCCGGCCAGGTCGCCCCGCTGGTGGGGCGGGCGCGTGCCCGGAGTCCGGGGGTCCGGGGTCTGTCCCCCCGGGATCAGTCCGGTGGTCATGTGTGCGGCCGCCCCTCCGATGCCCGCTCGTGCTCGTGCCACCGCCCAGGCCGGTCGGACCGGCGTGGCTGGACAGCCGCATGCAAGGTTACTTACCTTCCGGGCCCCTACGGATGCCGGTCACCAGTGTTGTCGCCCGAGGGTGTGCGGACGATGTGCGAAGCTGCCGAACTGTTATGGCCTGGTTCGGCAAGGGTGAAACACTGGGCAAGCTTCTTGTGAAGGTCCGGGCAGACCGGGTGTCTTCTGAGTACAGGGGGCAGCAGCCCCGCGGGTCCGCCTGGTTTCATCGGGCGGAATCCGGGGTGGCGTATAGGTACGGCGAGCAGTGGCACCCAGGCACAGCGGTAACGGTCGAGTCCTGCGGGAGGGACAAGTGGAGTCTGGCGCAGCGACGCGGGGCACTAAGGCGCGCGCGAAAGGCGGACAGTCTCTGAGCAGGCCACGCACTCCGCGTGGCGGGACGACCGCTGTGGACACGGCGGCCCTGAACCGGCTGCTGGGCGCCCTGGTGTCCATGCGGGAGGGCAATTTCCGCAAGCGGCTCACGGTGTCCGGGGACGGCGTGATGTCGGAGATCGCGGCCGTGTTCAACGAGGTCGCGGACCGCAATCTGCACCTGACGGGTGAGCTGTCGCGGGTGCGGCGGATGGTGGGGCGTGAGGGGAAGCTCACGGAGCGTCTGGAGACGGGCGCCTGTGAGGGGTCCTGGGCGACGGCGGTCGACAACTCGAACGCGCTGGTGGACGACCTGGTCCGGCCGGTGTCGGAGGTCGGGCGGGTGCTGTCGGCGGTCGCCGAGGGTGATCTCTCGCCGCGGATGGAGCTCAGGACGCAGACCGCGGAGGGGGCTGCGGGGCAGCCGCTGCGCGGGGAGTTCCTGAAGGTCGGGCGGACCGTCAACAACCTGGTCGACCAGCTCTCGACGTTCACCGACGAGGTCACGCGGGTGGCCAGTGAGGTGGGGACCGAAGGCAAGCTGGGCGGTCAGGCGCAGGTGCGCGGCATGTCGGGTTCGTGGAAGGACCTGACGGAGTCCGTCAACACCATGGCGTACCGGCTGACGGCGCAGGTGCGCGACATCGCGCTGGTGACGACGGCGGTGGCCAAGGGTGATCTGTCACGGAAGGTGACGGTTCACGTCGAGGGCGAGATGCTGGAGCTGAAGAACACCGTCAACACGATGGTGGACCAGCTCTCCGCGTTCTCGGTGGAGGTGACGCGGGTCGCCCGTGAGGTGGGCACCGAGGGCATCCTCGGCGGCCAGGCGCAGGTGTCCGGCGTGGACGGGGTGTGGAAGGAACTCACCGATTCGGTGAACACCATGGCCGGGAACCTGACGGCCCAGGTGCGCGGGATCGCGGAGGTGACGACGGCGGTCGCCAACGGTGACCTGTCGCAGAAGGTGACGGTGTCGGCGCGCGGTGAGGTCGCGCAGCTCGCCGACACGATCAACCAGATGACCGAGACGCTGAGGACGTTCGCCGACGAGGTCACGCGCGTGGCCAACGAGGTGGGCGCGGCGGGGCAGCTGGGCGGTCAGGCGAACGTGCCGGGCGCGGCCGGTACGTGGAAGGACCTGACGGACTCCGTCAACACGGTGTTCCGCAACCTGACCACGCAGGTGCGCGACATCGCGGCGGTGACGACGGCCGTGGCCAGCGGTGATCTGTCGCAGAAGGTCACGGTGGACGTGGCCGGCGAGATGCTGGAGCTGAAGAACACCGTCAACGGGATGGTCGACCAGCTGTCGGCGTTCGGCGCCGAGGTGACGCGTGTGGCGCGGGAGATCGGGGTCGAGGGCGAGCTGGGCGGTCAGGCGCAGGTGTCGGGCGCGGCCGGTACGTGGAAGGACCTGACGGACTCCGTCAACACGGCGTTCAGGAATCTCACCGGACAGGTGAGGAACATCGCGCAGGTCACCACGGCCGTGGCCAACGGCGACCTGTCGCAGAAGGTCACCGTGGACGTCTCCGGTGAGATGGCGCAGCTGAAGAACACCGTGAACACGATGGTGGACCAGCTGTCGTCGTTCGCCGACCAGGTGACCCGGATGGCCCGGGACGTGGGCACGGAGGGCCGGCTGGGCGGGCAGGCCCGGGTGGACGGTGTGTCGGGCACCTGGAAGGAGCTGACGGACTCCGTCAACTCGATGGCCGGGAACCTGACCTCGCAGGTGCGCAACATCGCGCAGGTGACGACGGCGGTGGCCCGTGGTGATCTGTCGCAGAAGATCGACGTGGACGCGCGCGGCGAGATCCTGGAGCTGAAGAACACCATCAACACGATGGTCGACCAGCTCTCCGCGTTCGCCGACCAGGTGACGCGGGTCGCCCGGGACGTGGGCACCGAGGGGCGGCTGGGCGGTCAGGCGCAGGTGCCCGGTGTGGCCGGTGTGTGGCGGGACCTGACGGACTCGGTGAACGGCATGGCCGGCAACCTCACCGCGCAGGTGCGCAACATCGCGCAGGTCGCGACCGCCGTGGCCCGCGGTGACCTGTCGCAGAAGATCACCGTGGACGCGCGCGGCGAGATCCTGGAGCTGAAGAACACCCTCAACACGATGGTCGACCAGCTGTCGTCGTTCGCCCAGGAGGTCACCCGGGTGGCCCGTGAGGTGGGCACCGAGGGGCAGCTGGGCGGTCAGGCCGAGGTGCAGGGTGTCTCCGGCACCTGGAAGGACCTCACGCAGTCCGTGAACTTCATGGCGAACAACCTGACCATCCAGGTGCGTCAGATCGCCGAGGTCACGACCGCGGTGGCCAAGGGCGACCTGTCGAAGAAGATCACGGTCGACGCCAAGGGCGAGATCCTCGAGCTCGTGACGACCGTCAACACGATGGTGGACCAGCTGTCGTCGTTCGCGGAGCAGGTGACCCGGGTGGCCCGTGAGGTGGGCACCGAGGGCATCCTGGGCGGCCAGGCGCACGTGCCGGGTGTGACGGGCATCTGGAAGGACCTCAGCGGCAACGTCAACCTGATGGCCAAGAACCTGACCATGCAGGTGCGCAACATCTCCCAGGTCGCGGCGGCCGTCGCCAACGGCGACCTGACGCGCCAGGTGACGATCGAGGCGCGCGGCGAGGTCCAGCAGCTGGCCGACACCTTCAACACCATGGTGAAGACGCTGAGCTCGTTCGCCGAGCAGGTCACCAAGGTGGCCCGTGAGGTGGGCACGGACGGCATCCTGGGCGGTCAGGCGCATGTGCCGGGTGTGGCGGGCACGTGGAAGGACCTCACCGACTCGGTGAACGGGATGGCGTCCAACCTGACCGGTCAGGTGCGCAACATCGCGATGGTCACGACGGCCATCGCCAAGGGTGACCTGACGAAGAAGATCGACATCGACGCGCGCGGGGAGATCCTCGAGCTGAAGACGACCATCAACACGATGGTCGACCAGCTGTCGTCGTTCGCCGAGGAGGTCACCCGGGTCGCCCGTGAGGTGGGTACCGAGGGGCAGCTGGGCGGTCAGGCACGCGTGCGTGACGTCGACGGCACCTGGCGCGACCTCACGGAGTCCGTGAACGAGATGGCCGGGAACCTGACGCGGCAGGTGCGTGCCATCGCGCGCGTGGCGACCGCGGTGACCCGGGGCGACCTGAACCTGAAGATCGACGTGGACGCGTCCGGGGAGATCCAGGAGCTCCAGGACTACATCAACAAGATGATCGCGAACCTGCGGGACACCACGATCGCGAACAAGGAGCAGGACTGGCTCAAGGGCAACCTCGCGCGCGTGTCCGCCCTGATGCAGGGGCGGCGCGACCTCCAGGACGTGGCCTCGCTGATCATGAGCGAGCTGCCTCCGCTGGTGGCCGCGCAGCACGGCGCGTTCTTCCTGGCGATGCCGCCGGCGGACGGTGACGCGGACCAGTACGAGCTGCGGATGCTGGGTTCGTACGGCTACTCGATGGGGTCGATGCCGACGTCGTTCAGGCCGGGTGAGGCGCTCGTGGGGACGGCGGCCGAGGAGAAGCGGACGATCCTCGTCGCGAACGCCCCGACCGGCTATCTGAAGATCTCCTCGGGGCTCGGGGAGGCGCCGCCCGCGCAGGTGATCGTGCTGCCGGTGCTGTTCGAGGGCCAGGTGCTCGGGGTGATCGAGCTGGCGTCGTTCACGCCGTTCACGCAGATCCAGAAGGACTTCCTGAACCAGCTCGCCGAGATGATCGCGACCAGCGTCAACACGATCTCCGTCAACACCAAGACGGAGCAGCTGCTGAAGCAGTCGCAGGAGCTGACCGAGCAACTGCGGGAGCGGTCCGCAGAGTTGGAGCAGCGGCAGAAGGCCCTCCAGGCGTCCAACGCCGAACTGGAGGAGAAGGCCGAGCTGCTGGCCCAGCAGAACCGGGACATCGAGGTGAAGAACACCGAGATCGAGGAGGCGCGCCAGGTCCTGGAGGAGCGCGCCGAGCAGCTCGCGGTGTCGATGCGGTACAAGAGCGAGTTCCTCGCCAACATGTCGCACGAGCTGCGCACGCCGCTCAACTCGCTGCTGATCCTGGCCAAGCTGCTGGCGGACAACGCGGACACCAACCTGACGCCGAAGCAGGTGGAGTTCGCGGAGACGATCCACGGGGCGGGGTCCGACCTGCTCCAGCTGATCAACGACATCCTCGACCTGTCGAAGGTCGAGGCGGGCAAGATGGACGTCTCGCCGACGCGTATCGCGCTGGTGCAGCTGGTGGACTACGTGGAGGCCACGTTCCGTCCGCTGACGGCGGAGAAGGGCCTGGACCTGTCGGTGCGGGTGTCGCCGGAGCTTCCGGCGACGCTGCACACCGACGAGCAGCGGCTGCTCCAGGTGCTGCGCAACCTGCTGTCGAACGCGGTGAAGTTCACGGATTCCGGGTCGGTCGAGCTGGTCATCCGGCCGGCCGGGGCGGAGGTGCCGGTGGCGATCAGGGAGCAGCTGCTGGAGGCCGGTTCGCTGACGGACGCGGACGCGCCGCTGATCGCGTTCTCGGTGACCGACACCGGTATCGGGATCGCCGCGAGCAAGATGCGGGTGATCTTCGAGGCGTTCAAGCAGGCGGACGGCACCACCAGCCGCAAGTACGGCGGTACGGGACTCGGGCTGTCGATCTCGCGGGAGATCGCGCAGCTGCTCGGCGGTGAGATCCACGCGCAGAGCGAGACGGGCCGCGGTTCGACGTTCACGCTGTATCTGCCGCTGCACCCGAGCGAGCTGCCGCCCCAGGGCTATCAGCAGGTCGTGCCGGCGCTGGAGGCCGGTGACCTGGTGGCCTCGGAGAACGGGGCGCGTGAGCTGTCGGAGCTGTCCGAGGCGGAGATCGAGATGCCGGCCGAGGTGCGCTCCTACCAGGACGCGCAGCACGGACCCGCGGCGCTCTTCCGGCGGCGGCGCCGGCTGGTGGGCGGCGGGGAGCAGGTGGGGCGGCCGGAGCAGTGGCCGGCCCGTGAGCAGGAGACGGGGACGCACGCGCGCGGGGGCATCCGCTTCGGCGGTGAGAAGGTGCTGATCGTCGACGACGACATCCGCAACGTCTTCGCGCTGACCAGCGTGCTGGAGCAGCACGGGCTGTCGGTGCTTTACGCGGAGAACGGCCGTGAGGGCATCGAGGTCCTGGAGCAGCACGACGACGTGGCGGTCGTCCTGATGGACATCATGATGCCGGAGATGGACGGCTACGCGACGACCACCGCGATCCGCCGGATGCCGCAGTTCTCCGGGCTGCCGATCATCGCGCTGACCGCGAAGGCGATGAAGGGCGACCGGGAGAAGGCGATCGAGTCGGGTGCCTCCGACTACGTGACGAAGCCGGTCGACCCCGATCATCTGCTGACCGTGATGCGGCAGTGGATGCGGGACGAGTGAGGGGACCCGGGACGTGGCGGGAACCTTCGGTGGACGCCCGGAGTTGCTGACTCAGGGTGTCCGGTGCCGTGTAGCGGGGCGCGATCCGGGGAACCTTCTGGTCTCCTGCTGCGTTCCTGCTACGTGCACAGTGACATCACGGTGACAGGGTGTGGCGACGGTCGGGGTGCGGCTACCATGACCGGCACAAGGAAGGGCGGCGCAAAGGAGTCGTCCCCAGGGGCGGCGCCCGGTGCACTGCCTGGGCGAGGAGGGCGGGCCATGGTGCAGAAGGCCAAGATCCTCCTGGTCGATGACCGGCCGGAGAATCTGCTGGCGCTGGAGGCGATCCTCTCTGCGCTCGATCAGACGCTGGTACGGGCATCGTCCGGGGAAGAGGCGCTCAAGGCACTGCTGACGGACGATTTCGCGGTCATTCTGCTGGACGTCCAGATGCCGGGAATGGACGGCTTCGAGACGGCCGCGCACATCAAGCGGCGGGAGCGGACCCGGGACATCCCGATCATCTTCCTCACCGCGATCAACCACGGGCCGCACCACACCTTCCGGGGCTACGCGGCGGGTGCAGTGGACTACATCTCCAAGCCGTTCGACCCGTGGGTGCTGCGCGCGAAGGTCTCGGTGTTCGTCGAGCTGTACATGAAGAACTGCCAGCTGCGTGAGCAGGCGGCGCTGCTGCGGCTCCAGTTGGAGGGCGGTGGCGGCAAGGCCGTGACGGGCGGCGGCGCCAAGGAGGCGGCGGGGCTGCTCGCCGAGCTGTCGGCGCGGCTCGCGGCCGTCGAGGAGCAGGCGGAAGCCCTGTCCAAGCAGCTCGACGACGAGTCGGCGGACGCGGCTGCGGTCGCCACGGCGGCGCACCTGGAGCGCAAACTCACGGGTCTGCGCCGGGCGCTGGACGCTCTGGAGCCGGGGACCGGCGGCGGACCCGCCTCGGTGCCGTCACCGAACTGACCGGAACTGACGCGTGCGGCGCATCGAGTTGTGCGTGAGGGCGCGTCAGTTCCCGTCCCGCCCAGGGTGGCCGGGTCAGCTCCGCGCCCACGCGAGGGCGACACGAACGGGTGAAGCGGTGGGCACACGTGTCCGGCGTGGTCCGCACCGGTAACCTCACACCCATGGCCCCACGTCCTTCCGCAGCCAAGAAGCCCGCCAAGAAGGCGGCCGCTCCCGTGAAGGCCCCGGCGAAGAAGGCCGTCGCCAAGAAGGCCCCGGCGAAGAAGGCGCCCGCCAGGAAGGCCGCCGCCCGCAGGCCCGCACCCGCACCGGCTCCCAGTCCCACCGGGGGCGTCTACCGGCTGGTGCGCGCCATCTGGCTCGGACTGGCGCACGCCGTCGGCGCGGTGTTCCGCGGCATAGGGAACGGCGCGAAGAACCTCGACCCGGCGCACCGCAAGGACGGCGTGGCCCTTCTGCTGTTCGCCATCGCGCTGATCGTGGCCGCCGGTACCTGGGCCGACCTGCGCGGCCCGGTCGGCGATCTCGTCGAGATCCTGGTGACCGGCTCCTTCGGCCGGCTCGACCTGCTGGTGCCGATACTGGTGGCGGTCATCGCCGTGCGTTTCGTCCGGCACCCCGAGAAGCCCGAGGCCAACGGACGCATCGTCATCGGCCTGTCCGCGCTGGTGATCGGCGTGCTCGGGCAGGTCCACATCGCGTGCGGCGCCCCCGCGCGCAGCAACGGCATGCAGGCCATAAGGGACGCCGGCGGACTCATCGGCTGGGGTGCGGCGACCCCGCTGACGTACACCATGGGCGAGGTCCTCGCCGTACCGCTGCTGGTGCTGCTCACCGTCTTCGGCCTGCTGGTCGTCACCGCCACGCCGGTCAACGCCGTCCCGCAGCGGCTGCGGCAGCTCGGGGTGCGGCTCGGCGTCCTGCACGCCCCGGCGGCCGACGCGTACGACGACCTGGACGACGACGCGCGCTACGACGAGCAGTGGCGCGAGGCCCTGCCCGGCCGCCCCCGCCGGCGCTCGGGCGGCCCCCAGGCCTACGACCCCGAGGACGCCGAGCAGGAGGCGCTCTCCCAGCGACGCGGCCGCCCGCGGCGGTCCGCGGTGCCGCAGCCGGCCATGGACCGGCGGCTGGACGCGGTGGACATCGCGGCGGCCGCGGCGGCCGACCTCGACGGCGCCGTCCTGCACGGGATGCCGCCCTCGCGGATCGTCGCCGACCTCACCCAGGGGGTGAGTGTCGCGGACGGCGAGCCGACCACCCCGACGCCCGTCCCGGCGCCGGCCTCCCGGCCCGCGAAGGAGAAGACGAAGACCGGCGGGGGAGTGGTCCCCGATCTGACCAAGTCGGCTCCCGAGGAGCCGCGGGAGCTGCCGCCGCGCGCGGAGCAGCTCCAGCTGTCCGGCGACATCACCTACGCGCTGCCCTCGCTCGACCTCCTGGAGCGCGGCGGCCCCGGCAAGGTGCGCAGCGCGGCCAACGACGCCGTCGTCGCCTCCCTGACGAACGTCTTCACCGAGTTCAAGGTCGACGCCGCCGTCACCGGCTTCACCCGCGGTCCGACGGTCACGCGCTACGAGGTCGAGCTCGGCCCCGCCGTGAAGGTCGAACGGATCACCGCGCTCGCGAAGAACATCGCGTACGCCGTCGCCAGCCCCGATGTGCGGATCATCAGCCCGATCCCCGGCAAGTCCGCGGTCGGCATCGAGATCCCGAACACCGACCGGGAGATGGTCAACCTCGGTGACGTGCTGCGGCTCGCCGAGTCCGCCGAGGACGACGACCCGATGCTGGTCGCCTTCGGCAAGGACGTCGAGGGCGGCTACGTCATGCACTCGCTGGCGAAGATGCCGCACATGCTGGTCGCCGGCGCGACCGGCTCCGGCAAGTCGTCCTGCATCAACTGCCTGATCACGTCGGTGATGATAAGGGCGACCCCCGAGGACGTCCGGATGATCCTCGTCGACCCCAAGCGGGTGGAGCTGACCGCCTACGAGGGCATCCCGCACCTGATCACGCCGATCATCACCAACCCCAAGCGGGCCGCCGAGGCCCTCCAGTGGGTGGTGCGCGAGATGGACCTGCGCTACGACGACCTCGCCGCGTACGGCTACCGGCACATCGACGACTTCAACCGCGCGGTGCGCGAGGGGACCGTCAAGCCGCCCGAGGGCAGCGAGCGCGAGCTCCAGCCGTACCCGTACCTTCTGGTGATCGTCGACGAGCTCGCCGACCTGATGATGGTCGCGCCGCGGGACGTCGAGGACTCGATCGTGCGGATCACGCAGCTCGCGCGCGCGGCCGGCATCCACCTGGTGCTCGCCACCCAGCGCCCGTCGGTCGACGTGGTCACCGGTCTGATCAAGGCCAACGTGCCCTCGCGGCTCGCCTTCGCCACCTCCTCGCTCGCCGACTCCCGCGTCATCCTCGACCAGCCGGGCGCCGAGAAGCTGATCGGCAAGGGTGACGGACTGTTCCTGCCGATGGGCGCGAACAAGCCGACCCGTATGCAGGGCGCCTTCGTGACCGAGGCCGAGGTCGCGGCCGTCGTCCAGCACTGCAAGGACCAGATGGCGCCGGTCTTCCGGGACGACGTCACGGTGGGCAGCAAGCAGAAGAAGGAGATCGACGAGGACATCGGCGACGATCTCGACCTGCTGTGCCAGGCGGCCGAACTGGTCGTCTCCACCCAGTTCGGCTCGACGTCCATGCTCCAGCGCAAGCTGCGGGTCGGCTTCGCCAAGGCCGGACGGCTGATGGACCTCATGGAGTCGCGCAACATCGTCGGGCCCAGCGAGGGATCCAAGGCGCGGGACGTCCTAGTGAAGCCGGACGAGTTGGACGGGGTGCTTGCGGTCATCAGAGGGGAGTCCGCGGGGTAGACGTCGGACAGGGAAGCGGTCGCCGGCCGTGACTCACCCGTTAGAGAAGGGCGGGCAACCGTTTCCCTTCGGCAGACGTCAAGTTGAGCGAAAGGACAGGTGCGGCTCCCCGGCGGGGCCGTAACCGGCCCGCCATCGGTGTGTCCGGCCATACCGATGGCGTAAAGGTCCCACCGCCCGGTTGCCCCTCCCTTTGGCACCCCCCCTAGACTGAACCTCCAGCACAGGTGGCTACACGCTCGAAAGGCGCCCCCGTGTCCATCGGCAACTCCCCTGAAGACGAGCGTCCCTTCGAAGACCCGTCCGAGGAAGCCCCCTTCTCCATCGGCCGCGCCCTGCGCCAGGCGCGCATCGCGGCCGGGCTGACCGTCGACGACGTCAGCACCGCCACCCGGGTCCGTATCGCCATCGTCCACGCCATCGAGTCGGACGACTTCGCCCCCTGCGGCGGAGACGTCTACGCGCGCGGTCACATCCGGACCCTGGCCAGGGCCGTGCGCCTCGACCCGGCCCCGCTGATCGAGCGCTACGACGAGACCCACGGCGGCCGCCCCGCGCCGACCCCGGCCGCGCCGCTCTTCGAGGCGGAACGTATCCGCCCCGAGCGCCGCGGGCCGAACTGGACCGCGGCCATGGTCGCCGCGATCGTCGCCGTGGTCGGCTTCGTCGGCTTCACCGCGTTCACCGGCGGTGACGACGACGGGTCCAAGGAGGTCGCCGAGGGTCCGGCGCCTTCCACCGGCAAGACCGCCGCACCCACGACGAAGACCGACAAGACCGACAAGCCCGCCGACCCGAAGACGGAACCCTCCGACAGCGCCATCGCCGCGGCCCCCCAGGACAAGGTGACGGTCCAGGTCAGTGCCGCCGACGGCCGCAGCTGGGTCGCGGCCAAGGACCACAACGGCCGGCTGCTCTTCGACGGGCTGCTCAAGAAGGGCGACTCGAGGACCTTCCAGGACAGCGAGAAGATCAACCTGGTCCTCGGCGACGCCGGCGCGATCGATCTGTTCGTCAACGGCAAGAAGATCGACGACGACTTCCGGTCGGGGGCCGTCGAGCGGCTGACGTACACGAAGGGCGACCCACAGGTCGGCTGAGCCGGGGGCGGGCCTTCGGGTGTACGGGGTTGGCGAAGATCGCCAACCCCGTCGACGTTCGGTGCCGGCGGGACAAAGTAGTCTTGAGCCCATGCCTGAACGCCGTACCGTCGCACTCGTCACTCTTGGCTGCGCCCGCAACGAGGTGGACTCGGAGGAGCTCGCAGGCCGTTTGGAGGCGGACGGCTGGCACCTCGTGGAGGACGCCGAGGACGCGGACGTCGCCGTCGTCAACACCTGCGGCTTCGTCGACGCCGCCAAGAAGGACTCCGTCGACGCCCTGCTGGAGGCCAATGACCTCAAGGGTCACGGCAGAACCCAGGCCGTCGTCGCGGTGGGCTGCATGGCCGAGCGGTACGGCAAGGAACTCGCCGACGCCCTGCCCGAGGCCGACGGCGTGCTCGGCTTCGACGACTACGCCGACATCTCCGACCGCCTCCAGACCATCCTGAACGGCGGCATCCACGCCTCCCACACCCCCCGCGACCGGCGCAAACTGCTGCCGATCAGCCCGGCGGAGCGGCAGTCCGCGTCCGACGTGGCGCTGCCCGGGCACGGGGCGCCCACGGACCTGCCGGAGGGCCTCGCCCCGCAGTCCGGCCCCCGCGCGCCCCTGCGCCGCCGTCTCGACGGCGCCCCGGTCGCCTCGGTGAAGCTCGCCTCCGGCTGCGACCGGCGCTGCTCCTTCTGCGCCATCCCGTCCTTCCGCGGCTCCTTCATCTCGCGCCGCCCCAGCGACGTGCTGAACGAGACGCGGTGGCTCGCCGAGCAGGGTGTGAAGGAGGTCATGCTGGTCTCCGAGAACAACACCTCCTACGGCAAGGACCTCGGCGACATCCGTCTGCTGGAGTCGCTGCTGCCCGAGCTGGCCGAGGTCGACGGAATCGAGCGGGTGCGGGTCAGCTACCTCCAGCCCGCCGAGATGCGTCCCGGCCTGATCGACGTGCTGACCTCGACGCCGAAGATCGCGCCCTACTTCGACCTCTCCTTCCAGCACTCCGCGCCCGGTGTGCTGCGCGCGATGCGCCGCTTCGGTGACACCGACCGCTTCCTGGAGCTGCTCGACACCATCCGGAGCAAGGCGCCCCAGGCGGGCGTGCGCTCCAACTTCATCGTGGGCTTCCCCGGCGAGTCCGAGGCCGACCTGGCCGAGCTCGAGCGCTTCCTGAACGGCGCGCGGCTGGACGCGATCGGCGTCTTCGGCTACTCCGACGAGGACGGCACCGAGGCCGCGACGTACGACGGCAAGCTCGACACGGACGTCGTGGCCGAGCGGCTCGCCAGGGTCTCCAGGCTCGCCGAGGAACTCGTCTCGCAGCGGGCCGAGGAGCGCGTCGGCGAGACCGTGCACGTCCTGGTGGAGTCCGTTGACGAGGATGGTGTGCACGGCCGCGGCGAGCACCAGGCGCCCGAGACGGACGGCCAGGTGCTGCTCACGGCGGGCGAAAACTTGAGCGTCGGTCGTATGGTCGAGGCGAAGGTGGTCGGCACGGAAGGTGTCGACCTGGTCGCCGAGCCTCTGCCGGGCTCGGTCGGGTGTAGCGAGGAGGCGGGCAGATGACGGGTGTTCCGGCATCGGCTGCGGGCGGCTCCTCGCAGGCCTCACCGGTTTCGCAGGCCTCACCGGACCCCCGGGCTCCGCAGCACGCGCAGCCGTCGCCCCACGCGCAGGCCCCGACCCCGGTGCCGCTCGCGGGAACGGCCGCCACCGGACCGCAGACGGACCCGGAGACCGACGCCGGCCCCGAGGGTGCCGGCAGGCCGCCGCGGGGCGCGAAGCTGGCGGCCGCCGCCGTCAACCAGGCGAGCGTGTGGAACATCGCCAATCTGCTCACCATGCTCCGGCTGATCCTCGTGCCGGGATTCGTCGCGCTGATGCTGGCCGACGGCGGCTACGACCCCGCCTGGCGCGCCTTCGCCTGGGCGGCCTTCGCGATCGCCATGATCACCGACCTGTTCGACGGGCACCTCGCGCGGACGTACGACCTCGTCACCGACTTCGGGAAGATCGCCGACCCCATCGCCGACAAGGCGATCATGGGAGCGGCGCTGATCTGTCTCTCCTCGCTCGACGATCTGCCCTGGTGGGTGACGATCGTGATCCTCGGCCGGGAGCTCGGGATCACGCTCCTGCGCTTCGTGGTCATCCGCTACGGCGTCATCCCGGCGAGCCGGGGCGGCAAGCTCAAGACGCTCGTCCAGGGCGTCGCCGTCGGCATGTACGTCCTGCCGCTGACGGGGTGGCTGGCCACCCTGCGCTGGTGGGTGATGGCCGCGGCGGTCGTCCTGACCGTGATCACGGGACTCGACTACGTGCGGCAGGCCGTCGTGCTGCGCAGGCAGGGCATCGCCGAGCGCCGGGCCGCGTCCCGGGAGACGCCGGCGTGACCTCCCCGGCCACCGACGTGGTGCGACTACTCACGGTGAACGGCGAGACGCTCGCGGTCGCCGAGTCGCTGACCGGTGGCCTGGTCGCGGCGGAGATCACGGCGGTCCCCGGGGCGTCCAAGGTCTTCCGCGGCTCCGTCACCGCCTACGCCACCGAACTCAAACACGAACTGCTCGGTGTCGACGCCGGCCTGCTGGCCGCGCGCGGCGCCGTGGACGCGCAGGTCGCGGCCCAGATGGCCGCCGGAGCACGCAGGGCACTGGGTGCCGACTGGGGCGTCGCGACCACCGGCGTCGCCGGACCCGACCCGCAGGACGGGCAGCCCGTGGGCACCGTCTTCGTGGCGGTCGAGGGGCCGTCCGGAGCCGGTCGGGGTTCCGCCCCTCGCGGAAAAGTGGGGGCCCTGCGGTTGAACGGCGACCGGGCGGAAATTCGTAGAGAGAGTGTACGGAGCGTACTCGCACTGCTCCTGACAGAGTTGGTGGGCGAACAGACCGGGAATGAGCGGGCACAGGATACGGAACAGAACGGGGGGTTTTGATGTTTGCAGCCCTGAGTGAACACGACATCGCTCCCCGCACGGCCGCAGCGCAAGGCGGTACGGTGGGGCGTGAAGGATGCGGCTACGCGGTCCGAGGAGGGAGCCACCGATGATCCTGCTCCGTCGCCTGCTGGGTGACGTGCTGCGTCGGCAGCGCCAGCGCCAGGGCCGTACTCTGCGCGAAGTCTCCTCGTCCGCCCGAGTCTCACTCGGCTATCTCTCCGAGGTGGAGCGGGGGCAGAAGGAGGCCTCCTCCGAGCTGCTCTCCGCCATCTGCGACGCGCTGGACGTACGGATGTCCGAGCTCATGCGGGAAGTGAGCGACGAGCTCGCCCTCGCAGAGCTGGCCCAGTCTGCAGCGGCCACCCCAAGCGAGCCTGTCCCTGCGTCGGTCCGTCCGATGCTGGGTTCCGTGTCGGTGACCGGAGTGCCACCGGAGCGGGTGACCATCAAGGCGCCCGCCGAGGCGGTGGACGTGGTCGCCGCGTAGTGCGCGGGCGCGGGCGTCGGGCGCATCTGCGCGCGTGACCGTCCGGGCGTGCGACGCGACACAGGCACGCAGGCATGTGTGAGGCCCCGGCCGGGGTTTCTCCGGGAGGACCCGGAGAGGGTGCGGTCGGGGTTTTTCGCGTGCTGCCTGCGTTTGCCGGTGCCGGGCGGTGAGGTCATCGTGGAGGGGCACCACGGGGGCCGATCACCGGAGGTACGGATGTACGTCGTGAAAAGTCCCCTGTCCGACGCCGATCTGAAGACGGTCTCGCAGGCGTTGCAGGGCGCCCTCGTCGATCTGGTCGACCTCGCGCTCGTCGCCAAACAGGTCCACTGGAATGTCGTCGGGCCCCGCTTCCGGTCCGTCCACCTCCAGCTCGACGAGGTCGTGGACGTGGCCCGCGCGCACTCCGACACCGTGGCGGAGCGCGCCTCGGCACTCGGTGTCTCCCCCGACGGACGTGCCACGACGGTCGCGGCCGGCAGCGGTATCGGGGCGGTGCAGGCGGGCTGGGTCAAGGACACCGACGCCGTGGGGTCCCTGGTCACCGCCCTGGGGGCGGCGATCACCCGGATGCGGGAACGGGTGTCGGCCACGGGGGACGCGGATCCCGTGACCCAGGACATCTTCATCGGCATCACCGCGGACCTGGAGAAGCACCACTGGATGTTCCAGGCGGAGAACGTGTGAGTCGCGGGGGCGGTGCCGGGGGCGGGGTGGGGCGCGGCGTGCGCCGAGGCGCCGGCGCGGGTCCGGGCGGGAGGGGGCGGCTGTGGTGGGACGAATAGCGACGCACGGGGTCGCGCTGGCGCCTGCGGGGCTCGGTCTGGTGCTGGGCGCCCTGTGGTGGTGGGCCGTGGTGAGGCTCGTCATGGCGCCGGGCGCCGGGGCTCTGGAGGGCACGGTCGCCGCCGGGGGCTGGGGACTGAGCCTCCTGCCGGTGCACTGCGTGGCGAAGGCGCGTGCGGCGGGCGTGGTCCGGGACGGGCGCTGGAAGGCCGCGTGGCGGGGCGTGGGGGAGGCCCGTGAGCAACGTGGCGGCGAGGGCGCCGGGGCGGGGTGAGGGTGCCGGGCGGGGTGACGGTGCCGACGGGCGGGGCGTCGAGAGGTGTGAGGGGGGCTGCTGGGCTTGAGGTGCGGCGGGTCTTGTGGGGAGGGCGCGTCGAGGGCTGGGAGAAGGGTGCCGGGGGCCGGGACGAGGGGCGCTGGGGACCGGGACGAATGGTGCTGGACACCTGGGGGTGGGGCGGTGGAGGGGCGTGATCACCAGGGCATGGCGACGCCGCCGTTCGGGCGGAGGATCTGGCCCGTCGTGAACGCCGACGCGTCCGAGGCCAGATGGAGCACGGCGTGCGCGATGTCCTCGGCCTCACCGACCCGGCCGAGCGGCGACATGCGCGCCATCCGCGCCTCGGTGTGCGCCTGCGCCTCCTCGTCGTGACGGTCGGTCATCGGCGTGCGGATCCATCCCGGGGCGACGGCGTTGACGCGGATGCCGTGCCGTCCGACCTCCGTCGCGAGCGTCTTCGTCAGCTGGACCACGGCGGCCTTCGCGGCGCCGTAGCAGAGCAGGCCGGGGCCGCCGGTGTCCACGGCGCCCGAGGCCATGGTGACGATGCTGCCGCCGGTCCCGCGGGCCAGCATCAGGCGGGCCGCCTCCTGGCAGGCGTACAGCACACCCTTGAAGTTGACGGCCAGGACCCGGTCGAGGTCTTCGTCCCTGGTCTCCAGGACCGGGCTGCTGTGCATGATCCCGGCGACGGCCGCCATGACGTCCAGCCGGCCGCAGGACTCGACCGCCCGGCGGACCTGGGCGCGGTCGGTGACGTCCAGGTGGTGGGTGCGTGCCGTGCCGCCCCCGTCCTTGATCAGCGTCACCGTCTCGTGCAGACCCTGCGCGTCGCGGTCCGCGCCGTGTACGGTCGCGCCCGCCTCGGCGAGCAGGACGGCGCAGGCGCGGCCGATTCCGCTCGCGGCGCCGGTGACGAACGCGGTGCGTCCGGTGAGGTCGTACGCCTTCACGGCCATGCAAGCGACGGTACGAGGCTTTCTGACGGTCCGTCAATTGTGCTGCTGTGGATGGGAGGAGGCAGTGGGTGGGGGAGGTCGCGGGTGGGAGATGGGGGCGACGGTGCGCGTACGGGCCGCGGGGCGCGTGGGGAGGCGGGGCGGGGGCGGTCGGTGGTGCGGGGGCGGTGGGTGGTGCGGGTGTCAGGGGAGGGTGCGTGGATGGAGGCGGCGCGTCGGTGGGGAGCCCGGGGCCGGGGCCGGTCCGGTCTGGCAGGTGGGGCACCAGTAGGTCGGGCGCTCGCGTGAGCCGTCGCCCTGGTCGGCGAGCCGGATGCGTGTGCCGCAGCGCAGACAGGGGCGGCGCGCACGGCCGTAGACGAACAGGTCCTGGCCGCGGCGGCCCGTGGTGTTGCGGTTCGGCCGCTCGCGGTTGGCCTCCAGGAGCTTCTTCGCGAGGGCGGGCAGCTTCGCGGCACGGTCGGCGGGGAGCACACCGACCGGGAGCCACGGGGTGACGCCCAGCAGGAAGCAGAGCTCGCACTTGTAGACATTGCCGATGCCGGCCAGGTTGCGCTGGTCGAGGAGGGCCTCGCCGAGGGCGCGGTCCGGGTCAGTGAGGAGGTTGGCGAGCGCCTGTTCCGGATCCCAGTCGGGGCCCAGCAGGTCGGGTCCGAGATGGCCCACGGCTTGTTCCTCGTCGGCGGTGCGCAGCAGTTCGAGGACGGGGAGGCGGTAGCCGACGGCGGTGCGGTCGTGGGTGCCGAGGATCGCCCGGATCTGGTGGGCGGGGCCGCCGGTCCAGCGCTGGTCGTTCGTGAACACCTTCCAGGAGCCGTCCATGCGCAGGTGGGAGTGGAGCGTCAGGCCGCCCCCGACGCGGGTGAGGAGGTGTTTGCCGCGCGCGGTGACGTCCAGGACGGCACGGCCGGTGAGGTCCGCGGTGGCGAACTTCGGCACCCGCAGGTCGGAGCGGGTCAGCACCTTGCCCGCGAGGGCTTCGTGCAGTCGCCTCGCGGCCTGGAGGACCGTGTCACCTTCGGGCACGGCTCAAGCGTGACACGGGAGCGGCGCCGGCCGGGGTGCGGTGCTCACGCTCATGCGCGCAGTCGCAGGCCCCGCGGGGTCGCGATGAATCCCGCTCCTTCCAGGAGGGTGCCGATGGGGGAGGTGAGGGCCGAGGCGCCGTTGACGCGCTCGACCGTGATCGTGCCGAGCGAACCCGCGCGCGCGGCCTCCGCGAGGGCCTCGGCGGCGGCGTGCAGGCGCGGGTCGTCGCCCGGGGTGTCCTCGGTGTCCGGGCCGGAGGGCCAGGCGAGCAGCGTCTTGCCGCCGCGCTCCATGTAGAGCGTCAGCTCGCCGTCCACCAGCACCACCAGGGAGCCGGCCTTGCGACCGGGTTTGTGCCCGGCGCCGGTCGGGGGCTCGGGCCAGCCCAGTGCGGCGCCGTAGGCGTTCGCCGGGTCGGCGGCGGCGAGGACGACGGCGCGGGAGGCGGGGGACGGGGCGCCGTAAGGGTTGCGGTTGGGTGCGCCCCGGGAGGTGTGCCGGCGGGGCGCACCCGCGCCGTTCGGGCCGCCCCCGCCGTTCGGGAAGCCGCCCCCTCCCCGGGGACCGCCGGCGGCCGGGGAGGCGAAGTCCAGGGGTGACACGTACTCGTCCCGAGAGGCGGGGACCGCCGGGGTGCCGAAGGGGGAGGCCGGGCGGCCGTCCGGGCCCGGTACGTCCCAGGCGTCGTCGGCCGGGAACCCGCCGGAGAAGTCGTAGCCGTCCGAGGGGTCCGCCGGCTGCTGCGGGCCGGGCAGCGGCTCCTCGCGGTCGCGGGCGTTGGCCACGGCCCGCAGTCGGTCCACCGCGCCGTCCATGGCGAACTGCGCCGCGCCGAGGCCTTCGACGACGTAGCCGCGACGGGCCTGGCCGCTCTCCTCGAAGACGGACAGGATCCGGTAGGTCGCCGAGAAGCCGCCTTCGACGCCCTCGGCGGCGACCGCGCCCCGGGTCACCACGCCGTGCCGGTCGAGGAGAGTGCGGGCCAGGGCGTGCGCGCGGACCGTGGGATCGGGTTCCAGGACCGGCAGGAGGGACCAGCGTCCGGCGGCGGTGGGCGGTCCGCTGCGGGAGACGGGCCGGGCGGCGCCCGTCAGCGAGCCGTAGCGCCCGCGCGGGACCGAGCGTTTGGCGCGATGAGCGGTCGAACCGGCCGTGCGGCCCGAGCCCAGCAGGGCGCGAAGAGGAGTGAGTGTGTCGTTGGTGAGCCGCCCGGACCAGGCGAGGTCCCAGACGGTGTCGGCGAGCTGCGGGTCGGTGGCCTCGGGGTGCGTCGTGGCACGGACCTGATCGGCGATCTGGCGGAAGAACAGCCCGTAGCCCCCGGAGAGGGCGTCCAGCACCGACTGGTGCAGGGCCGTCAGCTCCAGGGGATGGGGAGGCGGCAGGAGCAGCGGCGCCGCGTCCGCCAGGTAGAGCGAGATCCAGCCGTCCTTGCCGGGCAGGGCACCCGCCCCCGCCCAGACGACCTCTCCGGCCGCGGTGAGTTCGTCGAGCATGGCCGGGGTGTAGTCCCGCACGCGGGAGGGCAGGACGAGCTTCTCCAGGGCGGAGGCGGGCACCGACGCGCCCTGGAGCTGTTCGAGGGCGCGCACCAGCCCGTCGGTGCCGCGCAGAGCATGGCCCCGGCCGATGTGCTGCCACTGGGGGAGGAACTGGGCCAGCGCGGGCGGCGAGACCGGTTCCAGTTCGTGGCGCAGGGCGGCCAGGGACCGGCGGCGCAGTCGGCGCAGCACCGTCGCGTCGCACCACTCCTGACCGATGCCGGCCGGGTGGAACTCGCCCTGGACGACGCGCCCTGCGGCCGCGAGCCGCTGGAGCGCGCCCTCGGTCACCGCGACACCGAGGCCGAAGCGGGCGGCCGCGCCTGCGGAGGTGAACGGGCCGTGGGTGCGGGCATGACGTGCGAGGAGGTCGCCGAGCGGATCCTTGACCGGCTCGGTGAAGGCCTCCGGCACGCCCACCGGCAGCGCGGTGCCCAGCGCGTCGCGCAGCCGGCCCGCGTCCTCGATGGCCGCCCAGTGCGCGGCGCCGGCGATACGCACCTCGATGGCACGGCGGGCGGCGCCCAGCTCCCGCGCCCACTGCGGTTCGGCGCCCCGCTCGGCCAGCTCCGCCTCGGTGAGCGGACCGAGCAGGCGCAGCAGGTCCGCCACACCCTCGGGGTCCTTCACCCGGCGGTCCTCGGTGAGCCACCGGAGCTCCCGTTCCAGTTCCGTGAGGACCTCGGCGTCGAGCAGTTCGCGCAGCTCCGCCTGGCCGAGCAGCTCGGCCAGCAGGCGTGAGTCCAGCGAGAGCGCGGCGGCGCGCCGCTCGGCGAGCGGGGAGTCGCCCTCGTAGAGGAACTGGGCGACGTAGCCGAAGAGGAGGGAGCGGGCGAAGGGGGACGGCTCCGGCGTGGTGACCTCGACCAGGCGCACCTTGCGGGACTCCAGGTCGCCCATCAGCTCCACGAGTCCGGGAACGTCGAAGACGTCCTGGAGACACTCGCGGACCGCTTCCAGGACGATCGGGAACGAGCCGAACTCGCTCGCCACCTGGAGCAGTTGCGCGGCGCGCTGACGCTGCTGCCACAGCGGGGTGCGCTTGCCGGGGTTGCGGCGCGGCAGCAGCAGCGCGCGGGCGGCGCACTCGCGGAAGCGGGCCGCGAACAGGGCCGAACCGCCGACCTGGTCGGTGACCACCTGGTCGACCTCGCCCTTGTCGAAGACGACGTCGGCCGCGCCCACCGGTGCCTGCTCCGCGTCGTACTCCGTGCCCGCCCTCGACGGTTCCCGGTCCAGGAGGTCCAGGCTCATGAGGTCGGCGTCCGGCAGACGCAGCACGATGCCGTCGTCGGCGTGCATGACCTGGGCGTCCATGCCGTAGCGCTCGGAGAGCTTGGCACCCAGGGCGAGTGCCCACGGGGCGTGCACCTGTGCGCCGAAGGGGGAGTGCACGACGACCCGCCAGTCACCCAGCTCGTCCCGGAAGCGCTCCACGACGATCGTGCGGTCGTCCGGGATGTGGCCGCAGGCCTGGCGCTGTTCGTCCAGGTAGGAGAGCACGTTGTCGGCCGCCCAGGCGTCCAGGCCCGCGGTGAGCAGCCGGAGCCGGGCGTCGTCCTTGGGCAGGGAGCCGACCTCGCGCAGGAACGCGCCCACCGCCCGCCCCAGTTCCAGCGGACGGCCCAGCTGGTCGCCCTTCCAGAAGGGCAGCCGGCCCGGGACACCGGGAGCGGGCGAGACCAGGACGCGGTCGCGGGTGATGTCCTCGATGCGCCACGAACTGGTGCCGAGGGTGAAGACGTCCCCCACACGGGACTCGTAGACCATCTCCTCGTCGAGTTCGCCGACCCGGCCGCCGCCCTTCTTGGGGTCGGACCCCGCGAGGAAGACGCCGAACAGGCCGCGGTCCGGGATCGTGCCGCCGGAGGTGACGGCCAGGCGCTGGGCCCCGGGACGGCCGGTGACGGTACCGGTCACGCGGTCCCACACCACGCGTGGCCGCAGCTCGGCGAAGGCGTCGGACGGATAGCGGCCGGCCAGCATGTCCAGGACGGCGGTGAACGCGGACTCCGGGAGCGACGCGAACGGGGCGGCGCGGCGGACCGTGGTCAGCAGGTCGTCCACCTGCCAGGTGTCGAGCGCGGTCATGGCGACGAGCTGCTGCGCCAGGACGTCCAGGGGATTGGCGGGGACCTTCAGGGACTCGATCGAGCCCGTACGCATCCGCTCGGTGACCACCGCCGCCTGGACGAGGTCGCCGCGGTACTTCGGGAACACCACGCCCGTGGACACGGCGCCCACCTGGTGTCCCGCCCGGCCGACGCGCTGGAGGCCGGAGGCGACCGAGGGCGGGGACTCCACCTGGACGACGAGGTCCACGGCCCCCATGTCGATGCCGAGTTCGAGGCTGGAGGTCGCCACGACGGCGGGCAGCCGGCCGGCCTTGAGGTCCTCCTCGACGAGCGCCCGCTGCTCCTTGGACACGGAGCCGTGGTGGGCACGCGCGATCACGTGCGGTGCGCCCTGGGACGCGCCCGAGCCGCCCATGAGTTCGGCGGGCGAGTGGTGCTCGTCCAACGGCTCGCCGGTGGCCCGCTCGTAAGCGATCTCGTTCAGCCGGTTGCACAGCCGCTCGGCGAGCCGACGGGAGTTGGCGAACACGATCGTGGAGCGGTGGGACTGGACGAGGTCGGTGATCCGCTCCTCCACATGCGGCCAGATCGACGGGCGCTCCGCCCCCTCGGAGCCCTCGGCCACCGGGGAACCGCCCAGCTCGCCCAGGTCCTCCACGGGGACGACGACCGAGAGGTCGAACTCCTTGCCGGACGCAGGCTGGACGATCTCCACCTTGCGGTGCGGGGAGAGGTAGCGCGCCACCTCGTCGACCGGGCGGACCGTGGCCGAGAGGCCGATGCGGCGGGCCGGCTTCGGCAGCAGCTCGTCGAGCCGCTCGAGCGAGAGCGCGAGGTGCGCGCCGCGCTTGGTGCCCGCCACCGCGTGCACCTCGTCCAGGATCACCGTCTCGATGCCCGTCAGCGCGTCGCGGGTGGCCGACGTCAGCATCAGGAACAGGGACTCGGGTGTCGTGATCAGGATGTCCGGCGGGCGGGTGGACAGCGCGCGGCGCTCCGCGGGCGGTGTGTCGCCGGAGCGGATGCCGACCTTGACCTCCGGCTCGGGCAGGCCGAGACGCACGGACTCCTGGCGGATGCCGGTCAGGGGGCTGCGCAGGTTGCGCTCCACGTCGACGGCGAGGGCCTTGAGGGGGGAGACGTACAGGACCCGGCAGCGCTTCTTGGGATCGGCGGGCGGGGGTGTCGAGGCGAGCTGGTCCAGGGCGGCGAGGAAGGCGGCCAGCGTCTTTCCCGAACCGGTCGGGGCCACCACCAGCACGTCCGAGCCGGCGCCGATGGCCTGCCACGCGCCCGCCTGGGCCGCGGTGGGCGCGGAGAACGCCCCCGTGAACCAGCCGCGGGTCGCGGGGGAGAAGCCGCCGAGGGCTCGGTGTGCGGAGCTGACCATGCGTCCATCCTGCACCCGGCCACTGACAATCGCCCTGACCTGCGGGGATGTGACGCCGTCCGGGTGGCTGCGCTCAGTGGCCGGCGGAGTGCGGCAGCGCCGTGACGGGTCGCGGAGAATGGGTGGGTGGTGACTTCGGGCTCGGGTGAACTGGCGCGGCACTGGCGGTACGCGGAGCTGTCCGACGTCGACCTGCTGAAGGCCCGGTACGTCCGCAAGACCTTCGTCCGGCACACCCACGAACATTTCGTGATCGCCGCCGTCTCCGAGGGCGTGGAGGTCTTCCACCACAGCGGCGCCGACCAGTACGCGGGGGCGGGGACCCTCGCCCTGGTCAACCCGGACACCCCGCACACCGGACGGGCCGGGGTGCCGGAGGGCTGGCGGTACGGGGCCGTGTACCCGTCGCCCGGCGTGGTGGCCGAGATCGCGGCCGAGACGACGACCCTGCGCGGCACCCCCGGCTTCGTCCTCCCGGTCCTCGACGACCCCTATGCCGTCGGGCTGGTGCATCAGGTGCTCCGCGCCGCCGAGGAGGGCAACGCGCTGGCCGCCGACACCCTGCTGAGGGTGGTCGTGACCCGGCTGCTGCGGCTCAACGGCGGTCCGCTGCCGCAACGCGAGGTGCGGTCGGCCGGAGGGCGGATCGCCGCACGCGCGCGTGCCGTGCTGGAGGAGCGGCTGGCCGATCCGCCGACATTGGAGCAGCTGGCCGGGGAGCTGGGGACGAGTCCGTTCGCGCTGCTGCGGGCCTTCCGGGACGTGTACGGTCTGCCGCCCCACGCCTGGCTGACGGACGCCCGCGTGCGGCGGGCCCGGCACCTGCTGGACGCGGGGACCACGCCCGCGCAGGCGGCCGTCGCGGTGGGGTTCACCGACCAGCCGCACCTCAACCGCCACTTCGCCCGGATCGTCGGGGTCCCTCCGGGGGCGTACCAGCGTGAGCGCAAGAACGTACAAGACGCACCCGGGGGACTGTTCCTACCGTCGTGGGCGTGGCAGAACAGACAGCTCTCACGGACCGACGCACGGACGGCGGGGGACGGCCCGACGCCGCCGTCGTACGGGACGCCCTCGGGGTCGGGATCGCCGTCGGCCTCTCCGGGTTCGCCTTCGGGGTGACCTCGGCGGGCAGCGGACTCTCGGTGTGGCAGACCTGTGCGCTCAGTCTCCTGGTCTTCACCGGCGCGTCCCAGTTCGCGCTGGTCGGAGCGCTGGCGGCGGGCGGCAGCCCGCTGACCGCGGCCGCGGGCGCGTTCTTCCTGGGCGTGCGCAACGCGTTCTACGGCCTGCGTCTGTCCCAGTCGCTGTCGCTCCCGCGCGCGGTGCGCCCGTTCGCGGCCCAGTGGGTGATCGACGAGACGGCCGCGGTCTCGCTCGCCCAGCCCGGGCGGCGTGCCGCCCGCCTGGGCTTCGCCGTCACCGGTCTGACGCTCTACGTGCTGTGGAACCTCACCACGCTGCTGGGCGCGCTGGGTGCCGAGGCCATCGGCGACACGGACGCGTGGGGACTGGACGCGGCCGGGCCCGCGGTCTTCCTGGCGCTGCTCGCGCCCATGCTCAGGACCACGGCCGAGCGGGCCGTCGCCGGGCTCGCCGTGCTCCTGGGGCTCGGCCTGCTGCCCGTGCTGCCCGCCGGGGTGCCCGTCCTGATGGCTGCACTCGCCGCACCGGCCGTCCTGTACGTCGAGGGCCGGCGCAGGAGTCACGCCGAGGGCTTGCGCGGGAGCTGCCGCGACGGACGGAGCGACGGGACACGTCAGAGTGACCGGACACGGCCGGACGACCAGTCCCGGTCGGGCGGCCCGGCTGGGCAGAACGACCGTGCCGGGCGGGCCGGCCGGGTCGACACGGAGGAGGAGCGGCGTTGAACACCTGGATCGCGATCGGCGCGACCGCCGCCGGCTGCTCCCTCGTCAAGCTGGCGGGGCTGCTCGTACCCGCGGGAGTGCTCGAGCGGCCTCTGGTCAGGCGGTTCGCGGCCCTGCTTCCCGTCGCCCTGCTGGCCGCCCTCACCGCCCAGCAGACCTTCGCCGACGGCCACGCGCTCGTGCTGGACGCGAGGGCCGCGGGGCTCACCGCGGCCGCCGTCGCCCTTCTGCTGCGGGCGCCCTTCCTGCTGATCGTCGGCGCCGCCGTGGTGGTCACGGCGGGGGTGCGCGCCCTATGCGGATGACCGCCGAGGAGCCCGGGCGCGGGGTGGGGGCCGGTGACCCGGGACGGGATCAGCCGATGGCGCGGCCGTAGGCCCGCAGGGTGCGCAGGGCCTCGATCGTCACCATGGAGCGCGCTTCGAGGGCGGGTCCCGGCGACCAGTGGCGCCAGCGGACCGGCCAGCCGCCGTCCTCCCGCTGGTCGTCGGCGAGGTGGTCCAGCGCGCGTGCCATCTCGTCGTCGGTGAACCAGGCCCGCGCCAGGGAGTGCGGGGTACGCGCGAAGTCGTACGGGAAGTGGTGCTCACCCGGGGCGTATCCGGGTGCGACCGGGTACGCGTCCAGATCGTCCGGGTCGAGCGCGACGAGCCGTTGCGCGCGCACCAGGCGGCCCAGCCGGTCGGCGGCGGCCTCCGCGCGCGGGCGGTCGGTGGCGGAGTCCAGGAAGGCAACTGCCGCTTCGATCTCGTACGGGTGGGACCGCTCGAGGGTGTCCACCGCCTGCCAGCAGAAGTCCGTGGCCCTGAAGAGCCAGGCATGCCACACGTCGTTGCGGTGCAGCAGACCGACCACCGGCCCGGTGGCCAGGAGTTCGCTGGGCGGGTCGTCGACGATCGGGACGAAGGGGGCCGCCGGATAGCCGCGCTGACTGGGATGGATCGCGGGCAGGGCGCCGTCGCCGGTGGAGACCGACGTCAGATAGCGGCACACCCCCTCCACGCGCCGCCCGCCGAGACGCCCGATCGAGTCCAGCACGCGCAGCGCGCGCACGGTGTGCAGGGGCTGGCTCACGGGACCGCGCAGATCGGGTTCCAGGGCGTGGCCGTATCCGCCGTCCTCGTTGCGGTAGGCGTCGAGCGCGGTCTCGACGGGATCGGCGGCGCCGTGCAGGAAGTCGTGCGCGAAGACGCGCTGCTCCAGCACGCGCGCGGTGAGCCAGACGAAGTGCTCGGCGCGGAAGAGCGGGGAGTGCGCCGGGGGCGTCGGGGGGAGTGGGGATGCTCCGATTTCGGCCATGCGTCAGACCGTAGGGCGGAAAGCGGTCTCGGCAGGCGGCCACGGCGAGGGGCACCCCCGCGCGCGGGATACTGATGTCATGCGGTTGACGGTCTTCTGGCAGCGAATGGACGAGCACTTCGGCACGGGGTACGCCGAGACCTTCGCGCGCGATCACGTGATGGCGGAACTCGGCGGACGCACGGTGCACGAGGCGCTGGCGGCCGGCTGGGAGGCCAAGGACGTGTGGCGCGTGGTGTGCGCGGTGATGAACGTTCCGCAGGAGCTGCGCTGATCCGTCACGAAGATCGCAGGCGCCTGTCCGGCTGTCGGTGCCGTAGGCGAGACTTGGTCCGTGGCACCCACTGACGAGACCGGGCCGACCGTCCGGCACACACCCCCGCCCGGCGCGACACCGCCGCCCACCGGGCCGCCCGCGGCCGAGGGCGGCGCCGGGCAGGGCGCGCGCATGCCGCGCTGGCTTCCGCGCGCCATGGTGCTCGCGCTCGCCCTCGTCGGTGCGTTCCAGCTGGGCACCTGGGCCTTCCACCAGCTCATCGGCCTGCTGCTCAACGTCCTGATCGCGTTCTTCCTGGCCCTCGCCGTGGAGCCGGCGGTCAGCCGGATGGCAGCCCGCGGGATGCGCAGGGGATTCGCCACCTTCCTGGTCTTCTTCGGTCTGCTGATCGTGGTCGCCGGCTTCTTCACGCTGCTCGGCTCGATGCTCGCGGGCCAGATCATCAAGATGATCGAGGGCTTCCCGGAGTATCTGGACTCCGTGATCAACTGGGTCAACACCACCTTCCACACCGATCTGCGGAGGGTGGACATCCAGGAGGGCCTGCTCCACTCCGCCTGGCTGAAGAAGTACGCCCAGAACAGCGCCGCGGGGGTGCTGGACGTCTCCACGCAGGTCCTCGGCGGCCTCTTCCAACTGCTCACCATCGCCCTGTTCTCGTTCTACTTCGCCGCCGACGGACCGCGGCTGCGCCGCGCGCTGTGCTCGGTCCTGCCGCCCGCCAGACAGGCGGAGGTGCTGCGGGCCTGGGAGATCGCCGTCGACAAGACCGGCGGCTACCTCTACTCGCGCGGCCTGATGGCGCTGATCTCCGGAGTCGCGCACTACGTGCTGCTCCAGGCTCTCGGCATCCCGTACGCGCCCGTGCTGGCCGTCTGGGTGGGTGTGGTCTCGCAGTTCGTCCCCACCATCGGCACGTATCTCGCGGGCGCCCTGCCGATGCTGATCGCCTTCACGGTCTCGCCGCTGTACGCGCTGTGGGTGCTCATCTTCGTCGTGGTCTACCAGCAGTTCGAGAACTACATGCTGCAACCCAAGCTCACCTCGAAGACGGTGGACATCCACCCGGCCGTCGCCTTCGGCTCCGTCATCGCCGGCACCGCCCTCCTCGGGGCCGTCGGCGCGCTGATCTCCATCCCGGCGGTCGCGACGCTCCAGGCGTTCCTGGGCGCCTACGTGAAGCGCTACGACGTCACGGACGACCCCCGCGTGCACGGGCACCGGGGCCGCGGCGAAGGACCGGGGCCGTTCACGAGCGCCCGGCGCCTCTGGGAGCGGGCCCGGGACCGGCGCAGGGGACCCCGGGAGGGATCCGGCGGAGAGGGAACCTGAGGCGTCGGCACCACCAGCATCACCGTCCGCGCCCGCCGCGCTCGCCGCACAGGCCTCACCGTCCGCGCCCGCCGCGTCGGCACCAGCGGCACCAGCGGCATCACCGGCATCACCGGGCGGGAGCCGGTCCTCGAGGGCCGCCCGCACGAGCGGTTCCTGATGGCCGCGCGCACGATCAGTACCTGAGGACCGCCCACACGGCGGCCGCCGCGACCGCCACCGCGTAACACCCCGCCGCGGCGGCCACGGTCCGCCACCGCGCACGCTCGCTCCAGGAGGTGCGGGACAGCAGCCAGGCCAGGGCGGGCAGCACCAGGACGGCGTGCAGGCTCACCCCGTGCAGGGGCTTGAGCGAGGCCGTGGAGCGGTAGGCCGCCTCCTGGTGCCCGGTGCGGGTGAGCACCACACCGCGCGCGATCATCGCCGCTCCCGAGGCGAGCCCGACGAGCAGGACGGCGAAACCGGAGCGCACCGCGAGGGCCATCCCGGCCGGGCCCGTCGGAGGGTGCCGGAAGGACGCCACGGCGAACACGGTGAGCAGCACCACGAGAACCCCGCCGCCCACCGCCAGTGTCATGGACACCGCCGTGTCGAAGGGTGTCTCCATGTCCAGGTGCGAGGGAACCCTCCGCCACGCCTGGACGGTGATGCCCGCCACCTCCACCACGCAGTCGACGGCGAAGATCCCGAGCAGCGCGGCGCGCAGCCGGGAACCGATCCGCACGTACGACGTGACCCCGACGACCGCGAGGAGTGTCACCCCGAAGGAGAGTCCGAAGGTCACCGGCTTGCGCCAGGACACCGGTCCGTCCCAGGGGCCGCCGTCGACGGCGAACACCACGAGGTGGACGAGGCCGGAGAGGACCAGCAGGAGGGCCGTCGCGGTGTATAGGCGGTGGGGAAGGGGCGGACGGGGCAGACGGTACCCGGTGTCCCGGACGTGCGGGGGCGCCGGAAGGGGGGCCGGGTGCCGGGTCGGACGCCTCGGTCCGGCGTCGCCGCGGGCAGGTCGGGTCTGCTGCTCGTCCATGCACCGAGCGTCCCGGCTGCGTCGTGCGCCGTCGTCCTGCGGCCGGAGACACCTGCCGTACGCCCTCGGGAGCAGCCGGCAGGGGGCGGGTGACGGGCCGGTGGAGGTGCGGACCGGCGGTGGATCAAGGGGGCCGCGCAGGCGTCGACGCGGCCTCGGAAGGGCTGCGTGGCGCGCTTGACACGAAAATCGAACATCCATTCTTATAGAGACTCCGGTGAGACTCTGGTCGGGTGTTACGTGCCGTTATGGACGGATAGGCACCCGAGTTATCCACAGGCCCGACCGGCGTCGGGGCGCATTGTCAGTGGCAGGCGTTAGCGTCTTTGACGTGAAGCGATCGACTCAAGCAAACCGGGTGGAACCCATGGCAGGAACCGACCGCGAGAAGGCACTGGATGCCGCCCTCGCACAGATTGAACGGCAGTTCGGCAAGGGCGCCGTGATGCGTCTCGGCGAGCGGCCGAACGAGCCCATCGAGGTCATCCCCACCGGGTCGACCGCACTCGACGTCGCCCTCGGGGTCGGCGGACTGCCGCGCGGCCGCGTGGTGGAGGTGTACGGCCCGGAGTCCTCCGGCAAGACGACGCTGACGCTGCACGCCGTGGCGAACGCGCAGAAGGCCGGCGGTCAGGTCGCCTTCGTGGACGCCGAGCACGCGCTCGACCCCGAGTACGCCAAGAAGCTCGGCGTCGACATCGACAACCTGATCCTCTCGCAGCCGGACAACGGCGAGCAGGCCCTCGAGATCGTGGACATGCTGGTCCGCTCCGGAGCCCTCGACCTCATCGTCATCGACTCCGTCGCCGCGCTCGTCCCGCGTGCGGAGATCGAGGGCGAGATGGGCGACAGCCACGTCGGTCTCCAGGCCCGTCTGATGAGCCAGGCGCTGCGGAAGATCACCAGCGCGCTCAACCAGTCCAAGACCACCGCGATCTTCATCAACCAGCTCCGCGAGAAGATCGGCGTGATGTTCGGCTCCCCGGAGACCACGACCGGTGGCCGCGCGCTGAAGTTCTACGCTTCGGTGCGCCTCGACATCCGCCGCATCGAGACCCTGAAGGACGGCACGGACGCGGTCGGCAACCGCACCCGCGTCAAGGTCGTCAAGAACAAGGTCGCGCCGCCCTTCAAGCAGGCCGAGTTCGACATCCTCTACGGCCAGGGCATCAGCCGCGAGGGCGGTCTGATCGACATGGGCGTGGAGAACGGCTTCGTCCGCAAGGCCGGCGCCTGGTACACGTACGAGGGCGACCAGCTGGGACAGGGCAAGGAGAACGCCCGTAACTTCCTGAAGGACAACCCCGACCTCGCCAACGAGATCGAGAAGAAGATCAAGGAGAAGCTGGGCGTCGGCGTGCGTCCGGAGGAGGCCGCCACCGAGCCGGGCACGGCAGCCGCCTCAGCCGCGGGCGCGCCCGCGGACGACGCCGCCAAGGCGGTTCCGGCCTCTGCGGCCAAGACCGCCAAGACCAAGGCCACGGCTGCCAAGAGCTGACCGTGACACGACGAACGGACTGGGCCGAGTACGTCCGCCCCGAGACCCCCCGAGGAGCAGCGGGGGGCGGGGGCGACGACGGCCCCGCCCAGGTCGATCACGACCTGGCGGAGAGCGGCTCGTACCGGAGCGAGGGGACGGACGGCGACGGCCGGCCCCGTGGCGGTCGGACGCGACGCGACGCCGAAGGAGGCCCACGCGGCAGACGTGGGCGCCGACGGCGTGGCTTCGGAGAACCGTCCACCGAGGACGAAGGCACCTCTTCCTCGTCGAGGGCCGAGCAGGGGGAGTCTTCAGGGGACCCGGCTGAGCGGGCACGGGCGATCTGCCTGCGCCTGCTCACCGGGACCCCGCGCACCCGTAAACAACTCGCCGACGCCCTGCGCAAGCGCGAGATCCCGGACGACGTGGCCGAGGAGGTGCTCTCGCGGTTCGAGGAGGTAGGCCTGATCAACGACGGGGCGTTCGCGGACGCCTGGGTGGAGTCCCGCCACCACGGACGCGGACTCGCCCGGCGCGCGCTCGCCCAGGAACTGCGCACCAAGGGCGTCGACCCGGCGCTCATCGGCGAGGCCGTCGCCCAGCTCGACTCCGAGCAGGAGGAGCAGACGGCACGGGAACTCGTCGCCCGCAAGCTGCGCGCGACCCGCGGCCTCGACCGCGACAAGCGGCTGCGCCGCCTCGCCGGCATGCTCGCCCGCAAGGGCTACTCCGAGGGCATGGCCCTGCGCGTGGTCCGGCAGGCGCTGGAGGAGGAGGGCGAGAACACGGAGTTCCTGGAGGACCAGGGGTACTGAACGAGGGGCGAGACGCCCTCCTCGTCCCCGGCCAGGGTAGGGAAAACCCCCGTTGAGGACACCGGGCCACCGCAGTGCACACGTGTCTGTGCACAGACGAGTGTGTACCCATGTCCCAGGAACCCGGCACCCATGAGCCCCAGGAGACGGAGCCCGCCCACGCGGCCCCCGTCGAACCGGGCGACTTGGCCGCGCTCAAGGCGCTTGCCCAGCCCCGCCGTCAGCGCATGCTCGAACACCTCGCGCTGCACGGTCCGGCCACATCGGCGACCCTCGCGCGTGCCCTCGGCCTGAACACCGGATCCACCAGCTATCACCTGCGCGAGCTCGCCAGATACGGCTTCGTCGAGGAGACCGACGCGGCGGACACGTCTCCGGTGCGCGGCGAGGACCCGTCCCCCGTGAGGCGCGCGGAGCCGTCCGCGCACCGGGAGCGCTGGTGGCGTGCGGTCCCCGGCGACCGCCGGTTCCCCCCGCGCAGCCGGCAGAGTCCCGAGATGCGTCTCGTCATGGACGAGCTGAACCATCACGCCTACGCGGCCGACCTGGACCTCTTCGAGCGGCTCCAGCGCAACGCGCCGGAAGACGACCCGTGGGCGGACGCCTTCCCCTGTTCGCGCGGCACCATCCGGCTGACGCTGCCCGAACTCCGGGACTTCTTCGAGGAGTACATCGCCCTCCTCAACCGCTACAAGCGATCCGAAGCCGAGACCCCGTCGGACGCGCGCACCCTGCTCACCCGCTTCCTCGCCTTCCCCGCCCCTTCCCCCGCCCCGTCCACTGGTGACGGTGCGGACGTCGGCGCCGCCGAAGACGACGACACCAGGGACGCCGACACCGGCGACGACGAAAGCGACCGCCGCGGCTGCGGTCACCCCGGACGAGAGGCCGACCGGTCATGATGCTGCGCTACGCCCTGAGGACCGTCCGTGCCCGCAAGGCAGGCTTCCTGGGTGCCTTCCTCGCGCTGCTGTGCGCGGCCGCCCTGATCAGCGCATGCGGCACCCTCCTGGAAACGGGACTGCGGGGCACCATCCGCGCCGAGCGTTACGCGGCCGCGCCGGTCGTGGTCTCCGCCGACCAGAACGTCCACCGGACCACCGTGAAGCACAAGAAGGGCAAGACCAAGGTCAAACACAAGGCGAAACCCATAGCGGAACGGGCCTGGCTCCCGGCCGCCCTCGAGCGCAGACTCGCCACCACACCCGGCGTCGACCGGGTGATCCCCGAACTCACCTTCCTCGCCGAACCGTTGACCCCCGCGGGTGTCCCGTACGGCGACGACAGGCCCGCCTACGGCCACTCCTGGGACTCCGCCGCGCTGACGCCGTACCGGCTCACCGCGGGCGCCGCTCCCACAGCCGCCACCGATGTGGTCGTCGACCACGACTTCGCCGCTTCGGCCCGACTGACACCCGGGGACCGGCTCACCGTCCAGTCGACGCAGGCCGCGCGTACCTACCGGGTCTCCGGTGTCGCCGCCCCCGCCACCTCCGTCCGCCACCAGGCGTCCCTCTTCTTCGCCCCCGCCGAGGCCCGCCGTCTCGCCGCGCGTCCGGGACAGGTCACCGCGTTCGGCGTGCTGCCCGAGCCCGGCACCGCACCGGGGACGCTCCGCGACGCCCTGGCCGAGGCGCTGCGCGGGACCGGTGCCCAGGTCAGTGCCGGTGACGCCCGGGGGCCCGTCGAGTTCCTGGACGCCGCCGCGGCCCGGATCAAACTGGTCAGCATGGGCGGGGCGATGGGCGGCACCTCCCTGCTCGTGGCCGTCCTGGTGGTCGTCGGGACCTTCGCGCTGTCCGTCCAGCAGCGCCACCGCGAACTCGCCCTGCTGCGCGCGGTCGCCGCCACCTCGGGGCAGATCCGCGGGCTCCTCGGACGCGAAGCCCTGATCGTCGGCCTCGCCGCGGGAACGACCGGCGCGCTGCTGGGCCTTCCCCTCGGGGGCCTGCTGTACGACAGGTTCGTGGACCTGGGCGCCATGCCCGCCACGCTCGAGCACAGCGTGAGTGTCCTTCCACTGTTCGCCGCCGTCGCCGCCACCCTCTTCGGCGCCTGGGCCTCCGCGCGGATCGCCTCCCGCCGGGTGACCCGGATCCGGCCGGCGGAGGCACTGGCCGAAGCCCGGACCGAGCCCACCCGCCCCGCCTGGGGGCGCCTGCTCGCCGGTCTGCTGCTGCTCGCGGGCGGCGCTACGCTCGTCGTCCTGCTCGGCTTCCTGCGCACCGAGCCCGCCTCGACACCCGTCACCCTCCTGGCCGTCGTCGTGCTCGCCACCTCCGTCGCCCTGCTCGGGCCGCTGCTGGTCGAGGCGGCCGCCTTCCTCCTCGCCGGTCCGCTGCGCCTGACCGGTCCCGGAGGCAGGCTGGCCACCGCCAACCTCCGTGGCAACGCCGTCCGCATGGCCTCCGTCGTCACCCCCCTCACCCTGCTCATCGGCATGACCTGCACCGTGCTGTTCGTGCAGCCCACCCTGGGCGACGCGGCCCGTGCCCAGGTCCGTGAGGGAGTGCGCGCCGACTGGGTCGTCGCCTCCCGGGGACCCGGCGTCCCGGCGGAGGCGGCCCGCCGGCTGCGTACGGGACACGACGTCGTCACCGAAGTGGTCCGTACGACCGTCCGGGTCGGACTCGACAAGTACCCGGCCCAGGGCGTCACTCCGGCCGCCCTCGGCCGTACCTGGGACCCGGACGTCACCGCCGGCTCCCTCGACGGGCTCTCCGCACGTACCGCCGCCGTCAGTGAACTGGCCGCGGACCAGCTCCACCTGACGCCCGGAAGCCCCCTGAAGCTCACGCTCGGCGACGGCACACCCACCACGCTCACCGTCGTCGCCGTATACGCCAGGGGTCTCGGGTTCGGAGACCTCACCCTCGCGCACGACCTGGTCGCCCACCATGTCGACAACCCCCTCGCCTCCTCCCTCCTCGTCAGCACGACCCGTACACAGACACAACTCGCGACTACCCTGCGTGAGTTCCCAGGACTCGCGGTGATCTCCCCCGCCGCGGCCGACGCGGCGCAGGCCGAGCGGCAGCGGGCCGGCGCCGAGGTGAACCTCCTGGCCATGGGACTGGTCCTGGCGTTCACGGCCATCGCCGTGGTCAACACGCTCGCCATGTCGGTCTCCGAACGCGTCCGCGAGTTCGCGCTGCTGCGCCTCGCGGGGGCGACCCGCCGTCAGGTGCTGCGCATGCTGCGCACCGAGGCCCTGTCGGTCCTGCTGCTGGCCGCCGCTCTCGGAAGCGCCGTCGCCCTCTCGGTCCTGACCGCGTTCAGCATCGGCATGACCGGGCGGGCGGCCCCGGCGCTCGAACCGCTCGTCCACGCCACGGTCATCGCCGGTGCCGGACTGCTCGCACTGGTCGCCACCGCCGTCCCGGGGCGGGTGGCCCTCAGGGTCCGCGCGGTGACGGTGGCGACCGCGAAGGAATGAGCGAGGCGCCAACTCCCCGCCACCTCCTGGCCCGAGGCCCTTCCGGGAACGCAGGATTGCCTTGCGCTCGCGGAAGGATGCGCTCGCTCCACCCGCCGGTACCGTCTGCCGCCGCCGCGAACCCCCCTCCCTGCGACGGGGGTTCGCCTCCCCGTACCTCCCGAAAGGCGGCCCTCCCGTCCGGCTGGTCACCAGGGGCAACACGGACACCGCCGCCGCTGTACCGCCCGTCGCGGAACTGAGCGGGTTCACCCGTCCCGCTACGGCGTGACCGGGAGCCCCGCCGCCTTCCAGGCCTGGAAGCCGCCGACGAGGTCGGTGCTCCGGTGCAGCCCCAGCTGGTGCAGGGACGCGGCGGCCAGGCTCGAGGCGTACCCCTCGTTGCAGATCACGATCGCCCGCACCTCGTGGCTCGTGGCCTCGGGGAGGCGGTGGCTGCCCTGGGGGTCGAGCCGCCACTCCAGCTCGTTGCGCTCGACGACCAGGGCTCCCGGGATCAACCCGTCCCGCTCGCGCAGGGCCTCGTACCGGATGTCGACCAGGAGCGCCTCACCCGCGCGTGCCGCCTCGTACGCCTCGCGGGGCTCCACGCGCGTGTACCCGGCGCGTACCCGCTCGAGCAGCTCGTCCACGCCCGTCGGCCGGTCGCCGTCCGGCCGTCCGTCCCGAGACGTGCCCTGGGCGCTCACTGCCAGTCCTCCGGGCGCTCGACCTGCTCCAGCCGCAGGACGTGTCCCGTACGGCTGTAGCGGCGGATGCGCGGCAGCGGGGGGTAGTAGGCGTGGACGGAGACGGCGTGCTCCTCGGTGGACTCGTTGAGGACCTCGTGGACGTGGTGCCGTCCGAAGGAGCGGCCCCGGCCGGCCGACAGGGCGCGTTCCCGGTCCACGCCGTCCGTCAGCTCCAGGGTCTTCCAGCCGTCGGTGGGCAGACGCGCGGCGAGCGAGTACTCCTTCAGCTCGCCCCGGGCGGTCAGGAAGGCGCCGACCGAGTCCGCGTGGTCGTGCCATCCGGTCCCGGAGCCGGGCGGCCAGCCGATCAGCCAGGCCTCGCTGCCGCCCGGGCCCTCCAGGCGCACCCAGGTGCGGCCCTCCGGGTCGAGGGGGAGCGAGGCGATCAGCCCGGCGTCGGCGGCCGTGCGCCGGACGAAGTCGAGGAGCTCCGCCTGCGTGGGCGCGGCGGTGGCCGGCGGTGCGGAGGGGGTGACAGACACGGGAACAGACACGGGAACCGTCCTGAAAACATTCGCGGGGGAGCGCGACCGCGCGCGAGGCGGGTGCGCGTCGGCGGCGCGCGCCGGTGGGAAAGGGGGGTGCGAATTCAGCAGGACGGGCGACACACGCAGCCCGCATAGCGGACGAGGTCCATATGGACCCTCCGCCACAGGCGCACATCGGTGTCGGTCACGATCCGGAGTACACCATGCCGGTGTACCCGGGTCAACTGACTGTCACCATGTGGACCGCACGGTCACAGCGCGTGCGGTTCCTCCCCTTGCTACGGCGGTCTCGCCATCGGCGCCCGGTGCGCACAGCCGACGGCGGCAGCCGTTCCGATGCCCGACCTGGTGGGACCAGGCGGAACCTGGCGGACCTGCCCGGGCCGGGGCGAGGCTGATGCGGCGGCCCGGGCGGGAACCTGCCCGGCATGTACGGGACCTTCCCGAGCTGGGGCGAGGCGGGATCAAGCCCGGCCCGAGCGAGACCCTGCCGGTCCTCGAGCGGGACCCTGCCTGTCCCGGGCGCTGTCCAGGAGGACTGATCAGCGATGAGCCGAGGCAAACCGGCGCGCTCCGCCGCCGACGGCGGAAGCCGAGGGAAACGCAGCGCCGTCCGCTGGCGACGGGGGGAGCCGAGGGAGACGCGTAGGCCTCCGCCGCTCACGGCCGGCCGTCTCACCGACTCCGTGCCGCAGCCGGACGCGGGCCGCAGCCGTCCGCCCCTCACCACGCCCGCCACGCCCGCCACGCCCGTCATGCCCGCCACGCCGGTGTCGCGTCTCGCCACGCCGTTGCCCCGCCCGGCGGCCGGAGGCGGCCGTCGTGGAGGCGAGCCCCGGGGCCGGGGCTCGCGTCACTTGGTCGCGGAGCCCGCTGTCGCCTCCGCTCCGGACGGCTCCCGTGACCCGTCCGGTCCGCCCACCGCCGCCTCCGCCGCCGCGTACAGATCGGCCGCGCGTACGCCGTTGAGCGCGGTGACCAGATGGCCGTCGGGCCGGATCAGCAGCACGGTGTGGGCGGCCGCGCCCGGATAGCTCTCGGCCACCAGCAGCTCGGCCGGGCACGGCAGCGCCGTGACCGCCGCGGCGAGCCGGGGCATGATCCCGGCGCCCACCCAGTGCCTGCGTTCCCACACGCCCGTGCCCGGTGCGATCAGCAGGACGAGCAGGGCGCCGCGGCCCAGCCGGTCCCGCAGCCGCACGAACGAGCCGTCCTCCGCCGTCACGCGCACGTCCTCGACCGGCGCGCCCGGCGGGGTGTCCACCGGGACCTCCGCCTCCAGATGCCGGGGCGCGAGCGGCGAGCCGTCGTAGGCGCCGGGCGCGCCCAGCGGACCGCGGCCCAGGTGGCCGTCGGTGAGCAGCACGTCGTGGCCGCGGGCCGCGCCGGGGACGTACGCCCTTATGCCCGCACCGCCCCGCAGCAGCGGCAGCGCCTGGTCGGCGGCGCGCAGCCGGGCCGCGACGGCCGCGCGCCGCTCCTCCTGGTAGCTGTCGAGCAGCGCCTCGTGGGAGCCGTGGTGCCAGGCCAGGGCCAGCTTCCAGGCCAGGTTGTCGGCGTCCCGCAGGCCCTCGTCGAGCCCCTGGGTGCCGAACGCGCCGAGCAGGTGCGCCGCGTCCCCGGCGACGAAGACCCGGCCCACGCGCCAGCGGCGGGCCAGCCGGTGGTGCACGGTGTGGACGCCGGTGTCGAGCAGTTCGTACGGCGGTGTGGAGCCGCCGCTCCAGCCCGCCAGGGTCTCGCGGATCCGGCCCACCAGCAGTTCGGGCGTGACGAGGTCCTTGCCGGGCGGCAGCAGCCAGTCCAGGCGCCAGACACCGTCGGGCAGCGGGCGCCCGGTGACCTCACCGGCGGAGGGGCCCGACACCCGCCACGGCGGGTTCCGATGGAGCAACGCCTCGTCGTCCCAGGGAAGTTCCGTGCGCAGCGCCGCGACGGCGTGTCGTTCCACCGCCGTACGGCCGGGGAAGCGGATGTCGAGGAGCTTGCGGACCGTGGAGCGGGGGCCGTCGCAGCCGACCAGGTGGCTGCCGCGCCACCAGGTGCCCCGGGGACCGCGCGTGTGGGCCGTGACGCCGGACGGCTCCTGCTCGATGCCGTCCAGGCGGCTGTCCACGGCGATCTTCACCAGGCGCTGGCCGGCGAGGGCGGCGCGCAGGGTCCCCGTCAGCACGTGCTGGGCGATGTGCAGGGGGGCCGGGTCCGTCACGTCGTCGAACCGGACCTCCTGCGTCACCTGCTTGCGACGCATCGACCGCCATCCGGCCCAGTGGAGCCCGGCCCCGTCGAGGGAGGTGCCGGTGAGCCGCTCGACGAGCGCGGTGGTGTCCGCACGCAGGACGACGGTGCGCGCGAGCCGCGGCTCGTCCTTGCCGGGGCCCTCGTCGAGCACCACGGAAGGCACCTGCTGACGCGCCAGCGCCAGGGCGAGCGTGAGCCCCACGGGCCCCGCCCCGACGATGATCACCGGGTCCACGGCGTGCCGCCCCCTGCCCGCGACGGTGTCCTCAGGGACGTAAGTGAACAAGAGGCAGGAGCAGGGTGCACGATCACAGAACGTATGCAACCCACTGGCGCTGTTTGCGTCAAGCGACGGAGGGCAGTGGCGCGCACGCCACTGCCCTCCGTACCGGTCGCAACCCTTGATTGCGCGTCAGATACCGCCGCCACCAGCGCCGGTGCCGTAGCTGCCGCCGACCTCGGCCGCGTTCAGGTCGTCCACCTTCTCGACGCCGAGGACCGCGCCCGTGCTGCGCTTGCTGCGCCGGAGGTAGCGCTCCAGCCAGCTCGCGAAGCTGGTGAGGATGAAGTTCAGCACGATGAACATCACCGCGACCACGATGAAGCTGGGGATGACGTTGGCGTAGTTGGCCGCCAGCGTGCCGCGCGAGTTGAGCAGCTCGGGGAACCCGAGCATCACACCGCCGAGCGCGGTGTCCTTCACGATGACCACCAGCTGGCTGACGATCGCCGGGAGCATCGCGGTGACCGCCTGCGGAAGCAGGATGCTGGTCATCGTCTGGCCCTTGCGCAGGCCGATCGCGTACGCGGCCTCCGTCTGCCCCTTGGGCAGCGAGAGGATGCCGGCCCGGACGACCTCGGCGAGGACCGAGGCGTTGTAGAGCACCAGGCCGGTGACGACCGCGTAGAGCGGCCGGTCCTCGCTGGTGACGTCCGTGGAGCGGGCGTAGAACTCGTTGGCGAACAGCATCAGCAGCAGGACCGGGATCGCCCGGAAGAACTCGACCACCGTGCCGGCCGCGCCGCGCACCCAACGGTGGTCGGACAGGCGCGCGATACCGAAGACCGCGCCCAGCGGAAGCGCGATCACCATGGAGAGCGCGGCCGCCTTCAGCGTGTTCTCGAGACCGGGCAGCAGGTACGTCGTCCAGGCCTCGGACTCGGTGAACGGCTTCCACAGCGCGGAGGTGAGCTGGTCCTTCTCGTCCATCTTCTGCCACACCCACCACACGAGCAGGGCGAGCAGGACGGTGAAGACCACCGAGAGGAGGACGTTGCGCCGCTTGGCGCGGGGGCCGGGAGTGTCGTACAGGACCGAGCTCATCGCTTCACCGCCAGTCGCTTGCTGACCCAGCCGAGGAAGAGGCCCGTGGGCAGGGTCAGCACCACGAAGCCGAACGCGAAGACCGCGCCGATGAGCAGCGTCTGCGCCTCGTTCTCGATCATCGTCTTCATCAGGTAGGCCGCCTCGGCGACACCGATCGCGGCCGCCACGGTGGTGTTCTTGGTCAGCGCGATGAGGACGTTGGCCAGCGGGCCGATGACCGAGCGGAACGCCTGCGGGAGGACGATGAGCGTCAGGGTCTGGCTGAAGCTCAGACCGATCGCCCGGGCGGCTTCCGCCTGCCCCATGGGCACGGTGTTGATGCCGGAGCGGATCGCCTCGCAGACGAAGGCCGCGGTGTAGCCGACCAGGCTGAGCACGGCCAGCCGGAAGCCCTGCACCGCGAAGTCGTCGCTGCCCATGGTCATGCCGAAGATGTCGGCGAGGCCGAGCGAGCTGAAGAGGATGATGACCGTCAGGGGGATGTTCCGGACGACGTTGACGTAGACGGTGCCGAACCCGCGCATCAGCGGAACCGGGCTCACCCGCATCGCGGCCAGCAGGGTGCCCCAGATCAGGGAGCCCACGGCGGAGAGGGCGGTGAGCTTCACCGTCATCCAGAACGCCCCTAGGACGTCGTAACCATCAAGAAAGTCGAACACGATCTCCCGCGCTTCCGGGTGGGTGGCGTATGAGGAGGGCGGGGCGCGCCGCCGCCGTGATCGCGACGGACGGCGGCGCACCGCGGGGACCCAGCTTGGTCAAGCGGTCGTCACGAGGCGTTCGGGACGATGACGCCGATCTTCGGGGCGGGCTCGTTCTTGTAGTTCGCCGGGCCGAAGTTGGCGTCGACGGCCTTCTGCCACGAACCGTCGCTGACCATCTGCTCCAGCGCCTTGTTGATCTTGTCCACGGTCGCGGAGTCGCCCTTCTTGACGCCGACGCCGTAGTTCTCGTTGCTCAGCTTCAGGCCCGCGAGCTTGAACTTGCCCTTGTACTGGTCCTGCGAGGCGAAGCCGGCGAGGATCGAGTCGTCGGTGGTCACCGCGTCCACGGCGCCGCTCTGGAGGCCGGCGATGCACTCCGAGTAGGAGCTCACCTCCTTGAGCTTCGCGTCCGGGGCGATCGACTTCTGGACGTTCTGCGCCGACGTCGAACCGGTCACGGAACACAGCTTCTTGCCGTTGAGGTCCGTGCCCTTGGAGATGTCCGAGTCGGACTTGATCAGCAGGTCCTGGTGGGCGAGCAGGTACGGGCCGGCGAAGTCGACCTTCTTCTTGCGCTCGTCGTTGATCGAGTAGGTCGCCGTGATGAACTTGACGTCACCGCGCGAGAGGGCGTTCTCGCGGTCGGCGCTCTTGGTCTCGACGAACTCGATCTGGTCCGGCGAGTAGCCGAGCTGCTTGGCGACGTACGTGGCGACGTCCACGTCGAAGCCGGCGAAGGACCCGTCGGGCTTCTTCAGACCGAGGCCCGGCTGGTCGAACTTGATGCCGACCTTGATCTTTCCGCCGCCGCCGCTGGAGCTGCCGCTGCCCGCGTCGTCCTTGCTGTCGTCGCCGCCGCACGCGGTGGCGGTCAGGGCGAGGACGAGGACTGCGGCGGAGGCGGCGGTGACCTTGCGAAGCTTCATGAGGAACATCCTTTGAAGAGTGGTGAGGTACTGCGTGCGGTGCGGGTTCCGTCAGTGCTGCAGGTCGGTGCTGCAGTCCGGTGCGCGGGTCAGTGGTGCAGGATCTTCGACAGGAAGTCCTTGGCACGGTCGCTGCGCGGGTTGCTGAAGAACTGGTCGGGCGCAGCCTCTTCGACGATCCGCCCGTCCGCCATGAACACCACGCGGTTTGCAGCCGATCGTGCGAAACCCATCTCGTGGGTGACGACGATCATGGTCATGCCGTCCCGGGCCAGCTGCTGCATGACCTCGAGGACCTCGTTGATCATCTCGGGGTCCAGGGCCGAGGTCGGCTCGTCGAAGAGCATGACCTTCGGGTCCATGGCGAGCGCGCGGGCGATCGCGACGCGCTGCTGCTGACCGCCGGAGAGCTGCGCGGGGTACTTGTCCGCCTGGGTGCCGACGCCGACCCGGTCGAGGAGGGCGCGCGCCTTCTCCTCGGCCTTCGCCTTGTCGACCTTGCGGACCTTGATCTGGCCGAGCATCACGTTCTCGAGAACGGTCTTGTGCGCGAACAGGTTGAACGACTGGAACACCATGCCGACGTCGGCGCGCAGCCGGGCCAGCGCCTTGCCCTCCTGGGGCAGCGGCTTCCCGTCGATCGTGATCGTGCCCTCGTCGACCGTCTCCAGACGGTTGATGGTGCGGCACAGGGTCGATTTGCCGGACCCGGAGGGTCCGATGACCACGACAACCTCGCCGCGGTCGATCGTGAGGTCGATGTCCTGGAGAACGTGCAACGCGCCGAAGTGCTTGTTGACGCTCTTCAGGACGACCAGTTCACCGCTCGCGACCGCGTCTTCCTTGGTCACCGATACATCGGTCATCGCTCTCGGGCTCCGTCCTCCTCGGTTTCGGAGGACAGTAGTGACCTGCCGCGACCAGCGTCATTACATCTGAGGGGAATCTGAGCATCACGATCCGATAGCAATCGGACACGTGTCGTAGCACTTGTGACCTGCGGGCGTATCGGGCGGATAACGGAAGCCCGGCGCAACCGGAACGCGCTTGACGGCGTCCTCGTCCATCAGCGTGACTGCCATGATGCACACACGCGTGTGCCGCGTTCTTCCCGACGGATTTCCCCACCGGAGAACCGAACGCCTGTTTTAGTGAGTCGGACCGTATGCACGATGAACCGGAGGAGGCCGGCATGAGACTGCTGCTCGTCGAGGACGACAACCACGTCGCCGCCGCCCTGTCCGCGGTGCTCAAGCGGCACGGTTTCGACGTCACCCACGCGCGCAGCGGCGAGGAGGCGCTCCAGGCGCTCGTCCCCGAGGGGCCCGGCTTCGGGGTCGTCCTGCTCGACCTCGGCCTTCCCGACCAGGACGGCTACGAGGTCTGCGGCAAGATCCGCAAGCGCACCGCGACACCGGTGATCATGGTGACGGCCCGTTCCGACGTGCGTTCCCGCATCCACGGCCTCAATCTCGGGGCCGACGACTACGTGGTGAAGCCGTACGACACGGGAGAGCTGCTCGCCCGTATCCACGCCGTCAGCCGGCGCACCGTCCACGAGGACGCGGCCGCCGAAGGGGAGAACGCGCTGCGTCTGGGCCCCGTGCACATCGAACTGCCGACCCGGCGGGTCACCGTGGACGGTTCGGTCGTCCAGCTGACCCGCAAGGAGTTCGACCTGCTGGCGCTCCTCGCCCAGCGCCCCGGTGTCGTCTTCCGCCGGGAGCAGATCATCAGCGAGGTGTGGCGCACCAGCTGGGAGGGGACCGGACGGACCCTGGAGGTGCACGTGGCCTCCCTGCGCGCCAAGCTGCGCATGCCCGCGCTGATCGAGACCGTACGCGGCGTGGGTTACCGCCTCGTCGCCCCGGCCGCGTAGCGGGGACCACGCTTTGCGCACCCGTCTCCTGCCGCTGCTCATCGTGCTGATGGCGGCCGTCCTGCTCGCCCTGGGCGTGCCGCTGGCCGTCAGCGTGGCGGGCGCCCAGCAGCAGAAGGTGGTCGTCGACCGCATCGACGACACCGCCCGGTTCGCGGCGCTCGCCCAGTTCGTCACCGTCTCGTCGGACACCGGCGACTCCGCCTCGGCGTCCACGAACGAGCGGCGCCAGACCCTCGGCCGCGAGCTCGAGAGCTACTACGACGTCTACGGCATCCGCGCCGGTGTCTTCTACGGCACCGACACCCCCATGGCTCATGCCCCCAGGGACTGGTTCCTCCCCGAAACGGGGGAGGTGCGGGAGGCCTTCGAGGAGGCGAAGCTCAGCCGTCGCAGCCACGACCCCCGGCAGGTGTGGCCGTGGCAGCGCAACCGGCTCGTCGTGGCGTCACCCGTCATCCGTGACGGTGACGTCGTCGCCGTCGTCGTCACCGACTCGCCCACCGGGCCGATGCGGTCGCGCATCCTGCACGGCTGGCTGATCGTCGGCGCCGGGGAGGTCGCCGCGATGCTGCTCGCCATCGGGGCCGCGCTGCGGCTGACCGGCTGGGTGCTGCGGCCGGTGCGCGTTCTGGACGCCACCACCCACGAGATCGCGAGCGGCCGTCTGAAGTCCCGGGTCGCGGTGGCCGGCGGCCCGCCGGAACTCAGACGGCTGGCCGGCGCGTTCAACGAGATGGCGGACAACGTCGAGGACGTGCTGGAGCAGCAGCGCGCCTTCGTCGCGGACGCCTCTCACCAGCTGCGCAACCCGCTGGCCGCCCTGCTGCTGCGCATCGAACTGCTCGGCTACGAACTCCCCGAGGGCAACGAGGAGATCGCCTCCGTCCAGAACGAGGGCAAACGCCTGGCCCAGGTCCTGGACGACCTGCTCGACCTGGCCCTGGCCGAGCACGCCGAGGCGGACCTGCGGGTCACCGACATCGGCGCGCTGGCCGCCGAGCGCGTCGCCGCCTGGGCGCCCACCGCCGAGGCGAAGGGCGTGCGGCTGGTCGGCGACTGCCCTGCCACCACGGCCTGGGCCGACCCGGTGACGCTGTCCAGTGCGCTGGACGCCGTCATCGACAACGCCGTGAAGTTCACCCCCGAGGGCGAGAGCGTCGAGGTCACGGTCGCGGCCGACGGCGACACCACGACCGTCGTCGTCACCGACAACGGGCCGGGACTGACCGACGAGGAGCTCACGCGCGTGGGCGACCGCTTCTGGCGCAGCGGCCGCCACCAGAACGTCAAGGGCTCCGGTCTCGGGCTGTCCATCTCCCGCGCCCTGCTCGCGGCGGGCGGCGGCTCCCTCGCGTACGACCATCACGAGCCCCGCGGGCTGCGGGCGACGGTCACGGTGCCCCGGTCGCCGAATTCCTGGCCTCCCGGCGGACCGGAAAACCCGCCTAGGGCTTGACGGAGCGGTAATAGCGCCGGGCGCCCTCGTGCAGCGTCAAGGGGTCGGTGTAGATGGCCGTGCGCAGATCGACCAGCTGCGCGGAGTGCACGTGGGCGCCGATGCCGTCCCGGCTCTTGATCACGGTCCGGGTCAGCCACTCGGTGAGCCGCGGGGCCACGTCCGTACGGGTCATCAGCAGGTTGGACACCGCGATCGTCGCCACGGTCGAGCCGTTCTGGATGGTCGGATACGCCGACTCGGGCATGTTCGTGGCCCGGTAGTAGCCGGTGGAGTCGTCCTGGTCGTGCATCTTGGCGACGAGTTCGGGGCTGATCGGCACGAACCGGAAGCTGTAGCCGTCGGCCAGCTTCTCCAGTCCCGCCGTGGGCACCCCGCCGGACCAGAAGAACGCGTCGATCTTGCCCTGCTTCAGCTGCGCCGGGCCGGTGTCGATGCCCCGCGCCACCGCGGTGATGTCCTTCGCCGGGTCCAGCCCCGCCGCCTTGAGCACCCGCTCGGCGATCAGCCGCACACCCGAGCGGGGCAGCCCGGTGGCCACGGTCCGCCCCCGCAGGTCAGCGACGGACCGGACGTCCGAGCCGCGCGCCACCACCAGCTGGACGTAGTCGTCGTACAGGCGGGCCACTCCGCGCAGCCGGGCGGCCGAGCCGGGATGCTGCCTCTCGTACGTCTCCACCGCGTCGGCCGCGGCGATGGTGAAGTCGGCCGTGCCGGTCGCCACGCGCTCGACGTTCTCCTGCGAGCCGTTACTGGTCGTCAGGTTGACGTCCAGGTCGGGCATGTCCCTGGCGAGCTCGGTCCGAAGACGGCTGCCGTACTCGTAGTAGACGCCACTCGTCGTGCCCGTGCTGAAGGTGATCGACCCGCTCGGCGGGTCCTCGCCCAGCGGCAGCAGCCACCACAGGAGCAGTCCGAGGACGACGACACCGGCGGCCGTGCCCTGAAGGGCGCGGCGCCTGCCGATGCGCGAGAAGACCTGGGACATGGGCGCGATCCTGCCAGCCGGGACGCGGTGCTGACCAGGGCGGGGCTCACAGGACCGGTTCCGGACCGGGATGTCGGTGGCCGTCGTTACAGTCGGTGCATGAGTGCATCGCCCGCCGACCTGGTCCGTGAGTTCCACCACGCCTTCGGACTGGACGTCCGCAGTACGCCGACACAGGTGTCGCCCAGCCTGGCCGCGCACCGCGGGGAGCTCCTCGCCGAGGAGGCGGCGGAGGTCGCCGAGGTCTCGGTCACCGGCCCACTGGACCGGCTTGCGCACGAGCTGGCCGATGTCGTCTACGTCGCCTACGGCACGGCCCTGGTGCACGGCCTGGACCTCGACGCGGTGCTCGCCGAGATCCACCGGTCCAACATGTCCAAGCTGGGCCCGGACGGCCAGGTCAGCCGCCGTGCCGACGGCAAGGTCCTCAAGGGGGAGCACTACGAGGCGCCGGACGTGTCCGCGGTGCTGCGCCGCCAGGGGTGGACCCCTGACGACGACCGCTCCTGAGGCCGGCCCCCTCAGAGGCGGCTTGCCCACGGGGGTGAGCTGACCGGGGTTCCGGGGGTTCTGGAGCCCGGGACCGGGGTTCCGGGGCCCGGCGGCCAGGAGGGGGTGTGGCAGGGGCCCGGAGGCGTGCGCGAGGGCCCCGGGTCGTGGCGAGAGGGCCGGGGGGGGGGCTTCGCGAGGGCCTGGGAGGGCTTGGCAGCGGGCGTGGCGCAGCCGTACCGGCGGCGGTGCCGTGCGGGTGCGGCTGCGGTCAACGGCCTTCGTACGCCCGCGGGCCGTGGCGTCCGTGCCCGTCGGCCGTCGTGCGCCTGCGGTCCCGCGGCACCCAGGTGCGGCACAGGTCGTCATACCCGGTCATGGGTGGCTTGAGGCCGGGCCTGGTCGTGCGAGGCCCGGCGGGGTGGCGTTGGCCGTTCGGGGTCGGGTGGGGCCTGGCGGGATGGCGTGAGCCTGGACGCCGTCGTACGCGGCAGGCGGCGTGCGAGGCGGGACCGGGTGGTGCGAGGCCCGGCGGGAGAGCGTGAGGTCCCGCCGGGGCCGGGTGATGTGAGCCTGGACGCCGTCGTGTGCGGCCCCGTCGGATGGCATGAGCCTGCACGGCGTCGTGTGCGGTCCGGCGGGTGGTGCGAGGCCGGACCCGTCGTCCGGGGCCCGGCGGCGTGGTGCGGGGCCCGGCCGGGCGGCGTGAGACTGGGCGGCCCGCCGGATGGCGTGAGCCTGCTCGGAGTCGGGTGCGGCCCGACGGGTGGCGCGTAGCCGGACCCGTCGTCCGGGGCCCGGTGGCGTGGGGCGGGGCCCGGACAGAGGGTATGCGGACCCGCCGGGGCGGTGGGGCGGCCCGACGGGTGGTGCGTAGCCGGACCCGTCGTCCGGGGCCCGGTGGCGTGGGGCGGGGCCCGGACAGAGGGTGTGCGGACCCGCCGGGGCGCTGGGGCGGCCCGGCGGGGTGAGGGAGACGCGGTCGCGGCGTTGCGCGGCCCGGGCCGGGGGGCGGGCGCACCGACCACGGCCCCGGCCGTGTCTCAGTCGTGTGCCGGCGCCTGGGGTCGGGGCTCCGGCAGCAGTTCCGCAGGGGCGATCTCCTCGGACGGGACAGCGGGGCGGGGCGCCCCGCGCCGCGCCCACCAGGCGGCCAGCGGCTCCGTGTAGCGGGCGGTCAGCGGGCCCAGCACGACCAGGATCAGGACGTACGCCGTGGCCAGCGGCCCGAGCGACGGCTCGATCCCGGCGGTCACCGCCAGCCCGGCGATGACGATCGAGAACTCCCCGCGCGCCACCAGCGCACCGCCCGCGCGCCAGCGCCCCTTGAGCGAGATACCGGCCCGCCGGGCGGCCCAGTAACCCGTCGCGATCTTCGTCGCGGCGGTGACGACCGCCAGGACGAGGGCGGGCAGCAGGACGGGCGGGATGCTCGCCGGATCGGTGTGCAGCCCGAAGAAGACGAAGAAGACGGCGGCGAACAGGTCCCGCAGCGGACTCAGCAGGGTGTGCGCACCCTCGGCCACCTCACCGGAGAGCGCGATGCCCACCAGGAACGCCCCCACGGCCGCCGACACCTGGAGCTGCTGCGCCACACCGGCGACCAGGATCGTGAGCCCCAGCACGACGAGGAGCAGCTTCTCCGGGTCGTCGCTCGACACGAACCGGGAGATGACCCGGCCGTAGCGCACCGCGGCGAACAGCACGAGCCCCGCGACACCCAGCGCGATCGCCAGGGTCACACTGCCGGCCGCCAGGCCCACCCCGGCGACCAGCGCGGTCACGATGGGCAGGTACACGGCCATCGCCAGGTCCTCCAGGACCAGCACGCTGAGGATCACCGGGGTCTCCCGGTTGCCGACCCGGCCCAGGTCGCCCAGCACCTTGGCGATCACCCCGGACGACGAGATCCAGGTGACGCCCGCCAGGACGACGGCGGCGACCGGCCCCCAGCCCAGCAGCAGCGCGGCGGCCGCGCCCGGCAGGGCGTTGAGGGCACAGTCGACGAGACCGGCCGGATAGTGCGCCTTGAGGTTGGAGACCAGGTCGCTCGCCGTGTACTCCAGGCCGAGCATCAGCAGGAGCAGGATGACGCCGATCTCCGCACCGGTGGCGACGAACTCCTCGCTCGCGCCGAGCGGCAGCAGGCCGCCCTCGCCGAACGCCAGGCCGGACAGCAGGTAGAGCGGTATCGGCGAGAACCGGAAACGGGCGGCGAACCGGCCGAGCAGGCCGAGGCCGAGGATGATGGAACCGAACTCGATCAGCAGGACAGCGGAATGCACTCGATCACTCCCGCCCGAGGATGGCCGCCGCCGCGTCCACGCCTTCGCGCGTGCCGATGACGATGAGGGTGTCGCCGCCCGCGAGACGGAAGTCCGGCGCCGGGGAGGGGATGGCCTCGGCCCGTCGCAGCACCGCCACGATCGAGGAACCGGTCTCCGTGCGCATGCGTGTCTCGCCCAGCACGCGCCCGTTCCAGCGCGAGGTGGCGGCCACCTCGATGCGTTCGGCGACCAGCCCGAGGTCCGTGGTGTACAGCAGGCTGGCGCTGTGGTGGGACGGCATCAGCGCGTCGATCATTGACCCGGCCTCCGCGCCGGTCAGCCGCAGCGACTGGGCGCAGGAGTCCGGGTCGTCGGCCTGGTAGAGGCTGACCGTACGCGCGCCGTCGCGGTGGGCGACCACGGACAGGTGGCGTTGCTCCCGCGTCACGAGGTCGTACTGGACTCCGATGCCTGGCAGTGGTGTCGTCCTGAGGCGTGGAGCAGACACGTTTCTTCCCCTTACTGGTCGAGCCGGTGGTCGCGACGCCCGTCGGTTGTCCCTGTGACGTACGCGAGGAGTGACGTCCGGGGCGAGTGCCCAAAGCCGCCATGCTGCCATCCACCCGTACGGTGACGACATGGGTGTCGTGACGGATGGACAGGGCCGACGATGGACGGAGAGGCTGGTCACGGCGGCGCCATGGAAACAGCACGGTGCTCCCGGTCCGGCGCCACGGGATCGGCGCGGTGTCGCCGGACCGGACGGACGGCCCGGAGGGGACCCGGGTCACGGGCCGAACCGGCCGGACGGGCGAGACCGACGAGGAGGAGGCACGCACATGTCGCTGTTCCGGCGGATCTTCGTGCTCAACGCCGTCGGTCTGATCGTGGCCACCGGCCTGCTGCTGGGCCCGGTCACCGTCTCCACCCCCATATTGCCGGGCGAGGTGCTGGTCGTGGTGGCCGGTCTGGCCGCCCTGCTGACCGTCAACGCGATCGTGCTGCGCGTGGGTCTTGCGCCCCTGGGACGGCTGGGGCGGGCCATGACCGACGCCGACCTGCTGCACCCCGGGGCCCGTGCCGTCGTCTCGGGACCGGTCGAGACGGCCGAGCTGATCACGACGTACAACGCCATGCTGGACCGGCTGGAGGCCGAGCGGGCCGCCAGCGCGGCGGGCGCGCTGTCCGCCCAGGAACGCGAGCGCCACCGCGTCGCCCGCGAACTCCACGACGAGGTCGGCCAGACCCTCACCGCCGTGCTGCTCCAGCTCAAACGCGTCGCCGACCGGGCCCCGCAGGACCTGCGCGAGGAGTTGGGCCAGGCGCAGGAGGCCACCCGGGCCGGCCTCGACGAGATCCGCCGTATCGCCCGGCGGCTGCGCCCCGGCGTCCTCGACGAGCTCGGGCTGCTCAGCGCGCTGCGCTCGCTCGCGGCGGAGTACACCACCCACGGACTGACAGTGCGACACGACCTCCGCGCCGGTCTGCCCCCACTGACCGAGGAGACGGAGCTCGTGCTCTACCGCGTGGCCCAGGAGGCCCTCACCAACACCGCCCGCCACTCCGGAGCCGACCGTGCCGAACTGCACCTGAGCCCCGTCCGCGGAGGCGTGGAACTCCTCGTGCGCGACAACGGCAGGGGTCTGGGCGCGGCCGCCGGGGAAGGCGCCGGTATCCGGGGCATGCGGGAGCGGGCCCTGCTGATCGGGGCGACCCTGACGGTGTCCTCGGGCACGGACGGCGGCGGCCGGGGTACGGAGGTGCGGCTCCGGGCGGCCGCGGGTACCGGTACCGGCCCGGTTACGACCACCGCCACCAGCACAGACACCGGTGTGGACACCAATACAGACACAGACACAGGAACCGAAACCGGGACGAGCACCGGAACAGGCACCGGCAGCGCCGTCGACCCCGGCACCGGCGCGCACGCCGGACAGGCGGACGCCCCCGCGCCGTACGGAGGCAAGTGATGGCAGATCGCCTCGCGCCGGGCGCGCCCGCGCCGAAGACCCCGCCGACCCGGGTCCTGCTCGCCGACGATCACACCCTGGTGCGCAGGGGAGTACGGCTCATCCTGGACGGCGAGCCCGACCTGACGGTGATCGCGGAGGCCGGCGACGGAGCCGAGGCGGTCGAGCGGGCCCGGGCCGGGGACATCGACCTGGCCGTCCTCGACATCGCCATGCCGCGGATGACCGGGCTCCAGGCGGCCCGTGAGCTGTCGCGCCGCCTTCCGGACCTGCGCATCCTCATCCTGACCATGTACGACAACGAGCAGTACTTCTTCGAGGCGCTCAAGGCCGGGGCGGGCGGCTACGTCCTGAAGTCGGTGGCGGACCGGGACCTCGTCGAGGCCTGCCGTGCGGTCGTGCGGGACGAGCCCTTCATCTACCCGGGCGCCGAGCGGGCCCTCGTCCGCTCCTACCTGGACCGGCTGCACCGCGGCGACGGCGTCGGCGGTCTGCCCGAGCGGCCCATCACCGAGCGCGAGGAGGAGATCCTCAAGCTCGTCGCCGAGGGCCACACCTCCCGGGAGATCGGCACGCTGCTGTTCATCAGCGCCAAGACGGTGGAACGGCACCGGGCCAACCTCCTTCAGAAGCTGGGCATGCGTGACCGTCTGGAACTCACCCGCTACGCGATCCGCGCCGGCCTCATCGACCCCTGACGGCCGCACGGCTTGGGGCGGGGCACGCGGGTGCCGGGAGCACGGCCCCTGGGGCAGCAGGGCGTCTCGCGCGAGCGCCTACCCTTGAGCCATGACCAGCAGCAGCGACCGGAGCCTCGCAGTGGACGTTCACGTACCCAAGAGCTATGAGATCCGCACCTACGGGTGCCAGATGAACGTCCACGACTCCGAGCGATTGTCCGGGCTGCTCGAAGAGGCCGGGTACGTGCGCGCACCCGAGGGGTCGGACGGCGACGCGGACGTCGTCGTCTTCAACACGTGCGCGGTGCGGGAGAACGCCGACAACCGGCTCTACGGCAACCTCGGACGGCTCGCGCCGCGCAAGGCGAGCCGTCCCGGGATGCAGATCGCGGTCGGCGGCTGCCTGGCGCAGAAGGACCGCGACACCATCACCAAGAAGGCGCCCTGGGTGGACGTCGTCTTCGGCACGCACAACATCGGCAAGCTCCCGGTGCTGCTGGAACGCGCGCGCGTGCAGGAAGAGGCACAGGTCGAGATCGCGGAGTCGCTGGAGGCCTTCCCCTCCACCCTGCCGACGCGGCGCGAGAGCGCGTACGCGGCGTGGGTGTCGATCTCCGTCGGCTGCAACAACACCTGCACCTTCTGCATCGTCCCCGCCCTGCGCGGCAAGGAGAAGGACCGCCGGACCGGCGACATCCTCGCCGAGATCGAGGCACTCGTCGGCGAGGGCGTCTCCGAGATCACCCTGCTCGGCCAGAACGTCAACGCGTACGGATCGGACATCGGCGACCGGGAGGCCTTCAGCAAGCTCCTGCGCGCATGCGGCGCGATCGAGGGCCTGGAGCGCGTCCGCTTCACCTCCCCGCACCCGCGCGACTTCACCGACGACGTCATCGCCGCCATGGCCGAGACGCCCAACGTGATGCCGCAGCTGCACATGCCCCTCCAGTCCGGCTCGGACACCGTGCTGAAGGCGATGCGCCGCTCCTACCGGCAGGAGCGCTACCTCGGGATCATCGAGAAGGTCCGCGCCGCCATCCCGCACGCCGCGATCACCACCGACATCATCGTGGGCTTCCCCGGCGAGACCGAGGAGGACTTCGAGCAGACCCTGCACACGGTCCGCGAGGCCCGCTTCGCGCAGGCGTTCACCTTCCAGTACTCCAAGCGCCCCGGCACCCCGGCCGCGACCATGGAGGACCAGATCCCCAAGGAGGTCGTGCAGGCGCGCTACGAGCGTCTCGTCGCCGTCCAGGAGGAGATCTCCTGGGAGGAGAACAAGAAGCAGGTCGGCCGCACCATCGAGCTGATGGTCGCCGAGGGCGAGGGCCGCAAGGACGGCGCGACCCACCGTCTGTCCGGCCGCGCCCCCGACAACCGCCTGGTCCACTTCACCAAGCCGGACCAGGAGGTGCGCCCGGGTGACGTCGTGACCGTCGAGGTGACGTACGCGGCTCCGCACCATCTCCTCGCCGAGGGCCCGGTCCTCGACGTGCGCCGCACGCGCGCGGGGGACGCCTGGGAGAAGCGCACCGCCGAGAAGGCGGCCAAGCCGGCCGGCGTCCTGCTCGGACTGCCCAAGATCGGGGCGCCCGCGCCGCTCCCGGTGGCCACGGGCAGCGGCTGCGGCTGCGACTGACGGCCCGCGCGACACCGGGATCGATCGCCGCCGCGGCACCGGTATCGACGGCCCGCGCGGCACCGGGTCGGGTGGCCGGTGCGGCACCAGCGCGGATGGCCGGTGCGGCGCGAGGGTGGGCTGCCGGTGCCGCACCACGGTCGGTGGCCCGGCGGATCCCGTACGGGGCTACGCTGCCGATCATGCTTGTCGCCGCCGCTGTCTGCCCCTGTCCGCCGCTGCTGGTGCCCGAGGTCGCCGCGGGCGCCGCTCCCGAGCTGGACGGCGCCCGTGCCGCCTGCTCGGACGCGCTGGCCGTGCTCGCCGCCGCCCGGCCGGACCGGCTCGTGGTCGTCGGACCGGCCGAGCCGTCCGGACGCGGCCCGCACCCGGAGGGCGGACACGGTGCGTTCCGGGGCTTCGGGGTGGATCTCGCGGTCCGGCTGGGCCGCGGGGGCGCCGGCACACCGTCCGCCCGCGAACTGCCGACGTCCCTCGCCGTCGCCGCCTGGCTGCTGGAGCGGGCCGGCTGGTCGGCGGCACCGGTCGAGGGGCTCGGCGTGGGCGAACCGCTCGCTGCCGGGCGATGCGTCGAGACCGGCCGGGAGATCGCCGCGTCCGCCGACCGGGTCGCCCTGCTGGTGATGGGCGACGCCAGCGCGTGCCGGACGCTGAAGGCACCGGGCTACCTCGACGAGCGGGCGGCACCCTTCGACGCCGAGGCCGCGCGAGCGCTCGGCTCGGCCGACGTGACGGCCCTCGAGGCACTGGACGCCGAGCTGGCCCACGAGCTCAAGGCATCGGGCCGGGCCCCCTGGCAGGTGCTCGCGGGCGCCGCGGGCACGGCCGAGCTGACCGGCACGCTGCTGTACGAGGACGCGCCCTACGGGGTGGGCTACGTGGTCGCGACCTGGTCGTAGCGTCGTAGCGGCCTCGGGACGGCGGGAAGTCGGGCAGTACCCCCTGCGGCCGACGCGCGGCGCGCAGCACGAAGCGCCCATCGGACGGCGCACGCCGGGCGATCGCGCGACCGCGTGCGCCCGAGCACGCGACCGTCCGCCGTCCTCCGTCCGATGGGCGTCAGGTGCCGCTCAGGAGGTGGGCGGGGGAGTGTTCGGCGGGGTGAAGGTGTCGCCGCCCCCGGCGCGTTCGTCCTTGTGCGCGAGCCGGTCCATGGCGCCCTTGGCCTTGCCGGTGCCCGACTGGATCGTGTCGCTGTACTTGCCCTTGGTCTTCTCGTCGACTACCTGCGCGGCCTTGTCGAGACCGTGCTGGACCTTGTCCCCGTGCTGTTGCGCGAGGCCCGAGACCTTGCCCTTCGCGGGGGCGAGTCTGGCCTTCAAATGCTCCAAGAAACCCATGGGCCACCTTCCTGGGGGGTTCCTCTACGCGCGGGCGCCGTCGCCCGCTCCGCTGTCGGCCGCCTCCTCGGCGGACTGCTGCCGGGGAATCTCGACTCCGTCGGTGGCGGCGAGGACGACGGGTACGGCCTCCGCCGGACCGTCCGCCTGCGGCTCGACGATGTCGCCGTGGCCGTCGCCGTCCCGCTCCCGTGCCGACGCGGTCGTGGGCCCGCCGGTCCGCTCCGCCCCGGCGCCGTCCGCCGGTGCGGACGCCGACCGCTCATCGCCGTCCGTCGTGTCCGCGGCGTCGGCCACCTCCGGTGTCGTCCCGGCGGCCGCTCCCGCCGTCGCGTCTTTCGCTCCCGTCGTGACGTCGTCCGCCACCGTTTCCGCCGCTTCCTCTGTCGCCTTCGACCTCCGGAAAAGTCGCGCCAGAACGCCCATATCCACTCCATACGGTACTCGTGCGGGCGAAATCCCGCGTCGGCCGGTGCGTCCGTCGGCGTCACCGGACCGCCGCCCCCGCGAAGGGCGACGGGAATCTTGCAACGGGCAACGAGGTCGGTCGGGCGCCGTCACCTCACTCGTTCGAGGGCGGGTGCCGGGGTTTGCGAGACTGGTGCCGTGAGCAGCGCACCCCCCGCCCCCCGCGTCATCGCCGTCGTCGGTCCCACCGCGGCCGGAAAGTCCGATCTGGGCGTCTTCCTGGCCCAGAGGCTCGGCGGCGAGGTCGTCAACGCCGACTCCATGCAGCTGTACCGAGGGATGGACATCGGCACCGCCAAGCTGACGCCCGCAGAGCGCGGCGGCGTCCCGCACCACCTCCTCGACGTCTGGGACGTCACGCAGACCGCCTCCGTCGCGGAGTATCAGCGACTGGCCCGCGAGAGGATCGACGCCCTGCTCGCCGACGGCCGCTGGCCGGTGCTCGTCGGCGGTTCCGGGCTGTACGTCCGCGGCGCCGTCGACAACCTGGAGTTCCCCGGCACCGACCCCGAGGTCCGCGCCCGGCTGGAGGAGGAGCTCACGCTGCGCGGCTCGGGCGCGCTGCACGCCCGGCTGGCCGCCGCCGACCCCGAGGCGGCACAGGCGATCCTGCCCGGCAACGGCCGCCGGATCGTCCGGGCCCTCGAGGTGATCGAGATCACCGGCAAGCCGTTCACCGCCAACCTGCCCGGCCACGACTCGGTCTACGACACCGTCCAGATCGGGGTCGACGTGGCGCGCCCCGAACTCGACGAACGTATCGCCCGCCGCGTCGACCGGATGTGGGACGCCGGTCTGGTCGAGGAGGTCCGCGCGCTGGAGGCGCTGGGCCTGCGGGAGGGGCGCACGGCCGCCCGCGCGCTCGGCTACCAGCAGGTCCTCGCCGCCCTGGCGGGCGAGGGCACCCTCGACGAGGCGCGTGCCGAGACGGTCCGTGCCACCAAGCGCTTCGCGCGCCGCCAGGATTCGTGGTTCAGGCGCGATCCGCGGGTGCACTGGTTGAGTGGGGCCGCGGCAGATCTCACCAAACTTCCGGAGCTCGCGCTGGCGTTGGTGGAACGACCGGTCACAGCCTGATCACGTCATGGCATCGGGACGCCCAGCCCGTCATCCGGGCCTCCGGTGCCGTGCCATCATCGAGCTTCGATCGACCAAGTGGAGTCCGAGTTGGGAGGGCGCGTGGCGATGGAGGCCGGCCCTCGCGACACCGCAGAAGGCACCGAGCACCTCACCACCGGGCGTGGTGAACCGGAGCCCGATGAGGGCCGTCTGAGCCCCGACGGGCCGGACGACGACGACACCGGCGGCGTGAGCGACGACGGCCCGGAGCCCGAGGAGATGTTCGCGAGCGGGCCCGAGGTCGAGGTCGAGCTGCGCCCGCAGCGCCGGCTCCGGATCTGGCAGCTCGCGCCCATCGTGGCGCTGGCCGCGGTCGGCTCCCTGATGTTCGCCTTCCCGCTCGCCTTCGACTTCGGCGACAGCGGCGCCATGATCGCCATGCTCGGGCTGCTGATCTGCTCCTGCGCGGCCGGCTGGGGCATGATGGCCGCCCGCCGCGTCGGCCACACCTGGCCCGGCCTGCCCCCGCGCGGCTCCGGGCGCCGCCCCGACTGGCGCGTCGTCCTCGCGTACGTCGTGCTGGTCGCCGCGGTGGTGGCGCTGGCCGTGGGGCGGGTCGCCCGACTGCGCTGAGCAGCACACGCGCGTGGCGCGGCGGCGGCGCCCGCTCCGGGACGAGGTGTCGTACCCACCCCGTACGATCGAGGAATGAGCACGCGGATCGCCTTCCTCAAGGGTCACGGCACCGAGAACGACTTCGTGATCGTCCCGGACCCCGAGAACGCCGTCGACCTCCCCCCGGCCGCCGTCGCCGCCCTGTGCGACCGCCGCGCGGGCATCGGGGGTGACGGTCTGCTGCACGTCGTGCGCTCCGCGGCCCACCCCGAGGCCGCGGCCATGGCGGGCGAGGCCGAGTGGTTCATGGACTACCGCAACGGGGACGGCTCCGTGGCGGAGATGTGCGGCAACGGCGTCCGTGTCTTCGCGCGCTACCTCCAGTACGCGGGGCTCGTCACCGAGGGCGACCTCGCCGTCGCCACGCGCGGGGGCGTCAAGCGCGTGCACCTGGCGAAGGACGGTGACGTCACCGTCGGCATGGGCCGCGCCCGCCTGCCCGAGGGCGAGGTCACGGTCGTCGTCGGCGAGCGCAGCTGGCCCGCCCGGAACGTGAACATGGGCAACCCGCACGCTGTCGCCTTCGTCGCGGACCTGGCGCACGCGGGCGATCTGTTCGCACCGCCGCCGGTCAGCCCCGCCTCGGCCTACCCGCAGGGGGTCAACGTCGAGTTCGTCGTCGACCGCGGCCCGCGGCACGTCGCGCTGCGCGTGCACGAGCGCGGGTCCGGCGAGACCCGCTCGTGCGGCACGGGCGCGTGCGCCGTCGCCGTGGCCGCCGCGCGCCGCGACGGCGCCGACCCGGCGGTCACCGGCCTGCCCGCGACCTACGTGGTGGACGTGCCGGGAGGACGCCTGGTGATCACCGAAAGCCCCGACGGCGAGATCGAGATGACCGGGCCGGCAGTGATCGTCGCCACAGGCGAGATCGATTCCGAGTGGCTGGAAACAGTCGCCCGCTGATCCGGTCCGGACTTGGCATCGGAGGCGGGAGCGGCCCGCCACCGCGAAGGAGTGGGCCCCGCCGGCCGGTCGTGGGTTCGGAATCACGATCGACCTCAGGTCAGGCGTCTCAAAACCGTAAAACCCTGATCCGTCGCTCGAATGGGTGATCCGTTTCACGCTCGGCGAGAGCCGGTCGGTCGCGCGTGATGGGCTCGGTAGCATCAAGCACCGGCCCGGGCGGGGAACCGTTCGCCAGTCCCCTGAGCCGTGTCCGCCTTGGGACACCCCGTCCGCCGGTCCACGCAGCCGGAGGTGCCCATGAGTGCGGAGGCCACGAACCCCGCCGCGACCCCAGGCCCGGTAGTGCCTTCAGCGCCCCGCAGGCGCAGTCGCCCCCGGATCGACCTGCGTCGCCTCGGCCGGGCCGCGCTGCTCGGCCCCGCCTCCCGCGGCCGGCTGCCCGACGCGATCGGACACGTGGTCGAGGCCCATCGCGCCCACCACCCCGACGCCGACCTCGAACCGCTGCACCGCGCCTACGTGCTCGCCGAGTCCTCGCACCGCGGCCAGATGCGCAAGAGCGGCGAGCCCTACATCACGCACCCGCTCGCCGTGACCCTGATCCTCGCCGAACTGGGCGCGGAGACCACCGCCCTGACCGCCTCGCTGCTCCACGACACCGTCGAGGACACCGACGTGACGCTGGATCAGGTCGGCGAGCAGTTCGGCGCGGAGGTGCGCTATCTCGTCGACGGCGTCACCAAGCTGGAGAAGGTCGACTACGGGGCCGCCGCCGAGCCCGAGACCTTCCGCAAGATGCTCGTCGCCACCGGCAACGACGTCCGCGTGATGTCGATCAAACTCGCCGACCGGCTGCACAACATGCGCACCCTCGGGGTGATGCGCCCCGAGAAGCAGGAACGCATCGCCAAGGTCACGCGCGACGTCCTCATCCCGCTCGCCGAACGCCTCGGTGTCCAGGCGCTCAAGACCGAGCTCGAGGATCTCGTCTTCGCCATCCTCCACCCCGAGGAGTACGAGCACACCCGCGAACTGATCGTCGACAACGCCTCCCGCGCGGACGACCCCCTCGCCGAGTTCGCCGAGGCGATGCGCACGGTCCTGCGCGACGCCGACATCCAGGCCGAAGTCCTCATCCGGCCACGCCACTTCGTCTCCGTGCACCGCGCCTCCCGCAAACGGGGCCGCATGCGGGGCGCCGACTTCGGCCGGCTGCTGGTGCTGGTGAACGAGGACGCGGACTGTTACGCCGTCCTGGGCGAACTGCACACCTGTATGACCCCGGTCGTCTCGGAGTTCAAGGACTTCATCGCCGTCCCCAAGTTCAACCTGTACCAGTCGCTGCACACCGCGGTCGCCCGCGAGGACGGCCAGGTCGCCGAGGTCCTCATCCGCACCCACCAGATGCACAAGGTCGCCGAGGCCGGCGTCATCGCGCTGGGCAATCCCTACACCGGTTCCGCGGAGGAGCAGACCCGCGGCGGCGCCGACGAGGAGCGCGTCGACCCCACCCGGCCCGGGTGGCTCTCCCGCCTGCTGGACTGGCAGGAGGCCGCGCCCGACCCCGACACCTTCTGGTCCACCCTGCGCGAGGACCTCGCCCAGGACCGCGAGATCACCGTCTTCCGCCCCGACGGCGGCACCCTCGGCCTGCCCGACGGAGCCACCTGCGTCGACGCCGCGTACGCGCAGTACGGCGAGGACGCCCACGCCTGTATCGGCGCCCGGGTGAACGGCCGTCTGGCGACCCTCAGCACCGTCCTGAAGGACGGCGACACCGTCCAGCTCCTCATGGGTCAGGACCCCGCGTCGGAGCCCTCCAGGGAATGGCTGGAGCACGCGCACACGCCCGCCGCCCGGATCGCGATCCAGCGCTGGCTGGCCACCCACCCGGCCCCAACCGAGCAGGTCGGCCCCGGCGCGGCCGAGGACCCCGCGCCCGCCAGGCCCACCGGGGCGACCGCCGGATCAGCGGCCCACACCCCGGGGACGGGCACCTCCGCGGAGAGCGCCCCCGCGACGGTCCCGCCCGCGCCCCGGCCCGGCGCCGCGGTCACCGTCGTCGGCCGCCCCGGCGCGGGCGCCCGGCTCGCCGGCTGCTGCACGCCCGTCCCCCTGGACGACATCACCGGCTTCGCGGTACGCGGGGGAGTGGTCACCGTGCACCGCACCGAGTGCGCCGCGGTGGCGCGCATGGCGGGCGCCGGGCGCGCGGAAGTGGACGTGAGCTGGGGCGACACCACCGGCTGCCGGGTCACCCTGGTCGCCGAATCGTTCGGCCGGCCGCACCTGCTCGCCGACCTCACCGAGGCGATGGCGCTGGAGGGCGCCGAGATCGTCTCCGCGACCGTCGAGCCGCCGACCGAGCAGCGGGTACGCCACACGTACACCGTGCAGCTCCCGGACGCCGGCCACCTGCCCACCCTCATGCGCGCCATGCGGAACGTACCCGGCGTCTACGACGTGGGCCGCGCCCAGCACCACGCGCAGGCCTGAGCGGAACCGGCGTGACCACGGCCCACGCGCGCGTGAGCCGCGCCGCCGGTCGCGCGCTCCGCACACGCGCGTGCGCAACCCGTTCGAGTGGGCCGGAGGCGCGTCGCCGACGCGGCGGACATGCGCGCTGGTAGCGGTGGTCCATGCTGCTCACCCCTCGCGCCCGGCTGAAATCGGCGCTCCTCGCCTCGGCCGTCTCCGTCTGCCTCCTCGCCGCGAGCGCCCCGGCGGTCCCGCTCGGCGTCGGCGACCGCCTCTTCCCGTACCTGGGCAATCCCGGGTACGACGTCGCCTCCTACGACCTGGCCCTCGTCTATGGCGGCGCCAACGACAAACCCCTCCAGGCGGTGACCACCATCGACGCCTGGACCACGACCGACCTGGACCGCATCAACCTCGACTTCGCCCACGGCAAGGTCGAGTCGGTCGAGGTGAACGGCGCGACCGCCGCCTTCGCCAGTGCAGGGGACGACCTGGTGGTCACCCCGCAGAAGTCCCTGCCCGCGGGCAGCTGGGTGCGGATCACCGTGCGGCACACCAGCGACCCGGTGAGCGCCGACGGCCAGGACGGCGGCTGGGTGAAGACGGCCGACGGGCTCGCCATGGCCAACCAGGCGGACGCCGCGCACCTCGTCTTCCCGTGCAACGACCACCCGTCCGACAAGGCGATGTTCACCATCCGTGTCACCGCGCCCGACGCCTACACGGCCGTGGCGAACGGCCTGCCGACCGGTGTCGCACGCGCCGGCGGGTCGACGACCTGGACCTACCGCACCCAGCACCCCATGGCCACCGAGCTGGCCCAGGTGTCCATCGGCCGGTCCACGGTCGTCCACCGCGAGGGACCGCACGCCCTGCCCGTCCGGGACGTCGTGCCCACCAAGGACCGCGCGGCCCTCGAACCGTGGCTGAAGAAGACCCCTGCCCAGATCGCCTGGATGGAGGGCAAGGTCGGCCCCTACCCCTTCGAGACGTACGGCCTGCTGATGGCCGACGCCTCCACCGGGTTCGAGCTGGAGACACAGACGCTCTCGCTCTTCGAGAAGGACCTGTTCACCGAGCCCGCCTACCCCAAGTGGTACGTCGAGTCGATCATGGTGCACGAGCTGTCCCACCAGTGGTTCGGCGACAGCGTCAGCCCGCGCACGTGGTCCGACCTCTGGCTCAACGAGGGGCACGCCACCTGGTACGAGGCGCTGTACGCCGAGGAGAAGGGCGGCGGCGGGCACACCCTCGAAGCGCGGATGAAGGCTGCCTACGGCGCCTCGGACCGCTGGCGCGCCTCGGGTGGGCCGCCGGCGTCGCCCAAGGCACCCAACCCCGGCCAGAAGATCAGCATCTTCCGGCCCAACGTCTACGACGGCGCGGCCCTCGTCCTCTACGCCCTGCGCCAGGAGATCGGCCGGGCCGCGTTCGAGCACCTGGAGCGGGCGTGGGTCCACAACCACCGCGACGCCACGGCGAGCACGGCGGACTTCGAGCGCCTCGCCCAGGAGATCTCCGGACGTGATCTGACCCGGTTCTTCAAGGACTGGCTGTACGGCGCGAAGACCCCGACGATGCCCGGGCACCCGGACTGGAAGCAGGCGCCGCCGGCCGCGAAGGGCGAACCGAAGGCGGTACCCAAGGTCGCCCCGCCCGCCCGGCGGTCCGCGGAATAAGGCCGTGACGAGACGGGCCGTACCGTGCGACCATCGTGAGGCCGGCGCGGCACGGGACACGGGAATCTCCCGGGGTACTCGTGCGTTGTCCACCAAGAAGGCAGCCGTACCGGCATCCAACGACGTAAGGACCCAATGACCTCCTCTTCTTCCCCTTCCCAGGACACCCAGCGCGTTGCGCACGCCTACCCCGACGGTCTCCGGGCCGATGCCCTGATGGAAGAGGACGTCGCCTGGAGCCACGAGATCGACGGAGACCGGGACGGCGACCAGTTCGACCGCTCCGAGCGCGCGGCCCTGCGCCGCGTGGCCGGCCTCTCCACCGAGCTCGAGGACGTCACCGAGGTCGAGTACCGCCAGCTCCGTCTGGAGCGGGTCGTGCTCGTCGGCGTCTGGACCACCGGGACCGCACAGGAGGCGGACAACTCCCTCGCGGAGCTGGCCGCCCTCGCGGAGACGGCGGGCGCGCTCGTGCTCGACGGCGTCATCCAGCGCCGCGACAAGCCCGACGCGGCCACCTACATCGGCTCCGGCAAGGCCGCGGAGCTGCGCGACATCGTGCTCGAGACGGGCGCGGACACCGTCATCTGCGACGGTGAACTCAGCCCCGGCCAGCTGATCCACCTCGAGGACGTCGTCAAGGTCAAGGTCATCGACCGTACGGCCCTGATCCTCGACATCTTCGCCCAGCACGCCAAGTCCCGGGAGGGCAAGGCGCAGGTCGCGCTCGCGCAGATGCAGTACATGCTGCCGAGGCTGCGCGGCTGGGGCCAGTCGCTGTCCCGGCAGATGGGCGGCGGCTCGGGCGGCGGCCTCGCCACCCGTGGCCCCGGTGAGACCAAGATCGAGACCGACCGGCGACGGATCCGCGAGAAGATGGCGAAGATGCGCCGGGAGATCGCGGAGATGAAGACCGGCCGTGACATCAAGCGCCAGGAGCGCAAGCGTCACAAGGTCCCGTCGGTCGCCATCGCGGGCTACACCAACGCCGGCAAGTCGTCCCTGCTCAACCGCCTCACGGGCGCCGGAGTCCTGGTCGAGAACGCTCTGTTCGCGACCCTGGACCCGACCGTGCGCCGCGCCGAGACCCCGAGCGGCCGCCTCTACACGCTGGCGGACACGGTCGGTTTCGTACGGCACCTTCCGCACCACCTGGTCGAGGCGTTCCGCTCCACCATGGAGGAGGTCGGCGAGTCCGACCTGATCCTGCACGTGGTGGACGGCTCGCACCCGAACCCGGAGGAGCAGCTCGCCGCCGTGCGCGAGGTGGTCCGGGACGTCGGCGCCACCGATGTGCCCGAGATCGTCGTGATCAACAAGGCGGACGCGGCCGACCCGCTGACGCTCCAGCGGCTGATGCGGATCGAGAAGCGCTCCATCGCGGTCTCGGCCCGCACCGGCCAGGGCATCGACGAACTGCTCGCGCTCATCGACAACGAGCTGCCCAGGCCGTCCGTCGAGGTGGAGGCACTCGTGCCGTACACCCACGGAAGCCTGGTCGCCCGCGCCCACACCGAGGGCGAGGTGATCTCCGAGGAGCACACCGCGGAGGGCACCCTGCTGAAGGTGCGGGTGCACGAGGAACTGGCCGCGGACCTCGCGCCGTACGTGCCGGCTCCGCTCGCCTGAGCCGGCGTGACCCGCTGAACGCCCGGAGGCCCGCTCCCTGCACACCGCAGGGAGCGGGCCTCCGTCGTGAGCACGCCGTCCGTCGGCCGGCCTACCGACCGGCGAACTTGTCACTCACCGAGTCGTACACACCCTTGGCCACCGGACCGAGCCGCGGCCCGGCCAGCCAGCCCGCGCGCACCGGGCCGATCGAGGTGTTGGACACCAGCGACGGCTTGCCGTCCGACCCCGTCGCGACCCAGCCGCCGCCCGACGACCCACCGGTCATCGTGCAGCCGATGCGGTACATCGTGGGGTCCGTGGAACTGAGCGAGAACCGCCCCGGCTTGTCCTGGCACTGGTAGAGCTTCTGCCCGTCGTAGGGCGCCGCCGCCGGGTAGCCGGTCGCGGTGATGCTCTTCACCTTCGGCACGGCGGGCGCGTTGAAGTTCACGGGGAGCGCCGCACCGACGGTCTCCTCCAGCGACTTGCCCGAACCGCCCTCCTCCGGCGTCACATGGATGACGGCGTAGTCGTACGAGGCGCCGTCACCACCGGTCTGCCCGCCCTGCGCGATCCACTGGTCGGAGGTCTTCGTCCAGTCCCCCCACCACACACCGTACGGAGCCGCTTCCTCCTTGGTCGCGGTCTCCAGCTGCTCGGCGGACTTGCCCGAGTCGTTGTACGACGGCACGAACGCGATGTTGCGGTACCAGCCGCCGCCCTTGCCCGCGTGCACGCAGTGGCCCGCCGTCCACACCAGGTTGGACTTTCCGGGGTGGGCCGGGTCCTTCACGACGGTGGCCGAGCAGACCATGGTGCCCTCGGGGGAGTCGAAGAACACCTTGCCCGCCTCGGCGGCGTTCTCGTGGTACGACGGCTCGACGGCCTTCGCCTCCACCGCCTGCGGCGTCGGGTCGGTCACGCCTTGGTCGCCGGACAGGTCGTTCTCGTCGACGCTGCGGTCCGGGTCCTCGGCCTCCCGCATCCGGTCCGGGTCCCACAGACCCTTGATGATCGGGTTGACGTAGTCCTGCGCCTCACGCAGCCAGTCGTCCCTGTCCCAGTTCTTCCAGGCGCCGTTCTTCCACTTGTCGAGGTCGATCCCGTGCTCTTTGAGCCGGTCCTTGATGTCGTCGGGGATCGTGATCTTGCCGTCGCTGCCGGTCGACGCCGTCGCGGCGGCCCGGTCGTCCGTGTCGGCGCCGCCCGAGTCGCAGGCGGTCGCGGTGAGCGCGAGCACCGAGGCGAGGGCCAAGGCGCCCAGCACGGGGGAGGTTCGGCGGCGCGCGTTCCTCCCCCGGCGAGCGGTGGACGACGGCCGTATGGATCGCATGGTCTGACTCCCCCTGCTGTCAACGAACTTGAGGCACCGGCCGCCCCGCGGAGGGTGACTCATCGTGAACTCACACCGAGTTCAAGCGGTTCTCACGGCCGTGTGTGATGCCACCACACGATATGCGGTCGTTGCGGGGGACTCCCGACCGTATGGCAACTGTTCCGCCACAGACCGCCGCCCGGACCGGGACAGGAGGGGGAAAGCGACACAACGGAGCCGCTGTTCCACACCGGATCCACACGAAGAATGCGCAGCCGGACGAGGAGCCCGCGGACCGGAACACGGGCGGGGTCAATCCCGTGACGACCCGTAACCGTAACCGGCGCGGCCCTCCGGTGTTGGTAGCGACGGAGGCCGGTGCGTGTGCCCGCCCTCCGACCGGCGGGAGGACAGGGGGAGCCGTGGCCGCTACCGAGCCAGCGCCCGAAGGGGCCCCAGCGGGGCCCACCCACCGGGCCCGACCCGACGGAGCCCGCGGCGACGCCCCCCGCACCACGGGAGTCCTGGTCACCGAGTCATCCAGTGCGAGCGGCCGCAGGAGCGTCAGGAGCACCCACGAAGGCATCCTGCGCGGCCAGTCGGCGCGCGAGTCGGCGGCCCGCACCTACGCGCGTGCCCTCCCGATCGTGCCGGTACGGGCACGCGGGCTGACCATCGAGGGCGCGGACGGCCGCCGCTACCTGGACTGCCTCTCCGGAGCGGGAACCCTCGCGCTCGGCCACAACCACCCCGTCGTGCTGGAGGCCATCCGCAAGGTCCTCGACTCGGGCGCGCCCCTGCACGTCCTCGACCTCGCCACCCCCGTCAAGGACGCCTTCGTCACCGAGCTGTTCCGCACCCTGCCGCCCGGCCTGGCCGGCAACGCGCGCGTGCAGTTCTGCGGACCGGCCGGGACGGACGCCGTGGAGGCCGCCCTCGAACTGGTCCGGGCCGCCACCGGCCGCACCGGAGTGCTGGCCTTCAGCGGGGCCTGTCACGGCATGACCGCCGGCTCCCTCGAAGTCTCGGGCGGCGCCGCCGACGTGCGGGTGGCCCGCCTGCCCTATCCGCAGGACTACCGTTGTCCGTTCGGTGTCGGCGGCGACCGCGGCGCCGAACTCGCGGCGCGCTGGACCGAGTCCGTCCTCGACGATCCCGGATCCGGGGTGCGGCAGCCGGCCGGCATGATCCTCGAACCGGTGCAGGGAGAAGGCGGGGTGATCCCCGCACCGGACGCCTGGTTGCGCCGGATGCGGCAGATCACGGCCGAGCGCTCCGTCCCGCTGATCGCCGACGAGGTGCAGACGGGCGTCGGCCGCACCGGTGCCTTCTGGGCGGTGGAGCACAGCGGGATCGTCCCCGACGTGATGGTGCTGTCCAAGGCCATCGGAGGCAGCCTGCCGCTCGCCGTCATCGTCTACCGCGACGCCCTCGACGTCCGGCAGCCCGGCGCCCCCGCGGGCACGTTCCGCGGCAACCAGCTCGCCATGGCCGCGGGCACGGCCACCCTCGCCCACGTCCGCGAGAACGGCCTCGCGGAGCGCGCGGCCACGCTCGGCAGCCATATGCTCGACCGGCTCCGCGACCTCGCCCATCACTTCCCGGGCATGGGCGACGTGCGGGGACGGGGGCTGATGATCGGGATCGAGATGGTCGACCCCGAGACGGATCACGGACCTGACGCGGTCACCACCTCGCGGGTCACGCCCGAGGCAGTCACGCCCGAGAGGGGCACGCCCGAGGGGGTCACGGCGCCCTCTTCCCTCGACGACCCCCGCGTACGGGCCGACGGCGCCGACGGCCGCGCGGGCACGCCTCACCGGCCACCGCCACCACCGGCGCCCGAACTCGCCGCCGCCGTCCGGCGGGAGTGCCTGCGACGGGGGCTGATCGTCGAACTCGGCGCCCGCCACTCCGGCGTCGTGCGCCTGCTGCCACCCCTGACGATCACCGACGAGCAGGCCTCCGCCGTCCTGGACCGGCTGGCGGACGCGATCGCGGCGGCCTCCCGCGACCACATCCCCCCTGCGAACCACACGCCTCCCGACCCGACCCGATCTCAGTACTCCCCTCCGAGCGCAACCGGGACCCAGCCGGTCGGGCAGTACGAAGACCGCGACCGGCATCGACAGCGGCATCCCGTCCGGAGCCGGTCGAGCCGTGCGCCCGGGCCGGATGAACTCCGGGGCGACCAAGCCGACCCGGCGCGGTAGCCCCGAGCCCCCGCCCACGCTCCCGACCGAACCAGTCGGGCCAGGCCCAAGCCCGAGCCCAGGGCCACGGCACCGATGTCGGCACAGGCCGGCACCCCCCGCCGGGACGCTCCGCCCCCGTGTACCGCGAGCGCCTGTGCCCGGCGCCACCACCCGCTCGCGGCAGCCCCCATGACTTCACGAGGAACCACCTTGACCACCTCCTCCCACCAGTCCTCCTCCCTCACGCCTCCGGCCCCCCGACAGCAGGGGGAGGCCGCACCGCCACCAAACCCTGTCGAACCCTCGCGCCGCGTCACGAGGGAACTCCTGGACGACCCGGACCCGCACACGGCCGCCCAGGCCGCGGCCGTGGAGAACCTTCTGCGTTGCTGGGTGCGCGAGGCAGGCCTGTCCGAGCCCTCGGACGGCGTGCTCCGCGTGCCGTTGCCGGCCAGCGGCGTCACTTTGCTCGCCCCCGTCCGCTACTGGTCCCCGACCGGCTGGCACCGCTTCGGCTTTCCTCGTCTGTCGAGCGCCCCCGAGCAGTCCCCTCCCGCGGACGCCGTGACGGTCGCCGCTCTGCTCGCCCGCGAGACACCACAGGCCGACAGGCACGGTGAACCGGGCGCCCGAGAAGGGAGCGAGGAACACGGCGAAGGGAGGGGGGACGGGGACCGGTCCGGCGACGGTGACGGGGGCGGGGACCGGGTCAGGGGCGGGGGCGGGTACGGGGACCGGGACGGCGGAGTCACCGCACGGCACCGCGCCGAAGGGACCGACCTCGTCGCGCGCGTGGCCGACTCCGTCCGTCGGACCGCGGTCTTCCTCACCGAACGCCGAGCGAACCCCGCCGACGCGCCCGATCTGTTCCTCGCCGCGGAACAGGCCCTGCTGCTCGGTCACCCGCTGCACCCGACGCCGAAGAGCAGGGAAGGCCTTTCGGACGGCGAGGCGCGCCTCTACTCACCGGAGTCGCGTGGCTCCTTCCCCCTCCACTGGCTCGCCGTCGATCCTTCCGTGGTCGCCGCCGACTCCGCCTGGACCGAGGGCGGCCGTCCCGTCCCCGCCGCCCGGCTGACGTCCCGTCTCGCGGGCGCTCCGCTGCCGCTGCCGGAGGGGTTCGCCGCTCTGCCGGCGCACCCCTGGCAACTGCGCGAGGTGCGGCACCGCCCAGAGGCGGAGGCGCTGTTCGACGCCGGACTGCTGCGGGACCTGGGCGCCCACGGCCCCGCGTGGCACCCGACCTCCTCGGTGCGCACCCTCTACCGGCCGGGTGCCCCCGCGATGCTCAAACTGTCGCTCGGGCTGCGTATCACCAACTCCCTTCGTGAGAACCTCCGCAAAGAACTGCACCGTGGCGTCGAGGTGCACCGTCTTCTGCGCGCCGGCCTGGCCGCGCAGTGGCACGCCGCCCATCCGGGCTTCGACATCGTCCGCGATCCGGCGTGGCTCGCGGTCGACGGCGCCGACGGCCGCCCGTCGGCGGGCCTCGACGTGATGATCCGCCACAACCCCTTCGCGCCGGACGACGACGTGTCCTGCGTCGCCGGTCTCGTCGCACCCCGGCCCGGCCCGGCCGGCGTCCAGCGGTCCCGTCTTGCCGCGATCGTCGCCCGTCTCGCCGCACGGACGGGGCGCCCCCTGTCCGCGGTCGCCGCCGAGTGGTTCCTGCGCTATCTGGAACAGGTCGTCCGGCCGGTGCTGTGGCTGGACGGTGAAGCGGGGATCGCCCTGGAGGCGCACCAGCAGAACACCCTCCTCCTCCTGGACTCCGACGGCTGGCCCAGCGGCGGCCGCTACCGCGACAACCAGGGCTACTACTTCCGCGAGTCCGCCCGCGGGGAGCTCGAAGCCCGCCTGCCCGGTATCGGCGGGCGCAGCGACACCTTCGTCTCCGACGATGTCACCGACGAACGCTTCGCCTACTACCTGGGGATCAACAACGTGCTCGGACTCATCGGCGCGTTCGGGTCCCAGCGGCTCGCGGACGAGCGACTCCTGCTCGCGGGGTTCCGGCGCTTCCTGACCGACGCGGCCTGTGGCCCCCGGCGGCTGCGCGGTTCACTGGCGGCCCGCCTGCTCGACTCGCCCCGGCTGCGCTGCAAGGCCAACCTGCTGACCCGCCTGCACGGCCTCGACGAACTCGTCGGCCCGGTGGACACCCAGTCCGTCTACGTCACCATCGCCAACCCCCTCCACTCCTAGGACCCTCATCCAGCCCAGAACTCCCGTCCCCTTCTCCGAAGGCGTGCCCGCCCGCCGCACTCGCGGGACGAGCCCTGTGCCCCGGCCGACCGCTGAGAGGACCCGCCGTGCCTCCCGCTAAGACCCACGCCGACAGCCGCACACCACCCGGCACGGCCGATCCGCTCACCGGACCCGACGGCTGGGGGCCCGCCACCACTCCGGCAGGCCCGTTCCGTCTCGTCCCCGTGCAGGTCGAGCGGGACCTGCCACTCCTCGGCCGGTGGATGAACGACCCCGCCGTGGCGGCCTACTGGGAACTGGCGGGACCCCTGTCGAGGACCTCTCGACACCTGCGTCGCCAACGGGCCGACGGCGGGCACAGCCTCCCCTTCCTGGGCGTGCTGGCCGGCCGGCCCATGAGCTACTGGGAGGTCTACCGGGCGGACCTCGACCCGCTCGCTCGCCACTATCCCGCCCGGCCCCACGACACCGGTATCCACCTCCTCATCGGCGGCGAAACCGACCGCGGGCGAGGCCTGGGCAGCCGTCTGCTCACGGCCGTCACCGACCTCGTCCTCGACAGGAGGCCTTTGTGTACCCGCGTCGTCGCCGAACCCGACCTTCGCAACATTCCGTCCGTCGCCTCCTTCCTGAGTGCGGGCTTCCGGTTCTTCGCCGAGGTCGACCTGCCCACCAAACGGGCCGCCCTCATGATCAGGGACCGGGTCCCGCACGATCCCTCATGACAATCAGTGATCGTGTCGTCACAGAGGGAACGCCTCGCGGGCCGGATCGGTTCCCGCCGATTTCCGGCCTTCCCGCCACCACCCCGAGACCCACGGACCTCATGCCCTCCCTCCCGTCCGCCTGGACCACACGTTTGTCAGTGCCGAGCCGTAGGGTGGTCGCGCTATGACGAAGCCCTCTCTCCCCGAACTCCTGCACGCAGCCGTCACCGCTGTCGGCGGCACGGAGCGCCCCGGCCAGGTGACCATGGCCGAAGCCGTCGCCGAAGCGATCGACGACGGTTCCCATCTGCTGGTCCAGGCCGGCACCGGCACCGGTAAGTCGCTCGGCTACCTCGTGCCCGCCCTCGCGCACGGGGAGCGAGTGGTGGTGGCGACCGCCACGCTGGCCCTCCAGCGCCAGCTCGTGGAGCGGGACCTGCCGCGTACGGTCGACGCGCTGCACCCGCTGCTGCGCCGCCGCCCCGAGTTCGCGATGCTCAAGGGCAGATCGAACTACCTGTGCCTGCACCGGCTGCACGAAGGTGTCCCGCAGGACGAGGAGGAGGGGCTCTTCGACCAGTTCGAGGCGGCCGCCCCGACCAGCAAGCTGGGCCAGGACCTGCTCCGGCTGCGGGACTGGTCGGACGAGACCGAGTCCGGTGACCGGGACGACCTCACGCCCGGCGTCTCCGACCGGGCCTGGGCCCAGGTGTCGGTGTCGTCCAGGGAGTGTCTGGGAGCCACCAAGTGCGCCTACGGTGCCGAGTGCTTCGCGGAGCTGGCCCGTGAGCGCGCCAAGCTCGCCGAGGTCGTCGTCACCAACCACGCGCTGCTCGCCATCGACGCCATCGAGGGTGCTCCGGTCCTTCCGCAGCACGAGGTCCTGATCGTCGACGAGGCTCATGAGCTGGTCTCCCGGGTCACCGGCGTGGCCACCGGCGAGCTCACCCCCGGCCAGGTCAACCGCGCCGTACGCAGGGCGGCGAAGCTGGTGAACGAGAAGGCGGCCGACCAGCTCCAGACCGCCGCCGAAGGCTTCGAGCGGCTCATGGAACTGGCGCTGCCCGGCCGTCTGGAGGAGATCCCGGAAGACCTCGGGTACGCCCTGATGGCATTGCGCGACGCCGCCCGGACGGTCATCTCGGCCATCGGCGCGACCCGCGACAAGTCGGTCCAGGACGAGGACGCGGTCCGCAAGCAGGCCCTGGCGTCCGTGGAGAGCGTGCACGACGTCGCGGAGCGGATCGTCAACGGTTCCGAGTGGGATGTCGTCTGGTACGAGCGGCACGACCGGTTCGGCGCCTCGCTGCGGGTCGCGCCCATGTCGGTGTCGGGTCTGCTGCGGGAGAAGCTCTTCACGGACCGCTCCGTGACCCTGGCCTCGGCGACCCTGAAACTGGGCGGGGACTTCAACGGCGTGGGCGCCTCGATGGGGCTCGCCCCGGAGGGCACGGAGGGCGAGGACGTCCCGCAGTGGAAGGGCATCGACGTCGGTTCGCCCTTCGACTACCCGAAGCAGGGCATCCTCTACGTGGCCAAACACCTCGCGCGCCCCGCACGGGACGGCGATCGCGGCGACATGCTGGACGAGCTGACCGAACTGATCCAGGCGGCCGGCGGACGCACGCTCGGCCTGTTCTCCTCCATGCGGGCCGCGCAGCTCGCCGCCGAGGAGCTGCGCACCCGCGTCCCCGAGTTCCCCATCCTGCTCCAGGGCGAGGAGACGCTCGGCGAGCTGATCAAGAACTTTGCGGCGGATCCGAAGACCTGCCTCTTCGGCACGCTGTCGCTCTGGCAGGGCGTCGACGTCCCCGGGCCGAGCTGTCAGTTGGTCGTCATGGACAAGATCCCGTTCCCGCGTCCCGACGACCCCCTGATGAGCGCACGCCAGAAGGCGGTGGAAGAGGCCGGCGGCAACGGCTTCATGGCGGTCGCCGCCACCCACGCGGCGCTGCTGATGGCCCAGGGCGCGGGGCGCCTGGTACGGGCGTCGGGGGACAAGGGTGTCGTCGCCGTACTCGATCAGCGGCTGGCCACGGCCCGTTACGGCAGCTATCTGAAGGCGTCACTGCCGGACTTCTGGTACACCACGGACCGCAACCAGGTCCGCAGATCACTCGCCGCGATCGACGCGCAGGCCAGACAGAGCGAGGAGCAGTAGACAGAGCGAGGAGCAGTAACGGGGCAGGCACGGGGCGGTCGGACGGCTGGGCGCCGTGCGAGGGCCAGGTGCAGCCGGAGGGCTGGGCGCTGCTGAGGGGCCAGAGTCAGTCGAGGTGCAGTCGACGTGCAGCGCGCGGCCCGGAGGCCTGGAGTACTCGGCGTCCAGCGCTCGGGCGTGAGAGGAGGGGCCGCCCGGTCACGGGAGCCCCTCTTCGGTGAGCCTGCGCGCGAGCGATCGGGCGCAGCACAGGGCCCCGGAACCGGCGCAGGGATCCCGGGGCCCAGATCAGAGGGTGGACGGGCGGGTGCCCCTTCCACCGCCGTGCTCAGACGCGGCGGAGCACCGCCACCACCTTGCCGAGAATCGTCGCGTCGTCGCCCGGGATCGGCTCGTAGGCCGCGTTGTGGGGGAGGAGCCAGACATGGCCGTCCTCCCGCTTGAAGCGCTTGACGGTGGCCTCGCCGTCGAGCATCGCCGCCACGATGTCGCCGTTCTCGGCGACGGGCTGGCGGCGGACGGTGACCCAGTCGCCGTCGCAGATCGCGGCTTCGATCATCGAGTCGCCGACGACCTTGAGCACGAACAGCTCGCCGTCACCCACGAGCTGCCTCGGGAGCGGGAAGACGTCCTCGACCGACTCCTCGGCGAGGATCGGGCCACCGGCGGCGATCCGCCCGACCAGGGGGACGTACGACGCGGCGGGCTTGCCGGCGGTGTCCGTCGGCTGCACGGAGGCGGCCTGGTCGGAGCCGCGCACCTCGTAGGCGCGCGGCCGGTGCGGGTCGCGGCGCAGGAAACCCTTGCGCTCCAACGCCATCAACTGGTGCGCGACCGACGACGTGCTCGACAGGCCGACCGCCTGACCGATCTCCCGCATCGACGGCGGGTAGCCGCGCCGCTGTACGGAGTCCCTGATGACCTCGATCACCCGGCGCTGCCGGTCGGTGAGTCCCGAGCTGTCGGCGCGGATGCCTGGAGGTCGGCCAGGCAGCGAGCGCTTGTGTCCCTCGGGGTTCATGGCTTCGTTCATCGCATGCACCGGCTCGAGTCGGCCCTGGGAGCGGTCCTGGGCAGTGATGGTGGCGCTGTCTGCGGTGGTGGTCACGTCGGCCCCTCTCGATTGTCTCCCTGCTGGACAACGGTAGTAGCTTTCGAAAGGTTGCGCCAAACACACGTTCGAGTGAAAAAGCGTGGATAACCTGACTTGATCATGTGTCCGGGTGTATCCGCTGACGTGCTGTCCGTCCGGCCAACGAGCCAGGGCCGGCTGTACTCTTCACCTCCGGGACGGACGACCCGGCGGGGTGCGGCCCCAGTCTGCCATCCGGTGCGCCGGAGGCCGGGTGGCGGTCGGCGATCTGCGCGAGAGTCCCACTCGTCCTCCCTGCGGCGCCCACGGTATCGCCGTATCCATCGCGCGCGTACGGATGCATGCGCGCGTGCACGGGTGGTTTTCGGGTGCTGGGTGTGACGGCGGGACAGCGTGAGGTGAGCCCCCGTGGCGCGACACGCGACACAGCCTGGGCATATGGGCCCAGCCCCCATATGTAGTGGTTGGATTGCATCAGTGGCCCAGAAGTTGTGGTCCCCGGTGTCTTCGGATGCTCGCGGATCGCCTATGCTTGGGGCTGCTTCGAGGGGCCCGTGAGGCCCGACGAGGTCATTGAGTCTGCTGTGAGGAGGGTTGGAGTACATGCACTGCCCCTTCTGCAGGCACCCCGACAGCCGTGTGGTCGACAGCCGTACGACGGACGACGGCACGTCGATCCGCAGGCGCCGCCAGTGCCCTGACTGCTCCCGTCGTTTCACGACCGTGGAGACGTGCTCGCTCATGGTGGTGAAGCGCTCCGGGGTCACCGAGCCCTTCAGTCGCACCAAGGTCATCAACGGCGTGCGCAAGGCATGTCAGGGGCGGCCGGTCACAGAGGACGCGCTGGCCCAGCTCGGCCAGCGGGTCGAGGAGGCGGTGCGGGCCACCGGAAGCGCCGAGCTGACCACCCACGACGTGGGGCTGGCCATACTCGGCCCGTTGCAGGAGCTCGACCTCGTCGCCTATCTGCGGTTCGCCTCCGTCTACCGGGCGTTCGACTCGCTCGAGGACTTCGAGGCGGCCATCGCGGAGCTCAGGGACCAGACGGCGCGCCTCGCCGCGGACGACGAAGACCGCGAGGGCGACGCAGGGGTCGTCACGGGGAGCCGGGAAGACGAAGGCGGGCCGGGCGACGCCGTGCGGGTTCCCGAGCCCGCCCAAGCCGCCGACTGACCGGCGGGCCGGAACCGGTGCCGTGGGCCCGGGGACGGCCGGGCGGCGGCGGACCAGGACCTGCTGTGGGCGTAGCGCGTGGTGCCCACAGCACAAGACAGAACAGCGTGCCACGGGAACAGCGTGGCATTTTAGGGCGTTTTCGCCCGCAGAGGGAGGCGGCATGACAGAGACGGCGAGCGGTCCGGCACGAGGTACCCGTGCCAAGGGTGCCAAGCCCACCAAGGGCCTGCGCATCGAGCGCATCCACACGACCCCCGGAGTGCACCCCTACGACGAGGTGGCCTGGGAGCGTCGTGACGTCGTCATGACCAACTGGCGCGACGGCTCGGTCAATTTCGAGCAGCGTGGCGTCGAGTTCCCCGACTTCTGGTCGGTGAACGCGGTCAACATCGTCACCAGCAAGTACTTCCGCGGGGCGGTCGGCACCCCGCAGCGCGAGACCGGCCTCCGCCAGCTGATCGACCGCATCGTGAAGACGTACCGGAAGGCCGGTGAGGACCACAAGTACTTCGCCTCGCCCGCCGACGCAGAGATCTTCGAGCACGAGCTGGCGTACGCCCTCCTGCACCAGATCTTCAGCTTCAACAGCCCCGTCTGGTTCAACGTCGGAACCCCGCAGCCGCAGCAGGTCTCCGCCTGCTTCATCCTGGCCGTCGACGACTCCATGGAGTCGATCCTCGACTGGTACAAGGAAGAGGGCATGATCTTCAAGGGCGGCTCCGGAGCCGGCCTGAACCTCTCCCGCATCCGCTCCTCCAAGGAGCTCCTCTCCTCGGGCGGCAACGCCTCCGGCCCGGTCTCCTTCATGCGCGGTGCCGACGCCTCCGCCGGCACCATCAAGTCCGGTGGCGCCACCCGTCGCGCGGCCAAGATGGTCGTCCTCGACGTCGACCACCCGGACGTCGAGGACTTCATCGCCACCAAGGTGAAGGAAGAGGAGAAGATCCGCGCCCTGCGCGACGCGGGCTTCGACATGGACCTGGGCGGCGACGACATCACGTCCGTCCAGTACCAGAACGCCAACAACAGCGTCCGCGTGAACGACGAGTTCATGACGGCCGTGGAGAACGGCACCGAGTTCGGCCTGCGCGCCCGGATGACCGGCGAGATCATCGAGAAGGTCGACGCCAAGGCGCTGTTCCGCAAGCTCGCCGAGGCAGCCTGGGCCTGCGCCGACCCGGGCATCCAGTACGACGGTGTGATCAACAACTGGCACACCTGCCCGGAGTCCGGCCGGATCACCGCGTCGAACCCGTGCAGCGAGTACATGCACCTGGACAACACGTCCTGCAACCTCGCCTCACTGAACCTGATGAAGTTCCTCAAGGACGACGGCAAGGGCAACCAGTCCTTCGAGGCCGACCGTTTCCAGAAGGTCGTCGAGCTCGTCATCACCGCGATGGACATCTCCATCTGCTTCGCGGACTTCCCGACGCAGAAGATCGGCGAGAACACGCGCGCGTTCCGCCAGCTGGGCATCGGCTACGCCAACCTCGGCGCCCTGCTGATGGCCACGGGTCACGCCTACGACTCCGACGGCGGCCGCTCCCTGGCCGGTGCCATCACCTCCCTCATGACGGGCACCGCCTACCGCCGCTCCTCCGAGCTGGCCGCGGTCGTGGGTCCGTACGACGGCTACGCCCGCAACGCCGACGCCCACAACCGGGTCATGAAGCAGCACTCCGACGCCAACGGCGTGGCCGTGCGCATGGACGACCTGGACAGCCCCGTCTGGGCCGCCGCCACGGAGGCCTGGCAGGACGTGCTGCGCCTCGGCGAGAAGAACGGTTTCCGTAACTCGCAGGCGTCCGTGCTCGCCCCGACCGGCACCATCGGTCTGGCGATGTCCTGCGACACCACCGGCGTCGAGCCCGACCTCGCCCTGGTCAAGTTCAAGAAGCTGGTCGGCGGCGGCTCGATGCAGATCGTCAACGGCACCGTCCCGCAGGCCCTGCGCCGCCTGGGCTACCAGGAGGAGCAGATCGAGGCGATCGTCGCCCACATCGCCGACAACGGCAACGTGATCGACGCTCCCGGCCTCAAGCAGGAGCACTACGAGGTGTTCGACTGCGCCATGGGCGAGCGTGCCATCTCCCCGATGGGCCACGTCCGCATGATGGCCGCGATCCAGCCCTGGATCTCCGGCGCCATCTCCAAGACGGTCAACATGCCGGAGACGGCGACCGTCGAGGAGGTCGAGGAGATCTACTTCGAGGCCTGGAAGCTCGGCGTCAAGGCGCTCGCGATCTACCGCGACAACTGCAAGGTCGGCCAGCCCCTCTCCGCGAAGACCAAGGAGAAGGAGAAGACCGAGGTCACCGAGAAGGCCGAGGAGACGATCCGCGCCGCGGTCGAGAAGGTCATCGAGTACCGCCCGGTCCGCAAGCGCCTGCCCAAGGGCCGTCCCGGCATCACCACCTCCTTCACGGTCGGGGGCGCCGAGGGCTACATGACCGCCAACTCCTACCCGGACGACGGTCTCGGCGAGGTCTTCCTGAAGATGTCCAAGCAGGGCTCGACGCTCGCCGGCATGATGGACGCCTTCTCCATCGCGGTCTCCGTCGGTCTCCAGTACGGCGTGCCCCTGGAGACGTACGTCTCGAAGTTCACCAACATGCGCTTCGAGCCGGCCGGCATGACCGACGACCCGGACGTGCGGATGGCGCAGTCGATCGTCGACTACATCTTCCGTCGCCTGGCGCTGGACTTCCTGCCCTTCGAGACGCGCTCCGCGCTCGGCATCCACTCCGCCGAGGAGCGTCAGCGTCACCTGGAGACCGGTTCGTACGAGCCGGCCTTCGAGGAGGAGGACGTGGACGTCGAGGGCCTCGCCCAGTCGGCGCCGCGCCAGACCGACCTGAAGGCCGTCGCCACCCCGAAGGCCGAGGTCGAGGCGGCCGCGCCCGCGCCGAAGCAGGTCCACACCAGCGCCGAACTGGTGGAGATGCAGCTCGGTATCCAGGCGGACGCCCCGCTGTGCTTCTCCTGCGGTACGAAGATGCAGCGGGCCGGTTCCTGCTACATCTGCGAGGGCTGCGGCTCGACGAGCGGTTGCAGCTGATCAAGGCCGTGCGGGCCCGGTCGCGACCATGAGGTCGCGCCGAGCCGCAGAGGGCGGTGGAGCCGGATTCCGGCTCCACCGCCCTCGGTGTTTTCGGCGTCCGTTCCGTACGGACGGCCGACGGTCGTGCCCTGCGGGGCCAGGCCGAGCCCGGCCCTGCCCGTCGTCGCCCGCAGAGGTGTCGCGGGGCGGCCGGGAGCCGCCGGACACGGCCTAGGAGCGGCGCAGCTGCCCCATGGTGCTGGTGAACGTGGCCGGGTCGTCCTCGAACCCCTGGACCCCGGAGTGGAACGACCATCCGTCGGACGACTCACGCAGGAACTCGCCGACCGTCGCCGCGGTCGCGCCGAGGACGTCCGCGAAGTCGTCCTCGTCCAGCACGGTGTAGCCCTCCCGTATCCGGAAGGCGGGGTTGAGCACACCGACGAAGCTCCGGTGCTGCTGGCTCTGCTGGATGACGACACCCACGACCACGCGCGCGTAACGCGCGTCGAGGCGGTCGAGTTCCAGCGTCATCACCTCGTCCCAGCCGAACCCCTTGCCGTCCTTGCTGTCCCGGTTGAGGTAGATCGTCCCGTCGGGGGAGCGGCTGTCGAAGTGCACCACGTAGGCCGGAGCTCCGTGCGGATCGCTCGCCAGGTACGTGGCGGCCACGATGTCCAGGTCGGTGGGCGGCTGTCCCGTCGGACTCGGGTCCCACTTCAGAGCCATCTCGACCTTGCGGATTCCCTTGTTGAGGCCGCTCACCGGAATTCCCCTCCCCGTAATCCCCGTCTGTCACGGCCCCGAACTGGTGCGTTCCCAGGGCCGGTTGTCCATCCTGCCACGCGCGCGTGCGGCCTCGCAGTGCTGCTCCCCGAACGAAGGTGACCAACGCCACGCCGACTGGCCTTACCATGGCGCGGTGCTGGTCAAGTGGATTCGCTGCACCGTGGTGGACCGCCGCGGTTTCGAACGGGGGCAGCGAAAGTGGGCGGGGCTTCTGGGGGAGCCGGGGTTCCGGGGGCAGGGCGGGGGCTGGAGCAGGGGGCGGCCCTCCGTCGCGCATGTCTTCACGTTCTGGGAGAGCCGTGCCTTCTACGACTCGTTCATGGCGCGCTCCCATGATCGACTGGCGTCGGGGCAGTCGGGCACGTTCAAGGACGTCCAGGTACGTCTGTTCGACTACCGCTTCGACGTGAAGACGGGGTTCGAGCCCCGCTTCACGGATTCGGACCTGCTGAGGGTGGCGCTGTGCCGGGTCCACGAGGAGCGCGCCGAACACTTCACCCTCATGCAGGAGAAGGTCTGGAACCCCGCGATGGCGGGCTCGCCCGGCATGATCCGGGGGTTCTTCGCCGAGGCGCCCGGACCCGAGTTCATGGTGCTCTCGATGTGGCGTTCCGAGGCGGAGCACGGGAAGTACCGCACCGAACGCGTCGAGCGGCTCGCGCTGCGCGCCCAGATCGAGGCCGACATAGCCTCGCTCACCGGCGACATCGTCGAGCTCGAGTCGACCTGGACGGTCTGAGGAGCGAACGGGTCCGGGTAGCGCTCGGGTCCGAGAAGTGAGGGGGAAAGGGAGGCGGACGACAGGGCCGGCCGGCCGCCGTGCCGGGCGACCGGGCACTGATATGTGACTTCTGTTGCGGGATTTGTGTGACCTACGCCGTATGGAGCCCCTCCGGGTGCTCGATCGGGCGTCACCCGATCTAGGGTTTTGGCATGGCACGACCACGGCGCATCGTCCTTGTCCGGCACGGGGAATCAACGGGCAATGTTGATGACACCGTCTACGAGCGTGAACCCGACCACGCACTGGCCCTCACCGGTCGGGGCCGGCAGCAGGCCGAGGAGACGGGGAAGCACCTGCGGGAGGTGTTCGGCCGCGAGCGGGTCAGCGTGTACGTCTCCCCCTATCGGCGTACGCACGAGACGCTCCGCGCCTTCCAGCTGGACCCCGAACGCATACGGGTCCGCGAGGAGCCCCGGCTGCGGGAGCAGGACTGGGGAAACTGGCAGGACAGCGAGGACGTACGCCTCCAGAAGACCTACCGGGACGCCTACGGGCACTTCTTCTACCGCTTCGCACAGGGGGAGAGCGGCGCCGACGTCTACGACCGGGTCGGCGGCTTCCTGGAGAGCCTCTTCCGCAGTTTCGAGGCCCCCGACCATCCGCCCAACGTGCTCCTGGTGACCCACGGGCTCGCGATGCGGCTGTTCTGCATGCGCTGGTTCCACTGGACGGTCGCGGAATTCGAGTCCCTCGCCAATCCGGGGAACGCGGAGATGCGCATGCTCGTTCTCGGTGACGACGACCGCTACACGCTCGACCGGCCCTTCAACCGCTGGCGGGACCCGGAACCGTACGACATCACCGGATAGAGTGGCAGGGCGATGACCGCTGACTCTTCTCCCGCCCGGCGTCTGGAACGCGCGACGGCCAGCCTGCGCGGCCTCGCCGTGGGTGACGCGCTGGGCTCCCAGTTCTTCGTTCCGGTGAACTACCCGCTGCTCCAGCGCCGCGAGCTGCCGCCCGGGCCGTGGCAGTGGACCGACGACACGGAGATGGCCTGCTCCGTGGTGGCCGTCCTGGCCGCCCACGACCGTGTCGACCAGGACGCGCTGGCCCACTCCTTCGCCCTCCACCACGACTTCGACCGCGGGTACGGCCCCGCGGTCAACCGCTTGCTGAGGCTGGTCAGGGAGGGCGCCGACTGGCGCGAGCTGTCGGCCGCCCTGTTCAACGGACAGGGATCCTGGGGCAACGGCGCCGCGATGCGGGTCGCGCCCCTGGGGGCCTGGTACGCGGACGACCCGGAGCAGGCCACCCATCAGGCCGAGATCTCGGCCTACCCCACGCATCAGCACCGTGAGGCCGTGGTGGGGGCCATGGCCGTCGCCGCGGCCGCCGCGCTGGCCGGCGCACCCGGCGGTCCGCCCGGCCCGGAGGCGCTGCTGGACGGCGTCATCGCCCTTGTGCCCAAGAGCGCCGTCGGCGCCGGACTGCGCCGCGCCCGGGACATGCTCGACTACGCCGACGCGGCCACCGTCGCCGCGGTGCTGGGCTGCGGCAGGCGCACCTCGGCCCATGACACCGTCCCCTTCGCCGTCTGGTCGGCCGCTCGCGCCCTCGGCGACTTCGAGACCGCCTTCTGGACGACGGCGCAGGTCGGCGGAGATGTGGACACGACCTGCGCGATCGTCGGCGGGATCCTGGCGGCCGGCAAGGCGGGAACGCCGCCGGAGGCGTGGGCGCGGCAGGTGGAGGCACTGCCCGGATGGGTGTCCTCGTCCGTGTGACGTGGCCACCGGCACCCCTTTTCCCTGTTTGCTGGAAACTCTGAGTACCCGGCGGGAACTCAGAGTGACCGGCGCGCGTTCTTCCGGTATCCGCTGTACGCCGTCCGTGGTCGGCCGAGCGGCTGGTGGAGGGAAACGCAGGGGGTGGGTGGAGGTGCCGTTCGTCCTGCCGGCGATCACGCCGGGTGTTCTGCCGAGCCGGCCCGGCCGACCCGGAAGCAAGGCGTGCGCCTTCCGTACGGCGTACGGCGATGCTCCCGGGCCCGTCGACGGCGCCGCCTCGTCAGCCCATGGTGGGGCTCGCCGTTCCGGACAGCGCTTCGAGGTCGCTCTTCTGAACGCGGATGACGAACCAGGCCGTGACCAGTGCAAGTACAGCCATCGCGGCGGCCGGTACGAAGGCGGTCGAGATGCCGTGGGCGAGCACCTCGTGTCCCCACGGCGCGGGCAGCTGGTGCGTCTTGGTGAACTCTGCCTTCTGTTCCGCAGAGCCGCCGGCGAGGAACTTCGGCAGTTGCTTCTCCGCCTCGTCCTTGCTGGCGGACCCGAAGACGGTCGTCAGGATGGAGAGCCCGAGCGAACCGCCGACCTGCTGCGTGGCGTTGAGCAGGCCGGAAGCGGCGCCCGCCTCGTGCGGGGCGACACCCGACACGGCGGTGACCGTCACCGTCACGAAGTTCAGCCCCATACCGAAGCCGAAGACGACCATCGGACCGAGCACCCCGCCGAGGTAGGAGCTGTCCGGGCTGATGAAGGCCTGCCAGGTGAGGCCGAGCGCCACCAGAGCCGAACCGGCGACCATGAACGGCTTCGGGCCGACGCCGGGCAGGAAGCGCTGCGACAGACCCGCGCCCGCCGCGATGGCGACCGTGACGGGCAGGAAGGCCAGGCCCGCCTTGATGGGGCTGTAGCCCAGCACGTTCTGCACGAAGAGGACGATGTAGAAGAACATGCCGAACATCGCCGCGGCGAGGCTCAGCATGATCACGTACGTACCGGAGCGATTGCGGTCTGCGAACATCTTCAGCGGGGTGATGGGCTCCTTGGCCCGCCGTTCCGTGAACACGAAGGCGATCAGCAGGACCGCCGCCACGGCGAAGGCGCCGAGGGTCAGGCTGTCCCGCCACCCGTCCTCCGCCGCGCGGATGAAGGCATAGACCAGGGAGGCCATGCCGAGCGTCGAGGTCAGCGCGCCGGCTATGTCGAAGCGCCCGGGATGACGTTCGGACTCACTGATGTAGAGCGGCGTGAGGAAGGCGATGAGGAGCCCGATGGGCACGTTGACGAACAGCACCCAGCGCCAGTCGAGCCACTCGGTGAGCATGCCGCCCGCCAGCAGGCCGATGGCGCCACCGCCCGCGGAGACCGCCGCGAAGACCCCGAAGGCCCGGTTGCGCTCCGGGCCCTCGGGGAAGGTGGTGGTGATCAACGCCAGCGAGGTGGGCGACGCGATGGCGCCTCCCACGCCTTGCAGGGCGCGTGCGGCGAGCAGCTGCCACGGTTCCTGGGCCAGGCCGCCGAGGAACGAGGCGGCGGTGAAGAGAAGGATGCCGGCCATGAACACGCGGCGCCGGCCGAGGATGTCACCCGCGCGGGCGCCGAGCAGCAGCAGGCCGCCGAAGGTGAGGGTGTAGGCGCTGACCACCCAGGTGAGATCGGTGGTACTGAAGCTGAGCGCGTCTTGAATGTGCGGGAGCGCGATGTTCACAATCGTCGCGTCGAGTACCACCATGAGTTGGCAGGCCGCGATCACGGTGAGTGCGATGCCAGGGTGCCCCTCCCGGCGGGCGCTCCCTGGTTTCTGGTCCTGAGTCAGCTGAGAGGTTGTCACGATGAGTCCCCCACAAGAGCGTTAGTGAACGCTGGCGTTCACTGGCCCGTCAACGGTAGTGAGTCCCCTGTAGTGAACGCAAGCGTTCACTTGCGACGTCGCCCCTCGGCGTGTCCCCCGTCGCGGTCCCGCAGGGCTCGCACCACCCCTTGGATCCCCGCTCCCACTGCTCGCTGGAGACACTCGGATGGTTACTTCGCGCTGGACGGCCGCCCCCTCTCGGGCGCCCTCTCCCCGCCGGCGCGGCGCCGTGCTCGAACGTGCGATTCTCGATGCCACGCTGGAGCAACTGGGCACCGTCGGCTGGAACGGCCTCACGATGGAGGGGGTGGCGGCCGGCGCCCAGACCGGCAAGGCCGCCGTCTACCGCCGCTGGCCGTCCAAGGAGGCCCTCGTGGCGGACGCCCTGCGGGCCGGGCTGCCCCGGCTGGACGCCGTTCCCGATCTGGGGAGCGTGCGGGAGGATCTGGTCGCGCTCTGTCGTGGCGCGCGGGACGCGATGTTCTCCCGACCTGGTTTCGCGCTGAGATCGATCATTCACGAATGCGATCCAGTGGAAGGGGAGCGCTTCCATGCTCTGATCATCGAGGGGGTGGTGGAGCCGACCGTCAGGCTCCTTCGTGAGGTCGTCGAGCGGGGTATCGAACGAGGTGAGGTGCGTCCCGATGCGGGAAATGCTTACGTCCTCGATGTCATTCCGGCCATGATGATGTACCGATCGAAGATGTGCGGTTGCGAATGGAATGACGATGATCTTGACGAGATGATCGACCGGCTGATGCTGCCCCTGCTGAGGCCCGTCGCATCCTGATCGCGGCTCGGCCATGCCCTGGGGGCGCTCCGGGCGCCTCCGCGGCAGACCGGTGAAGGGTCGGTGCCGACCGGGGTGTCGCAAGGGGATCCCGGCGGCGTAATCTAAGGGCGCCATGCCGTACGAACCACCTACCCATACCGTCGAGCGCTCCCTTCGCGCCACGACCGGGGCGAAGATCATTGCCGGTGTCGACGAGGTGGGCCGCGGTGCCTGGGCCGGCCCCGTCACCGTGTGCGCGGCCGTCACCGGACTGCGCCGGCCGCCCGCAGGACTCACCGACTCCAAGCTGCTCACCGTCAAGCGCCGCAACGCACTCGCCGAGGAACTGCTCACCTGGGTGACGTCCCACGCCCTGGGTCACGCCTCTCCCGAGGAGATCGACGACCTGGGGATGACTGCCGCACTGAGGCTCGCCGCCGGGCGGGCCCTGGAAGCCCTCCCCGTCCGCCCGGACGCGGTGATCCTCGACGGGAAGCACGACTATCTCGGGTCCCCGTGGAAGGTCCGTACGGTGATCAAGGGCGACCAGTCCTGCGTCGCCGTCGCGGCGGCCTCGGTGATCGCCAAGGTGCAGCGCGACAAAATGATGGCCGAACTGGGTATCGACCATGCAGACTTCGCTTTTGCGGACAACGCCGGGTATCCGTCGCCCGTGCACAAGGCCGCACTGGAGGAGCGGGGACCCACTCCGTTCCACCGGTTGTCGTGGGCGTATCTTGATGCGCTGCCCCAGTGGCGGCACCTCAAGAAGGCCCGCACCTGGGCGAACGGGAGCGCTCCGGCGGTCGAAGGCCAACTCGGCTTCGACTTCTGACGATTCCGGCCGCACCGATGTGCCACCCGCTGGCGCTCGCCGCACCGACGTTTGGTAGACAACAGCTCATGCCTCTCATTCCCGAGGAGCCTCAGATTCACGAGAGTGCCCAGGGTCCCCGCGCCACTCCGGCCAGCGGCCGCGCAGCGCAGACCCCTCGACCTGTACCCGGACCCCGTCCCGCGGCTCCGTCGCGTCCCGGTCGTCCCGGCCCCCTTCGCCCCACGCCGCCGGCGCAACGCACGCCGCGTGACGTGGCCGTCAAGCCAGGGCCCCCGGCCCCGGCCGGTCCCGCCGTCGCCGTTTCCGCTCCGGTGACCCCCCAGATCCAGCTGATCCCGGCCTCGGCCGAGGGTGCGTCGGACGCCGCGGAGGAGGCCGTCGACCTCCTCCTGGACTCGGGCCGCGCTCCGGGTGACGTGCTGGTGATCACCACCGGTGAGCTGCATCCCTGGGCCGCCCACGAGCTGTCCTTCGGTGAGGCGCCCTACTGGGCGCAGCACGACGCGGGCGACGACGTCTTCTACACCGGTGCCGCGGCGGTGGAGCGGGCTGGCGCGCGTCCCGTCGTAGTGGTCGCCGTCAATGGCGGCTCCACCACCGTGGCCGCCACCGCCCTGCAACTGGCTCGCGCCCGGGCCGCCGCCCTGCTGATCGTCTGTGGCGACCCGCAGCAGATCAACGCGGCCTTGAGCGCGGGCGTCTGAACCGGCTCCGCCGAGCCGTCGACGGCCACGGGGCACGCCTGCTCCGGTGAGCCGAAGGCGGCCGCGGGCTTGGGGGCTCCGGCAGGCCGACAGGTGGCCGGGGTCACGGAGGCGTCGCTCTTGCGGCGCCTCTGCGCTATGCCGTGACGCCACCGCTCACTGCGTGGATGAACGCCTCCGCGCAGGCGAACGGCAGGTCGCTCCGGACGCCGCGGAGTTCCGCGTGCGCGGCTGCGGGTGCCGCCAGCGCCTGCCTGTCTGTCTTGAGGGCTCAGGCCGCCTGGGTGCCGCGCGCACGCGAAGGCCGGCGGCAGGCAACGGGAGAGACGGCGATTTGCAATGCCGATGAGCAGCGGAAATGCACCCGTTCCGCAGGCCGCCTGCTACGCGCTGTGGCGGTGCAGGCAGTGCGGCGGTGCAGGCCGGGACCGGGAGGCTCATGCCACCGGAGTCCGCCGTGCCCATGGGCATGTACGCGCATCTGCCCATGGGCGCCTCGGCCGGCCGATGGCCAGGCCGCGCGTCAGCGGGCGGCCGCGCGGCGCAGAACCTCGGAGGCGGCGCCACCGGTCCGGGGCAGTGGCGGCGGTGCCTCCGACAGGGCGAACGGTTCCGGAGCCGAGTCCGCGTTGGGCCGTCGGCCTCCACGCCCCTCGCCGAGGACCTGCCAACCGTCCTTGGTCAGCGTGATGTACGCCCCGCAGCGCAACCCGTGCAAGGTGCAGGCGTCGCGCAGGCCCCACATCCAGGCGCCGTCCTCCTCCGTCCAGCGTGCGTCGCCGTCGCGGCAGTAGAGCAGCACGGCGGTGCGTACGGGGGTACGCAGCCGGAGGTCGTGCGGGATGACCCGACGCAGTTGGGCGAGCAGGGCGTTGCGGAACATCCAGCCGTCGGACGAGGCCTGCCGCCGGGTGAACGAGGCGCTCGCGCGCACCCGTTCGTCCGGGTCCAGCACCGCCACGATCGCCGTGGCCGGCCGTGGCCGGTGCCGTGAGTGCAGCCCGCTGACGACCTCCCGCGGATTGCGCAGCAGAGGGATGCCGGCCGCGGCCCATTCGGCAGGCTCGAGCAAGCGGGTGGCGGAGGTGGCGGACGTGGACGTCGACAACGATGCCGCCGAGGACGGAGCGAATCCGAAAGTCACGATCCTCCCTTCGGCTACGGCCGCACACTGCGGGCGGGTCGGATGGGGGAGCGCACGCCGCAGCAGAGCCCTACCGGACTACGGGCAAGCCGTGCGGGGAGCGGACCTCAATTCTTCCTGCCGAACTTGGATGCGGCAACGAGCAATTGGGGCCACCGACCGTTATGTGACGATGAGTGACTTATATCCTTACCCAGTGATTCAAGGAAGGACACGTGGGTCCACAGTCCACGTCCCGCGATCACTGCCGTCGTCGCCCCCTGTGATCAGCCTTGCACCGCCAGCACCAGAGGCAACACCCCCTGCGCGCCCGCACGGCGCAGCATCCGGGCCGCGACCGCGAGCGTCCAGCCGGTCTCCGTGTAGTCGTCCACGAGCAGAACGGGACCCTGGGCCTCGGTCAGCGCGGCGGCCAGAGCGGGCGGCACCTCCAGCATGCCGTGGAGCGCCTTGAGGCGTTGGGCGCTGTTGCTCCGGGAGATCGGTGCCGCGTCCGCGGTGTACCGCACCGACCCCAGAAGCGGAAGCCGGCCGACCTCCGCGATGCGCGCCCCCAGCGAGTCGATCAACCGGGGCCGCGTGCGGGAGGCGACGGTGACCACGCCGACGGGACGGGGCGAGGCGTCGGCCGCCCCGGAGGCCCAACCACCGGGGCCCTTCGCCCAGTCGGCCAGCACGCCCACCACGGCCCGGGCCACATCGTCCGGAACCGGCTCGTCGGAGGCCTGCGCGGTGAACATGGGGCGGAGCCGGTTGCCCCAACCGATGTCCGAAAGGCGTCCCAAGGCGCGCCCCGGCGAGGCCTGTTCACCGGACGGAATGCGCCCCTTGAGCTCCACGCCGATCGCCGGGAGGCCGGTCGGCCACATCCGGCGGGGCTCCACCTCGACACCCGCTCGGCCAAGGTCCACCCGCGCGGCGTCCAGGGCGGCCGAGGACGTCTCGGCGGCGTAGCGCGCGCCCGCGCAGTTGTCGCAGCGTCCGCAGGGTTTGGCGCCTTCGTCGTCCAACTGCCGCTGGAGGAACTCCATCCGGCAGTCCGTCGTCGACGCGTACTGCCGCATCGCCTCCTGCTCGGTCTTTCGCTGCCGGGCGACCCACTCGTACCGCTCGGTCTCGTACCTCCACGGTTGCCCGGTCGCCAGCCAGCCGCCCTTGACGCGTTTGACCGCACCGTCCACGTCGAGGACCTTGAGCATCGTCTCCAGGCGGGAGCGGCGCAGCTCCACCAAGGGCTCCAGGGCGGGCAGCGACACGGGGCGTTCCGCGCGTCCGAGGACGTCGAGCGTACGGCGCACCAGATCCTCCGCCGGGAAGGCGAGCGAGGCGAAGTACTCCCAGATCGCCTCGTCCTCCTTCCCCGGCAGCAGAAGGACCTCCGCGTGCTCGACTCCGCGCCCGGCGCGGCCGACCTGCTGGTAGTAGGCGATGGGGGAGGAGGGCGATCCGAGGTGCACGACGAAACCGAGGTCGGGCTTGTCGAAGCCCATGCCGAGCGCGGAGGTGGCGACCAGTGCCTTGACCTTGTTGGCCAGCAGGTCCTCCTCGGCCTGCTGCCGGTCGGCGTTCTCCGTGCGCCCGGTGTACGAAGCGACGATGTGACCGCGTTGCCGGAGGAAGGCCGTGACCTCTTCCGCCGCGGCGACGGTGAGCGTGTAGACGATTCCGGAGCCGGGAAGGTCGTCCAGGTGATCGGCGAGCCACGCCATCCGGTGGGCGGCGTCCGGCAGCCGCAGCACGTTCAGGCTGAGACTCTCCCGGTCCAGCGGGCCGCGCAGCACCAGGGCGTCCGAGGTGCCGCCGGTGCCGAGCTGCTCGGCGACGTCCGCCGTCACACGTGCGTTGGCGGTCGCGGTCGTCGCGAGGACCGGGACACCCTGGGGCAGGTCGTTGAGCATCGTGCGCAGTCGGCGGTAGTCCGGGCGGAAGTCGTGGCCCCAGTCGGAGATGCAGTGGGCCTCGTCGACCACGAGGAGTCCGGTCGCGGCGGCCAGGGCGGGCAGTACCTCGTCGCGGAAGTCCGGGTTGTTGAGCCGTTCCGGGCTGACCAGCAGGACGTCCACCTCGCCCGCGGCGATCTCGGCCTGGACGGTGTCCCACTCCTCCGTGTTCGAGGAGTTGATGGTCCGTGCGTGGATGCCGGCCCGGGCCGCCGCCTCGACCTGGTTGCGCATCAGGGCGAGCAGCGGGGAGACGATCACCGTGGGGCCGGCGCCACGGGCACGGAGCAGCGAGGTCGCCACGAAGTAGACGGCGGACTTGCCCCATCCCGTCCGCTGCACGACCAGGGCTCTGCGCCGGTCCGCGACCAGTGCCTCGATCGCCCGCCACTGGTCTTCGCGCAGTCGCGCCTTGCCCGTGGCGTCGCCGACCAGACGGGCGAGGACGGCGTCGGCGTCCGCTCGAAGATCCGTGTTGCTCGTGTGCTCCATGCCTCCATACAACAGGACGGCGCTGACAATCCGGTCAGGACCGGGTGGGAGGAAGGCTCGAAAAGGGTGCGGTGGCCGTCGTCCGCGGTCGTCTGGCATGCCCCTGATCGGACTTATCCACAGGCCAAGCGGAACTTCATGATCCGCGAGATCGTCTGCGCATGACGAATCACAGCGAAACGACTGGTTCCTCCGAAAACAGCGACATCGTCGGGCGAGATGGACAGGCGGAACGGGGCGGGTGCCCAGGGCGGGACGGACAGACGGGGCCGGAAGGACAGGAGGGGCCGGAAGGACTGACGGAGACGGGGCTGGGTGGTCAGACTGGGCGGGGCGGTCAGGCTGGGCGGGACCGGCGGCACGAGCGGGACGGCCACGCGGGCCAGGGAGGAAGCGTGCCGAGCGAGGGGCCGCCGGGTGAGGGCGAGCACGCGGTCTACGTGAGCCACACGACGTACGGCGGGAACACCGAGCACGGTGCGAGGCCCGCCGACCACCAGGTCACCCTGCGCAGTCCGGCAGAGCTGGCCGACGCCCTGCCCTACCTGCTCGGATACCGGCCCGAGGACAGCATCGTCCTGGTCGCCCTGCACGACCGGGAGGGCCGGGGGCGGTTCGGCGGCCGTGCCAGGCTCGGCATTCCGCCGAACCCGGGCGACTGGGAAGCCGCCGCCCAGCAGCTGGCCCAGGGACTCGTCAAGGGCAGCGAACGGCGGGGCACCCGCCCGGCGACCATGGTCGCTTACCTCTGCCAGGAGCCGGCGAAGGGCGAGACCGGCCGTCAGGTCAGGGAACGGCTGGAGCCGCTGGCCCGGTTCCTGCGGATCGCGTGCGGACGTCTCGACATCCCCGTGATCGAGGCGCTCTGCATCTCCGACGGGCGGTTCTGGTCCTACTGCTGCGGCGGCAAGGGCTGCTGCCCGGTCGAGGGCATGACGATGGGGCTGCCCGGCACCTCGGTGCTGGCGGCCGCCGCGACCTACGCGGGCATCCAGGTGCGGGGCACCCTGCGCGAGTTGCGGGCCCGGCTGCTGCCCCTGGAGACCGGCGCGGCACTCGAGCAGGAGGTCGCCCTGGACACGGCCGGGATGGTGCTCGTCCCGAGGATTCTCGACGAGGCCGGTCGGCCGGTGGTCGCCGAGGAGACGCTCGAACTGGCCCGGCGGGTCATGCGCCGCCTCGGTGAGGCGCCTGCCGTGTCGGGTGCCCTCCTGGCCGACCACCGCGACGACGAACTGCTCGGATTCGACGAAGCCGCGGCTCTGCTCCTCGGTCTCCAGGACCGTGTGACACGTGACCGGGCGGCTCAGTGGATGGAGGGCGACGAGGCGGCCCCGGCGCTCCGTCTCTGGCGGGCGCTGGCACGGCGCTGCGTCGGACCCTACGGCGAGCACGCGGCGGCGCCCCTCACCCTCGCGGGCTGGGTCGCCTGGTCCAGCGGTGATGAACTCGAGGCCCGGGAGGCCCTCGCGATGGCTCTGGGGGCGGACCCCGACTACCTCTTCGCCCGCCTCCTGCACCAGGCCTGCAACGAAGGCCTCGACCCCGAGTCGGTACGACGCTGCCTGCGCATCGAGCGCGAGCGCCACGAACGGCGCACGGCGGCGGACCGCTCCGGGACTGCGCAGGCGGCCGAGAGCCGAAGGAAGGCCGAAGGCATCGAGGGTCCACGGACGTCGGGCGGAACCCGGATTCCCGCACAGCCCCATGGGACCAGCACCGGTGAGGGGCTCGTCGGCCCCTGCCGCCCAGAAGTGACCGACGCGGGCGACAGCCGGCCCGACGGAGCGTCCGACTGCCCGCGCGATACCGGTGACGCGGAGGATCCCGTCGGCTCCGTCTCGCGCAGCACGTCGTGCGCCCGGGGACCGGTGCCGACGCAGGCTCCCACGGGCCGTAGGCGGCGCCGGGTCCGTCGAGCCGGACCCGGGGCGCACCGCGTGCCGACGGTCGAAGGGACGGCGGAGGACCGCGAACCGGAACGTCGTGCGCGTGGCGCGCACGACCTCCGCGCTCGCTCACCGAGGCCACAACCCGTGCGCCCTGCCTCGCCCGGCCGGGGAGCGTCCCGTACGCGTCCTTCGGGGAAAGCGTCCACTCGCCGCCTCGGTGACCGTCGTGATGGCCCGGGGTCCGAGGTCGACGACATCGCGAAGAAGGATGACGCCGGCCCGGCCGCGAAGGAGGGGTGACCCCCTCGACCACGGGTGGCCGAGGAAGACGACCGGGCCGACACCCTGCCCCCGTCGGTGAGGGCCGGTGGCAGGTCGTGCCGGTGCGGCCAGGAACGGGTCGGCGGTCCCGAAAGGGCCGGGACCGAAGTATCCGGGCTCCATTCGGGGCTGCCCGCGACCCGGTGGCGTGACCTGGCGCAGTGTCGCCCCGTTCACCTGAGTGGCGGAACGCCTGCTCGGGTCGGCCCGCCGCGGCGACCCGACCTGCCGGCCCTTCCACCAGGCCTCGACCATGGCCGAGGCGCACAGAGAGCAGAGGAAGTCACCGCATGCATCAGCCGACTCAGCCCTCCGCAGCCGACGAGCGCTCCGGCGACGACACCTCTCTCCCGAGGCGGGGCGCCGCGCCCGGCAAGTCCTCAGAAGCCCCTGATCCACGCCCCCGCCCCGCGCCAGGCCCAAGCGCCCACGGCACGGCCACGCTGCCCTCCTCGCCGTTCTTCATGTCGGTCGGCACACCACGGCGCCCGGCGCCGTCCTCTTCCAGAGGTGCGGGTCCTCCGCCCGGGGCGGGGAGCCAACCCGCCTCCACCGGTCTGCCCCCGGCCCACACGGCGATGATCTGCGTCGCCCTGCCGGGCCTCGCCATCTCGACGGAACTGGGACAGCTGACGGGCAAGGGGCTTGAGGGGTTCTACCGATCGGGCCGACGCATCCTGTCCCGTTGCGGACTGCGGGTGGCGGGACGTGAACCGCTGGCGGTCCAGGCCCGGATGACGTCGGCGGATCAGGCCCGTTTCGTCGGCACGCTCCGTGTCACTCCGCACGGCGGGCCGGACCCGGACGTCGTCGTCGAGCGGACACGGTCCGCCGACGGCACGGAGCGGATCATCCTGCGCAGCGTCGCCGCTCGAACACTGCGCCTCCCGGTGGAGGTGGCACTCGGAGCCGACCTGGCCGACCTGGGAACGATCGCCTCCGGAGCCGCGGGTCCCGAACTGGCGGCCACCGTCCACGGCTCAGGTCTGCGGTGGTCCTGCCCCACCGGCGCCTCGTACGTCACCGCCGACCCGCCCCCGGCCGACGTGGTCGCCTCCGCGGGCCTGCTGCGCTGGAATGTCGAGGTGTCTCCGGGCGGCACCGTGAGCATGGAGTTGAGCGCACGCCTGGAAGGTGCGGGACCGGTCCCACCGGCGGTCCGGGCGGTCACCAATCCCCTGGCCAGGGCCCGAACGACGGGCACCGGTCCCCTCGCCAGGGCCCGCGCCACGGGCGACGATCCACGCGTCCGGACGCTCCTGGCGACGAGCATCGAGGACCTGGACGCATTGCTTCTCCGCGATCCCGAGCACCCCACGGACACCTGTGTCGCGGCGGGCGTGCCCTGGCGCTGCGGCCTGGCCCCGGCGGAGGCGCTCGCCGCGGCCCGTATGACACTGCCGCTCGGTACCCGCGTGGCGGCGGGGACGCTGCGCATGCTGGCCCGGACCCAGATCACCGCCCCGGGACCACGGTGCGGCATGATCCCCGGCCCCCGGCGGGACGCGGGCGCGCACCTCCCGCCCGGCTGCACGGCGACCGAGGCCACCCTGCTCTTCCCGGTCCTGCTCGCCGAGGCGCGCAGATGGGGCCTGACCGATCAGGAGACGGACGAACTGCTGCCTGCGGCCGAGCGCTGCCTGACCTGGTTGCGCACCACGGTCGGCGAAGGACCGTATCTGAACGACCCGCAGCCCGGCGGTCCCGCGCGCTGCGAGACACAGGCCCATGCCCACCGGGCGGCCCTGCTGGGCGCCGACCTGCTCGACGCCTGCGCCAGACCGGGAGGCGACGCTCTGCGGGAGTGGGCACGCAAACTGCGTGCGACCTTTCGCCGGGACTTCTGGATCGACGATCCGGGCGGTGGCCGGCCCGCGGCCGCAAGAACCGCGGAGGGGCGGCCGCTTCCCCACCTGTGCGCGACGGCCGTCCATCTACTCGACACCGGGCTGCTGGGCGGTGGATCTCACGCCCCCGGATTGCTCGACAGGGTGCAGACCGAACAGCTCGCCCGGCTGCTCGGCAGCCCCGCCATGGACTCAGGATGGGGTCTGCGCGGCCTCGGTACGCAGGAGGCCGGCTACAACCCCTTCGGTCACCGCAGCGGTGCCGTCCGGATCCACGAGACAGCCGTCGCCGTCGCCGGGCTGGGCGTCGCGGGCTACGAGAAGGAAGCGACGGCGCTGCTGCGAGGCGTCCTTGCAGCAGCCGAGGCCTTCGGGCACCGCCTTCCGGAAATGTACGCGGGGGAGCAGCGCGTCGAAGGACAGGCTCCGTTGCCTCATCCGGCCGCCTGCCGTCCCGCAGCCACCGCGGCCGGCGCCGGGGTCCTGCTGCTGACCACCCTGGCCGGAGTCCGGCCGGACGCTCCGGCCGGCACCGTCGTGCTGCGCCCCCTGCGTGGCGCGCCCTTGGGAGAGGTCGCCCTGACGGGACTGCGGGTCGGGGGCGCTCCTTTCTCCGTACGGGTCGGTCGGCTCGGCCTCGCGATGGTGGAGGAGGCCGCCGGCGGCCTGCGGCTGGGATCGTGACCTCGCGCGACGTACTGGGCAGTGCTCGACGGACGGGCGGCGCCGACTGTCCGTACCGGAGTGGATCAGCCATCGAAGCGGCCGACGAAGGGAGTGTTTATCGTCAGGGAGACGACTATGATCGCCGCATGCCCTACGACCCGTCAGCCTTTCCGCCCTTCGCCGTCACCGTGGACCTGGTCGTGCTGACCGTGCGCCGTCACGCCCTGTGTGCGCTGGCGGTGCGCAGGGGCGAGGCGCCGTTCCAGGGGCGGTGGGCGCTCCCGGGCGGCTTCGTGCGGGAGGACGAGGACCTCACCCAGGCGGCAGCGCGCGAGCTGGCGGAGGAGACCGGACTGCGGGCCCACGATCCGTCGGCCCCGGCCCATGACAACGGCGCCCACCTCGAACAGCTCGGCACGTACGGGGACCCCAAGCGTGATCCCCGGATGCGCGTCGTGAGCGTCGCCCACCTGGCGCTCGCCCCGGACCTTCCGGCTCCTCGCGCGGGCGGCGACGCCAGCAACGCCCGCTGGGCGCCGGTCGACGAGCTGCTCGAGCACGGCGGATACGGCCGCGACGGAGAGCCGGTCGCGCCGCTGGCGTTCGACCATGCCCAGATCCTCGCGGACGGTGTGGAGCGGGCCCGCTCGAAGATCGAGTACTCGTCCCTCGCGACCGCCTTCTGCCCCACCGAGTTCACGGTGGGCGAGCTCCGCCGGGTCTACGAGGCGGTGTGGGGCGTGGCGCTGGACCCGCGCAACTTCCATCGGAAGGTCACGGGCACGCCGGGCTTCCTGGTGCCCACGGGCGGGACCACCACACGGCAGGGCGGCCGCCCCGCCCAGCTGTTCCGGGCGGGCGGCGCGACCTTGCTGAACCCGCCGATGCTGCGACCCGAGGTGTGACACCGCCCGCCGGCCTGCCGATTCATGCGGCGCCCGGTCCGCTGCGTACGTCCGGATGGACGATGTCACCGTGCGGTATGCGGGCAAAAGGGATATAGCCCGCTAGCTTGCTACGGGTGATCCAGGCCTTCGGACTGACCAGCAACTCCCGCAAGGCGCTCCCGCCCGCCGTCGACGATGTCTCCTTCGAGGCGCGCGCGGGTCGCGTCACCGTGCTGCTCGGGGCGTCGGGCGCAGGCAAGACCACGGTGCTGAGACTCCTGCTCGAACTCGAACAGGGTCGCGGTCTCGCGTACTTCAGAGGCCGGCCGCTGCACCGTATCGCCCACCCGTCGCGTGAGGTCGGCGTCCTCCTCGGTGATGTGCCCGGGCATCCTGCCCGCACAGTCCGTGGCCATCTGCGCATGCTGTGCGCGGCCGCCGGTGTTCCCGCCCGGCGGGCCGACGAGGTGCTCGAAGTGGTCGGCCTGGTCAGCCTGCGTGACGAACGCCTCGGCACCCTGTCCCGCGGTATGGACCGGCGGCTGGGCCTGGCCTGCGCCCTTCTCGCGGACCCGCACACCCTCGTCCTCGACGATCCGGCCGCGGGGCTCTCGGGACGCGAGAGCCGCTGGCTGTACGGCATGCTGCGCGCCCACGCGGACCAGGGCGGCACCGTCCTGACCACGACGGCCGACCCGAAGGAGGCCGCTCGAACCGCCGACCGGGTCGTCACCCTGGACCGGGGCGCCCTCGTCGCGGACCAGGAGGTCGCCGACTTCGGCCGGACCCGGCTGCGCCCCCGGGTGGCCGTGCGCAGCCCGCACGCCGCCCGGCTGGCCACGCTGCTCACCAGGGAGGCCAGGGCCGCGCAACGCTCCGTCGAGGTCGTCCAGGAGGACGGCAACCGGCTTTCGGTGTACGGCAGCAGTTGCGCCCACGTCGGCGAAACGGCGTTCAAGCACAACGTCCTGGTCCACCAACTCGCCGACGAGACAGGGGACATGGGGCCTGGAGCAGGTGTGGCGGCTCCGCGGCGGACGCGCTCCGACGCGATGCGGGGCGTCTCGGAACAGGCCGACGCAGCCGGCCAAGCCGGAGAGGGTGCCCCGAGCCTGGAGCCGAGCGCGAACGTCGCTGTCCGGACGGGCCCGGAACGCACCGATGTTCCGGGTGACACCTGTGTGGCGAATGCAGCGGATGCCGTGAATTCGGCCCGGGGGATCGGCGTCGCGGTCGGGATGCTCAAGCCCGGCGGCGACGTGCGGCCGACGCCCTCCGCGCCGTATCGGTCGGCCGAGGAGTCGCCGTACGCCACTGTGAGGGCGTCCGAAGGCGACCTCCGGTCCGATGTCGCCTCATCGCCCTCTGCCGGTTCTGCCGCAGGCGTTCGGCGCACTCAGAGCGCGATGGCGGACCCCAGTACCCGAAGCGCCGCGAGATCCATGACGGACCCCGGCTCGCGGAGTACGCGCAGTGCGGAGCCGAGCGCCCCGGAAGGCAGTGCCGCCGCGGCTCTGACAGTCCGCACGGATCCGTCTACCGACGGGCCCCGCCCGCCGGAGGCGGCCGACGTCGCCCACCGCGCCGACCACACCGGCCGCACCGCCCATGCCGACCGCACTGATGACAGCGACCGTACGGATCAAGCCGCACCGGACGCCCGCCCCGCTGCCTCCGGCAGCCCGCTTGCGCCCCTCATGCCTCCCGCCCGGCGCTCCGGACGTCGTTCCGCCGCCCGTCCGTTCGACACGCTGCCCGGCCTGCCCCCGCCGATCTCCGTCCGCTCCGCTCCCAGCCCCCTGCGGCCGCTGCGCTACGAACTGCGTCGTGCCACCGGCATCAGCACCGGATTCCTCACCGCCGCCGCCGTCCTGGCCGTCTCCGCCCTGACCGCCGTACTCCTGGCCCGCGTGGGCCACACCCCACGGGCGCGGCTGCTGGCGGCCTGGCCCGCCGAGCTGCCGTTGCCCCCGGCGGCGCTCGGGGCCGGGCTGCTCGGGGCCCTGGCCTTCGGGGACGAATTCCGCCACCCCGCCCTGGCCGCGGACCGCGGTACCGTGCCCCGCAGGCTGGGCGTACTGACGGCCAAGCTGCTCGTCGCCGCTCTCACCGCACTGGCGCTGGCGTTCCTCACGGTGGGGTGCGACGCCGAAGCGCTCTATCTCGTATACGGGCAGGAGGTCGCCCGAGTTCCCGCGGACTGGCTCGCCCTGGGCGCGAGCTGGTTCGGCCTGGTGGTCGGCTGCGCCTGGACCGGAGTGCTGGCTGCCGGTGTCTTCCGGTCCACCACGGCCGGACTGGCGGCGGTGGTCGCCATGCCCGTCGTCGTCCTTCCCGTCGTACAGAAGGTCGCGGAAGGCTCGTCCGTGCGGACGGCGGCCGGAATCTCGGTCCGGTTGCGCGAGCTGCTCCTGGTGCAGTGGCCCTTCGGAGGAGATCGCTACGTGGCCGCCGCGGCACGGGTGATCGTCCAACCGGTGGGCGGGGCAATGGCGTTGTCCCTGGCCGCCCTGATGTGCGCATACCTGATCACAACCGTGCGCAGCAGGGTCCGATGAGCTTCGTGCGGGCCGATCCGATCCGCGGGTGTGCGCAACTCCCCGGAGAAAGCCCGTTTCTTTCCGATAAGGCGTCAATTGCGACGGTGTGAGCGATCACCCTTTCGTGTGCTTTTCACCAAAGACCTCAAGGCAGTTCGGAGCCGAGCCGACAAAGGATCCGTGAGTACCCTTGCGCACACCATGATGACCGCCGCCCGCTCCGCCGACTCCGGTCTGGCCGGCCCGGGCGAACTCGACCGCTACCCCTTCACCGAGGCCCCCGTGACCGAACGCGTCGGAGCCCCTGTGTGGGAGTCCGCGGAACCCGAACTGGGCCGAGTGGGCCGCCGCGCCGCGGGCAACCGTGGGCGCGGGCTGCACGGCCAACTCGTCCAGCAGCTGGGTCAGATGATCGTATCGGGGGACCTCGGCGCCGACCGACCGCTCGTGCCCGAGGAGATCGGTCAGCGCTTCGAGGTGTCCCGCACCGTCGTCCGCGAGTCGCTGCGGGTCCTCGAGGCGAAGGGCCTGGTCAGCGCCCGGCCGAACGTCGGCACGCGCGTGCGTCCCGTGAGCGACTGGAACCTACTGGACCCGGACATCATCGAGTGGCGCGCCTTCGGACCCCAGCGGGACGACCAGCGGCGCGAGCTCAGCGAGCTGCGCTGGACGATCGAGCCGCTGGCCGCCCGTCTCGCGGCGGGACACGGGCGCGCCGACATCCAGCAGCGGCTGTCCGACATGGTCGAGATCATGGGGCACGCCATGGCGCAGGGTGACGCACTCACCTACTCCCGGGCCGACGCCGAGTTCCACTCGCTGCTCATCCAGGTCGCGGGCAACCGCATGCTGGAGCACCTGTCGGGGATCGTCTCGTCGGCGCTCCAGGTCTCCGGCGGGCCCGTCACGGGCTGTGACCGGCCGAATGACGCGTCGCTGGCTCACCACGGTCGGATCGCCGACGCCCTGGCGGCGGGCGACGGCGCCGCGGCCGAGACGGCCATGCGGCAGCTGCTCACCGTCCACCCCGAGGTGGAGCGCGTCGTGCCGGCGCCGCGCGAACACTGATCGCACCGCACGGGGGGACGGTGCAGGACGTCTTGCTCCTCCCGCGTCGTGCCCGGCCGCTCCACCCGCACGTCCGTCGGACCCCGCAGAACCCGTCTCGGGGCCCTGCGGGGTCCGACGGACGACGCGGCGGAACCGGCCGTCACGGTGCCGGTAGGCTCCACGGGTGACCTCATCTGTCCGCGTCTGACCGTTTTTGAACGCTTACGTGGTGTGACTCGGGCCACGAAGATTGGGCGTAACGCTTGTGGAAACAACGCGATGACCTAAGAGGTGACTGCCGCGGAGGGAATACGGACGCCGTTCAAGGCGCTGTGAATTCTCCCGGCCCCCGCCCGCACCGTCGGCCCACCCCCAGGCCGGTGGTCGGCTCCTGTCCGTCACGGACGGGGCCGGAAGCCGTTTTCCAACGTTCCGAGAGGTTGTTCGTGTCGGCCAGCACATCCCGTACGCTCCCGCCGGAGATCGCCGAGTCCGTCTCTGTCATGGCGCTCATTGAGCGGGGAAAGGCTGAGGGGCAGATCGCCGGCGACGATGTGCGTCGGGCCTTCGAAGCTGACCAGATTCCGGCCACTCAGTGGAAGAACGTACTGCGCAGCCTCAACCAGATCCTCGAGGAAGAGGGTGTGACGCTGATGGTCAGTGCCGCGGAGCCCAAGCGCACCCGAAAGAGCGTCGCAGCGAAGAGTCCGGCCAAGCGCACCGCCACCAAGTCGGTCGCGGCCAAGGCGGTGACCACGAGGAAGGCCACCGCTCCGGCTGCCCCGGCCACCCCTGCCGCTCCCGCCGTCGACGATTCCGCAGAGGAAGCCGCCCCCGCCAAGAAGGCGGCTGCCAAGAAGACCACCGCCAAGAAGACGGTCGCGAAGAAGACCGTCGCCAAGAAGACGGCGGCCAAGAAGACCACCGCCGGCAAGGACGACGCCGAGGCCGTTGAGGAAGAGGTCCTCGAGGACGTCAAGCCCGGCGAAGAGGAAGAGGAAGGGACCGAGAACAAGGGTTTCGTCCTCTCCGACGACGACGAGGACGACGCGCCGGCCCAGCAGGTCGCCGTCGCCGGCGCCACCGCCGACCCGGTCAAGGACTACCTCAAGCAGATCGGCAAGGTCCCGCTGCTCAACGCCGAGCAGGAGGTCGAGCTCGCCAAGCGCATCGAGGCCGGTCTGTTCGCCGAGGACAAGCTGGCCAACGCCGACAAGCTCGCTCCCAAGCTCAAGCGCGAGCTGGAGATCATCGCGGAGGACGGCCGCCGCGCCAAGAACCACCTCCTGGAGGCCAACCTCCGTCTGGTGGTCTCCCTGGCCAAGCGCTACACCGGCCGCGGCATGCTCTTCCTGGACCTCATCCAGGAGGGCAACCTCGGTCTGATCCGCGCGGTCGAGAAGTTCGACTACACCAAGGGCTACAAGTTCTCCACGTACGCCACCTGGTGGATCCGTCAGGCGATCACCCGCGCCATGGCCGACCAGGCCCGCACCATCCGTATCCCGGTGCACATGGTCGAGGTCATCAACAAGCTTGCGCGCGTGCAGCGCCAGATGCTCCAGGACCTGGGCCGCGAGCCCACCCCGGAGGAGCTGGCCAAGGAACTCGACATGACCCCCGAGAAGGTCATCGAGGTCCAGAAGTACGGCCGCGAGCCCATCTCGCTGCACACCCCGCTCGGCGAGGACGGCGACAGCGAGTTCGGTGACCTCATCGAGGACTCCGAGGCCGTCGTGCCGGCCGACGCGGTCAGCTTCACGCTCCTCCAGGAGCAGCTGCACTCCGTCCTGGACACCCTGTCCGAGCGCGAGGCGGGCGTCGTCTCCATGCGGTTCGGTCTCACCGACGGTCAGCCGAAGACCCTCGACGAGATCGGCAAGGTCTACGGCGTGACGCGCGAGCGCATCCGTCAGATCGAGTCCAAGACCATGTCGAAGCTGCGCCACCCGTCCCGCTCCCAGGTGCTGCGCGACTACCTCGACTAGGTCGCGGCGGTCTACACCGAAGGCCCGGTCTCCCCTCGGGGGGCCGGGCCTTCGGCGTAGGCGCTGGGGTGCGAGGCGCCTCGCGCTGCATGACTCTGGGTGTTCACCGATCACTTCAGAGTGAGGAGCGCGCATGCGTCGTCCCCTTGTCCGGGCCCTGGCCCGGCCGTTGATCCTGGCGGCCGCTGCAATGGCCATACCCTTGGCCTCCGCCGCCCCTGCGGCCTCCGACGGCGTCGTGGTGGGGGGCTTCCCGGTCGACGTCTCCCAGAGCCCCTGGACGGTCGCGCTGTCCAGCCGTGACCGGTTCGGAGGTACGCGCTCGGGGCAGTTCTGCGGAGGCGTGGCCGTCGGCCCGACCACCGTGCTCACCGCGGCCCACTGCATGGGCGAGGACGTGCTGGGAGCGCCGCCGGGCCAGCTGGCCGACCTGAAGGTCGTCGCGGGCCGTACGGACCTCTACGAGGACACCGGGGAGGAGATCTCCGTGCGCCGTGTCTACGTGAACCCGGGCTACGACAGTTCCAGTAACGCCGGGGACTTCGCCGTGCTGACCCTGGCCAGGTCACTCCCAGCCGGCGCGGTCATCGGCATGGCCGCCGAGGGTGATCCCGCCTACGCGGCCGGTACGGAAGCCGTCGTCTACGGCTGGGGCGATGTCACCGGGTTCGGCGCCTACGCCCGCACCCTGCGGGCGGCCCGGGTGCACGTGCTCGCCGACGCGCAGTGCGAGCAGGCCTATCCCGGCACCACGGACGGGACCTACGACGCGCGGAGCATGGTGTGCGCCGGGGAGGCGCGCGGCGGCAAGGACGCCTGCCAGGGCGACAGCGGCGGACCGCTTGTCGCCCAGGGCCGCGTCATCGGGCTGGTCTCCTGGGGCAGCGGCTGCGGACGTCCGGGGAGCCCCGGGGTCTACACGCGCGTGTCGGACGTCGTACGGACGCTGGGCTGGGCGCCCGCGTCCGAGGGGGCCGCGACGGCGTCCGAGGGGACCGTGAGCACCGCCAAGCCCGCCGCGGGCGTCTGAGCCCGCCCGGCGGGGCACGGACCCGCATCCGCGGACCCGGTACCGCAGGCATCGTGGCATGAGAGCGGGCGGCCGCCCCTGGGACACAGGGGCGGCCGCCCGTGTACCGGCCTGTGCCGGTGCTGGCTCGTCGTGGACGTGCAGGATCAGCGCTCTTCTTCGGGAGAGGAGGCCGGAACGGTCGTCAGCCGCTCTGTCTCGTCCTGTATCTCAGCGGCGATCTTCTTGAGTTCCGGCTCGAACTTGCGGCCGTGGTGGGCGCAGAAGAGCAGTTCTCCGCCGCTGAGCAGCACGACGCGTACGTACGCCTGGGCGCCGCAGCGGTCGCAGCGGTCAGCGGCCGTCAGCGGGCTCGCGGGGGTCAGAACAGTAGTCACGTCGCCTCTTCTCTAGCTCGACGAGCTGTCGTACCAGGGTCAACATCCAACCAGCCCCAAAACGTTCCCGCTCGTGGCTTGTCCTCGAAAAAATCTTTCCGAGGTGGCCGTCTGCTGCCGGTTTGGCGGCGAATGTGCCGTATTGCGTGGTCTGTAGTGCTTACGGTTTCGCGCTGTCGGTCATGGTTCCATCCTCCCGGCTGGCTTGCCGGTTTGTTCATGAGGACGTGCCCGGAGCCTAAATGGTTCATGCGTCGAAGGGAACGTGATATGTACTTCACTCCATCGAGGGATCGAACACGTATGCGACGCTGGACTAGTCTGAGATGAGACGAGGGTGGCGTTACAACGGCTCTACCAGGCCTCGGTACCCTCTTGGCGGCAACCGAAGCCGCGCCCTTACCCAGAAGGGCCTCAAGTGAAATTCAGCGAGGAGCGAACCGCGTGACCGCCGAAACGTCCGTGCCGTCCACAGCGCTGCTGGCAGGAGCAGACCGGGACGGCTCCAACTACACCGCGCGGCACCTGCTCGTCCTCGAGGGCCTCGAGGCCGTGCGGAAGCGCCCGGGCATGTACATCGGCTCGACCGACAGTCGAGGCCTGATGCACTGCCTGTGGGAAATCATCGACAACTCCGTCGACGAGGCCCTGGGCGGCTATTGCGACCACATCGAGGTGATCCTCCACGACGACGCCTCGGTCGAGGTCCGCGACAACGGCCGGGGCATCCCCGTCGACGTCGAGCCCAAGACGGGGCTGTCGGGCGTCGAGGTCGTCATGACCAAGCTGCACGCCGGCGGCAAGTTCGGCGGCGGCTCCTACGCGGCCTCCGGCGGTCTGCACGGCGTCGGCGCGTCCGTGGTCAACGCCCTGTCCGCCCGGCTCGACGTCGAGGTGGACCGCAGCGGTCACACCCACGCGATCAGCTTCCGGCGCGGGGTCGCGGGCGCCTTCGCCGCCGACGGACCCGAGGCCAAGTTCGAGACGGGCGGGCTGCGCAAGGTCAAGAGGATCGCCAAGAACCGCACCGGCACCAGGGTGCGGTACTGGGCCGACCGCCAGATCTTCCTCAAGGACGCCAAGCTCTCGCTGGATAACCTGCACCAGCGGGCCCGCCAGACCGCCTTCCTCGTGCCCGGCCTGACCATCGTCGTCCGCGACGAGTACGGCCTCGGCGAGGGCGGCAGCAAGGGCGAGGAGTCCTTCCGCTTCGACGGCGGCATCAGCGAGTTCTGCGAGTACCTGGCCACCGACAAGCCCGTCTGCGACGTCCTGCGCTTCACCGGGCAGGGCACCTTCAAGGAGACGGTCCCGGTACTCGACGACCACGGACAGATGACGCCGACGGAGGTCACCCGTGAGCTCGGCGTCGACGTGGCGCTGCGCTGGGGCACCGGCTACGACACGAATCTCAAGTCGTTCGTCAACATCATCGCCACGCCCAAGGGCGGCACGCACGTGGCCGGCTTCGAGCAGGCGGTCGCCAAGACGATGAACGAGGTGCTGCGCGCCAAGAAACTGCTGCGCGTCGCCGAGGACGACATCGTGAAGGACGACGCCCTGGAGGGCCTGACGGCCGTCGTCACCGTCCGTCTCGCCGAACCCCAGTTCGAGGGCCAGACCAAGGAGGTCCTCGGCACCTCGGCGGCCCGGCGCATCGTGAACACCGTGATCACCAGGGAGCTCAAGGCCTTCCTGACCTCGACGAAGCGCGACGCCGCGGCCCAGGCGCGGGTCGTCATGGAGAAGGCGGTCGCCGCCGCGCGCACGCGCATCGCGGCCCGCCAGCACAAGGACGCGCAGCGCCGCAAGACGGCCCTGGAGTCCTCGTCCCTGCCCGCCAAGCTCGCCGACTGCCGCAGCGACGACGTCGAGCGCAGCGAACTCTTCATCGTCGAGGGCGATTCCGCGCTCGGCACGGCCAAGCTCGCCCGGAACTCCGAGTTCCAGGCGCTGCTGCCCATCCGGGGCAAGATCCTCAACGTCCAGAAGTCCTCCGTGACCGACATGCTGAAGAACGCCGAGTGCGGCGCGATCATCCAGGTCATAGGAGCGGGCTCCGGGCGCACCTTCGACATCGACGCGGCCCGCTACGGCAAGATCATCATGATGACCGACGCCGATGTCGACGGCTCCCACATCCGGACGCTGCTCCTGACCCTGTTCCACCGCTACATGCGGCCCATGGTCGAGGCGGGCCGGGTGTTCGCCGCCGTGCCGCCCCTGCACCGCATCGAGCTCGTCCAGCCCAAGAAGGGCCAGGACAAGTACGTGTACACGTACTCGGACCGCGAGCTGCGCGACCGGCTCATGGAGTTCCAGAGCAAGGGCGTCCGCTACAAGGACTCGATCCAGCGCTACAAGGGTCTCGGAGAGATGGACGCCGACCAGCTGGCCGAGACGACGATGGACCCGCGCCACCGCACGCTGCGGCGCATCAACCTCTCCGACCTGGAGGCGGCCGAGCAGGTGTTCGACCTGCTCATGGGCAACGACGTGGCACCGCGCAAGGAGTTCATCTCCAGCTCGGCGGCGACGCTCGACCGGTCCCGTATCGACGCCTGACCGCCCTGTTGGGCCTCGGTGGGCCCCTCACCGGCCCGCCGAGACACGCGACCGCGAGGCCCGCCCGGGAAGTCCGGTTTGATCGTCAGGCCGGTGCCCTCCACCCACGGGTGGAGGGCACCGGCCTTCGGACTTCCACCCATGATCCACCCTGGCTCCGATCTGCGGAGCGGCGGATTTCCGTAGCGTCGAAGGCGTCGGCAGCGCTCGCTGCCGGCACCCTTCCCCGCTCGCGGAGGCTGTGATGTCCGGGCTCGTCGACGCACTGCTGATCGCCGCCGTGGCCGCACTGGTGATCATGCGGCAGTTCCGCGCGAGCCGCATCGACACGGATCGGCGATGGTGGCTCCTGCCGGGCATCCTGGCGGTCCTGGCCCTGCGCGAGCCCGATCTGCTCGATGCAGATCACCCCACCGGGTCCGCCCTCGTGCTCGGCGCCGAACTGGTCGTCGCCCTGGCCATGGGAGTCGCCTGGGCCCGGACCACTCGAGTCTGGGCCGAGCCGGACGGATCGGTGTGGAGCAAGAGCACGGGAGCGTCCGTCGCCGTCTGGGGCGCGGGCACAGCCCTGCGGGCGGGCCTCTTCGGCGCCGGTGCCCTGCTGGGCGTCCATCAGGGCAGCTCGGCCCTGATGCTCGGGCTGGCGGCCACCTTGCTGGTGCGCTCCGGCATCCTGGTCCGGCGCCTGGGGTCCGTGGAGCGGGTCCCCGCCCCCGCCGCGGCGTACGGTGACCGGATGCCCGGGTCCCACCGGTCCCCGTGGAAGGAGCGCGTGTGACGCCGAACGTCTGGACACGCTGGCCCTCACGGGAGGCGCTCGGTCCGAGAGGGATCTCCCGCCCCAGGCGGCTGCTGGCGTGGGCCGTGAGGCTGCTGGTCGTGGGCGCGTTGCTGTGGAGCGCCTTCCACGACAGTCATGTTCACGGTTGGGCCGCGGCCGCCGGAGCGGTCGGGGTAGTGGTCGCCGGGGCGCTGGCCTGGGCGTTGTTCCGCACCACGCTCGAGCACCGGCTCATGCCGTCCCTCGCGCTGCTCCTGATGCTGATGGGGCTGGCCGTGGGGGCCGAAGCCGCCGGTCTCCGCTCGCCGGCCGTGGTCCTGTGGTGCGGGTGCGCCATCGCGGCACTGGAGCGGCTGCCCCTGGGAGCCGCGCTCCCGGCTGCCTCGGTCGGATTCGCCGCCTTCGCCGTGGCCAACGACGACCCGGGGACGACCACGGCGATCGTCGTCGGGGGCATGGCCCTCGCGGGGTACGCCCTGCGACTGGACGCCGAGGCCAGGGGCAACGCACAGCGCCTGCTCGCCCAGGAACGGGCCGCACGCGTGGCCGAGGCCGAATCGGCCGCGCTCGCGGAGCGGGCCCGTATCGCCCGGGAGATCCATGACGTCCTGGCCCACAGCCTCTCCGCGCAGCTCGTGCACCTGGAGGCGGCCCGGCTGCTGATCGAGCGGGGCGCGGATCGCCGGCAGATCCTCGACCGTGTGGTGGCGGCGCGGGGGATGGCCCGTGACGGCCTGGAGGAGACCAGACAGTCGCTCTCCGCCCTGCGTGGTGACCTGACGCCCCTGGAGGACTTCCTGGCCGACCTCGTCCGCACGTCCGACGGAGCCGAGGTCACCGTTGGGGGTGAACGCAGACCGATTCCGGTGGAGGCGTCCCAGGCGGTGCGCAGGGTGGCTCAGGAGGCGCTGACGAACGCCCGCAAGCACGCTCCGGGCGCGAAGGTGAGCGTACGGCTGGAGTACGGGCCCCGGGAAGTGACCCTGGACGTCAGGGACTCGGGCGGTCCGCCGGGTGAACTCGCCCAGGCCGGAGGCGGGTACGGTCTGCTCGGTATGCGCGAGCGCGCCGAACTGCTCGGGGGGTCGCTCGCCGCGGGGCCGGACGAAGAAGGGTTCGTGGTGACGCTGAAGGTGCCGGTATGACGCAGGAAACGGGGGCCAGGCAGGCCAGGGTGGTGGTCGCCGACGATCAGACGGTCGTCAGGGAAGGCATCGTGATGCTGCTCGGGCTGCTGCCCGGAGTCGAGGTCGTGGGAGCCGCCGCCGACGGCGAGGAGGCCGTGCGGCTCGTCGCCGAACTGGCACCCGACGTGGTGCTGATGGACCTGCGCATGCCCCGCTGCGACGGAGTGGAGCGACCAGACGCATCCGGACCGACCACCCCGGGACGCAGGTCGTGGTGCTCACCACCTACGCGGACGACGACTCCCTGTTCCCGGCGCTGAAGGCGGGTGCCCGCGGCTACCTGACCAAGGACGCCGGCGGGGACGAGATCGTACGGGCCGTGCACAGCGTCCTGTCCGGTGACGCGGGGCTGTCGCCCAGTGTCCAGCGGCGGCTGCTGGAGCGCCTGTCGGCGCCCGAACCGGTGCCCGCGGAGTCCGCGGTGGTCCCCGACGGGCTCACCACCCGGGAGGCGGAGGTGTTGGTGCTGATCGCCGAGGGCCTCAGCAACCAGGAGATCGCGCGCACACTCAGTGTGTCCACGGCGACGGTCAAGACCCACATCAACAACCTGTTCGCCAAGACCGGGCTCAAGGACCGTGCTCAGGCCGTGCGCTACGCGTATGCGAAGGGGCTGGTCCGGCCGCCCGTGAGGTGAACGGCCAGATGGTCACCTGATGGGGTGAAGTATGCGGGGAAGAAGAGTCACGGATCTTCCCGTTCTGTCCATCCTTGGGCATGCAGTCAAGCAACGGCCGCCCCCGCGTCGACGGGGACGGTCTCGACAGCGGTGCCCCCGTGCCATCCGTACGCGCACACCACCAGGGCCCGAGCCGAACCGCCGCCGAAGCACCGGAGGGCGTGCGTTACGAGGATCCCTGGTACGACGCGCTCGCCTCGGGCTGGGGCGAGTCGGCCATCGTGAGCACGCCCGCCACCGAGGTTCCAGCGGCTCGCCGGCACAGGGAGAGCGGGGCGCCGGCGGCGGCCCAGATCTACCTGGAGGTCCAGCGCAGCGCGGCCTTCCAGGAGGTGCGCAGCCGGTACCGGAGGTTCGTGGTGCCGGCCGCCACGGGGTTCTTCCTCTGGTACGTGGCCTACGTGGTGACCGCGACCACCGTGCCCGGCCTCATGGCGAGGCCGGTCGTGGGAGCGGTGAACGTGGCGCTGCTGGCGGGGCTGGGGCAGTTCCTCAGCACGTTCCTGCTCACCTGGGCCTACGCCCGTCACGCACGGCTGCGCAGGGATCGTGCCGCGCTCGAACTGCGCTGGGACACACAGGAGCTGACTCGCGGAGTGAAGGGCGGCGCGTCGTGAACAGCAATCAGCAGGTCCTCGTGTTGCTGCTGTTCAGCGCCTTCGTCGCGGTCACGCTCGGGATCACGACCTGGGTGGGCCGCAACCGGCACGGTTCGGCTGAGGAGTTCTACGTCGGCGGACGGCTGTTCTCCCCGATGGAGAACGGTTTCGCGATCGCGGGCGACTACATGTCGGCCGCCTCGTTCCTGGGGGTCGCCGGTCTCATCGCGCTGTTCGGGTACGACGGGCTGCTCTACGCGGTCGGCTTCCTGGTGGCCTGGCTGGTGGTCCTGTTCCTCGTCGCCGAACTGGTCCGCAACTGCGGCCGGTTCACACTGGCCGACGTGGTCGCCGCGCGCATGAGCGAGCGGCCGGTACGCATCGCGGCGGGAACCTCCTCGGTCACCGTGTCCGTTCTCTACCTGGTGGCCCAGATGGTGGGTGCCGGAAGCCTCGTCGCGCTGCTCTTCGGCAACACCGGTGAGGCGGCACAGTCCTGGGCGGTCGTCGGAGTGGGCGCGCTCATGGTGATCTACGTGTCCCTGGGCGGGATGCGGGCGACCACCTGGATCCAGATCGTCAAGGCCGTCCTGCTGCTGTCCGGCACCATCGCGCTCACCGTGATGGTCCTGCTGCGGTTCCACGGCGACTTCGACCAGCTGCTCCGTACGGCGGCCGAGCGCAGCGGGCACGGTGACGCGTTCCTGGCGCCCGGGCTGAAGTACGGCGGGGACTGGACCGCGCGCCTGGACTTCATGAGCCTGGGCCTCGCGCTGGTGCTGGGCACGGCGGGGCTGCCGCACATCCTGTCCCGCTTCTACACCGTGCCGACCGCGCGGGCCGCCCGGCGTTCCGTCGTCTGGTCGATCGGGCTGATCGGCGGCTTCTACCTGATGACGATCGTCCTGGGCTTCGGTGCGGCGGCGATCGTCGGCCCCGAGGCGGTGCGCGGCTCGAACGCTGCGGGTAACACGGCCGTTCCGCTCCTGGCACTCGATCTGGGCGGCGGCGCGGGCTCCACCGGGGGAGCGGTGCTGTTCGCGGTGGTGGGGGCCGTCGCCTTCGCCACGATCCTCGCTGTCGTCGCCGGGATCACGCTCGCGTCCTCGGCATCGGTGGCGCACGATCTGTACTCCTCCCTGCGGCGCCGGCGGAGCAGTCCCCGCAGTGAGGTCACGGTGGCGCGGACGGCCGCCGTCGGCGTCGGCGTGGTCGCGATCGCCCTCGGGCTGCTCGCCCGCGATCTCAACGTCGCCTTCCTGGTCGGGCTCGCCTTCGCCGTCGCCGCATCCGCGAACCTGCCGGCCCTGCTCTACTCGCTGTTCTGGCGCGGCTTCACCACGCGAGGTGCAGTGTGGGCGGTGTACGGCGGGCTGGTGCCGGCCCTGGCGCTCGTCGTGCTGTCACCCGTGGTGTCCGGGAGCCCCGAGTCGCTCTTCCCGGACGTGGACTTCCAGTACTTCCCGTTGCAGAACCCCGGTCTCGTCTCGATCCCGCTGGGATTCCTGGCGGGCTGGCTCGGCACGGTCACCTCGGCAGAGGTCGCCGACGAGGCCAGGCACGCGGAGACCGAGGTCCGGTCACTGACGGGAGCGGGCGCCGCGTAGAGCCTTGAAGGGCGCGAGAAGGGCGGCGCGAGAAGGGCGGCGCTTCACTTTCGTGACGTGTCGGGAGGCCCGATCGAGGTCACGGCGCCACCCAGGCGTACCGGTGTTCCGGGCGGCCGGTGTCGCCGTACTTGAGGGAGAGGTGCAGCCGTCCGGCCTGTTCCAGGTGGCGCAGATAACGCTGGGCGGTGGAGCGGCTCAGGCCCGTCTCGGCGGCGACCTCGTGGGCCGACAGGGGATGGTTCGCGCGGTGCAGGACGGCGCAGATCAGGTCTGTGGTCGGCTCCGAGTGCCCGCTCGGCAGACCGGGGGCCGACGGCGCCGGACCGGTGCGCAGGGCGCCGAAGATCCGGTCGACCTGCTCCTGGCCGGCGATGCCGTGGCCGCCCACCCGGTCGACCGTCCGGCGCAGGGCCGCGTAGGAGTCCAGACGGGCGCGCAGGGCCGCGAACGTGAACGGTTTGACCAGGTAGTGCAGGGCGCCCAGCCGCATCGCCGTCCGCACCGTCGTGACGTCACCGGCCGCTGTGATCATGATGACGTCGGTGCCGTGGCCCTGGTCCCGCATGCGGTGGACGAGTTCGAGTCCGGTCCCGTCGGGCAGGTAGTGGTCCAGCAGCACCAGGTCGATGCGCCCGCGCTGCACGCAGGCGAGTGCCTGGGCGGCACTGTGCGCGCGGGCGGCCACCCGGAATCCGGGAACCTTTCCCACGTACTTGGCGTTGATCTCGGCGACACGGAAGTCGTCGTCCACGACCAGGACGTCAATCATCGGGCCTCTCTCAGTCAAGGCCTGTCGGGCGATGGGCCCGCGTTTCGGCTCCGCTGTTTCTAGCGCGAGCAAAACGAGCACAACAGGCTACTGCAAGCAAAAGAAGCGCATGCGACCAGAAGGGTGATGCCGCCCACAGGGGCGCATCTACCGTCCCCGGCCATGAGCGCACACACCAGCCCCGCCATCGAGCTGCGGGGCGCGAGCAAGGTCTTCAGGACCCCGTCGGGGGTACCGCACACCGCCGTGCGGGAACTCGACCTCACTGTCGGGCGCGGCGAGTTCGTGGCCGTCGTCGGCCCGACGGGCTGCGGCAAGTCGACCACGCTGACCCTGGTCAGCGGCCTGGAGGAGCCCACCCAGGGCGAGGTCATGGTCGCCGGGCAGCCCGTGCGGGGCGTCGGGGACAAGGTCGGCTTCGTCTTCCAGCAGGACGCCACGTTCCCCTGGCGTACGGTCCTGTCCAACGTCATGGCCGGTCCCCGCTTCCGCGGCGTGCCCAAGGCGGAGGCGAAGCGCAAGGCCCGTGAGTGGCTGGCCCGGGTGGGCCTCGCGGCCTTCGAGGACCGCTACCCGCACCAGCTCTCCGGTGGTCAGCGAAAGCGCGTCGCCCTCGCCGCGACCTTCGTGAACGACCCCGAGATCCTCCTCATGGACGAGCCGTTCTCGGCACTCGACGTGCAGACCCGGGCGCTGATGTCGGACGAACTCCTCGAGCTGTGGGAGGGCACGGGCGCGTCCGTCGTCTTCGTCACCCACGACCTGGAGGAGTCCATCGCGCTGGCCGACAAGGTCGTCGTGATGACCGCGGGACCGGCCACGGTGAAGCAGGTCTTCGACATCGATCTGCCGCGCCCGCGCAAGGTCGAGTCGGTGCGCCTGGAGCCGCGGTTCATCGAGATCTACCGCGAGATCTGGGAGTCCCTGGGCGAAGAGGTCCGCATCACCCGCGAAAGAGGTGCCGCCCATGTCGCCTGAGCTCCTCAGCACACCGGTCGTCGACACGGCCAAGGCACCGGACCGCGCCCACTCACGCGCGCGTGCGGCCCGACAGCGCAAGATCGTCGTGTCGGCGGCCCGCGTCCTGCTCCTGGTGGCCGTGCTCGCCCTGTGGGAGACGCTCTCCCGGGCCGAGGTCATCGATCCGTTCAACTTCTCCATGCCCACGAAGATCTGGGACCAGATCTACACCTGGGTGACGCACGGGACCGCTCTCGGTTCGCTGGGCGAACAGATCTGGTACACGCTCCACGAGGCGCTTCTCGGCTGGATCATCGGTGTGATCGCCGGTGTGGTGTGCGGTATCGCACTGGGGCGGATCACCTTCCTCGCCGATGTCCTTGGTCCATACATCAAGGTGCTCAACTCCATACCGAGGATCGTGCTGGCCCCGATCTTCGTGATCTGGTTCGGCCTCGGTCCCGCCTCCAAGGTCGCCTCCGCCGTCGTCCTGGTGTTCTTCCCGGTCTTCTTCAACGCCTTCCAGGGCGCCCGCGAGGTCGACCGCAACCTCGTCGCCAACGCCCGCATCCTGGGTGCCAGCGACCGCAGGGTGACGCTCCAGGTGGTCGTGCCGTCCGCCACGTCCTGGATCTTCACCAGCCTCCACGTCAGCTTCGGCTTCGCCCTCATCGGCGCCATCGTCGGCGAGTACATCGGCGCGACCAAGGGGATCGGCCTGCTCGTCGCCCAGTCCCAGGGCACGTTCAACGCTGCGGGTGTGTACGCCGCGATGGTCATCCTCGCCGCCGTCGCCCTCGTCGCGGAGGGACTGCTGACCTTCGCCGAGAGCCGCATCTTCCGCTGGAAGCCGTCGGGCTCCGACAGCTGACCCGTCGCCGAACGATCCGACGAGGGGCCGCTCCCTGTGGACAGGCCCCGCGTCGCCCCTACGCCCGCTCCTCCGTCGCACTTCCGCGCCGCCCTCTCACAAGGACGTGAACCCGCCATGCGCACAACTGCCAGATACACCGCCCTGGCCGCCGCCGGCCTGCTCGCCCTCACCTCGCTCACCGCCTGCGCCAACGACGCCGCCAGCACCGCGTCCAGCGGCTCCGGCAGCAAGGGCGACGGCAAGGGCACCAAGGTCAAGATCATGGTCGGCGGCCTGGACAAGGTCATCTACCTGCCCGCCATGCTCACTCAGCGGCTCGGCTACTTCGACGCCGAGGGACTCGACGTCGAGCTGCTCAGCGAGCCGGCCGGTGTGCAGGCCGAGACCGCGCTCGTCTCCGGCCAGGTCCAGGGCGCCGTCGGCTTCTACGACCACACGCTCGACCTCCAGGTGAAGGGCAAGGAGGTGGAGTCCGTCGTGCAGTTCTCGCACGCGCCCGGTGAGGTGGAGATCGTCTCCACCAAGGCGGAGGGTGACATCAAGTCCCCGAAGGACTTCAAGGGCAAGAAGCTCGGTGTCACCGGGCTCGGTTCCTCGACCGACTTCCTGACCAAGTACCTCGCCGTCAAGAACGGTGTGAAGGTCAGCGACTTCACCCCGGTCGCCGTGGGCGCGGGTCCGACGTTCATCGCGGCGCTCCAGCAGGGCGCGATCGACGGCGGTATGACGACCGACCCGACGGTGGCGAACATCCTGGACAAGAAGGCGGGCAAGGTCCTGCTGGACATGCGTACGCCGCAGGGTTCCGAGGAGGCGCTCGGCGGACCGTATCCGTCGTCAAGCCTGTACATGCAGACGGACTGGGTCAACAGTCACAAGGACACCGTCCAGAAGTTGGCCAATGCATTCGTCAAGACGCTCACGTGGATGTCCACCCACAGCGCGAGCGAGATAGCCGCGAAGATGCCGCCGGACTACTCGCAGGGGAACAAGCTGCTGTACTCGGTGGCCATCAAGAGCACGCTGCCCATGTTCACCAAGGACGGCGTGATGCCCAAGAACGGTCCCGAGACGGTCGAGAAGGTGCTCAAGGCGTTCAACCCCGCCATCCAGAACGCCGATGTGGACCTGAGCAAGACCTACACGACCGAGTTCGTCGACAAGGCGAAGGGCTGACGGGCGGCCGGGGGAGGGAGGCGGGACGCCGTCCGTGACCCACGGGACATGGCTCCCGCGTCCTCCCCCCTCCCTCCGACCTACTCGGCCTCCGGCCTCCGGCCCTGGCCCCGGCCCCGGCCCCCGAAGCCGTGCCCTCAGGCGCGGGTCGCCCACACGTAACGGTGTTCCGGGCGGCCCGCGTCGCCGTACTTCAAGGTGAGCCGGGCCCTGCCCGTGCGTTCCAGGAGCTTCAGGTAGCGCTGCGCCGTCTGGCGGCTCACGCCGGTGCGGTCGGCGATCTCCTGCGCCGACAGGGGACCTTCGGCGTTCATCAGGGCCTGGCGCACCAGCTCGGCGGTGGTGGGGGAGTGTCCCTTGGGCAGACCGGGCTCCGAGGACGCGGAGAGCGCGCCGAACATACGGTCCACGTCGGCCTGCTCGGCCTCCCCGCCGCCGTCCAGCGTGCGGCGCAGCTCGGCGTACGCCTCCAGTTTGGCGCGCAGCCCCGCGAAGGCGAACGGTTTCACCAGGTACTGGAGGGCGCCCTGGCGCATCGCGGCCTGCACCGTCGACACGTCCCGCGCGGCCGTCACCATGATCACGTCGGTCTGGTGGCCGCGCCTGCGCATCTCCTGGACGACCTCCAGACCCGTCTCGTCGGGCAGGTAGTGGTCCAGCAGGACGAGGTCCAGCCGGGGCACCAGTTCGAGCTGGCGCAGTGCCTCGGCCGCGCTGTGCGCCTCGGCGGCGACATGGAAGCCGGGCACCTTCTCCACATAGGCGGCGTTGACCCGCGCGACCCTGGTGTCGTCGTCCACGACCAGGACCTCAATCATCGCGATGCCTCCTCGGCGTCGGTCGTCGCCGGTGCGGCCAGTACGGGTTCGAGGTCGGCCCCGGTCAGCGCCTCGGGCAGGACGACGGTGAACTCCGCGCCTCCGCCGGCCGCCTCGCCGACCGTCGCGTGCCCGCCCTGCCGCTCGGCCAGTCTGCGCACCAGGGAGAGCCCGATGCCTCGCTTGCCGTGCGCCGGCGGCTTCTTGGTGGACCAGCCCTCGGTGAAGATCAACTCCCGTTGATCGGCCGGGATGCCCGGTCCGGTGTCCCGTACCCGCAGGATCGCCGTACGGCCCTCCGTGCGCAGCTCGACCTCCACGCGCGCGTGGGGCTTGCCCGCGACGGCGTCGAGCGCGTTGTCCACCAGGTTGCCGAGGACCGTGACCAGCCCGCGCGGGTCGATCAGACGGTCGGGCAGCCGGGTGCCGTCCGACACCCACAGGGCGACCCCGCGTTCGGCGGCCACGGTCGCCTTGCCGACCAGCAGGGCGGCGAGCAGCGGGTCCTCGATCTTCTCGGTCACCTGCTCGGCGGTGGCCCGGTGATCGCCGACGACCTCCCCGACGAAATCCACGGCGTCGTCGTACATCTCAAGTTCCAGCAGCCCCAGCAGGGTGTGCATGCGGTTGGCGTGCTCGTGGTCCTGGGCCCGCAGCGCGTCGATGAGACCGTGCGTCGAGTCGAGTTCGCGGCCGAGCTGCTCCAGCTCGGTGCGGTCGCGCAGGGTGGCCACGGCACCGCCGTCGTCGGTGGGCATGCGGTTGACGACCAGGACGCGCTGTCCGCGTACGGAGATCAGGTCGGTGCCGGTGACCCGGCCCGCCAGGACGTCGGCGGTACGTCCCTCGCCGAGCGCCCGGTCGGGCGACCTGCCGACCGCCTCCTCCCCGATGCCCAGCAGGCGCTGCGCCTCGTCGTTGAGCAGCCGGACGCGGCCCGCGCGGTCCAGGGCTACGACGCCCTCGCGGATGCCGTGCAGCATCGCCTCGCGTTCGGCCAGCAGCGCCGAGATGTCGGAGAAGGCCAGGTCTCGGGTCTGCCGCTGGATCCGCCGGGAGATCAGCCAGGCGGCCAGCGCGCCCACCGCGAGGGCACCGCCGGCGTAGGCGAAGAGCCCCGGGATCGCGTGGATCAGGCGGGCCCGCACGCTGTCGTACTCGATGCCGACGGAGACCGCGCCGACGATCCTGCCGTCACTGTCGCGCAGGGGGACCTTTCCGCGGGCCGAGCGGCCCAGTGTGCCGCTGTCGATCTCCATGACGTCCTCGCCGGCGAGGGCCTGGCGAGGGTCCGTGGAGACGTGACCGCCGACCTGTCCGGGCTCGGTGTGCGACCAGCGTATGCCGCTGAGATCCATCACCACGACGTACTCCGCGCCGCTGGCCTTGCGGATCCGCTCGGCCTCCTGCTGCACCGGTCCGTCGACCGACGGCTTTGTGTGCCGGAGGTCCTCGGCGATCTGTGGCACAGCCGCGGTGGTCTGGGCGATCGCGAGGGCGCGGCGCATCGCCTGGTCGTCCAGCTGATCGCTGAGGGGGGCGAGGAACAGCCCGGTCGCGAGCACCACGACTCCCGCGGCGATCGCCAGCTGCATGAGCAGGAGCTGCGAGAACATGCGACGGGGCATACCGAGACGCAGGCGACGGGCGGGGGGAGTGGGGCTCATACCCAAGACGGTACGTGGGAGGACCGGCGCAGCCGTAGGGGTGGGTGATGTGGAACTCTTGACGGGATCAAGAGGAAACGGTTCGGCCGCGCCCGCGCGAGGCCGCGGACGAGCCCTGTCCACAGACGGGCCGGCGCATCGGTGCAGTGCCTGCCGTGGCTGCCATGTCTGTCAGCTCGTGAACCCCCACCACGTCCATCCGTGAGGGTGAGCCGAGGACCGATGCGCCGCAGCTCTCCGGCCGGGGCGGGAGTGATGCCCCCTCGGCCACGACGACCTGCCAGCGGCGCCCGTCCGTGTGGGCGACGGTCACCTCCCAGCGCGGCGCGCCCCCGGTGGTCCGGACGACGCTCAGGGCTTCCGCGCGCTCCTCGCCGGTCGCCGAGCGCACCGCCAGCTCCGCCGCCTGACCGGGCCGTTCCCATGCCGACCGCCCGCGACACTCCTCGACGACGACTCGTCCTTCCCGCACGCCGTGCAGGGCCTCCTTGACGGTGTGGGCCTCGACGCGTCCGTACGCGTATCCGTGCGGCAGGACGAGCAGGGTCGGCGAGAAGCGATGACCACCCAGATGGGTGACCTCCCAGGTGCCGGTCACCCCTGAGGCGGCGAGCTCCGCGGCCAGCGGACGGCCGAGCAGCGCGCAGCAGCGGTCCCGTTTGCCGTTGGTGCAGACAAGGGCGAGCGGGTCACCCGTGTGCGGCTGTCCGCCCAGAGCGCGGGCGAAGCTGCGGTGGTCGCCTCCGCCGAGCGCGGCGAAGTCGAGGTCCAGCAGCTGCCGAGGGTCGTGGGTCTCGGCGCTGTGCAGCCACACCCTGCCGGGAACGGTGTGGGCCACGTACACCTGCCGCACGGATGACACGTCGTGGTCCGCGTGGCGGCCCGGACGGCGGATGAGCGCGATGCGCACGCCCGTGCCCTGCGCAGCCGCCTCCAGGGCGCGACCCAGGGCCGGATCCAGGTGGCTCGACACCAGCGCTCTGGCACCCCAGGGCCCCGGCTGCTCCAGGAGCAACCAAGTGGTTGCCGTGGCCGCGGTTCCGGAAATGGGCTCGTCGAGATCCCGCGAGACGGTCGCGCACGTACTCACAGAGGTGAGCCTAACCTGACTTGCCGGGGCATGACCTCCCGCCGCCCGATGCGCTGAGCCATGCGGGTACGCGTGCGCGTGCCGGGGGCCTGCCGCGTGCGCTTGCCGGGCGCCTGTGGTGCGGGGGCGCTCCGGCCCTCCCAGCCGCCCAGCACGCTCGTGCGCCCGGCCGCCCACCGCCCGGCCGCCCAGACGCCCGCTTCGGCGACGGCTACGGCTGGGGCAGTGGCTCTGGCAGCGGCCGGGGTGGCTTGGGGCCCACGTAGTGGCCGCTCGGGCGCATTCGGAGCGGTCGCTCGCCGTACTCCTCCAGGGCGTGGGCGATCCAGCCGGCCGTACGGGCGATCGCGAAGATCGTCTCGCTGGCCGAGGACTCCATGCCGCATGACGCGGTCAGGACGGCGAGCGCCAGGTCCACGTTGGCGTGCAGCGGAGTATGGCGGGCGGTCGTCGCCTCGATGTCCCGGGCCGCAGCGAGAGCCGGTCCGGCCTCCGGGATCTCTTCGAGGAGGGCGAACAGGGCACGCGCGCGTGGGTCCTCGCCGGGGTAGAGCCGGTGGCCGAGGCCCGGGATCCGGCGGCCGGCCCGCAACTCCTCGGCGACCACCGGAGCGGCACTGCCGGTGTCGAGCACTTCGAGCAGCATGCGATGGGCGAGGCCGCCGGCAGCGCCGTGCAGCGGCCCCTCGATGACGCCGAGCCCGGCGGAGACCGCGGCGTACGCGTGCGCACGGGCCGATGCGGCGACGCGTACGGCGAGTGTGGAAGCGGCGAGGTCGTGGTCGACGAGCAGACCGAGCGCCGTGTCGAGGACGCGCAGTTGCGCCTCGTGCGGCGGGCGACCGCTGAGCCGGGTCCACAGCCGCCGGGCGAGCGGCCCTTCGTCGCGGCGTGCGGGCCGCTTCGTCGGCAGGGCGGCGACCAGGGTGGGGATCAGGATGCGTGCGGTACCGAGCACGGCTTCCTCGGAGAGGTCGAACCGCAGGGGATCCGCGGCCGCGGCGGCGACTGCGGCGACCCGCAGCCGGTCCATGGGCCCGCTGTGCTCGGGCAGCGCCTCGACGACGCGACGGGCGGCCTCGACGGATGCCTCGGGCGCGGTGAAGGCGGCCCCGGGGCGCAGTCGTCCGGTCCACAGCCACTCCGCCACCTCTTCGTAGGAGTGCCGGGTGGCCAGTTCGACGGCGTCGACGCCGCGGTAGTAGTAGCGGTCCTGGTCGATGAGGGTGACGCGCGTGCGCACGGACAGCTCCGCTCCGGATCCCGGAGTGCCGCCGGCCTCCCGCCTGTTGCGCCGAGCGAGAGTCTGGACCTCCTCGGCGTCGAAGGTGCTGCCCCGGCCGCCCGGCGTGCGCCGACTGCTCAGCTGACCACGACTGACGTACGCGTACACGGTCTCGGGCTTCACCCCGAGCAGTTCGGCGGCCTCCTTGGTACTCAACCGTCGTTCGGGGTGGCCGGGCCCGGGTTCCTGATCGCGCATGGGGGTCACCGTATCCACAAGGCACCTATGTTGACTGAATCAATATTGACAGGATTAAAGTCAATCATGGACAGTCGAATCAAGTTCAGGGAGGAAACAATGTCCGTCAACCTGTCCCCGGCTTCCCCCGCCGATCAACCCATCGGTCAACCCCTTGATCGGCTCGTCGATGAACCGGCCCCTCGGTCCACTGTCGATCCCGCCGTGTCGGCCCCCGCCGCACCTCGGGGACTCGCCGGCGTCGTCGTTGCCGACACGCAGGTCGGCGACGTCCGAGGGCGCGATGGCTTCTACCACTACCGGCAGTACTCCGCCGTCGATCTCGCGCGCACCCGCCGCTTCGAGGACGTCTGGCACCTGCTGATCCATGGCGAACTGCCGGACGCGCGACGCGGTGCCGCCTTCGCGGCCGAGACCGCGGCGCTGCGCAGCCTGCCCGCGGAGGTGAGCGGCGCACTGCCCGCCCTGGCGAGCGCCGGCGCGGACGCGAATCCGCTGGCCGGCATGCGTACGGCACTGTCCCTGCTCGGTGCGGCGAAGGACTTCCGGCCGGTGTACGACCTCGACGCGGCCCGGCGTCGTGCGGACACCGTCGCGGCGGCCGCAGCCGTACCGACCCTGCTCACCGCGTTGTACCGGCTCGGGCGCGGTCTCACGCCCGTCGAGCCGCGCGAGGACCTGCCGTACGCGGCCAACTACCTGTACATGTTGACCGGAGCCGAGCCGGACCCCGCCCTTGCCCGAGCGGTCGAGCAATACTTGATCTCCACCATTGATCACGGCTTCAACGCGTCGACGTTCACCGCGAGAGTGATCGCCTCGACCGGGGCGGATGTTGCCGCGTGCCTCGTCGGGGCGGTGGGGGCACTCTCGGGTCCCTTGCGCGGGGGCGCGCCCAGTCGCGCGCTGGACACCCTGGACGCCATCGGCACTCCGGACCGGATCGACCCCTGGATCCGTGATCGTGTGCTTGCCGGGGACCGCATCATGGGCTTCGGCCACGCCGTCTACCGCACCGAGGACCCACGCTCCCGCATGCTCCGTGAGATCGCGCAAGGGTTCGGAGGTCCGCGGGTCGAGTTCGCCGTCGAGGTGGAGCGGCGTGTCGAGGCGATACTCGCCGAACTCAAGCCCGGCCGGGAGCTGCACACGAACGTGGAGTTCTATGCCGGAGTGGTCATGGAGCTCTGCGGGCTGCCCCGCGAGATGTTCACCCCCACCTTCGCCGCGGCTCGGGTGGTGGGCTGGAGCGCCAACATCCTGGAGCAGGCGGAGGACTCGAAGATCATCCGTCCGGTCGCGCGGTACGTCGGTCCCAGCGCGCCGGTCGAAGTGCCCGAGGCTGCCTGAAAGCCGCGCCCGGACCTCCTGGAGCGGGCGGGCGTGAGAAAGCCCGGCGTCGTCGACGGACGCGCCGGGGCTGTTGCTCCGAAAAGGGCCTGGGTTACCGATAGTTCCTAGAGGTCTGGAATGTCAGCCTTCGCTCGGACAAGGGTCTCTCGCGTGATGACGACGATTCTCTCGTGATCGCCGCGTGAGGCGTCGGACGGAAGATCCGGGTCCAATGAGTCCGTCGCGTCCGTGCCGATGACTGCGAAATTGCCGTCGGCAAGTTCGAAGATATCGGGGCAATTGGCTCCGCTCACGCTTCCCCGAGCGCGCGGAGATGCACCGATCCGACGGATGATCTGGCTCACTGTTTCTTCCCTTGGGTCCGTTGGCTTGCGCACGACGACTGCGCGGTGCAAGGCGGGCCCTGTGGGGTGCGCTCGTCATCCGGCGGCGTAGGCGACGATCTGGTGGGGTCCTCTACGCGATCAAGCGCGAGTCAACTCCCTGACGCCTCCCCTAACTGCCCACTTGACCCGTTCGTTATGGGCCGAGGGTGTGATTCCGTACGGAGGGGTGTGAGCCCCGGAGCGTGAGCCCTCGGCCGCCGGAGTGCGCCGAGGTCTCGCGGGAGTTCACGGGCTTGGCGGCTCACCTACGACCCACCATTCGTCGCCGTCCGCCTCCTCGAGTTGTGTGAGGAGTTCGTCCACCATCCGGCCGAGTTCCGCTTCGTCCGAACCTTCGGCAATGGTCGCCCGCTGGTGTCTCGTCGCGTACCAGTACTCGCGTACCACGGGATTCTGCAGAATGCCGCGAATGTATCCGAAGAACTCCTCGCGGGATATGTTGCCGATCCTGTAGTAAAACAGTGCGTTCGTGTAGAGGGCGTTGGCGTAGAGGTACTGGCGGCGTTGCTTGGTGGAGACGGGGGCCTCGAAGAGGTCCAGCACTTCCGCCAGTTCGGGATCGTCGATGGCTTTGCTCAGCAGTTCCCAGTGCAGACGCTGCTGGTTGGCCAGGTTGGTGTGCTGCTGGGAGTGGGCGGTCCGCTCCAGGTGTTCCAGTCGTACGCGGAGCGCGTCGAGAGCGTGGCGGTGTGCCGCCATGGTGGTGAGGGCGCCCGCGGCGACGCCGGCGGCCGCGGCGGCGACGGTACCGAGTCCGCGTACCCGTCCGCGTATCCCGAACCTCTGTGTGGCCATGTCAAATACCCCCGATCGGGCGGCCGTGCGCCGGTCGTCGGGGTGCGGGTGGACATGACGGGGACCGGCGAGCGGTGGGCGGCGCTTGCCGTCTCCCAGAGTGCCGAGCGGCTCTGACCGGCGGGGGAGGCGGAGGGGAGGCGCACTGAGGGAAGCGAGGGTCGCACGCCCAGGGCGCCTTGCCCAACGTCTGCCCTGCGTGTGCCCCTGACAATCGTTCACTTCGCGGGCATTCCGGCGGCTCGTATCCTGGAGCGGTATTCGCTCCTCGTACGCGCGCCGGGCCGCGCGCCGGTGCACGCGTTGGTTTCAGAAAGGTCGCACGTGTCGCAGAGCCGCAGTCCGCAGCAGATCCCGGTCGTCGTTCTCGCCGGATTCCTCGGTTCCGGCAAGACGACCTTGCTCAACCATCTGCTGCACCACAGCGGCGGCAGCCGGATCGGTGCGATCGTGAACGACTTCGGCTCCATCGAGATCGACGCGATGGCCGTGGCCGGGGCGCTCGGCGACTCCACGGTCTCGCTCGGCAACGGCTGTCTGTGCTGCGCGGTCGACACCGATGAGCTCGACACGTACCTCGAACGGCTCGCCGCTCCCGCCCTCGGTGTGGACGTCATCGTCATCGAGGCCAGCGGCCTCGCCGAGCCGCAGGAACTCGTGCGGATGGTGCTGGCCAGCGGGCATCCGGGCATCGTCTACGGCGGGCTCGTCGAGGTGGTCGACGCCGCCGAGTTCGACGGGACGAGGGCGCGGCACCCCGAGATCGACCGGCACCTCGCCCTCGCCGACCTCGTCGTGGTGAACAAGCTGGACCGGGTGCCCGATGCCGACCGGGTGCTCGGACTGGTCCGTTCCCTCGGCGACCGGGCCGCGATCGTGCCCGCCACCTACGGCCGCATCGACCCCGAGTTCCTGTTCGACTGCCGGCCGGTCGGGGAACGCGTCGGCCAGCTCTCCTTCGACGACCTGCACGACCACGCCGCGGGCGATCACGCGGGTCATCTCCACACCGCCTACGACAGTCTCTCGTTCACCTCCGAAGTCCCCCTCGAACCGCGGCGGTTGATGGAGTTCCTCGACAGCCGGCCCGAGGGGCTGTACCGCATCAAGGGCTACGTCGACTTCGGCCCGCACGACCCGGTCAACCGCTATGGCGTGCACGCCGTCGGACCCTTCCTGCGCTTCCGCCCCGAACCGTGGCCCGCCTCCGGAGCCCGCCTCACCCAGCTCGTCCTCATCGGGTCGGGCATCGACACCGCCGCCCTCGGCAAGGAACTCGAGGCGTGCAAGGACGACGCCCCGCACGCCGACGAGCACGGCATGTGGGGCGTCCTTCGCTACGTACGCGCACCTGACGACGACGGCGTCCCGGAACCCGGAGAGGGCCGGGACGCCCGGGACGCCGAGGGAACCGACGCCCCTCGGCGCTGACCGGGCCCTAGACCGGTCCGGCCACCACCGAGACCGTCTTCGACAGCGACACGCCCGAGCCGTCTCGGCGCGGGTCCATCTCCGGCAGCTCGGCCGGCAGGCCGTTCTTCTGTGCCGCCTTGGCGGGGACGGGGCCGGCCCAGGCCAGGGACAGGCAGTCCTCGCCCTTCAGGAACCGCTGGCAGCGCACACCACCCGTGGCACGGCCCTTGCGGGGGTACTGGTCGAAGGGGGTGAGCTTGGCGGTCGTCTGGACGGAGTCGTCCAGGGTGCCGCGCGAGCCCGCGATCGTGAAGACCACCGCGTCCGCCGCGGGGTCCACCGCCGTGAACGAGATCACCTTCGCGCCCTCGGTGAGCTTGATGCCCGCCATGCCGCCCGCCGCACGGCCCTGCGGGCGCACCTGCGAGGCCTGATAGCGCAGCAGTTGGGCGTCGTCGGTGATGAAGACCAGGTCCTCGTCACCGGTGCGCAGCTCGACCGCGCCGACGATCCGGTCGCCCTCCTTGAGGGTGATGACCTCCAGCTCGTCCTTGTTGGTCGGGTAGTCGGGCACGACCCGCTTGACCACACCCTGTTCGGTCCCGAGGGCCAGACCCGGCGAGGACTCGTCGAGCGTGGTCAGGCAGACCACCGTCTCGTCGCCCTCCAGGGAGACGAACTCCGCCAGCGGCGCGCCGCCTGAGAGGTTCGGCGCCGAGGCCGTGTCCGGGAGCTGCGGCAGGTCGACGACGTTGATCCGCAGCAGCCGTCCCGACGAGGTGACCGCCCCGATCTCCCCGCGCGCGGTGGCCGGCACCGACGAGACGATCACGTCGTGCTTGGTGCGCTTGCCGTCCCCGTCCTCGGCGTCCTCCGCGTCCTGCGTGAAGGGCTCGTCGTTCGCCGTGCGGGCCAGCAGGGCCGTGGAGGACAGCAGGACGCGGCACGGGGCGTCGGCGACCTGGAGGGGCACGGCGCTGGCCGCGGTGCCCGACGACTCCAGCAGGACCGTCCGGCGCTCGGTGCCGAACTTCTTGGCCACCGAGGCCAGTTCGGCCGAGACCAGCTTGCGCAGCTCCGCGTCCGAGTCCAGGATCCGGGTCAGCTCGGCGATCTCCTCGTTGAGCCGGTCCTTCTCCGCCTCCAGCTCGATCCGGTCGAACCGGGTGAGCCGGCGCAGCGGGGTGTCCAGGATGTACTGGGTCTGGACCTCCGACAGCGAGAAGCGCTCCATCAGGCGCTCCTTGGCCTGTGCGCTGTTGTCGCTGGAGCGGATCAGCCGGATGACCTCGTCGATGTCGACGAGCGCCGTCAGCAGGCCCTCCACCAGGTGCAGCCGGTCACGGCGCTTGCCGCGGCGGAACTCGCTGCGACGGCGCACCACGGTGAAGCGGTGGTCGAGGTAGACCTCCAGCAGTTCCTTGAGGCCCAGCGTGAGCGGCTGGCCGTCGACCAGCGCCACGTTGTTGATGCCGAAGGACTCCTCCATCGGCGTCAGCTTGTACAGCTGCTCGAGGACCGCCTCCGGCACGAAGCCGTTCTTGATCTCGATGACCAGGCGCAGGCCGTGCGCGCGGTCGGTGAGGTCCTTGACGTCGGCGATGCCCTGGATCTTCTTGGAGCCGACCAGGTCCTTGATCTTGGCGATGACCTTCTCGGGCCCGACGGTGAAAGGCAGTTCGGTGATGACCAGGCCCTTGCGGCGGGCCGTGACCGTCTCCACCGACACCGTGGCCCGGATCTTGAACGTGCCGCGGCCGTTCTCGTATGCGTCCCGGATGCCGGAGAGGCCGACGATCCGGCCGCCGGTGGGCAGGTCGGGGCCCGGGACGTACTTCATCAGGGCGTCCAGATCCGCGCCGGGGTAGCGGATCAGATGGCGGGCGGCCGCGATGACCTCGCCCAGGTTGTGCGGCGGCATGTTCGTGGCCATGCCGACCGCGATGCCGGACGCGCCGTTGACCAGGAGGTTGGGGAAGGCGGCGGGCAGCGCGACCGGCTCCTGCTCCTGGCCGTCGTAGTTCGGCGCGAAGTCGACCGTGTCCTCGTCGATCGACTCGGTCATCAGGCTCGTCGCCGCGGCCTGACGGCATTCGGTGTACCGCATGGCGGCCGGCGGGTCGTCGTTGCCCAGCGAGCCGAAGTTGCCGTGCCCGTCGACCAGCGGCAGCCGCATGGAGAAGGGCTGGGCCATCCGCACGAGCGCGTCGTAGATGGACGCGTCGCCGTGCGGGTGCAGCTTGCCCATGACCTCGCCGACGACCCGGGCGCACTTCACGTAGCCGCGCTCGGGGCGCAGGCCCATCTCGTTCATCTGGTAGACGATGCGGCGGTGCACCGGCTTGAGGCCGTCACGGGCGTCCGGCAGGGCGCGGGAGTAGATGACCGAGTACGCGTACTCGAGGAAGGAGCCCTGCATCTCGTCGACGACGTCGATGTCGAGGATCCGCTCCTCGTACGAGTCGTCGGGCGGCGGGGTCTTCGTGCTGCGGCGGGCCATCGCTGCCGGCTCCTTGCTGGGGCGTGGTACGGGATCTGACGCGGACCATTGTGGACCGTGGCACTGACAGCGCGGGCGACGACCCGGCGTCGGCCGACCGGCCCGAACGTGAGGGTCTCTCCTCCACGGCTGCCCGCAGGCTACGCGATCTCGCTCTCGGCGTATGTCGTCCGGGAACTTCGGCGACCGTCCGCACGCTTGCATACAGTGGCAGGACCGGCAGGAAAACCGCGGTTTCGACGACCGCGTCCGCGATCGGAAGGGACGTACATGCCCATGGGTCACACGGCCACAGCCCAGGCAGGCTCCGGGGGCCTGACAGCGACCGAGCACCGCCTGGCCAACGGCCTTCGCGTGGTGCTCTCGGAGGACCACCTGACCCCCGTCGCGGCGGTGTGCCTCTGGTACGACGTCGGCTCGCGCCATGAAGTCAAGGGGCGCACCGGGCTGGCTCACCTTTTCGAGCACCTGATGTTCCAGGGCTCCGGCCAGGTCAAGGGCAACGGCCACTTCGAGCTGGTCCAGGGCGCGGGCGGGTCCCTCAACGGCACCACCAGCTTCGAGCGCACGAACTACTTCGAGACCATGCCCGCCCACCAGCTGGAGCTCGCCCTCTGGCTGGAGGCCGACCGCATGGGCTCGCTGCTCACCGCGCTCGACGACGAGTCGATGGAGAACCAGCGCGACGTCGTCAAGAACGAGCGCCGCCAGCGCTACGACAACGTCCCCTACGGCACGGCCTTCGAGAAGCTGACGGCCCTCGCCTACCCGGAGGGCCACCCCTACCACCACACGCCGATCGGTTCGATGGCCGACCTGGACGCGGCGACGCTGGAGGACGCGCGCGCGTTCTTCCGCACGTACTACGCGCCCAACAACGCCGTCCTGTCCGTGGTCGGCGACATTGACCCGGAGCAGACCCTCGCCTGGGTGGAGAAGTACTTCGGCTCCATCCCCGGCCACGACGGCAAGCCCGCGCCGCGCGACGGCGGGCTGCCCGACGTCATCGGCGAGGAGCTGCGCGAGGTCGTCGAGGAGGAGGTCCCGGCCCGTGCCCTGATGGCCGCCTACCGCCTGCCCGAGGACGGCACGCGTGCGTGCGACGCCGTGGACCTGGCCCTCACCGTCCTCGGCGGCGGCGAGTCGTCCCGTCTCTACAACCGGCTGGTGCGCCGTGACCGTACGGCCGTGGCGGCCGGCTTCGGCCTGCTGCGGCTCGCCGGAGCGCCCTCCCTGGGCTGGCTGGACGTGAAGACGTCCGGCGACGTCGAGGTGCCCGTCATCGAGGCGGCCATCGACGAGGAGCTCGCCCGGTTCGCCGAGGACGGCCCCACGGACGAGGAAATGGAGCGCGCCCAGGCGCAGTTGGAGCGCGAGTGGCTCGACCGGCTCGGCACGGTCGCCGGCCGCGCCGACGAACTGTGCCGGTTCGCCGTCCTGTTCGGCGACCCGCAGCTCGCCCTCACCGCCGTCCAGCGTGTGCTGGAGGTGACGCCCGAGGAGGTGCGGGAGATCGCCAAGGCCCGCCTGCGCCCCGACAACCGCGCGGTGCTCGTCTATGAGCCGACCGCCGCCGAAGCCCCCGCCGACCAGGACGAGAACGAGGAGGCGGCCCGGTGACCGAGCTCGCCACGATGGACTTCCACCCCCAGCCCCGGGCGGGCGAGGCCAAGCCGTGGGCCTTCCCGGCGCCCGAGCGCGCCGCGCTGGCCAACGGCCTGACCGTGCTGCACTGCCACCGGCCCGGCCAGCAGGTCGTCGCCGTCGAGATCCTCCTCGACGCGCCCCTGGACGCCGAACCGGCGGGCCTTGACGGCGTCGCCACGATCATGGCGCGCGCGTTCTCGGAGGGCACCGACAAGCACTCCGCCGAGGAGTTCGCGGCCGAACTGGAGCGCTGCGGCGCCACGCTGGACGCGCACGCGGACCACCCCGGCGTCCGGCTGAGCCTCGAGGTGCCGGCCTCGCGTCTGCCCAAGGGCCTCGGCCTGCTCGCCGACGCGCTGCGGGCGCCCGCCTTCGCCGACAGCGAGATCGAGCGCCTCGTCCGCAACCGCCTGGACGAGATCCCGCACGAGCTGGCCAACCCTTCGCGGCGCGCCGCGAAGGAGCTCTCCAAGGAGCTGTTCCCGGCCGGCTCGCGCATGTCCCGGCCGCGGCAGGGCACCGCCGACACGGTCGAGAAGATCGACTCCGCCGCCGTGCGCGCCTTCCACGAGCGGCACGTCCGCCCGGCCACGGCCACCGCCGTGGTCGTCGGCGACCTCACCGGCGTCGACCTGGAAGAGCTTCTCGGCGACACCCTGGGCGCCTGGACGGGCTCCTCGGCCGAGCCGCGGCCCGTGCCGCCGGTGACCGCCGACGACACCGGCCGCGTCGTCATCGTGGACCGGCCCGGCGCCGTCCAGACGCAGTTGCTGATCGGCCGGATCGGCGCCGACCGGCACGACCGCGTGTGGCCCGCGCAGGTCCTCGGCACGTACTGCCTCGGCGGCACCCTCACCTCCCGGCTGGACCGCGTCCTGCGCGAGGAGAAGGGCTACACCTACGGCGTCCGCGCGTTCGGGCAGGTCCTGCGGTCCGCCGCGGACGGCTCGGGCGCGGCGATGCTCGCCATCAGCGGCTCGGTCGACACCCCGAACACCGGTCCCGCCCTGGACGACCTGTGGAAGGTGCTGCGCACCCTCGCCGCCGAGGGGCTGACGGACGCCGAGCGCGACGTCGCCGTGCAGAACCTGGTCGGTGTGGCGCCGCTGAAGTTCGAGACCGCGGCGGCCGTCGCGGCCACGCTGGCCGACCAGGTCGAGCAGCACCTGCCCGACGACTTCCAGGCCACGCTGTATCAGCAGCTCGCCTCCACCGGCACGGTGGAGGCCACCGCGGCGGCAGTGAACGCCTTCCCGGTGGACCGGCTCGTGACCGTCCTCGTGGGTGACGCCGCCCAGATCAAGGAGCCCGTCGAGGCGCTCGGCATCGGCGAGGTGAAGGTCGTGCCCGCGGAGTAGCTCCCGCCAACGACGCGCGCGTGCAGGGGCCCTGGTCGGCGAAAGCGTCACCAGGGCCTTCGCATGTCCGAATTGAGACGGAGGGCGCCGTCTGCCCTGTGGGATGCGCTACAAAACCGGGGATTCGTTTGAGGATCGAAACCCGCGCCGCTTAGCGTCATCCGGACTGTTCGTCAGGCAGTGCGCCGCAGCCGCGGCACCGGACAGTCATCGCCGAGTCCCCGTACGGCGCGAGCCAGGGGAGCCGGGGACCCACTTGTGAAGTCCCTGGGGTGAATCGGACGCCCGCGCGTGAGGCGAGGGTGCCCGTAGGAGACCTTCCTGCTCCGAACCCGTCAGCTAACCCGGTAGGCGAGAGGGAAGGAAAGGACACCCCCAACTTCATGGCGTTCACCTGCGCCACCGGGAAGCACCGTCGGCCCGGCCGGACGCAGCGCGGCACCGTCCGCGCGGCGGGCATCGCGGCGCTCACCACCACCGGTGTCATGGCCACCGTCGCCTCCACACCGGCCTTCGCCGCCGAGCCCACCCCCGAGCAGACCGGGCTGATCCCCGTCGTCGCCGCCGGCGAGTCCGTCGTCGACCAGATCGACGACCAGGTCGCCGTGCAGAAGCAGGCCGCCTTCGAGGAGGCCGCCCGGCAGGCCGCCGCCAAGAAGGCCGTGGAGGAGCGCGCCGCACGCGTGCGTGCCGCCCGTGAGGCCGAGCGCAAGCTCCTCAACACCTTCGTGTCGCCGATCACCGGCTCCTACGTCTCCACCGGCTACCAGGCCAGCAGCTCGCTGTGGTCCTCCGGCAGCCACACCGGCATCGACTTCCACGCCGCGAGCGGTACCTCCGTGCACGCGGTCGGCTCCGGCACTGTGGTCGAGGCAGGCTGGGGCGGGTCCTACGGCAACCAGATCGTCATCAAGATGAACGACGGGACGTACACCCAGTACGGTCACCTGTCGTCCATCGAGGTGTCGGTGGGCCAGCAGGTCACCCCCGGCCGGCGGATCGGCCTGTCCGGCGCGACCGGCAACGTCACCGGCCCGCATCTGCACTTCGAGGCTCGCACGACGGCGGAGTACGGCTCGGACATCGACCCGGTCGCCTATCTGCGCAACCACGGCGTGAACGTCTGACGCTCCGCGACGACGGATCGTCCCGCCCCGGCCACCCGGCCGGGGTTTTCGTCGTTTACGGGGCACCGCTGTCCAAAAAATATCCCTGGATTCCGGCCCGCCATCGGAAATTCCCGCGCATTGCAATAGAGTCACGGAACACACGTCAATCGTCGACGTTTCACGGGGATTAAGGCGGAGGTCCGTCATGCGTATTCCGGCGCACTCGGTGTGCACGGCCGTTCGGGACGACATCGTCGCGGGCGTCTACGAGCGCGGCAGCCGCCTCACGGAGGAACTCCTCGCCCGCCGCTACGGCGTCTCCCGTGTCCCCGTCCGGGAGGCGCTGCGCACGCTGGAGGCCGAGGGCTTCGTCGTCACGCGGCGGCACGCGGGCGCGTGCGTCGCCGAACCGACCGAGCAGGAGGCCGCCGACCTCCTGGAGATGCGGATGCTCCTGGAGCCGCTCGGCGCCGCCCGGGCCGCACAGCGCCGCACCGAGGCCCATCTGAAGGTGCTGCGCGGCCTCGTCCGGCTGGGCCAGGAGCGGGCCAGACGTGGCAACAGCGACGACCTGCGCTCTCTGGGGGGCTGGTTCCACGAGACCCTCGCCCAGTCCTCGGGGAGCCACGCCCTGACGTCGATGCTCACCCAGCTGCGCCACAAGATCTCCTGGATGTACGCGGTGGAGGCGCCGGCCGATCCCGTGGAGTCCTGGGCGGAGCACGGTGCGATCGTGGACGCCGTGGCCCGCGGCGACGGCGAGCGCGCCCGGGCGGTCACTTCGCTGCACACGGAACGGTCGACGGCCGCGCACCGGCTGCGCTTTTCCGGCGGATCCGAGCGCGCCGACCGCGTGAGGACTTCGCAACCTCCCGTAAACATGACGGGTCTGCGGAATTAACACGAGGGCCGTATACAAAGAGGGAGTAATTCGCGGGGGGTAATTCCTGCTGCCCCGAAGGGGAATCGGAGCGGGAATTAAGAAGGGCTCGCCCGGCAATTCGGGCGAGCCCTTCGGGATGCGCGCGACGCCTGAGCGGCGCCGGGCATCACGTCCGTCGGTCAGACGGTCTCGGGAAGCTCCTCGAGCCCCTCGGCGACCAGCTTCGCCAGCCGGTCGAGGGCGGCGTCGGCGCCGTCGGCCTCGGAGGCCAGGACGATCTCCTCGCCGCCCTGGGCGCCCAGGCCGAGGACGGCCAGCATGGAGGCCGCGTTGACGGGGTTGCCGTCGGCCTTGGCGATCGTCACCGGGATACCTGCGGCCGTGGCGGCCCGGACGAAGATGGAAGCGGGGCGGGCGTGGAGGCCCTCGGCCCAGCCGACGTTGACGCGGCGCTCAGCCATGTGATGCTGCCCTTCAGTGTTCAGGTTGTCTAGACCAGTGTTCCACACGCGAAGCGTATGAGGGAGGGGCTGTGTCGCCCTCCCGGCGTGGTCGCCGGATCGCGGCCTCGATCCGGCTTCCGTCCTCCACAGACTGCCTCGCGCCGTTGTCGTACGCGAGCCGTACTCTGGGGCCCATGCAGAGCGCGTCGGACCGCCACGAGTACCCCGCCCACTGGGAGGCCGACGTGGTGCTGCGCGACGGCGGCACCGCACGCATCCGCCCCATCACCGTCGATGACGCCGAGCGTCTGGTCAGCTTCTACGAGCAGGTCTCGGACGAGTCGAAGTACTACCGCTTCTTCGCGCCCTACCCGCGACTGTCCGCCAAGGACGTCCACCGCTTCACGCACCACGACTTTGTGGACAGGGTGGGACTCGCGGCCACGGTCGGCGGCGAGTTCATCGCCACCGTACGCTATGACCGCATTGGTGCCGACGGCATGGCGGCCCCCGCACCGGCCGACGAGGCCGAGGTCGCCTTCCTCGTCCAGGACGCCCACCAGGGCCGCGGCGTCGCCTCCACGCTGCTGGAACACATCGCCGCCGTGGCGCGCGAGCGCGGCATCCGCCGGTTCGCGGCCGAGGTGCTCCCCGCCAACACCAAGATGATCAAGGTGTTCACCGACGCCGGCTACACCCAGAAGCGCAGCTTCGAGGACGGCGTCGTGCACCTGGAGTTCGGCCTCGAACCCACCGAGCGCTCCCTCGCCGTGCAGCGCGCGCGGGAACAGCGCGCCGAGGCCCACTCCGTACGACGGCTGCTGGCACCCGGGTCCGTCGCCGTCGTCGGTACCGGACGCACCCCCGGCGGCGTCGGCCGCAGCGTCCTCGGCAATCTGCGCGACGCCGGATTCACCGGGCCGCTGTACGCCGTGAACAAGGCGTTCCCCGAGGACCTGAAGGAACTGGACGGGGTGCCCGCCCACCGCTCGGTGCGCGACATCGCGGCACCCGTCGACCTCGCGGTCCTCGCCGTCCCGGCGGAGCAGGTGCCCGAGGCGGTCGCCGAGTGCGGCGAACACGGCGTGCAGGGACTCGTCGTCCTGTCCGCCGGATACGCGGAGAGCGGGCCGGACGGACGGGAGCGCCAGCGCGAACTCGTCCGCCACGCGCGCGCGTACGGCATGCGGATCATCGGACCCAACGCCTTCGGCGTCATCAACACCTCCCCGGACGTGCGGCTCAACGCCTCGCTCGCCCCGGAGATGCCGAGGCCCGGCCGGATCGGCCTGTTCGCCCAGTCCGGCGCCATCGGCATCGCCCTGCTGTCCCGCCTGCACCGGCGCGGCGGAGGAGTCACCGGGGTCACCGGCGTCTCGACCTTCGTCTCCTCCGGCAACCGCGCGGACGTCTCGGGCAACGACGTCCTCCAGTACTGGTACGACGACCCCGACACCGACGTCGCCCTCATGTACCTGGAGTCCATCGGCAACCCGCGCAAGTTCACCCGCCTCGCACGGCGTACGGCGGCCGCCAAGCCCCTCGTCGTCGTCCAGGGCGCGGGATCGGCCCCGCAGGGACACGCCGTCCGGGCGACGCGGCTGCCGCACGCGACGGTGTCGGCGCTGCTGCGGCAGGCCGGAGTCATCCGCGTCGACACCATCACCGAACTGGTCGACGCGGGCCTCCTGCTCGCCCGCCAGCCGCTGCCGACGGGACCGCGGGTGGCGATCCTCGGCAACTCCGAGTCGCTGGGCCTGCTGACGTACGACGCCTGCCTCTCGGAGGGGCTGCGCCCACTGCCGCCGCTGGACCTCACCACCGAGGCCTCCGCGCAGGACTTCCACGCGGCGCTGGCCCGGGCGCTGGCCGACGAGACCTGCGACGCCGTGGTCGTGACGGCGATCCCGGCGATCGGGGAGCGGTCGCCCGGGGACGCGGAGCTCGCCCAGGCCCTGCGGTCGGCCGCGGCCGCAGCCCCCGGCAAGCCGGTGCTCGTCGTCCACGTGGAGCTCGGCGGCCTCGCGACCGCGCTGTCCGCCGCGACGAGCACGGCGCCGCGCTCCGGGACGGCCGCACACGCGCGTACCGACACCCCGGACCCGACCCGTCCGGGCGCTCCCGGCGGCCAGCCGGCGGCCACCCCGGACGACGCACCCCCGGCGCTCCCCGCCGTCGAAGCGCCCGAGGGGACGCACCTCATCCCGGCGTACCCCGCGGCCGAACGCGCCGTCCGCGCGCTCGCCGAGGCGGTGAAGTACGCCCAGTGGCGGCGCGAGGCGGCCGTCGCAGGCAAGGTGCCCGAGTACGACGACATCGACGAGAAGGGCGCCGCCGAACTCATCGGCGGCCTCCTCTCGCGCGGCCAGGGCCTGACCCTCGGCACCGACGAGACGTGCGAGCTGCTCGGCCGCTACGGCATCCGCACCCGCCGGGCGATCCCCGCGCCCGCCCCCGACGAGGCGGCGCGGGCGGCCGGCGCCCTCGGCTACCCCGTCGCCCTCAAGGCCACCGCCCCGCACCTGAGGCACCGCGCCGACCTGGGCGGGGTGCGCCTCGACGTGGCCGACGAGGAGCAACTGCGGCGGTCCTACGCCGAGTTGACACAGCTGTTCGGCAAGCCGGAGGAGATCCGCCCCGTCGTGCAGGCCATGGCCCCGCGCGGGGTCGACACGGTCGTCCGCGCGGTCATCGACCCCGCGGCCGGCGCCGTCCTGTCCTTCGGGCTCGCCGGAGCCGCCTCGCAGCTGCTCGGCGACATGGCGCACCGGCTGGTCCCCGTCACCGACCGGGACGCCACCTCGCTGATCCGGTCCATCAGGACCGCGCCGCTCCTCTTCGGCTGGCGCGGTTCGACCCCCGTCGACACCGCCGCGCTGGAGGAGCTGCTGCTGCGGGTGTCCCGGCTGGTCGACGACCATCCCGAGGTCGTCGCGGTCACCCTGGAGCCGGTCGTCGTCGCCCGGCACGGGCTGAGCGTCCTCGGCGCCTCCGTCCGCCTCGCACCCCCGCCGGCCCGCGACGACCTCGGCCCGAGAACCCTGCCGACGTACTGACCGGCCTGCGGCCGGCGAGCGGCGCGCGGTCGATGGCCCCGGCGCCGGCTCCGGAGAGCCCGGCCCCGGCGGCGGATCGACCCGGCCCCGGAGAGCCCGGCTCCGGGGGCAGATGACCCTGCCCCGGCCAAGGCCCGCCCTAGCTCCGGCTATGGACAGCCTCGGGTACGGATCGACCCAGCCGCAGCCACGGACCAACCCGCCGCGGCCGCCGACGGCCCCGGCCCCGACCCCGTTCCAGTCCCTGTTCGGGCCAGCCCGGCGCCGGTCGGGTCCCGCCCGGCCAGGAGAGCCCCGGCCGCGGCGGCGGACCGACTCGGCTCCGGCTAGGGACAGCCTCGGCTACGGATCGACCCAGCCGCAGCCACGGACCAACCCGCCGCGGCGGCCGACGGACCCGGCCCAGGCTCAGTCCCGCCCAGCCCTGGTTCGTCCGGCCTCCAGCCTCAGGCCCCCTGGAGACCTTCCCCGTGGCCCCGACAGGGGAGAGCGTCCCCGTGGTCCCGACAGGACGGCCGGGTGCCCCTCCGTTGCCACGCGCGTGTGCCGAACCGTCCGGGCGGCCGCTCGTCGCGCCGGCCGCTCCTCGTCGCCGGAGGCCAGGGCGCCGGCCTCGTCGCCGCGGCCGCCGCCGACGGGGCCAAGGGGTCCTGAGCGGTGCCTCGCAGTCAGTGGGTCCCCGTAGGATGGACGGCATGGCCAAGACCAGTACGACGACCCAGGGGCTGCGCGCGGCGATCGAGCGCAGCGGCTACTACCCGGCCCTCGTGGCCGAGGCGGTGGAGGCCGCCGTGGGCGGCGAGCCGATCCGGTCGTACCTGGTCCACCAGGAGACCACGTTCGACCAGAACGAGGTGCGCCGGCACGTGACCGTGCTGGTCCTCACCGGCAACCGCTTCATCGTCAGCCACACCGACGAGCAGGCCGCCGACACCACCTCCCCGACGCCGTACGCCACGACGTCCACGGAGTCCGTGAAGCTCGGCCGGATCTCGTCCGTCGTCCTCAGCCGCGTGGTCGCGAACCCGGAGTCGTACAAGCCGGGCACCCTGCCGCGCGAGGTGGTGCTGACCATCGGCTGGGGCGCCGTCTCCCGCATCGACCTCGAACCCGCCGCCTGCGGTGACCCCAACTGCGACGCCGACCACGGCTACACCGGCAGCTCGACGGCGGACGACCTCAGCCTGCGCGTGAGCGAGGCCGGCGACGGTCCCGAGACGGTACGTCAGACCCTCGTCTTCGCGCAGTCGCTCTCCGAGGCGACCGTGGACGCCACCCGCTGATGTCCCACCCGCCACGCCCCGCAGCCCACGACCGAGGCCGTTCCGTGCCCATCCCTTCCGGCTCCGCCCCCTGGGACTTCCCCGAACCGCTCGCCGTCGGCTCCGCGCCCGTGCCGGAGTACGGCTCCGGCTCCCTCGCCGACCTGCTCCCGACGCTCGCGGCGGGCATGGGCGTACCCGGCACCACCGCGGCGATCACGGAGCTGGCCCCGGCCGACCGCAACTGCGTGTTCCTGATCGACGGCCTGGGCTGGGAACAGATCAAGGCCCATCCCGACGAGGCGCCCTACCTCCACGCGCTGCTCGGCAGCTCACGCGGCGGTACCGGACGCCCGCTCACCGCCGGGTACCCGGCGACCACCGCGACCTCCCTCGCCTCCGTCGGCACCGGCCTGCCCCCGGGCGCCCACGGCCTGCCCGGTTACACCGTGCGCAACCCGGCGACCGGCGAGCTGATGAACCAGCTCCGCTGGCAGCCGTGGACGGCCCCGGCGGTCTGGCAGCCCTATCCCACGGTCTTCCAGCTCGCCCATGCGGCGGGGGTGCACGCCGCCCAGGTGTCGTCCCCGACGTTCCAGAACACTCCGCTGACCAAGGTCGCGCTGAGCGGCGGAACGTTTCACGGGCGGCTGACCGGCGAGGAGCGCATGGACCTCGCCGCCGAACAGCTCGCCGCGGGCGACCGCTCGCTCGTCTACACGTACTACGCGGAACTGGACGGCGCCGGGCACCGCTACGGCGTCGCCTCCGACACCTGGCGCGGTCAGCTCATGTACGTCGACCGGCTCGTGCAGCGCCTCGCCGAGCAGCTGCCGCCGCGCAGCGCGCTCTACGTCACCGCCGACCACGGCATGATCGACGTGCCCTTCGACGAGGAGCACCGCATCGACTTCGACGCCGACTGGGAACTGCGCGCCGGCGTGGCCCTGCTGGGCGGCGAGGGCCGGGCGCGTCATGTCTACGCGGTGCCCGGCGCCGCGGACGACGTCCTGACCTGCTGGCGCGAGGTGCTCGGCGAGCAGTTCTGGGTGGCCTCGCGCGAGGAGGCGATCGCCGCGGGCTGGTTCGGGCCGCGGATCGACGACCGGGTCCACGGCCGCCTCGGCGACGTGGTCGCGGCCGCCCGGGACGACGTCCTGCTCATCGCCTCCGAACGCGAGCCCAAGGAGTCGTCGATGGTCGGCAACCACGGCTCGATGACCCCTGCCGAGCAGCTGGTCCCGCTGCTCGAAGTACGCTCCTGACGCCCAGAACCGTTTCCCCTGCCCCTGCCTCGCCTCCGCCGCGGCGGCTCCCGCTCCACCCCCACCGAAAGGCGCTCGACTCCCCATGCCCGAGCTGGTGTTCTTCTCCGGAACCATGGACTGCGGGAAGTCGACGCTGGCTCTCCAGATAGAGCACAACCGCTCCGCGCGCGGCCTCCAGGGCATGATCTTCACCCGGGACGACCGCGCGGGCGAGGGCAAGCTCTCCTCGCGGCTCGGCCTGGTCACCGACGCGGTCGAGGTCGAGGACGGCCAGGACCTGTACGCCTATCTCGTCGACCACCTGTCGCAGGGCGGCCGCGCGGACTACGTGATCGCCGACGAGGCGCAGTTCCTGGCCGAGGAACAGATCGACCAGCTCGCGCGCGTGGTCGACGACCTGGACGTCGACGTCTACGCCTTCGGGATCACCACCGACTTCCGCTCCAAGCTGTTCCCCGGCTCCCAGCGGCTCGTCGAACTCGCCGACCGCGTCGAGGTCCTCCAGGTCGAGGCCCTGTGCTGGTGCGGCGCCCGCGCCACGCACAACGCCCGCACGGTGGGCGGCGTCATGGTCGTTGAGGGCGCCCAGGTCGTGATCGGCGACGTCGACCAGGCGGACACCATCGGCTACGAGGTGCTGTGCAGACGCCACCACCGCCGCCGTATGACCTCGGCGTCGGCGCGGGCGGCCGCCCTGTCACCCGACGTGCTGCCGGTGCAGCAGGTCTAGGGACCGGGGGCCCGGCGGACGGCGTTCACCGGGGCTCCTGGATCAGGGAGAAGCGGGCGCCCTCGGGGTCGGCGACGGCCGCCACGCGCCCGTGGGGGCTGTCGTGCGCCGGCTCGAGGACCTGCCCGCCGAGCCGCTCGACGAGGGCGAGCGCCGCGTCCGCGTCGGCCACCTCGAAGTACGTCGTCCAGTGCGGCCCCCGGTCCCTGGGCAGCGAGGCGCCCACGCCGTGGATACCGGCGACCGGGTGGCCGCCGACGTAGAGGGTCACGTAGTCGAGGTCGGCGGACGGCTCGGTCTCCTCGTAGCCCAGGACCGTTTCGTAGAACTTGCGGACACCTGCGGTCTCATAGGTCGTCAGCTCGTTCCAGACCGCCGTGCCGGGCACACCGGTGAGGCTGGTGCCGACGTGGCCCGCCGCCTGCCAGAGGCCGAAGACGGCGCCGGAGGGGTCGGAGCCGATCGCCAGCCGTCCGGCGTCGGGGGCGTCCAGGGGGCCGACTCCGATCGTGCCCCCGCACAGCCGGACGGTTTCGGCGGTCGCGTCCACGTCGTCCGTGGCGAAGTAGGGCGTCCAGGCGACGGGGAGGTGACGGTCCGGGGGCAACTGGCCGATGCCGGCCACCTCCAGGCCGTCGAGCGCCGCCCGTACGTAGGGGCCGAGCTGTTCGGGCCCCGGCCGGAACTCCCAGCCGAACAGCTCGCCGTAGAACTCCTGCGTCGCGGTCAACCCGTGCGCCATCAGACTCACCCAGCAGGGTGTACCGGGCGCGTACCGGGCGTGTGGTGCGCCGATCGGGCCGTCCGGCCCGCCTGCCTCGGTCATCGTCACTCTCTCCTCGGCCCCTTGCCGTGGCCGCGTCGTGTCCGCCTCAGGAGGATGCCTGATAGGGGGTTTCTCAAGGGTTCACATGCGGTTGTCGCCGTGTGTCGATCGCATGTACGGCATGTGCCTGATCCCGCACGCCCCGTGATCGATCCTGTCCGGCCGAGCAGAGTAGCCGGACAACTGCGATGGGGCCACCCCGTGCGCGAGGATGGTGGCCATGAACGTCATCATCACCGCATCGGAACTGGCCGGCGAGCTGGCGGGGGCGCGTCCGCCCGTCGTCCTCGACGTGCGCTGGCAGCTCAGCCTGGCGAAGGCAGCGGGAGAGCCCCCGTTCGACGGCCGCGCGGCCTACGAGGCCGGGCATGTGCCCGGCGCGGTCTACGTCGACCTGGACCGGGAGCTCGCGGGGACCCCGGGCGAGCGGGGCCGGCATCCGCTGCCGGACCTCGCGCTGTTCGGTTCCGCGATGCGCCGGGCGGGTGTCTCCGCCCGCCGACCGGTGGTCGTGTACGACGGCGGGCAGGGCTGGGCGGCGGCGCGCGCGTGGTGGCTGCTTCGCTGGACGGGTCACCCGGACGTGCGGGTCCTCGACGGCGGGTTGCCGTCGTGGCAGGGGGACCTGTCGGTCGACGTCCCCGCGCGCGTGGAGGGCGACTTCGAGCCGGTGCCGGGTGCGACGGGCCTTCTCGACGCCGACGGGGCCGCTGCTCTCGCCGGTTCCGGAGTTCTGTTCGACGCCCGCGCGGGGGAGCGCTACCGGGGTGAGGTGGAGCCGATCGACCGGGTCGGCGGACACATTCCGGGTGCCGTCTCCGCGCCCACGAACGACAACGTGGCCGCGGACGGCCGCTTCCTGCCCGCCGCTGACCTGAGGGACCGCTTCAATGCGCTGGGCGTGACGGACGGCGCCGAGGTCGGCGTGTACTGCGGCTCGGGCGTGTCCGGCGCCCACGAGGTGCTGGCGCTGGCGGTGGCGGGCATCCCGGCGGCCCTGTACGTCGGCTCCTGGTCCGAGTGGTCCTCCGACCCGGCCCGGCCGGTCGCCGTGGGCCCCGACCCCCGGTAACCGCACCGCGCGCACGTGGTCGAGGGCCGTACCGAACGGGTGCGGCCCTCGACGACGTATGCAGGGGCATGTGCACCGGATCGCGGGAACCGACCGGCGCCTCGGGCGAGTTGCCCGAGGTCCGGTCATTCCTGCTTCTTGCGCCGGGTGCCGAACACGATCTCGTCCCAGCTCGGCACCGCGGCCCGGCGGCCCGGACGGACGCCGTCCGCCTCGGCCTGACGGTCGGTGGCGCCGACGAGACGGTCGCGGTGGCTGCCGACGGAACGCGGCATGAGGACGTCCGCGTAGGCGGATCCGGCGGAGGCTGCCGACGCCGGGGGTTCCTCGGCGACGGGCTCCTCCTCGTCGGGCTCCTCCGTGACGGGTTCGGCCGTGCGCTCCGGGACGACCATGTCGCCACGGAAACTCGGCACCGCCTCCAGCAGGCTGGTCAGCGAGTCGCGTTCCCGCTCGCCGGTGCTCTCCTCGGCCGGTTCGGACGGCTGGGCCGGCAGGCTGGGCCGGTCGAGCGTGCGGTCCAGCGGGCGGTCGCGCGGCAGCCGCGCGATGCGCGGGACGAACGGAAAGCTGGGCTCCGGGGCGGCCAGGTCGTCGGACTCGCCGATCAGCGAGCGCGCCTCGTCGTCGACGGCCTGGACGAGCCGCCGGGGCGGGTCGTACGTCCAGCTCGCCGAGTGCGGTTCACCCGCGACCAGGTAGACCAGCAGGACTTCCCAGGTGCCGTCGTCGCGGCGCCAGGAGTCCCACTGGACGGTGTCCTTGTCGGCGCCGCGCAGCAGCAGCCGTTCCTGGACGGCCTCGCCCAGCTGGGGTCCGGCGTTCTCACCGGGCCGGCGGACCGGGGTCTTGCGGGCCCGCTCGGCCATGAAGGCACGCTCGGCCAGCACGGGGCCCTCGAAACGGCGGACCCGGTCCACGGGAATGCCGGCCATCTGGGCGACTTCCTCCGCGGTGGCGCCGGCACGTATGCGCGCCTGGATGTCGCGGGGGCGGAGATGGCTCTCCACCTCGATCTCGATCTGGCCGAGGCGGGGACGGTCGCCGCGGACGGCGGCGCGCAGACGCTCATCGATCGGAAGCGTGTACTCCGTGCTGTCCGCAGCCTTCAGCACCAGCCGTGTGCCGTCATTCGAGACGGCCACGACACGCAGTTCGGGCATGGGGACCTCCCGGGTGGTGCCTGCCGACGTCACGTGCGTCGCTGCTTCCGCTAGTCGAGTGTGGCCTGCCCGGGTGCAGCCTGCCACAACCTTGCCGAGTTGCCCGGCGTGTCGGGGACAGGCCCTGCGCCGCCGTTATGGCACGGTTACCTGTTCGCCACGCTGAGTGACCAACACCGTCACCCTGTGCAACCAGCTCCCCTCAAGCGGTCCAGCGAGGCCCCGGACGTCCTGGCGGGAGACCGGGCCCAGGGCTCGCAACAGTACTCCATTTGGGCCACGTGCGTGGATTGGCGCGCCACTCAACTTCTGGTCACGGGTGCGATCTGACCGTCCGTCGCGGGCCTTCGGTGATCTTGGGCGTGGCGTACTTCACGCAATGTCCCGAATCGGAACTCTCGGTTTCGCCCGTACGTCCCCTTGTCGTGCAGTTGGTTGATCAAGTGTGGGAAAGGAAGGCAAGTTCCCGGTATGCGCGAAAAGCCGGAAACCGTCGACGGGCCGAGCGCCGAGGGGGAGGGAGGGCGGAAGCGGATCGACCTGAGCGTGCCTCAGGTCGCGGGCAGCGCGGTGGCGGCGGTGGTCGCCGCGAAACTCGCCTCGTACGCCGGGGTCTACGGCACGATCCTGGGCGCGGGTCTGGTCAGCGTCGTCGCCACCTGCGGCGGGACGCTCTTCCAGCACTTCTTCCGCCGCACCGGCGAGCAATTGCGCGAGGCGCAGACACGGGACGCGCGTCCGGCGGCCGACCCGGCGGGGCGCGGCGCACCCGGGCCGGGGGAGTTCGGCCCGGGGACCGTCCACCGGGCCCGGGGCCGCAGGCGGCCGGTGACGGCGGCCGCGCTCGTCTTCGCCGTGGCGATGGCCGGGATCACCACGTACGAGCTGGTGTCGGGCGACAGCTTCGACGGCGACGGGGGCACGACGGTCGGTCAGGCGGTCACGGGCGGTGGCTCGTCCTCCGGTTCCCCGTCGGATCCCTCACCCGGGACCTCCGGCGACGGATCCGGCACCGGCGTGCCCTCCGCGGGCACTCCCTCGCCCCCGCCTTCGTCCTCCTCGGCCGGGGAGGCGGGAACGGTTCCCTCGGGAGGGACCCCCTCCTCGGCGGACGGCGGCGGCGACGGCGCGGGCGAGGACCCGAACGGCGCCACGGCCGACGCGACGACGCCGGCTCCCACGGCGACCGGGGGCGGCGCGGGGACGGACGACGCCACGGTGAGCCCCGCCCCCGCGGACTCCGCTACGAGCCCAGCACCCTCCGCAGATAGTCGTTCTGGAAGCGGCGCTCAGGATCCAGGCGGTCCCGCAGCGCCGTGAACTCGCCGAAGCGCGGATAGACGTCCGCGAAGTACTCCGCGTCACGCGTGTGCACCTTGCCCCAGTGCGGCCGGCCCTCGTGGGCGGTGAAGATGCGCTCGGCTGCGGTGAAGTACCCCTGGTAGGGCGTCCCCTTCACCATGTGGACCGCGATGTAGGCGCTGTCGCGGCCCGAGGCGGTGGACAGGGTGATGTCGTCGGCGGGTGCCGTGCGCACCTCCACGGGGAAGCTGACACGCAGGCCCGAGCGTTCCACCATCGTCCTCAGCTCGCGCAGGGTCTCGGTCACCGCCTCGCGCGGGACGGCGTACTCCATCTCCACGAAACGCACCCGGCGCGGGGAGGTGTAGACCTTGTAGGGGATGTCCGTGTAGGTGCGCGCCGACAGTGCCTTGCTGGAGACCTGGGCGATCGCCGGGACGGTGGCCGGCACCGCCCGGCCGACCCACTGGGCCACCTGGAAGACGCCGTTGGAGAGGAGCTCGTCCTCGATCCAGCTCGACACCTGGCTCACCGGCTTGCGCGGGCCCGCGCTGCGGTTGTTGCGCTTGGTGTTGGTGCTGCCGGTGTGCGGGAACCAGTAGAACTCGAAGTGCTCGTTCTCGGCCCACAGCTCGTCGAAGTCGGCGAGGACCTTGTCGAGAGGCATCGGCTCCTCCCGAGCGGTGAGGAGGAAGAGCGGCTCCACGGCGAAGGTGATCGCGGTGACGATGCCGAGGGCGCCCAGGCCGATCCGCGCGGCCGCGAAGACCTCCGGGTTCTCCTTCTCGGAGCAGACGACGACCGAGCCGTCCGCGGTGACGAGTTCCAGGGCCTTGATCTGGGCGGCGATGGAGGCCGACTCCCGGCCGGTGCCGTGCGTTCCGGTGCTGGTGGCCCCGGAGACCGTCTGCTCCATGATGTCGCCCATGTTCGTCAGCGACAGCCCCTCGCGCGCCAGCGCCAGGTTGAGTCTCTTGAGCGGCGTACCGGCCTCGACGGTGACGGTCATGCCGTCACGATCTATGTTGCGGATCCCGGTCAACAGTTGAGGGCGGATCAATACGCCGTCGGTCGCCGCGATCGACGTGAAGGAGTGGCCGGTGCCGACGGCCTTCACCTTCAGTCCGTCCTCGGCGGCCCGGCGCACGGCCTCGGCCAGTTCGTCGACGGAGGCGGGCGTGACCTCCCGCGCGGGGCGTGCGACGACGTTGCCGCCCCAGTTACGCCACGTGCCGTTCTTCGCGCTCGTCGTGCTGCTCAACGCTGCCTCCCCGACCCGGAGCCGGCCTGCTCAGCCGGCGGTAGCCCAGGAAACCGACCGCGACCGCGACGGCTCCGGACACCGCCGGAACCCCGTACCCGGCCCGTGCGCCCGCCGCGTCGATGACCCAGCCGGCGATGGAGGAGCCGAGCGCGACGCCGACCGCGAGCCCGGTGCTGATCCAGGTCATGCCCTCGGTCAGTTGTGCGCGTGGTACGTGCTTTTCGATGAGGGACATCGTGGTGATCATCGTGGGAGCGATGGCCAGGCCCGCAAAGAACAGCGCCACGGCCAGAAACGGCAAGTTTCCGACCAGTAGGAGGGGGATCATACTCACGCCCATCATGAACACGCCCAGCAGCCAGCGCCGCTCAGGGGCCCCCTTGAGCTGCAACAGCCCGAACACGAGTCCGGCCGCGCAGGAACCCGCCGCGTAGAGCGCGAGGACGACACTGGCGGCGCCCTTGTGGCCCTGCTCCTCCGCGAAGGCGACGGTGACGACGTCGATCGCCCCGAAGATCGTCCCGGTCGCCACGAAGGTGGCCACCAGCACCTGGAGACCGGGCGAACGCAGCGCCGAACCGCCGCCGCTCTGCCCGCGGGGGTGCGGCGCGGGCTCCGTGGCCCGCTGTGCGGTCAGCCAGAAGACGCCGGCGGCCAGGAAACAGGCCGCCAGGAGCGGTCCCGCCTCGGGGAACCAGACGGTGGACAGGCCGATGGAGATGATCGGCCCGAAGATGAAGCACACCTCGTCCACCACGGACTCGAAGGAGTACGCGGTGTGCAGCTGTGGCGTTCCCCGGTACAGGGCCGCCCAGCGCGCCCGGACCATCGCGCCGAGACTCGGCACGGTGCCCACCCCGGCGGCGCACACGAACAGCACCCAGTCCGGCCACCCGAGGTGCGCGGCCAGCAGCAGCCCTGCCCCGGCCGTGAGCGCGACCAGCGTCGCGGGGCGCAGCACCCTGCGCTGACCGTGGACGTCCACCAGACGCGAGATCTGCGGGCCGAAGGCGGCGGCGGCCAGCGCAATGGTCGCCGAGAGCGCTCCCGCCAGCCCGTAGCGCCCGGTGAGCTGGGAGACCATGGTGACCACGCCGATGCCCATCATCGACAGCGGCATCCTGCCGAGGAATCCCGCGGCGGAGAAGCCCTTGGAGCCGGGGGCGGCGAACAGAGCGCGGTAGGGGCTGGGCACGGGGTCTCCGGTGGTCCTGGCACGCGCGCGTGGCGGCTCGGCGCGGCATGAGGTGAGGCGGCTTCGGTGGGACTCGGCGAGGCGTGCGGTGAGCCCGGTGAACCAGGTAAGGCGTGTACGTGGCTCATACAGCTTACGAAGTTAGGCCACCCTAATACATCCGTCCGCCGCCTCGGTGTCCCCGTCCGGAACCTGTCCGGAACCCCGCCGGGCACCCCACCGTTTCCCGCCTGTCGGAGGCGGGTGGCAGGATCGACTCATGCGAGATGCGCTCGATGCCACCCCCTACGACGCCCTGCTCCTGCTCTCCTTCGGCGGCCCGGAAGGCCCGGACGACGTGGTCCCGTTCCTGGAGAACGTGACCCGCGGGCGAGGTATCCCCAAGGAACGCCTCAAGGAGGTCGGGCAGCACTACTTCCTCTTCGGCGGGGTCAGCCCCATCAACGACCAGAACCGCGCCCTGCTCGACGCCCTGCGCAAGGACTTCGCCGACCACGGCCTCGACCTGCCGGTCTACTGGGGCAACCGCAACTGGGCCCCGTACCTCACGGACACCCTGCGCGAGATGGTGGCCGACGGCCGCCGCCGCATCCTCGTGCTGGCCACCAGCGCCTACGCCTCGTACTCCGGCTGCCGCCAGTACCGCGAGAACCTCGCCGACGCGCTGGCCGCGCTGGAGGCCGAGGGCCTCGACCTGCCGAAGATCGACAAGCTGCGGCACTACTTCAACCACCCGGGCTTCCTGGAGCCCATGATCGAAGGCGTGCTGCGGTCGCTGGCCGACCTCCCCGACGACGTCCGCGAGGGCGCGCACATCGCCTTCTCGACGCACTCGATCCCGACCGCCTCCGCCGACACCTCCGGCCCGGTCGAGCAGCAGGGCGACGGCGGCGCGTACGTGCGACAGCACCTCGACACCGCACGGCTCGTCGCCGACGCCGTCCGCGAGCGCACCGGCGTGGACCACCCCTGGCAGCTCGTCTACCAGTCGCGCTCCGGCGCGCCGCACATCCCCTGGCTCGAGCCCGACATCTGCGACCACCTCGAGGAGCGGCACGCGGCGGGTGTCCCGGCCGTCGTGATGGCACCCATCGGTTTCGTCTCCGACCACATGGAGGTCCTCTACGACCTCGACACGGAGGCCACGGCCAAGGCTGGGGAACTGGGCCTGCCGGTGCGCCGCTCGGCCACCGTCGGCGCCGATCCGCGCTTCGCCGCCGCGATCCGTGAGCTCGTGCTGGAGCGGGCCGCGACGGAGAGCGGACGCGAGGTCACCCCGTGCGCCCTCGGCGCGCTGGGCGCGAGCCACGACCTCTGCCCGGTCGGCTGCTGCCCCGCCCGAGCCCCCAGGCCCGCCGCCGCGGGCGCCGACAGCCCCTACGCGTGAGGAACGGCGTGACCCACCCCCTGCACACCGAACTGCTCGCACTCGCCCAGGAGGCCGCCCGCCGGGCCGGCGAGCTCCTCAGGGACGGCCGCCCGGCCGATCTCGCGGTCGCCGCCACCAAGTCGAGCCCGATCGACGTGGTCACCGAGATGGACATCGCGGCCGAGAAGCTGATCACCGGCCTCATCTCCGAACACCGCCCCGACGACGGTTTTCTCGGCGAGGAGGGCGCCTCCAGCGAGGGCAGCAGCGGGATCCGCTGGGTGATCGACCCCCTCGACGGCACGGTCAACTACCTGTACGGGCTCCCCACCTGGGCCGTCTCCATCGCCGCCGAACAGGACGGCGAGACCGTCGTCGGGGTCGTCGCGATCCCGATGCGCGGCGAGACCTGCCACGCGGTGCGCGGCGGCGGAGCGTGGGCCACCGGCCCGCAGGGCGAGCGCGCCCTGTCCTGCCGTCCCACGGCACCCCTCGACCAGGCCCTGGTCTCCACCGGCTTCAACTACGTCACCGAGGTCCGCGCCCACCAGGCGGACGTCGCGCAGCGGCTGATCCCGCTCCTGCGCGACATCCGGCGCAGCGGCTCGGCCGCCGTCGACCTGTGCGACGTCGCGGCGGGGCGCCTCGACGGCTACTACGAACGCGGACTGCACCCCTGGGACCTCGCTGCGGGGGACCTGATCGCCCGGGAGGCGGGCGCGCTGACCGGTGGACGGCCGGGAGAGCGCCCCGCACGCGATCTCGCGGTGGCGGCCACCCCCGGTGTCTTCGAGCCCCTCCAGCGACTCCTGGAGGACTTCGGCGCCTGGCACGACTGAGCCGCTCCGGGCGGACACGCGAAGGGGCCCCGGTGCTGGATTCACCGGGGCCCCTCCGCATGCTCGCGAACTGCTCAGACGCTCGTCGCGCCGACCTCCACACCGTGGTCGGCGGCGAGGCGGCGCAGGTCGTCGAGCTCGGCCTGTTCCACCTCGACGAGGAAGTCGTCGCCCTCGTCGCGAGCCCGCGTCAGGTCGGACTCGGTCGTCCTTATGCGCTGCAGAAGTCCTGCGGTGAATGCGTCCATGCTGCGCCCCCTCGTCCTGGGTCGTGGGTCGATGGCACGGGGGTGTGCCGGTTGAGAAGGGGCGATCACGTCTGCACAGGTGCCCAGCACTGCCCTGCCGGGCGGCGACGGTGCCGGACACCCACGCCCGCTCTGCGGCAAACGGAAGGCGGAGTACCACATGGTGCTGCGGCACATGCAGAGCGTGATCGCGGGATGTAAAGCCGTCCTCCCCGCGCTCCATTCCACGGAAACCTCAACCCCGCGAGAAAATTTCGCATTCCCGGGCCTCACACCCGCCCTTCATCTTCCGCGCACCCGTCTTACCGCCGACTTATGGCCGAAAAGGGCAGGATGGAGGCACACACTCACCAGCCCCCCTGCCCGCGTGCGCTCACGGAGCGCTACGCGGGTGGACACAGGAAGGACCAGCGACGTGCGCGTACTCGTCGTCGAGGACGAGCAGCTGCTCGCCGATGCGGTGGCCACCGGACTGCGCCGGGAGGCCATGGCCGTCGACGTCGTGTACGACGGCGCGGCCGCCCTGGAGCGCATCGGCGTCAACGACTACGACGTGGTCGTCCTCGACCGGGACCTCCCCCTCGTGCACGGTGACGACGTCTGCCGGAAGATCGTCGAACTCGGCATGCCCACACGCGTGTTGATGCTCACGGCCTCCGGTGACGTCAGCGACCGCGTCGAGGGCCTGGAGATCGGCGCCGACGACTACCTGCCCAAGCCCTTCGCGTTCAGCGAGCTGATCGCACGCGTGCGTGCCCTCGGTCGGCGCACCAGCCTGCCGCTGCCCCCGGTCCTGGAGCGGGCCGGCATCAAGCTCGACCCGAACCGCCGCGAGGTCTTCCGCGAGGGCAAGGAGGTCCAGCTCGCGCCCAAGGAGTTCGCCGTCCTCGAGGTGCTGATGCGCAGCGAGGGCGCGGTGGTCTCGGCCGAGCAGCTCCTCGAGAAGGCCTGGGACGAGAACACCGACCCGTTCACCAACGTCGTCCGCGTGACCGTCATGACGCTCCGCCGCAAGCTGGGCGAACCCCCGGTGATCGTCACCGTCCCCGGTTCGGGCTACCGGATCTGACCGCCATGGCCTCGACACCCGCTCCTCCCCAGGCGCCCCCCAAGCCCACCTGGGACCCCAGGAGCCCGCAGCTCCCCTTCCCCTGGCTCCGCCCGACCATCCGCATACGGCTCACGCTGCTGTACGGCGGCATGTTCCTGATCGCCGGCATCCTGCTGCTGTCGATCATCTACCTGCTGGCGGCGCAGGCCATCAGCACGGGCAACCAGCCGCCCTTCAAGATCGTGAACGCCACCGGCGTGATCAAGGTGGCCAGCACGGACTGCTCCGGGCTCACCGCCGAGTCGGGCCTGACGCAGTTCAACTCCGCGGTCAGCGCCTGCATCGACCACCAGCGCCAGGCGGCCCTGGACGACCTCCTCAGCCGCTCCCTGCTGGCCCTCCTCGGCCTCGCCGTGATCGCCTTCGCCTTCGGCTACGCCATGGCCGGCCGCGTGCTGTCCCCGCTCGGCCGGATCACCCGCACCGCGCGCGCCGTGGCGGGCTCGGACCTGTCCCGCCGGATCGAGCTCGACGGGCCGGACGACGAGCTGAAGGAGCTGGCCGACACCTTCGACGACATGCTGGAGCGCCTCCAGCGGGCCTTCACCGCCCAGCAGCGCTTCGTGGGCAACGCCTCGCACGAACTCAGGACCCCGCTGGCGATCAACCGCACGCTGCTCGAGGTGCACCTCTCCGACCCCGGCGCGCCCGTGGAGCTCCAGCAGCTCGGCAAGACGCTGCTGGCCACCAACGAGCGCAGTGAGCAGCTCGTCGAGGGGCTGCTGCTGCTCGCCCGCAGCGACAACCAGATCGTCGAGCGCAAGCCGGTCGACCTCGCGGAGGTCGCGGAGCAGGCCATCGACCAGGTGCACGCCGAGGCGGCGGCCAAGGGCGTCGTGATCCGCGGTGAGCAGAAGCCGGCGGTCGTCCAGGGCAACGGCGTCCTGTTGGAGCGGATCGCCCTGAACCTCGTGCAGAACGCCGTACGGTACAACGTGCCCGAGGGCGGCTGGGTGGAGGTGACCACCGAGGTCCAGCACGGGCAGGCGGTCCTGGTGGTGTCGAACACCGGGCCGGTCGTTCCCGCCTACGAGATCGACAATCTGTTCGAGCCGTTCCGCAGGCTGCGCACGGAACGCACGGGCAGCGACAAGGGGGTCGGGCTGGGCCTGTCCATCGTGCGGTCCGTGGCCCGGGCGCACGGCGGGCATATCGCGGCGCAGCCGCGCGAGGGGGGTGGGCTCGTGATGCGGGTCACCTTCCCCGTCTGAGAGCATGTCGCCGACACACGCGGGGATGTTCGCTTTGCGCGGAATTTTCTGGGTCCTGACCTGGGGTCCCCGTGTGTGATCGATCACAACGGCGAATTTCCGGCCATCTACTCTCCGTGATCATGAGTGCCCTCGTAAAGCCCGGAAAATCCGGGTTTTCGGGGGTCCTGATCACGGGAAGTACACGGTGAGACGCCTTTGAAGTGCGGCATTGGGACCGTGTACGGTCCGCATCGCCATCCCAGCCGATCACTCGTGAGGAGTCCGGTTGGGTGTCGATTGAGTAACAGACCTTGATGTGAGGCAAAATCTCCGCCTCGAGGCGGGCACAAGTCCGGCCTCTCACGCGTTACGTGCGCTGGAGACACCGCAGAACACCCAGAGGGGGAGAGGCGAAATGGCTACCGATTACGACACCCCACGCAAGACCGATGACGACGTCGACTCAGACAGCCTTGAGGAGCTGAAGGCCAGGCGGAACGACAAGTCCGCCTCCGCGGTCGACGTCGACGAGTTCGAGGCCGCCGAAGGCCTGGAGCTGCCCGGCGCGGACCTCTCGAACGAGGAGCTGGCCGTCCGGGTGCTGCCGAAGCAGCAGGACGAGTTCACCTGCATGAGCTGCTTCCTGGTGCACCACCGCAGCCAGCTGGCCCGCGAGAAGAACGGCCAGCCGATCTGCCGCGACTGCGACTGAGGCGGGGTCGGCCGTGACCGGCTCGACCCCTCCTCGGAAGCGCCGCTTCCCCTTCGGGGGAACGGACAACGGGCCGTCCAGCGGCCCTCACGGCGTGCGTGACGACGAGCGAGGCTCATCCGGCAAGGGAACGGTCCCTGGCGGATCGGCCTCGCTCGAACCCGCGTCCGACCGGAATGACCACCCGGTGCCCACGCGGAACGCCGCCCCCGTCGCAGGGACGGGGGTGCCCCCACTCGAGCGCAGCCGAGAGTGGGGGAGGGTGGCCGCCACGGCCATCCGGGACAAGGCGGCAGGACTGGCCCGGGAAGGCGCCCGAAGGGGCGGCAGCCGCGCGAAAGCGGGGCTCGGGTACCTGGCCGACCGGATCATCGAGATCGCCCCGCGGATCCCCGTACGGGACCTTCGGACCCTGCGTAGACAGTTCCCGGGCCTCGGTCCGGAACAGCTCGCCGACAAGCTCGTGTCGGGCGCGGCGAACGCCACGTCCACCGTCGGGGCCGGAATCGGCGCGGCGGCCATGCTCCCGGTGCCGCCGGCGATGCCGACCGAACTCGCGGCGGAGATCACCGGGGTCGCGGCGATCGAGCTGAAACTGATCGCGGAACTGCACGAGGTCTACGGACTGCGCCCGGCGGGCGGCCTCAAGGACCGCACCACCGCCTACCTGCGCTCCTGGTCGGGCGAACGCGGCATCGACGTGCTGAAACCGTCGTCGGTCAACTCGGCGCTCGGCGGCCAGATGAAGCGCGAGCTGCGCCAGCAGATCATGAAGCGCATGGTCCGTGACCTGCCGAACCTGATGCCCTTCATGGTGGGCGCCGCCGTCGGCGCGGTCATGAACCGTCGGGACACCAGGAGAGTGGCCGCGAAGGTCCGGGCCGACCTGCGCAAGGCGCAGGTGCCGTGGGACGCCCTCCCGGAGCTTCCGCCGCTGGAGAAGCCCGCGGATCCGCTGGCCATGAACGAGATCACCGCGGACCCCCTGAAGCCCTTCGGCCCGCCGGATCCGTCGGGCCCCTCGCCCTCTTCGGACCCCTCAGGCGCGGCAGACCCCGAGGGCCCCGAGGACCCCAAGGGCCGCTAGAACCGCCAGGGCCGTGAGGGGCCCCGAGGGCGAGGCCGTGCGGCCCGCGCGGCTACGCGGCGGCCGCCTCCCGCGCCGCCTTCAGCGCCTGCGCCAGGCGTTCCGGCTTACGCGTCGACAGGTACAGGTACGGCGTGGGGTCGCCCGGGTCGGTGACCTCCACGCGCAGGGCGGTCGGAATGTAGGCGCGCAGCAGCAGGAAGGCCCGCGTGTCCGCCTTGTAGGTGCGCCACGCGCGTGCCTCGTCCGCGTCCAGGACCTCCGCCTCGCCCAGGGCCGTGACCGGGATCTTCGCCTCGCCCGCGATGAGGGAGTCGCCCACCACGCGGATGCGCAGCGAGCCGTAGGAGCTGGCCACGACCGCGGCGGCCGCGGTGCCGCCGACCAGGCCGCCGAGCAACGGCAGTGTGCCGAACGGCAGCAGGATCAGGGCCATCGAGACACCCACGAGGAACGAGACGAACCACCACGAGCGGGGGGCGGTGAGGCGTTCTTCGTACGGGGTGGCGGAGAGCTGCATGGATCCAAGCTTGGCACGGTGTCCTGATCCGGCGGACGCGCGGGTAAGGTCTGCGCCTGTGAGTGGTACTTCCGCAGCTCTTGAGCCTCCGGCCGATGCCGTGAAACCCGTCCGGCACCCCGACGCTCCCGTGCCGGGCGAGCTCCTCGGTGCCCACTACGAACACTGTTTCGGATGTGGCGGCGCCCAGACCCATGGACTGCACCTGGAGGCGCGGGCCGGCGAGGGCGTCACGGTGACGGCCGAGTTCACCGTGCAGCCCGCCCACCAGGGAGCCCCCGGCCTCGCGCACGGCGGGATCCTGGCCACGGCCCTGGACGAGACGCTCGGCTCGCTGAACTGGCTGCTGCGGACGATCGCCGTGACCGGCCGCCTGGAGACCGACTTCGTGCGTCCCGTGCCCGTGGGTACCACGCTGTACCTGGAGGCGGAGGTCACGGCGGTCGCCCGGCGCAAGATCTACTCGAGCGCCACCGGGCGGATCGGCGGCCCCGACGGGCCCCTCGCCGTCCGCGCAGACGCGCTCTTCATCGAGGTCGCCGTCGAGCACTTCGTGAACCACGGCCGCGAGGCGGAGATCCGGGCCGCCATGGACGACCCGGACCAGCGCAGGCGCACCCGCGCCTTCGAGGTGAACCCGTGAGCCGCGACCCCCTGGACGTCCTGATCCGGCGCGTCGACCCCGACGTACCGCTTCCGACGTACGAGCACCCGGGCGACGCGGGGGCCGATCTGCGCACCACGCGCGCGCAGGAACTGGCGCCGGGGGAGCGGGCCGTACTGCCCACGGGGGTGTCCATCGCGCTGCCCGAGGGGTACGCGGCGTTCGTGCACCCGCGGTCGGGGCTGGCCGCCCGGTGCGGCGTCGCCCTCGTGAATGCCCCGGGGACGGTTGATGCCGGGTACCGTGGGGAGATCAAGGTGATCGTGGTGAATCTCGACCCGCGCGAGTCCGTGCGGTTCGAGCGCTTCGACCGGATCGCCCAACTGGTCGTACAGCAGGTCGAGAGGGTCCGCTTCCAGGAGGTGGCGGAGCTTCCCGAATCGGCGCGGGCCGCGGGGGGCCTCGGGTCCACCGGCGGGCATGCCGCCGTGGGCGGTGCAAGCGGTACAAGCGCCTCGGCCGCCGACGGCGGCGCGGCGGGTGGGAATCGATACGCTTCGGTCGTATCCGACCGGGAAGGACAGTGACGTGTTCGGACGTCGCAAGAAGAAGGGTGCCGCCGAGGACGCGGCCGGCGAGGCCGAGCAGGTCGTCGACAGTGTCGACGCTGAGGCGGACGAGGCAGAGGGCGAGCGCGAGCGGGTGCGGCTCGAGCCGGAGCCGAGGCCCGACGGGCCCTGGGACGACTCGGAGGTGCGCGACCCCGCCGAGGGCCGTGTGGACCTCGGCGGGATCTTCGTGCCCGGGGTCGACGGCATGGAACTGCGGGTCGAGGTAGCGGGCGACGCGATCGTCGCGGCGACCGTCGTCCTGCGGGACAGCGCCATCCAGCTCCAGGCCTTCGCCGCTCCCAAGCGCGAGGGCATCTGGGGCGAGGTCCGCGAGGAGATCGGCTCCGGCATCACTCAGCAGGGCGGCATCATCGACGAGGTCGAGGGACCCCTGGGCTGGGAACTGCGTGCCCAGGTCCCGGTGCAGCTGCCGGACGGCACGGGCGGCTTCCACGTCGTGCGCTTCGTCGGCGTGGACGGGCCCCGCTGGTTCCTGCGCGGGGTGATCTCCGGGCAGGGCGCGGTGCAGCCGCAGGCGGCCGGTCTGCTCGAGCAGATCTTCCGGGACACGGTCGTGGTCCGCGGCGAGGGCCCGATGGCGCCCCGCGACCCGATCGTCCTCAAGCTGCCGAACGACGCGCAGATGGTCCCCGAGGGCGTGCAGCAGCAGGACGAGAGCTCCCGCTTCTCCGGTGGCATGGGTCAGTTGCAGCGCGGACCGGAGATCACCGAGGTCCGCTAGCCACGACGGCGAGACGAACGGCCGCGAAGGGCCGCACCCCGCTCGGGGTGCGGCCCTTCGCCAGGTCCGCCCTTCGCCCAAGACCTTGTCGTGTACGCGTCCCGCTTGCTTCTCGTGTGTGAACCCTTGACGGCCTATTGGTCTGGACCTACGGTCCGTGCGAACGCCTGAGTTCATAAGGGCGCTCTCTGTTCATATACGCGAACGAGAACGGAGCTGCCGTGCGTCGAACCGCTTTCCTGGTCACCGTCACCGCCCTGGTCCTGGGGGTCCTGGCGCCCTCCAACGTCCCCCGTGCCGAAGCCGCCCCCACCACCTTCGTCCACCCCGGAGTGACGGTCTCCCGGGCGCAGCTGGACTTCGTCCGCGGCAAGGTCGACGCCGTGGCCCAGCCCTGGAAGGGCGCCTTCGACCAGCTCCTGGCGAGCAAGTACGCGAGCCTGAGCCGCACGCCCAAGCCCCGGGCCGTGGTCGAGTGCGGCTCCTACTCCAACCCGAACTACGGCTGCACGGACGAGCGGGAGGACGCGCTCGCCGCCTACACCGACGCGCTCGCCTGGTACGTCACACGGGACGAGCGGTACGCGAAGAAGGCCATCGAGCTGATGGACGCCTGGTCGGCCGTGATCAAGGACCACACCAACAGCAACGCGCCCCTCCAGACCGGCTGGGCCGGCTCGTCCTGGCCGAGGGCCGCCGAGATCGTCAAGTACACCTACACCGGGACCTGGCCGGGCTCCGGACGCTTCGCGGCCATGCTCCGGGACGTCTACCTGCCCGAGGTCATCAACGGATCCAACTCCAACGGCAACTGGGAACTGTCCATGACGGAGGCCGCGATCGGCATCTCCGTCTTCCTGGAGGACCGGACGTCGTACGACAAGGCCATGGCGAAGTTCCGCGCCCGCACGGCCGCCTACGTCTACCTGGCCTCCGACGGCGAACTGCCGAAGACCGTGGCGAGCCAGAACCTGAACACCCGGGACAAGATCGTCGCGTACTGGCAGGGACAGGGCACCTTCGTCACCGGCCTCACCCAGGAGACCTGCCGCGACTTCACCCACACCGGGTACGGCATCTCCGCGATCTCGCACGTGGCCGAGACCAGCCGGATCCAGGGCCAGGACCTGTACGGCACCGACGTCGGGGAACGGCTGCGGCAGGCGCTCGGGTTCCAGGCCAAGTACCAGCTCGGCGCGGCCGTCCCGAGCTGGCTGTGCGCAGGCTCCCTGAACCTGGGACTCGGACCCGTGACCGAGGTCGGCTACAACGCGCTGCACAACCGGCTGGGCATCGCGATGAGCAACACCCAGACGTTGACCCAGCAGAACCGCCCGGCCGGCAGCAACAACCTCTTCGTGGCCTGGGAGACGCTCACCCACGGGGACAACCCCGCGTGAAGCGATCCGCCACAACCGAGCCCCCCGGATCGCCTGAACCGATCCGGGGGGCTCGTCCGATGTAGGGGTGAGGGCGCGGCTGCCCTCCGGAGGCGTCAGGGTTGCGTCAAAGGCGTCCCGCACCCTCCGGCTCGTCCCCTATGTCCGAACTGTTGGCCGTAAGGTCGACGCTGCGTACACGTCAGTCGTACGCGGCAGTAGCTGGAAGACAATGAGGCCATGGCACGCGGAAAGCTTCGGATCTACCTCGGTGCGGCACCCGGCGTGGGCAAGACGTACGCGATGCTGTCCGAGGCGCACCGCAGGGTGGAGCGCGGTACGGACTGCGTGGTGGCGTTCGTGGAGCACCACGGGCGCCCGCGCACCGAGGTGATGCTGCACGGCCTCGAGGAGGTCCCGCGCCGCGAGCTGGAGTACCGGGGCGGCGCCTTCACCGAGATGGACGTGGACGCGGTCCTCGCCCGCGCCCCGCACGTCGCCCTGGTGGACGAACTGGCCCACACCAACGTCCCGGGCTCGCGCAACGCCAAGCGCTGGCAGGACGTGGAGGCGCTGCTCGCCGCCGGCGTCGACGTGGTCTCGACCGTCAACATCCAGCATCTGGAGTCCCTCGGCGACGTCGTCGAGTCGATCACCGGGGTGCGGCAGCAGGAGACGGTGCCCGACGACTTCGTGCGGCGCGCCGACCAGATCGAGCTCGTGGACATGTCGCCGGAGGCGCTGCGGCGGCGGATGGCGCACGGCAACATCTACAAGCCGGACAAGGTCGACGCGGCGCTGTCCAACTACTTCCGGCCCGGCAACCTCACCGCCCTGCGGGAGCTCGCCCTGCTCTGGGTGGCCGACCGGGTCGACGAGTACCTGAAGCAGTACCGCAGCGAACACCGGGTGTCGGCGATCTGGGGCTCGCGCGAGCGGATCGTGGTCGGCCTCACCGGCGGCCCCGAGGGACGCACCCTGATCCGGCGGGCGGCGCGACTGGCGGAGAAGGGCGCGGGCGGCGAGGTACTGGCCGTGTACATCGCGCGCAGCGACGGACTGACCTCCGCCTCGCCCAAGGAACTGGCGGTTCAGCGCACCCTCGTGGAGGACCTGGGCGGCACCTTCCACCACGTCGTCGGCGACGACATCCCGGCCGCCCTGCTGGCCTTCGCGCGGGGTGTCAACGCCACACAGATCGTGCTCGGCTCCTCGCGCCGCAAGGCCTGGCAGTACGTCTTCGGACCGGGCGTCGGCGCCACGGTCGCCCGGGAGTCGGGGTCCGACCTCGACGTGCACATCGTCACGCACGACGAGGTCGCCAAGGGGCGCGGGCTCCCGGTGGCCCGGGGCGCCCGGCTCGGGCGGGCCCGGATCATCTGGGGCTGGCTGGTCGGTGTGGCGGGTCCGGTGCTGCTCGCGGTGCTGCTGAACACCGTCGACCTCGGCCTCGCCAACGACATGCTGCTCTTCCTGGCGGTGACGGTGGCCGCGGCCCTGCTCGGCGGGCTGCTGCCGGCCCTGGCCTCGGCTGCGGTCGGCTCGCTCCTGCTGAACTACTTCTACACACCGCCCCTGCACCGGTGGACGATCGCCGACCCGAAGAACATCGTCGCCATCGTGATCTTCGTCGGGGTCGGGGTGTCCGTGGCGTCGGTGGTCGACCTGGCGGCCCGGCGTACGCACCAGGCGGCCCGGCTGCGGGCCGAGTCCGAGATCCTGTCCTACCTGGCCGGCAGCGTCCTGCGGGGCGAGACCAGCCTGGAGGCGCTCCTGGAGCGGGTGCGCGAGACCTTCGGGATGGAGTCGGCCGCGCTGCTGGAGCGGGCGGAGGGCCGAGCGCCGTGGACCCGCGCGGGACACGTCGGGTTCGGCCGGCCGGTGGAGCGCCCCGAGGACGCCGACGTGGACGTTCCGGTCGGCGACCGCATGGCGCTGGCCCTCACCGGCCGGGTGCTGCCCGCGGAGGACCGCCGGGTGCTCGCCGCCTTCGCCGCGCAGGCCGTCGTCGTGCTGGACCGCCGGCGCCTCCAGGAGGAGGCCGACCGGGCCCGCGCCCTGGCCGAGGGCAACCGCATCCGTACGGCCCTGCTGGCCGCCGTGAGCCATGACCTGCGGACCCCGCTGGCCGGGATCAAGGCGGCGGTGTCGAGCCTCAGATCCGAGGACGTCGCCTGGTCGGAGGAGGACCGGGCGGAGCTGCTGGAAGGCATCGAGGAGGGCGCGGACCGCCTCGACCACCTGGTGGGCAACCTGCTGGACATGTCCCGCCTCCAGACAGGCACGGTCACGCCGATCATCCGGGAGGTCGACCTCGACGAGGTGGTGCCCATGGCGCTCGGCGGGGTGCCGGACCCGTCCGAGTCCGTGGAGCTGGACATCCCCGAGACGCTGCCCATGGTCGCGGTGGACGCGGGACTGCTGGAGCGGTCGGTCGCCAACCTCGTGGAGAACGCGGTCAAGTACGGGCCCGGCGGCGAACCCGTGCTGGTCTCGGCGAGCGCCCTGTCCGACCGGGTCGAGGTGCGCGTGGTGGACCGCGGGCCCGGCGTTCCCGACGAAGCCAAGGAGCGGATATTCGAACCGTTCCAGCGGTACGGCGACGCCCCGCGCGGGGCCGGGGTGGGCCTGGGACTCGCGGTCGCGCGCGGTTTCGCCGAGGCCATGGGCGGCACGCTCAGCGCCGAGGACACCCCGGGCGGCGGCCTCACCATGGTCCTCACGGTCCGTGCGGCGGGCCCCCGCCCCGAGTGCGACCCCGCCCGACCCGACGGCCCCGTACGACCCGACGACGACCGGGCAGGCCCCGAGCGACCCGAACACCCGGCACAGCCCCGACACCCCGCGCACCCCGAACACCCCGCGCAACCCGAAAGGCACGCCCCATGCTGAGCCCGGCTGGGGGGACACCCCAGGCCCCCACGAGGGTGCTCGTGGTCGACGACGAGCCGCAGATCGTCCGCGCCCTCGTGATCAACCTCAAGGCCCGCAAGTACGAGGTCGACGCGGCCCACGACGGCGCCACCGCCCTGCGGCTCGCCGCGGCCCGGCATCCCGACGTCGTCGTCCTCGACCTGGGGCTGCCGGACATGGACGGCGTCGAGGTCATCAGGGGGCTGCGCGGCTGGACCAGGGTGCCGATCCTGGTGCTGTCGGCACGGCACTCCTCGGACGAGAAGGTGGAGGCGCTCGATGCGGGCGCCGACGACTACGTCACCAAGCCGTTCGGCATGGACGAGCTGCTGGCCCGGCTGCGCGCGGCCGTCCGCAGGGCCGAACCCGCCGGCGGCGGTGAGGACGAGGTGCTGGTGGAGACCGACGGGTTCACCGTCGATCTGGCCGCCAAGAAGGTCAACCGGGCGGGCAAGGACGTGCGGCTGACCCCCACGGAGTGGCACCTGCTGGAGGTGCTGGTGCGCAACACCGGCCGTCTGGTCGGCCAGAAGCAGCTGCTCCAGGAGGTCTGGGGACCCTCGTACGGGACGGAGACCAACTATCTGCGCGTGTACATGGCGCAGCTGAGACGCAAGCTGGAGGCGGACCCCTCGCACCCGCGGCATTTCGTCACCGAACCCGGGATGGGGTACCGGTTCGAGCGCTAGCGGCAGGTCCGGGGTCGTGGCTACGGCGCGGCGGGTGTGCCCCGGTACGCTTTCAGACATGAGTGCTGTTCCTCGTTCCGAAAAGCCGGTGGGCCGGTTCCGGCGCATGCTCGACCGGCTCTCCTCGTCGCAGGAGGACCTGGAGTCCGAGGAGCTGCGAGAGGACACCGCGACGACCGGCTGCACCCGCATCGGGGACTGCCAGGACCGCCAGATCGTTACGGTTACTGGTACCTTGCGCACGGTCACCCTCCGGCCACGTGCCGGAGTCCCGGCCCTGGAGGCCGAGTTGTTCGACGGCAGTGCCGCGTTGGACGTGGTGTGGCTGGGCAGGCGCTCCATAGTCGGCATAGAGCCGGGGCGCAGGCTCATCGCATCGGGTCGGGTCTCCATGAGCCGGGGCCGCCGGGTGCTGTTCAACCCGAAGTACGAACTGAGACCCCTGGGTAGGGAGTAGCCGGTGACGTCGCTCGACAAGCCGACCGAAGACACGACCACGGCCGACAGGACCGAGGCCGACGCCCGGGCGGTGACCGAGGCCGCGCTCTTCGACGCGTTCGGCGGGGTGCGGGGCATGGTCGAGACGGTCGTGCCCGGCCTGCTCTTCGTCACGATCTTCACGATCAACAAGGACCTGCACATGTCCGCGATCGCCGCGCTCGCGGTGTCGCTGGTCCTGGTCGTGGTCCGCCTGGCGAGGAAGGACACCGTCAAGCACGCCTTCAGCGGGGTCTTCGGGGTCGCGTTCGGCGTCGTCTTCGCGATGATGACCGGCAACGCCAAGGACTTCTATCTGCCGGGCATGCTCTACACGCTGGGCCTGGCCCTCGCCTACATCATCACGACGTTGTGCGGGGTGCCGCTGATCGGCCTGATCCTGGGCCCGGTCTTCAAGGAGAACCTCTCCTGGCGCACCCGCAACCCGGGCCGTAAGAAGGCGTACGCCAAGGCCAGCTGGGCCTGGGGGCTGATCCTGCTCGCGAAGTGCGCGATCCTCTTCCCGCTGTACTGGTGGGCCGACACCGCGCAGCTGGGCTGGGTGCTGATCGCCCTGAAGATCCCGCCGTTCCTGCTCGCCGTGTGGCTGACCTGGGTCTTCCTCGCGAAGGCGCCCGCGCCGATCGACGTGTTCGCGGAGATGGAGGCGGAGGAGAAGGCCGCGGCTGCGGCCGCTGGCTCTGACGCTGGCGCTGGCGGGGAGGCTTCGGAGGCTGGTGGGCGGCACCGTCGGGAGGGTTAGGTCCCGGGGCCGGGGTGGCCGGCCCTGGGGGCTGTGCCCCCAGACCCCCCTTCGCCCCTGAACGGGGCTCGTCCTCAAACGCCGGACGGGCTGGATGGGCAGGGCCTGTGCTCGGGCGTCGGACGGGCTGGTGGGGCCTGCCTGCCCTCGGACGGCCGACTGGCTGAGGGACGCATACACGTGTGAGGGGGGCGTCCGGAATTTTCCGGGCGCCCCCCTCACACGTGTCGCTCCTGGCTCAGCGGCCGGTGTCGTCCTTGCGGACCGACAGGAGGTCCTCGAGTTGTTCCTCCCTGGCCTGCGCGGCCACGAAGAGCAGCTCGTCGCCCGGTTCGAGGGAGTCCTCGCGGGTCGGGGTGAGGACCCGGGTGCCGCGGATGATCGTCACCAGCGAGGTGTCCTCCGGCCACTCCACATCGCCGACCTGGGTGCCGGCCAGGGCCGACTCCTCGGGCAGGGTCAGCTCGACGAGGTTGGCGTCGCCGTGGCTGAAGCGGAGCAGCCGGACCAGGTCGCCGACGCTCACCGCCTCCTCGACCAGGGCCGACATCAGACGCGGGGTCGAGACGGCGACGTCCACGCCCCAGGACTCGTTGAAGAGCCACTCGTTCTTGGGGTTGTTCACCCGGGCGACGACCCGCGGGACGCCGTACTCCGTCTTGGCCAGCAGCGAGACGACCAGGTTGACCTTGTCGTCGCCGGTCGCGGCGATCACGACGTTGCAGCGCTGGAGGGCCGCCTCGTCGAGGGAGGTGATCTCGCAGGCGTCGGCCAGCAGCCACTCCGCCTGCGGGACGCGCTCGACCGAGATGGCGGTCGGCGCCTTGTCCACGAGCAGCACCTCGTGACCGTTCTCCAGCAGCTCGCCCGCGATCGAGCGGCCGACGGCGCCGGCTCCGGCAATGGCGACCCTCATCAGTGACCGTCCTCCTTGGGGCCCTCGGCGAACGAGGCCTCGACCTTCTCGACCTCGTCGCTGCGCAGCATCACGTGCACGAGGTCGCCCTCCTGGAGCACCGTCTGCGAGGTCGGCAGCATCGCCTCGCCGAGGCGGGTGAGGAACGCCACCCGGACGCCCGTCTCCTCCTGGAGCTTGCTGATCTTGTGGCCGACCCAGGACGCGGAGGCGTGCACCTCGGCGAGCTGGACGCCGCCGGTCGGGTCGCGCCACAGCGGCTCGGCGCCCGAGGGGAGCAGACGGCGCAGCATCTGGTCGGCGGTCCAGCGGACCGTCGCGACCGTGGGGATGCCCAGGCGCTGGTAGACCTCGGCGCGGCGGGGGTCGTAGATACGGGCGGCGACGTTCTCGATGCCGAACATCTCGCGGGCCACCCGGGCGGCGATGATGTTGGAGTTGTCGCCGCTGGACACGGCGGCGAACGCGCCGGCCTCCTCGATGCCCGCTTCGCGCAGGGTGTCCTGGTCGAAGCCGACTCCGGTGACCCGCCGGCCACCGAAACCGGAGCCCAGTCGTCGGAAGGCGGTGGGGTCCTGGTCGATCACGGCGACCGTGTGCCCCTGTTGCTCCAGGGTCTGGGCGAGAGCGGAACCCACTCTGCCGCAGCCCATGATGACGATGTGCACGACCGTCCTTCCGAGGGTCAAGAAGTCAAGAAGTAAATAAAAAACTCTGGCCTGGCTTTGAACAGGGTCTCAGACCGTCGACCAAGCTACACACGCGCGGTCGGCGCAGGGCACCCCCGTGCACGCTTCACGTGATCAGCGGCGGCTGATGCTCCACAGACTGAGGAAGGTAAGGATTCCGAGGCCGACGAGGGTGCCGACGGCGCCGATGATCTCCGCGGTCGTGTGCATGGACCCTCCGAGGGGCGGCAGCGGGCAGGGATTGTCATATAGACATGGGCATCGGTGCGGCCACGGAATCCGCAGCGCGGCCCCGGCCGATTTCACCCGGGAGGCAGACGTGGCACCCCGTCACCCGGCTGAGGGTGGGGGAGGGTGGGCGGCCCCGTGTTCGAAGGCCTACGATCCTCTGTTGTGTCCAAACTGACCGACGTGCCCAAACGAATTCTGATCGGGCGTGCACTGCGCAGTGATCGGCTCGGAGAAACGCTCCTGCCGAAGCGCATCGCCCTACCCGTTTTCGCTTCCGACCCGCTGTCCTCCGTGGCCTACGCGCCCGGGGAGGTACTGCTGGTCCTGTCCATCGCGGGCGTGTCGGCCTACCACTTCAGCCCGTGGATCGCCCTCGCGGTCGTCGTGCTGATGTTCACGGTGGTCGCCTCCTACCGGCAGAACGTCCACGCCTACCCCAGTGGCGGTGGCGACTACGAGGTGGCCACCACCAACCTCGGCCCCAAGGCCGGCCTGACGGTCGCGAGCGCGCTGCTCGTCGACTACGTCCTGACCGTCGCCGTCTCCATCGCCTCCGGCATCGAGAACCTCGGCTCCGCGATCCCCTTCGTCGTCGAGCACAAGGTGGCCTGCGCGGTCGGCGTGATCGTGCTGCTGACGCTGATGAACCTGCGCGGCGTCAAGGAGTCCGGCAAGCTCTTCGCGATCCCGACCTACGTGTTCGTCGCGGGCGTCTTCATCATGATCGCCTGGGGCGCCTTCCGCGGCCTCGTCCTCGACGACACCATGCGCGCGCCGACGGCCGAGTACACCATCAAGGCCGAGCACCAGGGCCTGGCCGGCTTCGCCCTCGTCTTCCTGCTGCTGCGCGCCTTCTCCTCCGGCTGTGCGGCGCTCACGGGTGTCGAGGCCATCTCCAACGGCGTCCCCGCATTCCGCAAGCCCAAGTCGAAAAACGCGGCGAGCACCCTCGCGGCGATGGGCCTGCTGGCCGTCACCATGTTCTGCGGCATCATCGTCCTGGCCCTGGTGACCGATGTGCGGATGGCCGAGAACCCGGCCGCAGACCTGCTGCACAACGGTGTCGCCGTCGGCGCCGACTACGTCCAGAACCCGGTGATCACCCAGGTCGCCGAGGCCGTCTTCGGCAAGGGCAGCTTCCTGTTCATCGTGCTGGCCGCGGCCACTGCCCTGGTGCTGTTCCTGGCGGCCAACACCGCCTACAACGGCTTCCCGGTGCTCGGCTCGATCCTCGCCCAGGACCGCTACCTGCCCCGCCAGCTGCACACCCGCGGCGACCGGCTCGCCTTCTCCAACGGCATCGTGCTGCTCGCCGGGGCCGCCACCCTGCTCGTCGTCATCTACGGCGCCGACTCCACGCGCCTGATCCAGCTGTACATCGTCGGTGTGTTCGTGTCGTTCACGCTCAGCCAGATCGGCATGGTCCGGCACTGGAACCGCCTCCTGGCGACCGAGACCGACCAGCTCAAGCGCCGTCACATGGTCCGCTCCCGCGCGATCAACACCTTCGGCGCCTTCTTCACCGGCCTGGTGCTGGTCGTCGTCCTGGTCACCAAGTTCACGCACGGCGCCTGGGTCGCCCTGCTCGGCATGGTCATCTTCTACGGGACGATGACCGCGATCCGCCGCCACTACGACGGCGTCTCCGCGGAGATCGCCGCTCCCGAGGGACCCAGCGACGACACAGTCCGGCCCTCGCGCGTCCACTCCGTGCTGCTCATCTCCAAGATCCACCGTCCGACGCTGCGGGCCCTCGCCTACGCCAAGCTGATGCGCTCCGACACCCTGGAGGCGCTCACCGTCAACGTCGACCCGGCCGAGACGAAGACACTGCGCGACGAGTGGGAACGGCGCGGGATCGACGTACCGCTGAAGGTCCTGGACTCGCCCTACCGCGAGGTCACCCGGCCGGTCATCGAGTACGTCAAGAGCCTGCGCCAGGAGTCGCCGCGCGACGCCGTGTCCGTGATCATCCCGGAGTACGTGGTCGGGCACTGGTACGAGCACCTGCTGCACAACCAGAGCGCGCTGCGGCTCAAGGGCCGGCTGCTGTTCACGCCGGGCATCATGGTCACGTCCGTCCCGTACCAGCTCCAGTCCTCGGAGGCGGCGAAGAAGCGGGCCCGCAGGCGCTCGGAGTGGAACGCTCCGGGTGCGGTGCGCCGTGGACCGTTGCAGGAGGGGCGGCCCAAGGAGCCGTCGGGCGCGGGCACCTCGCCGGGCGGCGCGGGTGAGGCGTCGGGTTCCGCCGGGAACAAGGGTTCCGGCAAGGGCGCGGGACCCTCGGGGCCGGACCCGAAGGACTGACGCGGGCGCATGGTGAACGGCCGGACGACAGCCACGTAGACTGGTGGGCTGTTGTCCGGCCGTTCCTCGTTCGACGTTGTGGAGTCACCCCGCCATGCAGGCAGAACCGAAGAAGTCGCAGGCGGTGTCGCTCGTCGGGCAGGAGTACGAGGTCGAGATCGGCCCCGTCGCCCACGGCGGCCACTGCATCGCCCGAACGGAAGCCGGCCAGGTCCTCTTCGTCCGGCACACGCTGCCCGGCGAGCGGGTCGTGGCCCGGGTGACCGAGGGCGAGGAAGGGGCCCGGTTCCTGCGCGCGGACGCGGTGCGGGTCCTGGAAGCGTCCAAGGACCGGGTCGAGGCGCCCTGCCCGTACGCCGGCCCCGGTCGCTGCGGCGGCTGCGACTGGCAGCACGCCAAGCCGGGCGCCCAGCGCCGGCTCAAGGGCGAGGTCGTCGCCGAGCAGATGCTGCGGCTCGCGGGCCTCACGCCCGAGGAGGCCGGCTGGGACGGCACGGTCATGCCGGCCGAGGGCGACAAGGTCCCGGCCGGCGAGGTGCCCTCGTGGCGCACCCGCGTCCAGTACGCGGTGGACGCCGACGGCAACGCGGGCCTGCGGCGCCACCGCTCGCACGAGGTCGAGCCGATCGAGCACTGCATGATCGCGGCGCCGGGCGTCAGCGAGCTGGGCATCGAGGACCGCGACTGGTCGGGCATGGCCTCCGTCGAGGCGATCGCCGCGACCGGCTCCCAGGACCGCATGGTGATCCTCGAACCCCGGCCCGGCGCCCGTCTTCCCCTCGTCGAGCTCGACCGGCCCGTCTCCGTCATGCGCGTCGACGAGCACGACGGCGGCATCCACCGCGTGCACGGCCGGGCGTTCGTGCGCGAGCGCGCCGACGGCCGGACGCACCGGGTCGGCAGCGGCGGCTTCTGGCAGGTCCACCCGCAGGCCGCCGACACCCTCGTCAAGGCGGTCATGCAGGGCCTGCTGCCGCGCAAGGGCGAGATGGCGCTCGACCTGTACTGCGGCGTGGGCCTGTTCGCCGGCGCCCTCGCGGACCGGCTCGGCGAGAAGGGCGCGGTCCTCGGCATCGAGTCCGGCAAGCGCGCCGTCGAGGACGCCCGGCACAACCTCGCCGGCTTCGAGCGGGTGCGGATCGAGCAGGGCAAGGTCGAGAGCGTGCTGCCCCGCACCGGCATCGGCGAGGTCGACCTGATCGTCCTCGACCCGCCGCGCGCGGGGGCCGGCAAGAAGACCGTCGAGCACCTGTCGTCGCTGGGCGCCCGCCGGATCGCCTACGTGGCCTGCGACCCGGCGGCCCTCGCCCGCGACCTGGCGTACTTCCGCGACGGCGGCTACAAGGTGCGGACGCTCCGCGCGTTCGACCTGTTCCCGATGACGCATCACGTGGAGTGCGTGGCGATCTTGGAGCCCCTCACGAAGGGGGTCTGACCTGCGGTTTTTTGCTGGTCTCCACCGGGCCTCCGCGGTGGCGATGCGCACAGGCCGCCTGGTCCCACGCCCCGCGGAGCCGAGGGCGCGGCCCGACCGCGCCGATTGATACCTGACTGGTATCATCTCCGTATGGCGATGACACTCCGACTTCCCGACGACCTGGACGCGAAGCTCACCGAGCGTGCTCGTCGGGAGGGCCGCAGCAAGCAGGAACTTGCCATTGAGGCCATCCGTGACGCCCAGAACCGGGCCGAGTTGAAGGTCGAGGATGTCCTGGCCGAGCTCATGGACAGCGATGCGGAGATCCTGGATTACCTGAAGTGACCGACGTGCGCTACATCCAGCTCGACGAGATCCTGGCCATCGCCCGCACGGTCAACGGTACCGAGCACAGCGTGCGTGACATGGGCCTTCTGGTGTCGGCGATCGAGCGACCCCGGACGAACGTGTTCGGAGCCGAGTTGTACCCCACGCTGCACGAGAAGGCCGCGGCTCTGCTGCACTCCGTCGCCCGCAATCACGCGCTGATCGACGGCAACAAGCCCATCGCCTGGCTTGCCATGCGTGTCTTCCTGCGGTTCAACGGCGTCAGCGCCGGTACCGCTCCGCCATCCGTCTCCCTTGCCGGCCCGTTCGTCGAGGAAGTCGCGCAGGACTACATCGATGTACCGGCCATTGCCAAGCGCCTGTCGGCCTGGTTCCCCATCTCCTGACGCTCGGCGTCGTGAGGTACGGGTGAGGCTCGCCTCCGGAGCCGAGGCGGCGGGCGGCAAGGCGACCCACACCTACGACAGGGTCGGCCGCCCTCTCAGTGGGGCGTTGATCTCCGTGGGTGGGGCGCCCGGGACCCCTTCGTCGCGGGGATCCGCGACAATGGGCGTCCGTTCGTCCGTTCGTCCGCACCGAACCATCCGAGGTTTTCCGTGACCCACTCCGTGGCCCGCGAGCCGCAGCGGCGCAATTCGCGGTCCAACCGGGCGCGCATCCTGGCCACGGCCCGCCAGGAGCTGGGCCGCAACCCGGACGTCACCCTGGAGGAGATCGCCCGGGCCTCGGGCGTCGTACGCCGGACGCTCTTCGGTCACTTCCCCGGCCGCGCGGCCCTGCTGGAGGCGCTCGCGGAGGAGGCGTCCGAGGCGCTGCGGGGCGTGCTGGAGGTCGCGGTCCGGCCCGAGGAGCCGGCCGAACGGGCGCTCGCGCACTTCGTGTACTCGATCTGGCCGGTGGGCGACCGTTACCGGCTGCTCCTCGCGCTGGCCCAGCGCGACCTGGGCATCGAGCGGGTGGCCGGCCTCCTCGCCCCCGCCCGCGACGAGGTCACCGCGATCCTCGCGCGCGGTCAGCGGGACGGCGTCTTCCACCCGCATCTGCCGCCCGCGGTGCTGAGCGCCGGCCTGGAGGGCATGCACATCGCGCTGCTGGAGCAGGTCAACGCCGGCGCGCTGGAGGACGACGGTACGCGTACCGCCGTCGTCACGCTCATCGCGGCCGGTGTTCCGGAGGAGCGGGCCAGGGGCGTCGTGGACGACGTCGCAGCCGCGGCGGCTGCCGATGCGGCGAGCACGGCGACCGGGCGGTCCGGCGCCTGAGCCGTCCCGGCGGGCATACGTGCCCCTGGGGTGAGGGCGGAGCACACGGGGGCACTCGGAGTGCCGGTGCCGGTAGCAGTGCCCATGGCTGCTTCTGCGTCTGCGCTTGCGTCTGCGTCAGGACTGGTGTGGGCGTGGCCTGGTGACGGTTGGTCAGTAGCGGTGATCGTCCGGTGTATCGCGCGATCTTCGCTGCCCGCTGCCCGCTGCCCGCCGTCCGTCGCCGACCGCCCGGTTCTCCGAACAGCAGCCCGTCAGGGCCTTATTTGCACATCAGTGGGTAATAAAATACTCTGCACGTCAGTGGGCAATTAACTCGTCCCCTTGAGGAGCCCTCCATGCCCTTCCCCGTCCGCACGCCGGTCGACAAGATGACCGGGCCGTACGCCAAGCGCTGGTCGGCGCTGATCGTGCTCTGTCTGAGTCTGCTGATCGTGGTCATGGCGAACACGTCGTTGATCGTGGCGGCGCCGGACATGACCAGGGATCTGGGGCTGAGTAGCAGCGACCTCCAGTGGGTGATCGACGGTTACACCGTTCCGTACGCCGCGCTGATGCTCGTTCTCGGCTCGATCGGCGACAAGTACAGCCGCCGCGGGGCTCTCCTCACCGGTCTGCTCGTCTTCGCCGGCGGGTCGGTGATGGGCAGCCTCGTCGACCGGACCGAACTCGTCATCACGGCCCGTGCGGTCATGGGGATCGGCGCGGCGGTCGTCATGCCGGCCACGCTGTCCCTGCTGGTGGCGATCTTCCCGCGACGTGAACGGGCGAAGGCCATCACGGCCTGGACCGCCACCTCCGGGCTGGCCATCGCCGTCGGCCCGCTGGTCGCCGGCTGGCTCCTCCAGGACCACGCCTGGGGCTCGACGTTCCTGATCAACGTGCCCATCGCGCTCGTCGCCGTCGTCGGCGCGCTCGCGCTGGTCCCGCCGTCCAAGGCGGCGGGCATGGGCCGGATCGACTACGTCGGCGGCCTGCTGTCGATCGTCTCCGTCGGCTCGCTGGTCTACGCGACCATCGAGGGCCCGCACTTCGGCTGGGGTACCGGACCGGTCGCCGCCGCCGTCGTCGCCGCGGTCGGACTGGCCGGATTCGTGGCCTGGGAACTGCGGCACCCGCATCCGATGCTGGACGTCCGCAGGTTCCGGACGCGGCCCTTCAGCGGTTCGATGCTCGCGGTGCTGTTCTTCTTCTTCGGCACCTTCGGCGCGATCTACTACGCCACCCAGTTCCTCCAGTTCGTACTGGACTACGACGCGCTGGAGACCGGCGTACGACTGCTGCCGCTGGCCGGTGCCGTCTTCCTGGGCGCCGCTGCGACCGGACGGCTCACCCCGAAGCTGGGCGTGCGGGCCATGGTCGTCGCCGGCATGGTGATCGGCACCGCCGGAGTCTTCCTGCTCACCCGGATCGACTCGGGCTCCACGTACGCGGACTTCCTCGCGCCGATGCTCATGCTGGGCTTCGCGATCGGCCTGAGCGTCTCCCCGGCCACCGACACGATCATGGGCTCGTTCCCGGAGAGCGAGCTGGGCGTGGGCGGCGGCGCCAACGACACCGCGCTGGAGCTGGGCGGCTCCCTCGGCATCGCCGTCCTCGGCTCGCTCCTCGGTACGGCGTACCGCGACCGGCTGGCCGAACTGGTCGGCGGCAACCTGCCGGCCGCCGCGCTGGACACCGCCAAGGACTCGGTGGGTGGCGGCCTCGCCGTCGCCGAGCGGGTCGCGAAGGATCCCGCCGGCGGGGCCCGGCAGGCGCAGGCCCTCGCCGACGCCGTGCACGAGGCCTTCGCCCACGGTGTCGCCCGGACCAGCCTGATCGGCGGGATCATCATGGCCGCGGGCACGATGATCGTGCTCGCAGTCCTGCCCGGCCGCAAGGCCGATGCCGACGTCGAGACCGATGCCGGCGTCGAGACCGATGCCGACGTCGAGACCGATGCCGGCGTCGAGACCGATGCCTGCGCGGAGCGCACGCGGGAGGCGGGCGCAGTGGACGAGGCCGCCCACACGTCCCCGTCCGCCCCCTCCTCGTCCCCGTCCGCCACCTCGTCCCCGTCCGCCGAGAGGGACGGGAAGTACTCGGACGCCGCCTCCCGGTAGCGCGGGCCGGTAGGGCGGGCCGACCGCCTAGCTGCCCCGGGGCCGATGTGCCCCGGGGCAGACTTGTGCCGCGCCGCCCGCGACGGACTTGTACCCAGATGGACTCGTGCCTGGCCGGACTCTCCCTGAGTGGCGTCCGGATTCAGTCGGCGACGGCGGCGGACTCCGGTTCCAGCTCCGGCTTCAACTCCTGACCCCGCTCCGGGTCCGACTCCGACTCGGGCTCCCGGTCCGGCTCCGGAGCCGACTCCACGTCCGGCTCCGGGGCGGGAGCCGGGTTCGTGCCGCCGTTCGGCATGAGGCCGGCCATCGCCGCGCACTGCTCCGGGCCCATCACATGGGCCAGGGCTCCCGTCACCGTCTCGGCGAGGACGCCCGACGCTTCCCGGAGCAGGCCGCGGGCCTTCTCGGTGAGGGCCACCTCGACACCGCGCTTGTCCCCGCACACCGACTTGCGGGTGACGAGGCCGGCGTGCTGGAGGCAGGCGATCTGATAGGTCAGGCGGGTCTTGGGCCGCCCCAGCAACTCGGCGACGCGGGTCATGCGCAGCCCGCTGCGGGGCTGCTCCGCGAGGAGGCACAGGACCAGGAACTCGTCGTGCGAGACGTCGAGCCGCTCCTTGACCACCGAGCGCAGCCGCTGTTCCACCGCGCCGGTCGCGGCGAGCAGCAGCATCCAGCCGCGCAGCTCGGGCGGCAGCAGACCGGCCCCGGCGCCCTGGGCGGACGGGCATGCGGGCAGGTCGGCGGGGTGATCAGCGGAGTCTGCCATGCGTCGAGTGTATCTCTGGTCCAAATTTGTACGACCATGTTGTTCAGATTTGGATAACCGGCTAGCGTGGCCACCGTCCCCATCCAGATGTGAAACACCAAGGAGAACCGCCATGACCGTCGCCGTGGAAACCGGACTGTGGCAGCTCGACGCGGCTGCCTCCACCGTCGCCGTCAAGCACAAGTCGGTGTGGGGCCTGGTCACCGTCAAGGGCGTCTTCGCCACGGTCGGCGGTGGGGGCGAGGTCGCCGCCGACGGCACCGTCACCGGCACCCTGACCCTCGACGCGGCGTCGATCGACACCAAGAACGCCAAGCGGGACGACCACCTGCGCAGCGCCGACTTCTTCGACACCGACAAGCACCCCGAGATCACCTTCGCCGTCCGGTCCGCCGAACTCGGCTCCGACGGAACCGCCAAGGTGTCCGGGCAGTTGACGGTGCTCGGGGTCGGCCGGCCGCAGAGCTTCACCGCGCGCGTGAGCCGGGCGGACGGTGACGCGGTCACCCTGGACGCCACGTTCACCGTCGACCGGACGGAGTTCGGCATGACCACGAACCAGCTCGGCATGATGGGCGGCCTGACGACGATCACCGCCACCCTGCGCTTCACGCGCTCGGCGGCCTGACGCGGAGCCGCCGGCCGGCCCGGGCCGGCGATTCCGAGGCGCCCGGTCGGCACTTCAGAGGGCATTTCAGGGGCGCCCCGGCCTGCGATTTCCGAGCGGTCCGATGTGGGGAGCGGGGGGTGTCGCCTCGTTCCCTCAAGCCCTCGCGTCGACGTCGGTGATACCGGTGCATCTGCCAAGTGCGTGCGTCCACAGCATGATTGAGGCTGGTGGGCAGGGTGCGACCGGCGGGAGAGTCCTCGCCGCGGCCGCGCGCCGCGAGCCGTCGCGCGGCAGCACAGAGCGTGGCGGTCCGTGTCGCTGTTGGGCCGAACGGGTGACTTGGCGTAAGAATTGGCTGGTGCACGCATTGAAGGCGAGTCAGTTCGGGGGGTGCCGGTGAACCGTTACGACGTCACCGATGAACAGTGGGAAGGGCTCGCTCAGGTTGTTCCGTTGCGGGGCCGGGACGCATGGCCGTCGGCGGTGGGCCATCGTGCGCTGCCGGACGCGGAGACCGAGACGCGGCGCCGGTTCGTCGTGCTGCGGATCAACGTCTTCGCGGACGCCCGTGAGGTGGCCGAGACGCTGATGGCGGGCATCCCGGTGCTGCTCGACCTGACCGGCGCGGAGACCGACACCGCCAAGCGTGTCCTGGACTTCTCCACCGGGGTCGTCTTCGGCCTCGCCAGCGGCATGCACCGGGTCGACCGCAACGTCTTCCTGCTCACCCCGCCGGGTACCGAGGTCAGCGGAATCATGGAGGGGGCTGGAGTCCCCGGCGTCTGAGCGGCCCCCGTGCCCATCGCTCGTCCGCCGCGGCGTGCGGTGGGCCCGGGCCCGCCTCCGAGTCCCGCCGCGTTCCGCCCCCTCGGGCGGTGCGTCCCGTCCGGCCGTGCGTCCCGTCGGGTCGTGCGCCCCGTTTCTGCACGTCCCCGGGGCCGTCGTCGTCGCTCGATCGTAGGAAGCTTCTCCGGGCGGAACGGTTCGGCTGATTGCGGAGTCCTACGGTCCGGATATGTCCTCGTCGTCTGCCTCCTCCGGGCCCGTGTCCGCGCCCGTGCCCCGTCCCGCGTCCGACGGTCCGTCGTCCGGGGGCGACACCGCCCGTACCGTCCCCGCGCAGGCGCCGTCCGTCGAGGCGCGGAGCGCGCCGGCCGCGCGCCCGGCGGCCGAAGCCGGGCGCACGGCGTCCGACGAGGTCCGGTACGCGCGGCCCTGCGTGACCGAACTGCGGCTCGCCGCGTTCGCGCGGCACCGGCGGGCCCGGTTCCGCCTCGGGGCCGTCACGCTGTTCGCCGGGGCGAGCGGGAGCGGAAAGAGCAGCGCGCTGCGGGCGTACGAGGCGCTGGCGCGGCTCGCGGGCGGGGCCCGGCTGGGTGAGGTCTTCGCCGATCCGGTCGCCTGTGTACCGCAGGGCGCGCTGCCCGACGCCCAGCGCCGACGCGGGTTCCGCATCGGGTGCACGGCCGACGGCCCCGGCGGGCCGGTGCGCCTCGACGTCGCCGTACAGGCCGAGCCCGAGCTGCGCATCGTCGGAGAGCGGCTGAGCGCGGGAGGTGTCGTGCTGCTGGAGACGGCGCTGCGGGATCCCGGGCGCCGCACGGTGCAGGCCGGGTGGTACACCGGCGGTTCCACGCCCGTGACGCGCGCCCCGCTGCCCGACGACCGGCTCGGCACCGCGCTGCTGCCGCTGCGGGTGGCCGGCAGGACCGACGGGCAGCGGCAGGTGCTGGCCGCCGCCGAACAGATGGTCGTCGCCCTGCGGTCGGTCTTCGCCTGCGATCCGCAGCCCGACTGGATGGGCGTGCCCGTGCCCACCGGCTCCGGCAGGCTGCTCGCGGGCTGCGACAACCTCGCGGACGTCCTGTGGCGCACCCGCGAGGAGTGCGGACGGCGGCACGCGCTGCTGGTGGCCGCGCTGTCCGCCGGATCCGCCGCACCCGTCGTGGACCTGCGCGCCGAGACGCTGGCCGACGGCACGGTACGCGCGCTGATCGACCGCGCCGACGGCAGCCGTACGGAACTGGCCCGGCTGGGCTACGGCGAACTGCGGTACGTCGCCCTCGCCCTGGTGCTGCTGACCGGGCCCGGTGTCCTCGACGTCGACCCGGTCGGCGAGGTCCCCGCCGCGATGCAGACCCTCACCCTCCTCGCCGACGGCCTCGACCGGGGCCTGGACCCGCGCCAGCGCGGCGAACTGCTGCGGCTGGCGGTGCGGATGGCGGAGCGCGGGCACATCCGCTGTGTCGGCACGGTCGGCGACGGGCACTGGGCCGCCCGGACGGAGGGCGTGACGGTGGTAGACCTTGGTCCGTGACCGAACAACACCTCGACGTGGCGAAACTTCAGCGCAGGCTGGCCGAGTTCGCGGCCGCACGGAACTGGCAGCCCTTCCACACACCCAAGAACCTCGTCTCCGCGCTGAGCGTGGAGGCCTCCGAACTCCTCGAGATCTTCCAGTGGTTGACGCCGGAGGAGTCCTCGCGCGTGATGGACGACCCGGACACCGCCCACCGGGTCACGGACGAGGTCGCCGACGTGCTCGCCTACCTGCTGCAACTGTGCGAGGTGCTCGGCATCGACCCGCTGACCGCGCTGGACGCCAAGATCGACCGTAACGAGCGGAGGTTCCCGGCGCCCTAGCGAGGCCTCGGCATCGCGCTACCCCCACAGGAGCGGCGCAATCCGTTTTCACTCTCCGCAGTCGTGGCGCGGACCGAAATCGATTTGTTGTCCACAGATTTCGGTTCACCTCTGGCTTTTCGCCCCCTGGTCACTCACTCTGGGTAGTGGAGTGGTGCAGACGGGTGTTCGGGCGGACGTGCGGGCAGCACGTCGGGCAGACGGGGGCAGCGCATGGACGCGGTGCGGCTCATCCTGACCAGCAGACGCGCGCTCGCGGGCAGCGGCGAGGGCGCCCAGATGTTCGAGGAAGTGTGGCAGGCGCAGGCCCTGGCCCAGGCGATCGGCAGCCGCCTGGCCGTCTCGGGGCCGCCCGAGCTGCGGGGCGAGGCGCTGGGCCTGACCGAGCTGGCGGGCAGAGGCTGCGGTGTGCTGGGCGCGCCGGATCTCGACCCCGGGGATCTGCTCGCCGCCCGGCTCACCGAGCTGGACGACGCCCGGCGGGCCCTGATCGACCTGAGCGGACTGCTCGGCGAGGTCGGCATCGCCCTCGTCGGGCAGGCCAGTTCGGCGGACGACCAGGGCACGTACTGGAAGTGCATGGAGGCCATCGACGCGGCGGACGAGTCCAGGGACCGGGTGCTGGAGATGCTGCGCAAGCTGTCGGCGAGGGAGGAGCGGGAGGAGAGGGAGGGCGCGTTGCCGGAGAGGTGAGGAGGCGGATGCATGGAGCGGGGGCCGGCTGCCGCGCGCGGCGGAGGGGGCCGGTGGGATCGAGGAGACCGGTGTGGTGAAGAGACCGGTGGGGTGAGACCTGTGGGGTGAAGGGGGTCGGTGGGGTCGAGGGGACCGGTGGGGTCGGTGGGCGGGGTGGAGTGCAGGATGGAGGTATGGATCTCCGTATCTTCACCGAGCCCCAGCAGGGGGCGACCTACGACACCCTCCTCACCGTGGCGAAGGCCACCGAGGACCTCGGGTTCGACGCCTTCTTCCGGTCGGACCACTATCTGAAGATGGGCGACGTGAGCGGCCTGCCGGGTCCCACGGACGCCTGGATCACCCTCGCCGGGCTGGCCCGTGAGACCAAGCGCATCCGCCTCGGCACGCTGATGACCGCCGGCACCTTCCGGCTGCCCGGCGTGCTCGCCATCCAGGTCGCCCAGGTGGACCAGATGTCCGGCGGACGCGTCGAGCTGGGCCTGGGCGCCGGCTGGTACGAGGAGGAGCACAAGGCGTACGGCATCCCCTTCCCGAAGGAGAAGATCGGCCGCCTGGAGGAGCAGCTCGAGATCGTCACGGGGCTGTGGGCGACGGAGACCGGCAAGACCTACGACTTCCACGGCACCTACTACGACCTCACCGGTTCGCCCGCGCTGCCCAAGCCCGCGCAGGCGAAGGTCCCGGTGCTGATCGGCGGCACCGGCGCGACCCGCACGCCGCGGCTGGCCGCCCGGTTCGCCGACGAGTTCAACATGCCGTTCGGCTCGGTCGAGGACAGCGAGCGCCAGTTCGGCCGGGTCCGCGACGCCGCCGCGGAGGCCGGCCGGGAGGCCGACGCGATCACCCTCTCGAACGCGCTGGTGGTCTGCGTGGGCAAGGACGACCAGGAGGTCGCCCGCCGCGCCGCCGCGATCGGTCGTGAGGTCGACGAGCTGAAGGCCAACGGGCTGGCGGGTTCCCCGGCCGAGGTCGTCGACAAGATCGGCCGGTACGCCGAGGCCGGCTCCCGGCGGATGTACCTCCAGATCCTCGACCTGGACGACCTCGACCACCTGGAGCTGATCTCCGGCCAGGTGCAGACGCAGCTGCCCCGGCTGTGACACGGCTGTGACCGGAGGTGTGGCCTCCGTCACGGTCGGCCGGGTGCGGCCCTGATGGGGTGGCCGCTATGCGTCGAACCCGTTGCCTCCTCCCGGCCCTCACCGCCCTTCTGCTCCTCTCGGGGTGCGGATCGGAAGGCGCCGACACCGGGGGCGGCGGGGCCGACGGGGTCGGCGGGGGTGGTCCGACGCCGGTCACCGAGGTCACCCGGCCCGCGGTGGACGGGGTCCGGATCACCTCGGTGACGGTTCCCACCCCCTCCTCCACTCCTTCCGGCACGTCCGGCACGTCCGGAGCGTCCGGCGGTGGGCTCGTCCGGGCCGAGAGTCTGCCCACGGGCGCTCCCGGTGACTCCGGCGTCTCGGCCGTCTACGAGGTGACCAACTCCGGTACGCGGTCGATGACGTACACCGTCCGCTTCGACTTCACGACGGGCGCGGGCGAGGTCATGGACGGTCGGCGGGTGACCGTGCGCTCGGTGGGCGCGGGCCGGACGGTCCGGGGGACCGTCCGGCAGGGGGCCCTGGTGCCGGGGGCGTCCCGGGTGACGACTGTGCGGGTCGGCGAGGTGACGAAGGTCCCGGCCGACGAGGCGCCCGCCGAGGCCGGGGTCTGTCCGACCTCCGGAGTCCGCCTCACCGCCGACGACGGCGACGCCGCGATGGGGCTGCGCGTCGTGGGACTCGTCCTGGAGAACTGCGGGGAACGCGACTACACCCTGGACGGCTATCCGCAGGTGAGCCTGCTGGACGAGGACCGCGAGCCGGTCGAGGGCGTCCGGGTGCTGAAGGGCAGCGGCGGCATCGCCACCGTCGCCGGGTTCGACGACCCGCCCCGGCCCGTCACCCTGAAGCCCGGACAGCGGGCGAGCGCCGGCCTGATGTGGCGCAACACCACCGGCTCGGGCACCGCGGTCGACGTCCCGTACGTGCGGGTGCGCGCCAGGTCGGGTGCCGACCCGGTGATGGTGACCCCGCACCTGGACCTGGGCACCACCGGAAAACTGGGCGTCGGCCCATGGCGAGCCGCGAAGCGCTAGCAACAGCGAGTGTGTCGTCCCGACGGCTGCGGCAACCCGCTCGCGGCGGTCGGCCCCCGGCAACCCGCTCGCGGCCGCCGGCCTGCAATGCCCGGTCCGGCGGTGGCTGGCCCGTGGCACCGCGCCCGCGCTGGCCCGCCCGCAGCGGCCCGCCTCGCGCGACACGCTGCCCACGCCCCCCACGGCCGAGCTCGCCTGCGGTGGTTGGCCCGCGACAACCCCTCCGCAGCGGCCCGCCTACCGTGACACGCTGAGCACGCCCCCCACGGCCGACCCTGCCTGCGGCGGCTGGCCCGTAGCGGCCCGCCTCGCGCGACACGCTGCCCACGCCCCCCACGGCCGAGCTCGCCTGCGGCGGTTGGCCCGCGACAACCCCTCCGCAGCGGCCCGCCTACCGTGACACGCTGAGCACGCCCCCCACGGCCGACCCTGCCTGCGGCGGCTGGCCCGTAGCGGCCCGCCTCGCGCGACACGCTGAGCACGCCCCCCACGGCCGACCCTGCCTGCGGCGGCTGGCCCGTAGCGGCCCGCCTCGCGCGACACGCTGCCCACGCCCCCCACGGCCGAGCTCGCCTGCGGCGGTTGGCCCGCGACAACCCCTCCGCAGCGGCCCGCCTACCGTGACACGCTGAGCACGCCCCCCACGGCCGACCCTGCCTGCGGCGGCTGGCCCGTAGCGGCCCGCCTCGCGCGACACGCTGCCCACGCCCCCCACGGCCGAGCTCGCCTGCGGCGGTTGGCCCGCGACAACCCCTCCGCAGCGGCCCGCCTACCGTGACACGCTGAGCACGTCCCCCCCACGGCCGGCCCTGCCTGCGGCGGCTGGCCCGTAGCGGCCCGCCTCGCGCGACACGCTGCCCACGCCCCCCACGGCCGAGCTCGCCTGCGGCGGTTGGCCCGCGACAACCCCTCCGCAGCGGCCCGCCTACCGTGACACGCTGAGCACGCCCTCCACGGCCGACCCTGCCTGCGGCGGCTGGCCCGCGATACTCCGCCCGCGACACCCCGTCCGCGCGGCCCGCCGCCCGCGACACGTTGCTCACAGCCCCCGTGGCCCACGGCCCCCGCCCCAGGGCCCCCGCAGCCGACGCCGTCCGCGGCGGCGCGTCCGTAGCGGCCCGTCCAGGGCAGCCCGTCCGCGCAGCGCCCCGTCCGCGGCAGCGCGTCCGCAGCGGCTCGCCTATGGCGGCCCGTCCGCGACACGTTGACCGCGGCCACGCGCCCACAGCGGTCGGCGCGCAATACCCGGCCCCCAGCGGTCGGCCCGCGATACCGCGCCCGCGGCGATCCGTCCGCGATACCTCACCCGTAGCATCCCGGGCGATGGGGCTGACCAGGGCGGACGGGGGTGGGTGGGTGGGAAAATCGTGCGTGGTGTCCGGGTGTTGTCGGTACGTTGTAGGGGCGGGCGAGCGTTCGAACAGCGCTTCCGCTCCTTTTTCCGAACCTTACCGAGGCACCCACGTGTTCCTGACGATCAGCACCACCGGCACCCCCGAGCGTCCCGCCACCGACCTGGGCTTCCTGCTGCACAAGCACCCGGACAACGCGCAGACGTTCTCCACCTCGTACGGCACGGCCCATGTCCTCTACCCCGAGGCGGCGGCCGATCGCTGCACGGCGGCGCTGCTGCTGGAGGTCGACGCCGTGGCGCTGGTCAGGCGCGGCAAGGGCAAGGGCCGGGGCGGCGCCCCGGACGCGGCCCTCGCGCAGTACGTCAACGACCGCCCCTACGCGGCCTCCTCACTGCTCGCGGTCGCCCTGAGCGCCGTGTTCTCCAGCGCGATGCGCGGGGTGTGCGCGGCCAAGCCCGAACTGCCCGCGCAGCCGCGGCCGTTGCGGATCGAGGTGCCCGCGCTGCCCGCTCGCGGCGGCGCCGGGCTCGTACGCGCGCTGTTCGAGCCGCTCGGCTGGACGGTGAGCGCCGAACCGGTCCCGCTGGACACGGAGTTCCCGCAGTGGGGCGACTCGCGGTACGTGAGCCTGGTCCTGGAGTCGGAGCGCCTGACCGTCGCCGAGGCCCTGCGCCACCTGTACGTCCTGCTGCCCGTCCTCGACGACGCCAAGCACTACTGGGTGTCCTCCGACGAGGTCGACAAGCTGCTGCGCGCCGGTGAGGGCTGGTTGCCCGACCACCCCGAACAGAAGCTGATCACCAGCCGCTACCTCTCGCGCCGCTGGTCGCTGACCCGGCAGGCGATGGAGCGCCTGGAGCTGGTCCGGCTCGCCGAGGCCGACGACAGCGCGGTCGAGGAGATCGACAACGCGGTCGAGGCGGAGGCCGAGACGGAGGAGCGCCCGACCCCGCTGGCCGTGCTGCGCCGCGAGGCGATCCTCACGGCGCTCACGCAGTCCGGTGCCGCCCGGGTCCTCGACCTCGGCTGCGGACAGGGCCAGTTGGTGCAGGCGCTGCTGAAGGACCCGCGCTTCACCGAGATCGTCGGCGTCGACGTGTCGGTGCGCGCCCTCACCATCGCCTCCCGCCGGCTGAAGCTGGACCGGATGGGGGAGCGGCAGGCGTCCCGCGTCCGGCTGGTCCAGGGCTCGCTCGCCTACACCGACACCCGCCTCGAGGGATACGACGCGGCCGTGCTCAGCGAGGTGATCGAACACCTCGACCTGCCCAGGCTGCCCGCCCTGGAGTACGCGGTGTTCGGCTCGGCGCGTCCGCGCACGGTCGTGGTGACCACCCCGAACGTCGAGTACAACGTCCGCTGGGAGAGCCTCCCGGCAGGCCACGTACGGCACGGCGACCACCGTTTCGAGTGGACCCGTGAGGAGTTCCGCGGCTGGGCGGCCGCGGTCGCCGAACGGCACGGCTACGACGTCGGGTTCGTCCCGGTCGGCCCGGACGACCCGGAGGTCGGACCGCCCACCCAGATGGCCGTCTTCACCCAGGGCGGCGCGACCGAGAAGGAGGCGAAGGCAGCATGAGCGAGACCCGGATCGTCACGGAGCAGGGCCGTACCCTGTCCGTCACCGACCTCTCCCTCGTCGTCCTGATCGGCGCGTCCGGATCCGGCAAGTCCACGTTCGCACGGGAGCACTTCAGGTCCACCGAGGTCATCTCCTCCGACTTCTGCCGGGGGCTGGTCTCCGACGACGAGAACGACCAGAGCGCCACGCGGGACGCCTTCGACGTCCTGCACTACATCGCGGGCAAGCGCCTCGCGGCCGGCCGGCGCACGGTGGTGGACGCCACCAGCGTGCAGCCGGAGGCCCGCCGTCAGCTGGTCGAGCTGGCCAAGCAGTACGACGTGCTGCCCATCGCCATCGTGCTGGAGGTGCCGGAGGAGGTGTGCGCCGAACGCAACGCGGCCCGCACCGACCGCGCCGACATGCCCCGCCGGGTCATCCAGCGCCACATCCGCGAACTGCGCCGCAGCCTGCGCCACCTGGAGCGCGAGGGCTTCCGCAAGGTGCACGTCCTGCGGGGCGTCGAGGACATCCGCGGCGCCCGTGTCGTCACCGAGAAGCGCTACAACGACCTGACCCACCTCGGCGGGCCCTTCGACATCATCGGCGACATCCACGGCTGCGCCCGGGAGCTGGAGAGCCTGCTGGCGAAGCTGGGTTACGCGGACGGCGTCCACCCGGACGGCCGGCAGGCCGTGTTCGTCGGTGACCTGGTCGACCGCGGGCCGGACAGCCCGGGTGTGCTGCGCCGCGTGATGGGGATGGTCAAGTCGGGCAACGCGCTGTGCGTGCCCGGCAACCACGAGAACAAGTACGGGCGCCTCCTGCGCGGTCGGCAGGTCCAGCAGACCCACGGTCTGGCCGAGACCGTCGAGCAGATGGCGGGCGAGAGCGAGGAGTTCCGCACCGAGGTGCGGGAGTTCATCGCGGGCCTGGTCAGCCACTACGTCCTCGACGGGGGCAGGCTCGTGGTCTGCCACGCGGGTCTGCCGGAGAAGTACCACGGCCGCACCTCCGGCCGGGTCCGCTCGCACGCGCTGTACGGCGAGACCACCGGGGAGACCGACGAGTTCGGTCTGCCGGTGCGCTACCCGTGGGCGGAGGACTACCGGGGCCGCGCGGCGGTGGTCTACGGGCACACGCCCGTCCCCGAGGCGACCTGGCTGAACAACACCATCTGCCTGGACACCGGCGCGGTGTTCGGCGGCAAGCTGACCGCGCTGCGCTGGCCGGAACGGGAGCTGGTCGACGTACCGGCGGAGCAGGTCTGGTACGAGCCGGTCAAGCCGCTGCGCTCGGAGGCTCCGGGCGGGCACGACGGCCGACCGCTGGACCTGGCGGACGTCCGGGGCCGGCGGGTCGTCGAGACCCGCTTCGAGGGCCAGAGCCGGGTCTCCGTCCGTGAGGAGAACGCGGCCGCGGCCCTGGAGGTGATGAGCCGGTTCGCGGTGGACCCGCGTCTGCTGCCGTACCTCCCGCCGACGATGGCGCCGACGGCCACCTCGCACGTCGAGGGCTACCTGGAGCACCCCGCGGAGGCCTTCGCGCAGTACGCGCAGGACGGTGTGGCGCGGGTCGTGTGCGAGGAGAAGCACATGGGCTCCCGTGCGGTGGCCCTGGTGTGCCGGGACGCGGAGACGGCCCGCAAGCGGTTCGGCGTCGCGGGCGTCCCGGGCTCGGAGGCGGGTCCCACGGGTTCGCTCTACACCCGGACGGGCCGGCCGTTCTTCGACGACGCGACCGTCACCGAGGAGGTCCTCGGGCGGATACGGACGGCGGTGGACGAGGCGGGCCTGTGGGCCGAACTGGACACGGACTGGCTGCTGCTGGACGCGGAGCTGATGCCGTGGTCGCTCAAGGCCTCGGGGCTGCTGCGCTCCCAGTACGCGGCGGTCGGCGCCGCGTCCGGCGCGGTCTTCCCGGGTGCGCTGTCGGCCCTGGAGGGCGCGGCGGCCAGGGGCGTCGACGTGGGGGACCTGCTGTCCCGTCAGCGTGAACGCGCCTCGGACGCGGCCGCGTTCACACAGGCGTACCGCCGGTACTGCTGGCCGACGCAGGGGCTGGAGGGCGTGCGGCTGGCGCCGTTCCAGATCCTCGCGGTCCAGGGCCGCAGCCTGGCCGGCCTGCCCCACGACGAGCAGCTGGCGCTCATCGACCGGCTGGTGGAGCACGACAACACGGGCCTGCTGCGCACGACCCGGCGTCTCTACGTCGACACGGGCGACGCCGAGTCGGTGCGGGCCGGTGTCGACTGGTGGCTGGAGATGACGGGCCGGGGCGGCGAGGGCATGGTCGTCAAGCCGCTGGGCGCCGTGGTCCGCGGTGAGGGCGGACGGCTGGTCCAGCCGGGCATCAAGTGCCGGGGCCGCGAGTACCTGCGGATCATCTACGGTCCGGAGTACACGCGTCCCGACAACCTCGCCCGGCTGCGCGGCCGTTTCCTCAACCACAAGCGGTCGCTGGCGATCCGCGAGTACGTGCTCGGGCTGGAGGCGCTGGCGCGGCTGGCGGAGGGCGAGCCGCTGTGGCGCGTCCACGAGGCGGTGTTCGGGGTGCTGGCCCTGGAGTCGGAGCCGGTGGACCCCAGGCTGTGAGGCCCCGGGGGTGTCCGACACCCCCTGGGCCGGTCCCCGCCGACGGCACGGACCGGGCGCTCAGCCGAGGAGGCGCAGGGCCGTCGCCGCTCTCGACACCCTGACCCGCTGGCCCCACGTCAGTTCGACGGCGTCGGACTCGATGCCGTCACCGAAGGCGATGAGGCGTTCCGACTCGACGGTGAGGGTGAGGTGGCCGCCGGCCGTCAGCTCACCGGCGACCAGGGAGGTGCCGGTGGCGGGGGAGGGCCACGCCTCCCGCACGAACCACACCAGCCGGTCCTCCGTCGGGCCGGGCAGCCGCAGTCCGGCGTCGGCCGCGCCGCCCCGCTCCTGCCACACCGACCGGATCCAGCCGGTGGCCCCCGTCCCGGTGCCCACCAGGACCCCGGAGGAGGCCTGGGCCTCGACGGCACCCCCGTCGTCGTCGAGGCCCAGGCGGTAGCGGGCGGTCTGGTGGCCCGCGGCGCCGAGGTAGATCTCGTTGAGGGCCAGCAGCCGCTGGGTGTCGTCGGCGACCGCCTCGACCATGGTCAGTTCGTCCGCGCCGGTGGCCGCGGAGAGCGCCGCGGGCAGGAGCCGCCGGGCGTCGCCGGGGCGGTGGCGGACCAGGACGCCCGGATTGCGGCCGGGGTCGGTGTCGATGCCCACCACCGGCTGACCGGCCAGGTACTTGGCGGCGTTGGCCACCAGGCCGTCCTGGCCGACCACGACCACCACGTCCTCGGGCGCGAAGAGGAAGCGGTCCAGGTCGGCGCGTTCCACCCGGGTCTGCCGCCAGGTCAGGGGGATCGCGGCCGTGACCTCCGCGAGGGCGCGCCGGGTGCGCCGGTGGCGCTCGGCGACCTCCTCGATGTCACGGCCCCGCGAGGACAGGAAGAAGGCGGCCTGGCCGTGGGTGCCGTGCCGGGCCACCAGCTCCTCGTACTCCGTGGTGCGGTGGACCAGCACGGCCCGCGGGGCGAGACTCACTCCCGTTCCCCGGCGCCGAGCCTCGACAGCAGCCCGGTGAGGACGTCCGGCGAGATCGTGACGCTCTCGATGTGCGGCAGGTTCTCGGCGAGTCGTGTCCCGGTGAGCGCGTGCAGGGTCGCCACGTCGACGTCCGCGTGGACCCGCAGCCAGGCGGCCTGCGCCTGGGCCCGTGCCTCGCCGACCTCGCGCGCCGCCTGCGCCTCGGCGCGGGCGAGCTGCACCGTGCGGGCGGCCTCCGCCTGCGTCAGCCGCTCGGTGCGCAGGCCCTCGGCGTCCGCCAGCCGCACCTGCTTCGCCGCCTCGGCCTCGGCCAGCTTCACCTGCTTCGCCGCCTCGGCCTCCGCGAGCTTCACCGCCCGCGCCGCCTCGGCCTCCGCGAGCTTCACCGCCCGCGCGGCCTCGGCCTCCGCGAGCCGGACGGACCGGGTCGCCTCCGCCTCGGCCCGCACCTTGTCCGCCGCCGCGCTCTCCTCCGCCTCACGCCGCGTGTTCGTGCCGCGCTGCTCGACCAGTTGTTCCTCGCGGCGGGCGAGTTCGATCTTGCTGGCGAGTTCGTTCTCGGCGATCGTCCGCTCCCGCTCGACGGCCACCGCCCGCCGTTCGTACGTGGCCCGGTCGGCCTCCTGCTGGATCTGCTCGCGCGCCGGGGTGCGCAGCGCGCGTTCGACCTCCGGCTCCGGACGCAGCGCGACGACGCGCACGGCCACGATCTCGATGCCCGTGGCCGGCAGCCGCGGCTCGGCCGCCAGCCCCGCCGCGACCCGCTCCCGCACCGCCGTCACGCCGTCGGCCAGCGCCGATGCCAGGGAGGTACGCGCGAGGACGTCCAGCGCGTGCTGCTGGGCCGTCTCGGTGAGCAGGGTGGCGAGCTGTTCCAGGGGTGCGCCGCGCCACACGCCGGTGTCGGGGTCGATGGAGAAGTCGAGCCGGGCGGCGGCGACGGCCGGGTCGCTGACCCGGTAGGTCACGGTGGCCTGCACCGTGACGTCCTGGAAGTCGGCCGTGCGGGCGTGGAAGGTCATCGCCAGCTCACGGTCGTCCACCGGCACTTCGGAGAGCGCGGCGCTCAGCGCGCGGAACCAGAAGCTGAGTCCGGGTCCGTCGTGCACCAGCGCGCCGGAGCGGTGGTGGCGCACGTGCGCCGTGGGAGCGCCGCGCAGATGGCGCCAGCCGAGGCGCCGGGTGATGTCGGCCATGGGTGACCCCCCTGGATCGTTTTTCGTCAGTGCGACGATAAGGAAAACGATAGTCGGGCCTCCCTTTGTCGTCAAGGGGACGAGAAGGGGAGGCCGGGGGCGGTGGGACGAACAAGCCCGTGACGGAAACGGTCCTGTAGGGGGTGAAGGCGGTCTTCGGTGGTCAGGATGGAGGCATGGGATTCCAAGTCGACTCCGAAGCCGGGCGGCTGCGCCGCGTCATCCTGCACCGGCCGGATCTCGAGCTCAAAAGGCTCACCCCCAGCAACAAGGACGCCCTTCTCTTCGACGACGTGCTCTGGGTGCGCCGGGCGCGCGCCGAGCACGACGGGTTCGCGGACGTGCTGCGCGACCGCGGGGTCGCCGTGCACCTCTTCGGCGACCTGCTCACCGAGGCCCTGGAGATCCCGGCGGCCCGGTCGCTCGTCCTGGACAGGGTCTTCGACGAGAAGGAGTACGGGGTGCTCGCCACCGACCACCTCCGCGCCGCCTTCGGCACGCTCCCCGCCCCGGACCTGGCGGAGGCCCTCGTCGGCGGCATGACCAAACGGGAGTTCCTGGAGGCGCACCCCGAACCGACCTCGGTCCGCTTCCACGTCATGGACCTGGACGACTTCCTCCTCGATCCGCTCCCCAACCACCTCTTCACCCGTGACACCTCCGCCTGGATCTACGACGGCGTGGCGATCAACGCCATGCGCTGGCCGGCCCGCAGACGGGAGACCGTCCACTTCGAGGCGATCTACCGCCACCACCCGCTGTTCCGCGACGAGACGTTCCGGGTCTGGTCCGAGGGGCAGGCCGACTATCCGTCCACCATCGAGGGCGGTGACGTGCTCGTCATCGGCAACGGGGCCGTGCTGATCGGCATGAGCGAGCGCACCACCCCGCAGGCCGTCGAGATGCTCGCCCACAAGCTGTTCGCGGCCGGCTCGGCCGAGACGATCGTGGCCCTCGACATGCCGAAGCGGCGGGCCTTCATGCACCTCGACACCGTGATGACCATGGTGGACGGCGACACCTTCACCCAGTACGCGGGCCTCGGCATGCTGCGCTCGTACACCATCGAACCGGGTGTCGGCGAGAAGGAGTTGAAGGTCACCGACCATCCGCCGGAGCACATGCACCGGGCGATCGCCGCGGCGCTCGGCCTGAGCGAGATCCGCGTGCTCACGGCCACCCAGGACGTCCACGCGGCCGAGCGGGAGCAGTGGGACGACGGCTGCAACGTCCTGGCCGTGGAGCCGGGCGTCGTCGTCGCCTACGAGCGCAACGTCACCACCAACACCCATCTGCGCAAGCAGGGCATCGAGGTGATCGAGATCCCCGGCAGCGAGCTGGGCCGGGGGAGGGGCGGCCCGCGCTGTATGAGCTGCCCGGTCGAACGGAGTGCCGTATAGACGTACAGCCGTCTGTATAAAAATGCTGAGGGTCGTATAGACTTCCGAGGGTCCCTGTCACCGCAGTGACCCGCACTGCTGTCTTCACCGCACTTCTGGAGCGACCCCCATGGCGACAGTCCCGACCGCCCTCGCCGGCCGCCACTTCCTCAAGGAGCTGGACTTCACCCGGGAGGAGTTCCGCGGCCTGGTCGAGCTGGCCGCGGAGCTGAAGGCGGCCAAGAAGGCCGGGGCCGAGGTCCAGCACCTGCGCGGCAGGAACATCGCCCTGATCTTCGAGAAGACCTCGACGCGCACCCGCTGCGCGTTCGAGGTCGCCGCCGCCGACCAGGGGGCGTCGACCACCTACCTGGACCCCGCCGGCTCCCAGATCGGGCACAAGGAGTCCGTGAAGGACACCGCCCGGGTGCTGGGCCGCATGTACGACGGCATCGAGTACCGCGGGGACAGCCAGCGCAAGGTCGAGGAACTCGCCGCCCACGCGGGCGTGCCGGTCTACAACGGCCTCACCGACGACTGGCACCCCACCCAGATGCTCGCCGACGTGCTCACGATGACCGAGCACTGCGCCAAGAGCCTCGACGACGGGATCGTCCTGGCCTACCTCGGGGACGCCCGCTTCAACATGGGCAACTCCTACCTGGTCACCGGCGCCCTGCTCGGCATGGACGTCCGTGTCGTCGCGCCCAAGGAGTACTGGCCGGCGGACGAGGTGGTCGCGCGGGCCCACGAGCTGGCCGCCGGCTCCGGGGCCACGATCCTGCTCACCGAGGACCTCGCCGAGGGCGTGGCGGGAGCCGACTTCGTCGCCACCGACGTGTGGGTCTCCATGGGGGAACCCAAGGAGGTCTGGGACGAGCGGATCACCGCCCTGCGTCCGTACGCGGTGACCATGGACGTCCTGCGCGCCACCGGCAACCCGGACGTCCGCTTCCTGCACTGCCTCCCGGCCTTCCACGACCTCGGCACCAAGGTCGGCCGCGAGATCCACGAGAGTCACGGACTGGACTGCCTCGAGGTCACGGACGAGGTGTTCGAGTCGGCCCACTCCGTCGTCTTCGACGAGGCGGAGAACCGCCTGCACACCATCAAGGCCGTGCTCGTCGCGACCCTCGCCTGAGCGCTTGCGCGGCCCCGGTCACGCCGGGTGCGGGCGCCGCTGCGGCGGAACCGCGGCCAGCCTGAACCACACCGCCTTGCCCTGTTCGGTGGGCCGGTGCCCGCACGACGAGCTGAGGGCGCGGATCAGCAGCAGCCCGCGCCCGTGCTCCTGCCAGGGGTCGGGCTCCCCGCGGGGGCAGGTGAGATCACCGGGCGGAAGCGGGTCGGGATCGTGCACCTCGACCCGGCAGCCGGTCGGCTGGAGCTCCACCACCAGCTCTATCGGCGAGTCACCCGCGGTGTGCTCCACGGCGTTCGCCACCAGCTCGGCGGTCAGCAGCTCCGCGGTGTCGCTGTCCGCCCCGTGCTTCAGCTCCGCCAGCGCCGTACGGACCAGCGCACGGGCCACCGGAACTGCTGCGGCGGAGTGCGGCAGCGCGATACGCCAGGAGGCGGCCGGTTCGGAGGGGCGTTCGTGCAAGGCGAGTCCGTTCATGGCGCAGGTCCCCGTGATCGGCATCGGACGGTCCTGCTTTCGATTTCGAGAATGGTACGGCGCTTCCGGCGCAGGCGCTCGGCGGACACCGTCCGGGGCCTTCGGCCCCCTGTCCGGCGGCTTACCCGGCACAACGCCCGGCCTCCCGCACCCGATCCCGTTGTTACCGCGCTATCGACGACCGGTGACGTGTGTGACGAGACCATGTCCCGCCGTGACACGGTGATGATTCCCGGCCCTTCTATCGCGTACTCGTGACGATGGTCAGAAGTAGGTGATAACTTCGGAGGCGACCGTCGAGGAGGCCGCCCTCATGAGTCCCTTCACCGGCTCCGCCGCCCGCACCTCCGACTGGCACCATCTGCGCGTCGACGTCGCCGACGGCGTCGCGACCGTCACCCTGGCGCGTCCGCAGAAGCTCAACGCCCTCACCTTCGGCGCCTACGCCGACCTGCGTGACCTGCTGGCCGAACTGTCCCGGGAGCGGTCGGTCCGCGCCCTGGTCCTGGCCGGCGAAGGGCGCGGCTTCTGCTCGGGCGGTGACGTCGACGAGATCATCGGCGCCACCCTCGGCATGGACACCGCGACCCTGCTGGACTTCAACCGGATGACCGGCCAGGTCGTGCGGGCCGTGCGGGAATGCCCCTTCCCGGTCGTCGCGGCCGTGCACGGCGTCGCCGCGGGCGCCGGCGCGGTCCTCGCCCTGGCCGCCGACTTCCGGGTCGCCGACCCCAGCGCCCGCTTCGCGTTCCTCTTCACCCGCGTCGGCCTCTCCGGGGGCGACATGGGGGCCGCCTACCTGCTGCCCCGCGTCGTGGGCCTCGGGCACGCCACCCGGCTGCTCATGCTCGGCGAACCCGTCCGGGCCCCCGAGGCCGAGCGCATCGGCCTCATCAGCGAACTCACCGACGAGGGCCGCGCCGACGAGGCCGCACAGGCGCTGGCCCGCCGGCTCGCCGACGGCCCGGCCCTGGCCCACGCGCAGACCAAGGCCCTGCTGACGGCCGAGCTGGACATGCCCCTGGCGGCGGCCGTGGAACTGGACGCGGCGACCCAGGCCCTCCTGATGAACGGCGAGGACTACGCCGAGTTCCACGCGGCGTTCACCCAGAAGCGCCCGGTGAAGTGGCGGGGACGGTAGGCGTGGCGGCCGGGGAGCGGGTCTCGTCCGCACAGGCCGGAGCCCACACCGGGGAGCGGCCCGGCCGCGGACCGGGAACGGCCGCCCCGCGTCCGCGGCCGCCCGGACCGGCGGGCGCCCCCCTGCGGGTCGCGGTCGTCGGCGGCGGCCCCGGCGGTCTCTACGCGGCGGCCCTGCTCAAACGCGACGACCCCGCCCGGGAGATCACCCTCTGGGAGCGCAACGCCCCCGACGACACCTTCGGCTTCGGAGTCGTCCTGTCCGACGAGACCCTCGGCGGCATCGAACACGCCGACCCGGAGGTCTACGCGGCCCTCCAGCGGGACTTCGTCCGCTGGGACGACATCGGCATCGTGCGCCGCGGCACCCGGCACACCTCCACGGGCCACGGCTTCGCCGCACTCGGCCGGCGCCGGCTCCTGGAGATCCTGCACGAACGCTGCCGCCGTCTCGGCGTGGACCTGCGCCTGCGCACCGAAGCGCCCCACCCCGCACGGCTGGCCGAGGGGTACGACCTCGTCGTCGCCGCCGACGGAGTCCACAGCGCCGTCCGTGAGGCGTACGCCGGGATCTTCCGCCCGCGGGTGAGCGGCCACCGCTGCCGCTACATCTGGCTCGCCGCGGACTTCGCCTTCGACGCCTTCCGCTTCGAGATCGCCGAGACCCCGTACGGCGTCGTCCAGTTGCACGGCTACCCCTACGCGGCCGACGCCTCGACGGTGATCGTCGAGATGCGGGAGGAGGTCTGGCGGGCGGCCGGCTTCGACGGATCGGACGAGCGCGAGTCCGTGGAGCGCTGCGCCGAGATCTTCTCGGACGCCCTCGGCGGACGCCCGCTGCGGTCGAACAACTCCGCCTGGACCGTCTTCCGCACCGTCGTCAACGAGCACTGGTCGCACGGGAACGTCGTCCTGCTCGGCGACGCCGCCCACACCGCCCACTTCTCCATCGGCTCCGGCACCAAGCTCGCCGTCGAGGACGCGCTGGCCCTGACCGCGTGTCTGGGCGAACACCACGACGTGGGCGAGGCATTGAGCGCCTACGAGGAGGAGCGCAGACCGGTCGTCGCCTCCACCCAACGGGCCGCCCGGGCCAGCCTGGAGTGGTTCGAGAACCTCGCCCTCTACCGGGACCAGCCGCCCCGCAGGTTCGCCTTCAACCTGCTCACCCGCAGCCGCCGGGTCACCCACGACAACCTGCGGCTGCGCGATCCGCGCTTCACCGACGCCGTGGAGCGGGAGGCGGGCTGCCCGCCCGGCACGCCCCCGATGTTCACCCCGTTCCGCCTGCGCGGCCTGACCCTGCGCAACCGGGTCGTCGTCTCGCCCATGGACATGTACTCGGCGACCGACGGTCTGCCCGACGACTTCCACCTCGTCCATCTGGGCGCCCGCGCACTCGGCGGGGCCGCCTTGGTGATGACCGAGATGGTGTGCGTGTCGGCACACGGACGCATCACGCCCGGCTGCACCGGTCTGTGGACCGCCCGGCAGGGCGACGCCTGGCGGCGCGTCACCGACTTCGTGCACGACCGGGCGCCGGGCACCGCGATCGGCGTCCAGCTCGGCCACAGCGGGCGCAAGGGCTCGACGAGGCTCATGTGGGAGGGCATGGACGAACCGCTGCCCGACGGCAACTGGCCGCTCGTGGCCGCCTCCTCGCTGCCCTACAAACCGGACGGCCCCGTGCCCCGGGCGCTCACCCGGGCCCAGCTCACCGACCTGCGCCACGAGTTCGCCGACGCCGCCCGGCGGGCCGCCCGGGCCGGCTTCGACCTCCTCGAACTGCACTGCGCCCACGGCTATCTGCTCTCCGGGTTCCTCTCCCCGCTCACCAACCACCGCACGGACGCCTACGGAGGCCCGCTCACCCGGCGGCTGCGGTTCCCGCTCGAGGTCTTCGACGCGGTCCGCGCGGTGTGGCCGGCCGAACGGCCGATGACCGTCCGCATCTCCGCCACCGACTGGGCCCCGGGCGGCACGTCGGCCGACGACGCCGTGGAGATCGCCCGGGCCTTCGCCGCCCACGGCGCCGACGCGATCGACGTGTCGACCGGACAGGTGGTGGCCGAGGAACGGCCCGCCCACGGGCGCTCGTACCAGACCCCCTTCGCGGACCGCATCCGCCACGAGGTGCGGGTGCCCGTCATCGCGGTCGGCGCGATCTCCTCCTGGGACGACGTCAACTCACTGATCCTGGCGGGCCGTACGGACCTGTGCGCGCTCGCCAGGCCGCACCTGTACGACCCGAACTGGACCCTGCACGCGGCCGCCGAACAGGGCTACACCGGGCCCGGCGCGCCCTGGCCCGCCCCCTACCGTGCGGGCAGCCGACCCCCGCGCACCGGCCGCACCGACGCGCCCCGGACGCGGCGCGCGGGCCGGGCGGCCGCGGGTCCGGCCGGGTGACTCACGGCGCGGGCGCCGTGACGCCCGCGAACCGGGCGCCCGCGTCCCGCAGACGGTCGTGCAGCTCCTGGAAGACGGCGGCGGAACGGGTGCCGGGCCAGCCCTCGGGGAGGAGACGGGCGGGCAGGCCGGGGTCGGTGTAGGGCAGGTGCCGCCAGGAGTCCAGCGCGAGCAGGTAGTCCCGGTAGGCCTCCTCGGGCGGGGTGTCCGTCCGCCGCCGCCAGGAGTGCAGGACCCGCGCGTGGGTGTCGAGGAAGGTCTCGTGCTCCTTGGCGATGGCCGCCAGGTCCCACCAGCGGGCGACGGACTCCACCGTCGGCGAGAACCCGAGGTGCTCGCCCCGGAACAGGTCCACGTACGGGTCCAGACGCAGCCGGCGCAGCGTGTGCCGGGTCTCGTCGTGCAGACGCGCCGGAGCGATCCACACGCCGGGGGCCGCGGTGCCGAACCCCAGGCCCGCGAGCCGCGAGCGCAGCACGTGCCGCTTCTGCCGCTCCGACTCCGGCACGGAGAACACCGCCAGCACCCAGCCCTCGTCCGCGGGCGGGGCCGTGGCGTAGATGCGCCGGTCGCCGTCCTCCAGCAACTGCCTTGCCTCGTCCGACAGTTCATATCCCGCCGCGCCCTGTGCCGTGCGGGCCGGCAGCAGCAGTCCGCGCCGCTTGAGCCGGGAGACCGAGGAGCGCACGGAGGGAGCGTCGACACCGACCGCGGCGAGCAGCCGGATCAGCTCGGCGACGGGCACCGGGCCCGGCGCGAAGCGGCCGTACGCGCCGTAGAGCGTGACGATGAGAGACCGGGGTGCGGGCTGATCGGACACGTTGATCATCTTAGGTCGTCGGTATCACTGCTGGTCACCATCGGTGTCACGATCGGTGTCATCGCCGGGGCCGGGGCCGGGGCGTGTGGCGCGGCTCGGGGCGCGGCTGCCGGGCGTGCCGCCTTCGGCGCGCAGCCTGAACCGCTGGAGCTTCCCGGTCGCCGTGCGCGGCAGGGCGTCCAGGAAGACGAACTCGCGCGGGCACTTGTAGGGCGCCAACTCCTGCCGCAGGAACCCGCGCAGGGCCTCGGCGTCCTGCCGGGCACCGCCCCGCAGGACGGCGAACGCGACGACCACCTGCCCCCGGCGCGCGTCCGGACGGCCCACGACCGCCGCCTCCACCACCTCCGGGTGGCGCAGCAGGGCCTCCTCGACCTCGGGACCCGCGATGTTGTACCCGGCCGAGATGATCATGTCGTCGGCCCGGGCGACGTACCGGAAGTAGCCGTCGGACTCGCGGACGTAGGTGTCGCCGGTGATGTTCCAGCCGTCACGCACGTACTGCCGCTGGCGGGGGTCGGCCAGGTAGCGGCAGCCGACCGGGCCGCGCACGGCGAGCAGTCCGGGCTCGCCGTCGGGCACCGGCTCGCCGTGCGCGTCCTGCACGCGCGCCTGCCAGCCGGGCACGGGGACGCCGGTCGTGCCGGGCCGGATGTGCTCGTCGGCGGCCGAGACGAAGATGTGCAGCAGTTCGGTGGCCCCGATGCCGTTGATCAGGCGCAGTCCCGTCCGCTCGTGCCAGGCCCGCCAGGTCGCCGCGGGCAGGTTCTCCCCGGCGGAGACACAGCGGCGCAGCGAGGAGACGTCGGGCACACCGGGGCCGTCCGGGTCGCCCAGGTCGTCGAGCATCGCGCGGTAGGCGGTGGGCGCGGTGAACAGCACGCTCACCCGGTGCTCGGCGATGGCGGGCAACAGCTGCCGCGGGCCCGCCTGTTCGAGCAGCAGCGCGCTGGCGCCGGCCCGCATCGGGAACACGACCAGTCCGCCGAGGCCGAAGGTGAAGCCGAGCGGGGGACTGCCCGCGAAGACATCGTCCGGCAGCGGCTTCAGCACATGCCGGGAGAAGGTGTCGGCGATCGCCAGCACGTCCCGGTGGAAGTGCAGACAGCCCTTGGGGCGGCCGGTGGTGCCGGAGGTGAACGCGATCAGCGCCACGTCGTCGGAGGCGGTCCCGACGGCCTCGTACGGCTCCTGCGGGGCCGGGCGCAGCAGCAGGTCGTCGGGCGCGTCGCCGCCGTACGTCGTGACGCGCAGCCCGGGCACCTCCGCCTTGACGAGGTCGTCGACGGCCCGGACGTCGCACAGGGCGTGCCCGACGCGCGCGATCTCGCACATGGTGCGCAGCTCGTTCGGCCGCTGCTGGGCCAGCACGGTCACCGCGATCGCGCCCGCCTTGAGCACCGCCAGCCAGCAGGCCGCGAGCCAGGGCGTGGTGGGGCCGCGCAGCAGCACGCGGTTGCCGGGGACGACCCCGAGCTCGCCGCTCAGCAGATGCGCTATCCGGTCCACGCGGGCGCGCAGCTCCCCGTACGTCCAGGACGGGCCGGTGCCGGTGTGGAACACGGGCCGCTCCGCGGCGGCGCGGTCGAGCAGCTCGGCGGCGCAGTTCACCCGGTCCGGGTAGCGCAGTTCGGGCAGATCGAAGGTGAGACCCGGCCACTGACCGGGCGGCGGAAGGTGGTCGCGCGCGAAGGTGTCGACGTGGGCCGAGACGTTCATGGGCGTTCGCCCCCTTGCCTGGATGGACCGTCCGGCCGGGCTGCCCGGGCTGGTGTCGTCATGGGGTCGCGCAACGAGCGTAGCGCCTTGGTGACGACAGTCAACGGTGCGCGATAATGTCGGAGGCGGACGGGGTCGGCGCCTGCCCGGGCCGCAGGCGCAGCAGGTACAGCAGGCAAGGCAGGCAAGGCAGGCAAGGCAGGTATGGCAGAGGAGACAGGCGATGCCCGCATTCTCACTCGAACCGGCACAGACCGCCTGGTGCGCCGAGCTGCGTGCCATGGCCGCTCAACGGCTGCGCCCGCTGGCCGAGAAGGGGGAACCGGGGTACGTCAACCGTCCCCTCGTCGCGGAACTCGGCCGACTCGGGCTGCTGGCCCGGCTGTTCACCTCCGGCGCCGTCGGCCTCTGTCTGATGCGGGAGTCCCTCGCCTACGCCTGCACCGAGGCGGAGACCGCGCTCGCGCTGCAAGGGCTGGGCGCCCATCCGGTCCACGCCCACGGCACACCCGCCCAGCGGCGGCGGTGGCTTCCCCGGGTCGCGGACGGCACCGCGATCGCCGCGTTCGCGCTGAGCGAGCCCGGCGCGGGATCCGACGCGGCGGCCCTGTCGCTCTCCGCGCGACCCGACGGGCCGGGCGGCCGAGGTGACGGGCCGGGCGGACGAGGTGACGGGTCGGGCGGGAGCAACGGCTCGGCCGGAGAACGGCGTTGGCGGCTGTCCGGGGAGAAGTGCTGGATCTCCAACGCTCCCGGGGCCGACTTCTACACCGTCTTCGCCCGCACCACCCCGGGGGCCGGCGCCCGGGGCGTGACCGCGTTCCTCGTGCCCGCCGACCGCCCGGGCCTCACCGGCTCCGCCCTCGACATGCTCTCCCCGCACCCCATCGGCACCCTGACCTTCGACGCCGTACCGGTCACCGCGGACGACGTGCTCGGCGAGCCCGACCGCGGCTTCCGGGTCGCCATGGGCACCCTCGACCTGTTCCGCCCCAGCGTCGGCGCCTTCGCCGTCGGGATGGCCCAGGCCGCCCTCGACGCGACCCTCGACCACACCGCCCGCAGGGACGCGTTCGGCGGCAGGCTGAGCGACCTCCAGGCGGTCGCTCACCAGGTGGCCGAGATGGCTCTGCGCACGGAGGCCGCGCGGCTGATGGTGCAGGCCGCGGCGAGCGCGTACGACAGCGGCGCGGCCGATGTCCGCAAACGTGCCGCGATGGCCAAGCTGTTCGCCACCGAGGCCGCCCAGTACGTCGTCGACCGGGCCGTCCAACTGCACGGCGCACGGGCGTTGCAACGCGGCCACCTGCTCGAACACCTCTACCGGGAGGTGCGCGCACCACGGATCTACGAAGGCGCGAGCGAAGTCCAACGGGGCATCATCGCCAAGCAGTTGTACGCCGAACCGGGGGATCTGGAGGCCATATGAGCATCGAACGCGTCAACCCGCCCGGGCTCTCCCCGGCCACCGGCTTCTCCCACGCCGTCGTCGCCACCGGCGGGCGCGTCGTGTTCCTCGCCGGCCAGACCGCACTGGACGCGGACGGAAAGGTCGTGGGCAGCACGCTCCCGGAGCAGTTCGCCCGGGCGCTGGCCAATCTGCTGGCCGCGCTGAGGGCGGCGGGCGGCACCGCCGGCGACCTGGCCCGCGTCACCGTCCATGTCACGGACGTCGCCGCGTACCGCGACCACGCCGCCGAACTGGGCGCCATCTGGCGGGAGTCGGCGGGACGCGACTATCCGGCGATGGCGGTCGTCGGGATCGTACGGCTCTGGGACGAGCAGGCCCTCGTCGAACTGGACGGGTTCGCCGTACTGGACCGGTGACCGGCGCCGGGCGGGCTCAGGCCGCGACGGCCAGCTGTGCGGCGGTCACCCGGTGCGGGCCCACCACACGGCCGTCGGGCCGCAGCTCGCCGGAGTCGTCGAAGACGATCGTGCCGTCGCACAGCAGGTTCCAGCCCTGCTCGGGGTGGGCGGCGACGATGTGCGCGAGAGGTGTCGAGCGGTCGTCGGTGTGCGTACCGGGGAGCTGGTGAGAACACATGGAGCACCTCCACGTCGGTGGGGTCGGCCGTCGTGTCGGCCCCCGTGGAACGACCATGCGCCCGCTCCGCGGCCGTCTCCAGAGGGCGGCGGCAAGCGTGACAGCACCAGGACAACTCCAGGACCGTTCGCCGACGACCGGTGCGGACTCGCCACCGAAGGAGTGACGATCACCGTCCCGGGCGTGTCCGCCGGGTACCTGTGGAGGCTCCCACCACAGGAGGTTCTTCCATGTCGTTGCGTCTCGCCCTCTCCGCGGCCGCCGGCGCCGCGCTCGTCCTGCTCGCCGCCCCGGCGGTCACGGCCGCCGGCGGCACCGCGGAGTCCGTCACCGTCGACCCGGCCGGCCGTATCGCCGCGGACGGCACGATCACCCTCTCGGGCACCTACCGCTGCGTCGGCAGCACGGGCCCGGTGTTCGTCAGCTCCTCCGTCGGCCAGGGCGCGGGCAAGTCCCGGCACGGCATCGGCGGCACCCGCGCGGTGTGCGACGGGGCCGAGCACACCTGGCGGAACACCGGCAAGGCCACGTCCGCGGACATCGCACCCGGCGCCGCGAACGTGGAGGCCACGCTGCTGGAGCTGCGCCCCGAGAGCGGCCTGCCGCTGCCCCGCTTCCACGCGGCACAGGAGCGGGACATCACCCTGACGGCCGTCTGACCCACCCCGCTCCGCGAGCGGCACGCGTTTCGTGCTGCCCGGGATCCGGGGCGGCGGGCGCCGGTGACGGGTCGTCGCCCGGGTCAGACCGGGTAGGCGTGGGTCTGGGCGGCCTTCACCGTCGCCCAGACCTCCGCGCCCGGGTGGAGCCCGAGCTCCGCGGCGGCCACCGTGGTGAGGTCCGCGGCGAGCGGAAGCTCACCCGTGAGGTCGGCGCGGATCTGGTCGCCGTGGGTCTCCAGACCGGCGACCCGGCAGTGCCAGAGGTTGCGCGCGCTGGAGCCGTGGGGCCGCTCGCCGTGCAGGGTGACCGCGCTCGGCGGGAAGGCCACGAAGGCCGGGCCCGCCAGGGACTCGGTCGTGGTCACACGAGGCCCGGCGTCGAGCCGGACGGTGTGCCCCTGCGCCTGGCCGCGGTAGAGGTTCAGGCCGACCAGCTGCGCGATGTACTCCGTGCGGGGACGGCGGGCGATCTCGGACGGGACACCCTCCTGGACGACGCTGCCGTGCTCGACGACGACCAGCCGGTCGGCGAGCACCATGGCGTCCAGCGGGTCGTGCGTCACCAGGACCGCGACGGCCTCGAACTCGGCCAGATGGCGGCGCAGCCGCGCGCGGACCTCCAGCCGGGTGCGGGCGTCCAGCGCGGCCAGCGGCTCGTCCAGGAGCAGCAGCCGCGGCCGGACGGCCAGCGCACGGGCGAGCGCGACCCGCTGGGCCTGACCGCCCGACAGCCTGCGCGGTTTGACGCCGGCGTGCTCCGCGAGGCCCATGCGGTCCAGCCACTCGGCGGCCAGGGCGCGCGCCCGCGTCCGGCTCGCCCCCTGGCACCGCGGGCCGAACGCCACGTTGTCCAGGGCGCTCAGATGCGGGAAGAGCAGGTAGTCCTGGAAGACGACCCCGACCGGCCGCGACTCCGGCGGCGTGCCCTCCAGTGCTCGGCCGTCCAGCCGTATCCGGCCGCCGGTGAGCGGGGTGAGACCGGCGAGGGCGCGCAGCGCGGTGGTCTTGCCGGCGCCGTTGGGGCCGAGCAGGGCGACGACCTCGCCGGGTGCGACCCTCATCGCCACGTCGAGCCGGAACGTGCCGCGCTCGACGAGGAGACGGGCGTCGAGTCCGGCCTCCGGGGCGTCTCGTCCAGGAGGGGTGCCGTGCGTTGCGAGGATGCCGTGGCCGGCGGGGTTGCCTTGTCCGGCGGGGTCGCCGGGGAGGTCCGGAGCGGGCCGGGCGAGCTCGGCGGGCCATGCGGGCCGGGCGGGTTCGTCGGGCCGGGTCATCGGGCCGTCATCCAGCGGTCGCGCAGGCCCGCGAGTACCGCCACCGATACGGCGAGCAGGACGAGACTCAGGGCGATGGCGGCCTCCGGGTCGCTCTGAAGGGCCAGGTACACGGCCAGCGGCATGGTCTGGGTGCGGCCGGGGAAGTTCCCCGCGAAGGTGATCGTCGCGCCGAACTCGCCGAGCGCGCGCGCCCATGCCAGCACCGCGCCCGCCGCGATGCCCGGCGCGATCAGCGGCAGCGTGACGCGGCGGAACGCGGTGAAGCGGGAGGCGCCGAGGGTGGCCGCCGCCTCCTCGTAACGCGGGTCGGCGGCCCGCAGGGTGCCCTCGACGCTGATGACGAGGAACGGCATGGCGACGAACGCCTCGGCGACGACGACCCCTGCCGTGGTGAACGGAAGCGTGACGCCGAACGAGGAGTCGAGCCACGTCCCGACGATGCCGTTGCGGCCGAGGGCCATCAGCAGGGCCACACCGCCGACCACCGGCGGCAGCACGAGCGGCAGGGTCACCAGGGCCCTGACCAGGCCGCGCCCGGGGAACTCGACCCGTGCCAGCAGCCAGGCCAGCGGCACGCCCACGACCAGGCTCACGGCCGTGGCGGCGGTGGCGCAGACCAGGGACAGCCGCAGTGCCTCCCACACCTGCGCACTGGTCAGCAGCCCGGGCAGGCTGCGCCACGGGGCCCGCACGAGCAGGGCGACGAGCGGCACGGTCAGGAACGCCACACCGACGAGCGCGGGCACCAGCAGCGGGAGCGGTGCTCCCCGCGTCCGGATCCGGGCACGCCGGCCCCGCGGACCGTCCTGGAGGGCGTCGGCCTCGTGTCCGCCCTCGCCGTCGGCCGCGGCGCCGGTCTCGTCGAGCGGGGTCACGGCCGCAGGAACCCGGCCCCGGTCAGGACCTTCTGGCCCTCGGCGGACCTGACCAGCGCGATGAACGCCTTCGCGGCGTCGGCGTTGCGCGCGTCCTTGAGCCGGACGATCGGGTAGTCGTTGACGGCTTCGGCCGACTCGGGGAACTCCACGCCCTCCACCTTGTCACCCGCGGCGCGCACATCGGTCTTGTAGACGAGCGCCGCGTCGGCCTCCTTCAGCTCCACCTTCGTCAGGGCGGCCTTGACGTCCTGCTCGTAGGAGACGGGGGTGAGCTTCAGCCCGGCCGCGTCGAGGGCCTTCTGCGCGGCGGCGCCGCAGGGCACCGTCCTGTCGCAGAGGACGACCTTCAGTTTCGATCCGGTGAGGTCCTTCAAGGTGGAGACCTTGTCGGGGTTGCCCGGCAGGGTGGCGATCTCCAGCTGGTTGCGGACGAAGGTGGCGGGCGTGCCCGAGGCGTCGCCGGCATCCGTGACGATCTTCATCGTCTTGGGGCTGGCGGAGGCGAACACGTCGGCCGGGGCGCCGCCGGTGATGCTCGCGGCCAGGGAGTCGCTGCCGCCGAAGCTGAAGGTGACCTTCGTCCCCGGGTGCGCCTTCTCGAACTCCTCGCCCAGCGCCGTGAAGCTCTCCTTCAGCGAGGCCGCGGCGAACACGGTCACCGTGCCGGAGAGCTTGCCCGGGGCGGACGCGGAGGAGGCGGAGCCGTCCGGCTTCGCCGAGGAGGAGTCGTCGGAGGACGAACAGGCGCCCAGGGTCAGCAGCGCGGTGGCTCCCAGGGCCGCCACCTGCATCGGTCGGCCGGTCCGGTGCGCGGTACGGGTCATCACGGGTCCACTCCCTCAGGTCTGACGGACGCCTGATCATAATGCTGCCGCAGATGCGAGGTGAAAGTCTCCTGTCGCTTTGCATGAGCCGTGATCGAGAACGGTTCGTCTGGCATGTGCGTTTGCACGGCAGGCCGGTCCGGGTACGGTCGTGCAGGAGGTGGAGCCCGTGACCCAGCCCTTCGCGTTCCCTGGTACGGAGTCCGGTCCGACGACTGCTTCCCCCGCCGGGCCGCAGGCGTGGTTCGTCCTCGCCGGGGATCTGGCCCGCCCGGCCCGGCTGACCGTGTCCGACCTGCTGGACCGGCCCCAGCATGCGGCCTACGTCAGCTTCGAGTGCGCCACCAGCGGCGTCCGGCACCACCGTTTCACCGGACCGCTGCTGCACGAGGTCCTCGCGGACGCGGGTCCCGTGTTCGACCCGGCGCGGCGCAAGGACCGTCTGCGTTTCCTGATCGCGGTGTCCGGCGCGGACGGCCATCACGCCCTGCTGTCCTGGGCGGAGATCGACCCCGACTTCGGCCGGACTCCCGTCCTACTGGCGGTCACCATGGACGACACCCCGCTCGACCGGAGCGGTCCCATGCTCGTCGTGCCGCAGGACCGCTGCGGCGCCCGGCACGTCAGCGGCATCGGCACGATCCGCGTCGACGGCGGCTACACGACGTGGGCCGCGCACTGACCGCCGCAACGAGCCGACACCCGGCCGGCGGGCCCTTGCGCGGTCAGGCCCGGTCGATGTGCACGCTGGTCGACTTCACCCGGGCGGTGGCCTCCACGCCGACCTCCAGGCCCAGTTCCTCCACGGCCTCCCGCGTCAGCAGGGACACCAGCCGGTGCGGGCCGGCCTGGATCTCCACCTGGGCGGCGACATCGCCGAGCTTCACGGCCGTGACGATGCCGGGGAAGGCGTTGCGGACCGAGGTGTAGGAGGTGCCCTCCTCGCCGCCGCCGCTCCTGGCCAGTTCCACCGAGAAGGCGGCCAGGTCCCTGCCGTCGACGAGGCGTCGCCCGGCCTCGTCCCGGTGCGTGGCCACCCGGCCCGCGTCCGCCCACCGCCGCGCGGTGTCCGGACTCACCCCGAGCAGACGGGCCGCCTGGCCGATCGTGTAGGACTGCATAGCCGCCAAGATAGGTGATCACCCCGGCCCGGTCGCACACGATGGACCCTCGCCCCGGCCGAAGCCGGCCGGGGCGAGGGCGGTGTCCGTTCCTCAGATGTCCCGGAAGATCTCGATCTGGGCGCCGATGGAGTTCAGGCGTTCGGCCAGGTCCTCGTAGCCGCGGTTGATGACGTACACGTTGCGCAGCACCGAGGTGCCCTCGGCCGCCATCATCGCCAGCAGGACGACCACCGCGGGGCGCAGGGCGGGCGGGCACATCATCTCGGCGGCACGCCAGCGCGTCGGTCCCTCGACCAGCACCCGGTGCGGGTCGAGGAGCTGGAGCCGGCCGCCGAGGCGGTTCAGGTCCGTCAGGTAGATCGCGCGGTTGTCGTAGACCCAGTCGTGGATGAGGGTCTTGCCCTGGGCGACGGCCGCGATGGCCGCGAAGAAGGGCACGTTGTCGATGTTCAGGCCGGGGAACGGCATCGGGTGGATCTTGTCGATCGGCGCCTCCAGCTTGGAGGGCCGGACGGTGAGGTCGACCAGCCGCGTGCGGCCGTTGTCGGCCGGGTACTCCGGTGTGCGGTCGTGGTCGAGGCCCATCTCCTCCAGGACCGCAAGCTCGATCTCGAGGAACTCGACGGGCACCCGGCGCACCGTCAGCTCCGACTCCGTGACGACGGCGGCGGCCAGCAGGCTCATCGCCTCGACCGGGTCCTCGGAGGGCGAGTAGTCCACGTCCACGTCGATGTCGGGCACGCCGTGCACGGTGAGCGTGGTGGTGCCGATGCCCTCCACCCGCACGCCGAGCGCCTCAAGGAAGAAGCACAGGTCCTGGACCATGTAGTTGGAGGAGGCGTTGCGGATGACGGTCACGCCGTCGTGCCGGGCGGCCGCCAGCAGCGCGTTCTCGGTGACGGTGTCCCCGCGCTCGGTCAGCACGATCGGCCGGTCCGGGCGGACGGAGGGGTCGACCACGGCGTGGTACTGCCCTTCCGTGGCCGCCACCTCGAGACCGAACCGGCGCAGCGCGATCATGTGCGGCTCGATGGTGCGGGTGCCGAGGTCGCAGCCGCCGGCGTACGGCAGCTTGAAGTGGTTCATGCGGTGCAGCAGCGGCCCGAGGAACATGATGATGGACCGGGTGCGCACGGCTGCCTCGGCGTCGATCGCCGCCATGTCCAGCCGGGCCGGCGGGACGAGCTCCAGGTCGACGCCGTCGTTGATCCAGCGGGTGCGTACGCCGATGGAGTTGAGCACCTCGAGGAGCCGGTAGACCTCCTCGATCCGCGCGACCCGGCGCAGCACCGTGCGCCCCTGGTTGAGCAGTGAGGCGCACAGCAGTGCCACGCACGCGTTCTTGCTGGTCTTCACGTCGATCGCGCCGGAGAGGCGGCGACCCCCCACCACCCGCAGATGCATCGGACCCGCGTAGCCGAGCGAGACGATCTCGCTGTCCAGCGCCTCACCGATGCGGGCGATCATCTCAAGGCTGATGTTCTGGTTGCCCCGCTCGATGCGGTTGACCGCACTCTGGCTGGTTCCGAGCGCCTCGGCGAGCTGCGTCTGTGTCCAGCCTCGATGCTGCCGGGCGTCACGGATGAGCTTGCCGATGCGTACGAGGTAGTCGTCTGCCATGTGGCTGAGGTTATCTCAGATATGAGATGGCGCCTCCCGGGGGGTCCATTCGGGTGACGTCCCGTCAACGGCGCTTCGCCTTACGGGTGTGACGCCACCCGAAAGGTCCCGGCAAATCGACCGATGTCGTACGACGTCCGGTGCTGCTGTGCGTCTGGCGCGGCCCGTGCTTGCCGCCGCCGGTCGTGATCGACCAGGAGTGCCGGTTGATGTTCAGTCGCACCCCGGGGAGGATGCGGAAGCTCTTGCGGAACGTGAGGGGCATCGGGTCTCCTTCGTCGCGTAGCGTCCGTCGGTCGACGTCTACCCCCACTCCGCGCGCCCATGGCCTGTCCGGTCGGCGCCGGAACCTTCAACGCCCCTGCCCCGCACCCGAGATGCCGGCAGAGGGCTCCGCGGGCCGGTATGACGACCGGCTCCGCGGGCCGGTGCGACGACCCCGCCCGGGGTGGCCCGCCTCCCGCCCGGTGCGCCCGCCTCCCACCCGATGCGCCCGCCGCCCGCACGGGGGCGCCCGACCGTGACGAACAAGGGTGCAGCGAGCCCGGGCATGACCATTCAGCCCCCATGTACTAGAGTTATCTCGACATCGAGATATCTGCCGAGGCGCCCCGCAGCCGCCCAGCCCCTGGTAAGGGTTACCTAACTTAGCCTGACCTCAGCGGTTCGGCCAAGCCCGCGTGGCGGCAGGATGCGGTGGTAAGCGCACATCAATGAAGGAGACTGTCGTGTCGGCGAACAGCTTCGACGCCCGCAGCACGCTGCAGGTGGGCGACGAGTCGTACGAGATCTTCCGGCTGGACAAGGTGGAAGGCTCGGCTCGCCTTCCGTACAGCCTGAAGGTGCTGCTGGAGAACCTGCTCCGTACCGAGGACGGCGCGAACATCACCGCCGACCACATCCGTGCCCTCGGCGGCTGGGACTCGCAGGCCCAGCCCAACCAGGAGATCCAGTTCACGCCGGCCCGCGTGATCATGCAGGACTTCACCGGCGTTCCCTGTGTCGTCGACCTCGCCACCATGCGTGAGGCCGTCAAGGAGCTCGGCGGCGACCCGGCGAAGGTCAACCCGCTCTCCCCGGCCGAACTGGTCATCGACCACTCCGTCATCGCCGACAAGTTCGGCACCAACGACGCGTTCGCCCAGAACGTCGAGCTGGAGTACGGCCGCAACAAGGAGCGCTACCAGTTCCTGCGCTGGGGCCAGACCGCCTTCGACGACTTCAAGGTCGTCCCGCCGGGCACCGGCATCGTCCACCAGGTGAACATCGAGCACCTGGCGCGCACGGTCATGGTCCGTAACGGCCAGGCGTACCCCGACACCCTGGTCGGCACCGACTCGCACACCACCATGGTCAACGGCCTCGGCGTCCTCGGCTGGGGCGTCGGCGGCATCGAGGCCGAGGCCGCGATGCTCGGCCAGCCGGTCTCCATGCTGATCCCGCGCGTCGTCGGCTTCAAGCTCACCGGCGAGCTGCCCACCGGCACCACCGCCACCGACCTCGTCCTCACGATCACCGAGATGCTGCGCAAGCACGGCGTCGTCGGCAAGTTCGTCGAGTTCTACGGTGAGGGCGTCGCCGCCACCTCCCTCGCCAACCGCGCCACCATCGGCAACATGTCGCCGGAGTTCGGCTCCACCGCCGCGATCTTCCCGATCGACGACGAGACCCTGAAGTACCTCAAGCTCACCGGCCGCTCCGAGCAGCAGGTCGCGCTCGTCGAGGCGTACGCCAAGGAGCAGGGCCTCTGGCTGGACCCGAAGGCCGAGCCGGACTTCTCCGAGAAGCTCGAGCTGGACCTGTCGACCGTCGTCCCGTCGATCGCCGGCCCGAAGCGCCCGCAGGACCGGATCGTCCTCGCCAACGCCGCCGAGCAGTTCAAGCAGGACGTCCGCAACTACGTGGACAACGTCGACGAGTCGGGCAAGGAGTCCTTCCCGGCCTCCGACGCCCCGGCCGTCGCCCCGAACGGCGCCCCGTCCAACCCGGTCACCGTGACCGCCCCCGACGGCTCCACGTACGAGATCGACCACGGCGCGGTGACGGTCGCGGCCATCACCTCCTGCACCAACACCTCCAACCCGTACGTCATGGTCGCCGCCGCGCTCGTCGCGAAGAAGGCCGTGGAGAAGGGCCTGACCCGCAAGCCGTGGGTCAAGACCACGCTCGCCCCGGGCTCGAAGGTCGTCACCGACTACTTCGACAAGGCGGGCCTGACCCCCTACCTCGACAAGGTCGGCTTCAACCTCGTCGGCTACGGCTGCACCACCTGCATCGGCAACTCCGGCCCGCTGCCGGAGGAGGTCTCCAAGGCGGTCAACGACCACGACCTCGCGGTCACCTCGGTCCTCTCCGGCAACCGCAACTTCGAGGGCCGGATCAACCCCGACGTCAAGATGAACTACCTGGCGTCCCCGCCGCTGGTCGTCGCGTACGCCCTCGCCGGCTCGATGAAGGTGGACATCACCAAGGACGCCCTGGGCGCCGACCAGGACGGCAACCCGGTCTTCCTCAAGGACATCTGGCCCTCCGAGGCCGAGGTCAACGACGTCGTGGCGAACGCCATCGGCGAGGACATGTTCAACAAGTCCTACCAGGACGTCTTCGCCGGCGACGCCCAGTGGCAGGCGCTGCCGATCCCGACCGGCAACACCTTCGAGTGGGACACCGAGTCGACCTACGTCCGCAAGCCCCCGTACTTCGAGGGCATGACCATGGAGACCACCCCGGTCTCGGACATCACCGGCGCGCGCGTCCTCGCCAAGCTGGGCGACTCGGTCACCACCGACCACATCTCCCCGGCCGGCGCGATCAAGGCCGACACCCCGGCCGGCAAGTACCTCACCGAGCACGGTGTGGAGCGTCGTGACTTCAACAGCTACGGCTCGCGCCGCGGCAACCACGAGGTCATGATCCGCGGCACGTTCGCCAACATCCGCCTGCGCAACCAGCTCGCGCCGGGCACCGAGGGCGGCTACACCCGCGACTTCACCCAGGCCGACGGTCCGGTGTCGTTCATCTACGACGCCTCCCGCAACTACATCGAGCAGGGCACCCCGCTCGTCATCCTGGGCGGCAAGGAGTACGGCTCCGGCTCGTCCCGCGACTGGGCCGCCAAGGGCACCGCGCTCCTCGGCGTCAAGGCCGTCATCACCGAGTCGTACGAGCGCATCCACCGCTCGAACCTCATCGGCATGGGCGTCCTGCCGCTCCAGTTCCCGGAGGGCACCAACGCGGAGTCCTTCGGCCTGACCGGCGAGGAGACCTTCTCCTTCACCGGCGTCGAGGAGCTCAACAACGGCACCACGCCGCGCACGGTCAAGGTCACCACCGACACGGGCGTCGAGTTCGACGCGGTCGTCCGCATCGACACCCCCGGTGAGGCCGACTACTACCGCAACGGCGGCATCATGCAGTACGTGCTGCGCAGCCTGATCCGCAAGTAGGCCGCGGGCACCACACGTCGAGGGCCGCATCCCCGCACCGGGGGTGCGGCCCTTCGCCGTGTTCGTCCCGAGACATCACCCACCCCCAGCCCGGACACAGGGTTCCCCCAGCCGGCCGGGACAGGATCGGGACATGACTGCCACCCCGGGGTTTCGCAGAGGACGGATCCGCGTCCTGATCGTCGACGACGAACCGGCGCTCACCCAAGTGCTGTCCGTGGCCGTCACCGACGCCGGCCGGCGCCCCTACCCGGTGCCCGACCACACCGTGCGCGGGCTCGGGTACGCCGTCCGGCCCGCGGAGGACGGAAGGTGAACACCCGCCGGTCCGGGGGCCGTTCCCTGCGCACCCGGCTCCTCCTCCTGATCACCGCCGTCCTGATCGTCGTCTGCGCCGCGATGGCCCTCACCACCGTCCTCGCCCAACGCGCCTACCTGCTGGGCGACCTGGACGACCGGGTCACCGACGCGGCCGCGCGCAGCCTCGGCGGGGCCTCGCTCCACCCGGACCTCGCGAGCGACCTGACCTTCCTCCAGGAGAGCGGACACCCGGCCGGTCTGCTCGCCGCGCGCCTGGACGCCGGGGGAAACGTCCTCGCGGCGGCGACGGTCGGCCAGGACGCCCCGCCCCGGCACCTCACCGGGGCCCGGACCGCGGCGCTCTCGGACATCGGACCCGACGGCCGTTTCCACACCCGGACCGTCCCCGGCCTCGGCACCTACCGTCTCACCGCCGTCCGCGACCACGGCGTCCGCGTCCTCGCCGGTCTTCCGGCGGACGACGTCCAGGACATGATCGGCGGCCTGGTCGTCATCGAGGCGGTCGCCGCCGCCGCGGGCCTGACCGCCGCCGGGGCCGGCTGCGCCGTCGTCATCCGGCGGCAGCTGCGCCCCCTCGGCCGGGTCGCCGCCACCGCCGTGGAGGTCTCGCGCGCCCCGCTGTGCCGCGGCGAGGTCTCCGCCCTCACCCGGGTCCCCGAACGGGACACCGACCCCGGCAGCGAGGCCGGTCAGATGGGCGCCGCCCTCAACCGCATGATCGGCCACGTGGAGTCCGCGCTCGCCGAGCGCCGGCGCAGCGAGGAGCGGATGCGCCGCAGCGAGGAGCGCATGCGCCGTTTCCTCGCCGACGCCAGTCACGAACTGCGCACCCCGCTCGCCTCCATCGCGGGCTACGCGGAGCTGATGAACCGGGGCACGGACCGTGTCGAACCCGGCCTGGCCTGGCGCCGGGTCACGGCCGAGTCGGCGCGGATGACGGGCCTGGTGGAGGATCTGCTGCTGCTCGCCCGGCTGGACGACGGCAGACCGCTGGAGTCCGCCGAGGTGGACCTCGCGGCGCTCGTCGCCGAGTCGGTCCGGGACGCCCGGGCGGCCGGCGGCGGCCACGACTGGCAGCTGGAACTCCGCCTCGAAGAGGCGCCCCTGGCCCTCGGCGACGAGTCCCGCCTCCGCCAGGTGATCGCCAACCTGCTGGCCAACGCGCGGGTGCACACACCCGCCGGCACTCGGGTCGTGACGGTCGTGGAGGCGCGCGGGGGCAGGTGCGCGGTGCGCGTCCGTGACGACGGTCCGGGCATCCCGGCGGGCCTCCTGCCCACGGTCTTCGAGCGCTTCACCCGCGCCGACGCCTCCCGGGCCCGCGCCACCGCGGGCGCCGGCGCCGGTCTCGGCCTCGCCATCGTCGCGGCGATCACGGCGGCCCACGGCGGTCGCGTCGACGTCCGCAGCGAACCGGGCCGCACGGAGTTCACGGTGGAGCTGCCGCTCGCCGGCGGGAGCGGCGCGGACTCCCCGGCCGCCGCCCGGGGCCCGCGGGCGGCGGCCGGCCGGGTCCCGGAGGCCGCCGCGCCGCCGTCGGCGTGACCGTAGCCGCGCGCTGCGGCGGACGCGCCGGTTTACAAGTGGGCCGGACAGCGCTACCTTCCGCCACAGGTGAAGTGGGAGCGCTCCCATATTCGTGCGCGGCCGACGGACCGGAACCCGTCGGGCGCGGACCGGGAGGCTCCCGCTTCACGCCCCCACACCCGCATCCGCAGTGCACACCCCATGCACGCACGGTCCGTACACGGAAGGCGGACTCCTCTGCCATGCGAACTGTCATGATCACGTCATGTTCTACGTCGAGGTTACGCACCAGAGCCCTGCTCATGGTCCTCCTCGCCCTGCTGGCCACCGTCCCCGCCCTCGGCCTGATCGTCACGGCGGGCGGCACCGCCGAGGCCCACGGCACCCCCATGAAACCGGCCAGCCGCACGTTCCTGTGCTGGCAGGACGCGCTGACCTCCACCGGTGAGATCAAACCGGTCAACCCCGCCTGCAAGAACGCCCAGCAGGTCAGCGGCACCACGCCGTTCTACAACTGGTTCTCGGTGCTGCGCTCCGACGGCGCGGGACGTACCCGCGGCTTCGTGCCGGACGGCCGGCTGTGCAGCGGCGGCAACAACAACTTCACCGGGTTCGACGCGGCCCGCAGCGACTGGCCCCTCACCCACCTCACCTCGGGCGCGAGCGTCGACTTCTCCTACAACGCGTGGGCGGCGCACCCCGGTTGGTTCTACGTCTACGTCACCAAGGACGGCTTCGACCCCACCCGCACCCTCACCTGGGACGCCATCGAGGACCAGCCCTTCCTCTCCGTCGACCACCCGCCCCTCAACGGCAGCCCCGGCACCGTCGAGGCCAACTACTCCTGGACCGGCCGGCTCCCGGCGAACAAGACGGGCCGGCACATCATCTACATGGTCTGGCAGCGCTCGGACAGCGCCGAGACCTTCTACTCCTGCTCCGACGTCGTCTTCGACGGCGGCAACGGCGAGGTGACCGGCATCCACGAACCGGGCAACCCGACGGAGCCCGTGCCCGGGGCCTGCACCGCCACCCGCCGGACCACCAACAGCTGGTCCGGCGGCTACCAGTCCGAGGTGACCGTCACCAACTCCGGTGACGTCCCGATGCTCGGCTGGATGGTCGACTGGACGCTGCCCGGCGGTCAGTCGGTGGCCAGTCTGTGGAGCGGCAACGCCACGTACGACGGCCAGGCGGTGATGGTCCACAACGCCGACTGGAACGGCTCGTTGAGCCCGGGTCAGAGTACGACGTTCGGATACGTCGTCTCCGGCGCGGGCGGTGACAGCGCCACCGCCCTGCCCTGCCGGGTCGGTTGAGCGACAGCGCGCCGGTACGGACCCGGTGGGCGGCGAGCCGTGCCCCCACCGGGTCCGTACCCTCACCGGGCCCGTTCCCCCCACCGGGTCCGCGCCCACCGGGTCCGTGCGCCGCTCCGGCCCGGTGACACGTGCGGCGGCGGCGACCTCGGGGAGGTGAGGTCGCCGCCGCCGCACGGGCAGGCGCCGGACGCCCGGGCCGGTCGGGCCGGGGACGGCAGGGAGGCCGGCCGTCCCCGGCGGTCACCGGATCACGACAGCAGCTCGATCTCCGCGAGATCGGCCCGGCCCGCCGTGCCCGTCCCTGCCGGGTCACCGTCGAGGACCAGCCGGTAGTGCGCGTAGGTCCCCGGCCGGGTGACCGTGAAGGCACGGGTCTGGTGGTCCCACGGGAAGGCCTCGGCGGTCCTGCGGTCCAGGTCGGTCCAGGTCACCGCGTCGGCGGAGCCCTGGAGCACCCAGCCCGCCGGAGCCTGGGCGTGGCCGGCCGACGTCAGGGTGTACTGCACGGCCCTGGTGGCGCCGCCCACCGGCAGGCCGACCGCGCCGGAGACCGTCTCCTGTGTCGCCGAGGTGTCGTCGAACAGGGCGCCCGTGCCCTCGAGGACGTCGTGGCGCGGCGCCGGCACCTTGTCGTCGCGGGCGATCGAGACGGGCGCCGCGTCCTTGCCCGACCCCCACGCCGAGGGACGCGGTCCCATGTCGAACTCCAGCACCCCGCCCTTGGCGAGCAGCGAGTGGGGCAGCGACGTGGACGTCCACGCCTTGCCGTCGACCTTGAGTCCCTGGACGTACACGTTCTTCGCGCTGTTCTTCGGCGCCCGGACCACCAGGTCCCTGCCGTTCTCCAGGTGCACGGTCGCCTCGGTGAACAGCGGGGAGCCCACCGCGTACTCGCCGCTGCCCATGACCAGCGGGTAGAAGCCGAGCGCGGAGAACAGGTACCAGGCCGACTGCTCGCCGTTGTCCTCGTCCCCGTGGTAACCCTGTCCGATCGTGCTGCCGGTGTAGAGCCGGGACAGCACCTCCCGGGCCTTCGCCTGGGCCTTCCAGGGCTGACCGGCCGCGTCGTACATGTAGATCGCGTGGTGGGCCACCTGGTTGGAGTGCCCGTACATCCCCATCCGCACGTCCCGCGCCTCGGTCATCTCGTGGATGACACCTCCGTACGACCCCGCGAACTCCGGCGAGGCGGTCTCCGGGGTCGCGAAGTACGAGTCGAGCTTCTTCGCCAGGCCGTCCCGGCCCCCGTACAGGTTCGCCAGGCCCCTGCTGTCCTGCGGGGCGGTGAAGGCGTAGCCCCAGCCGTTGGTCTCGGTGTAGTCGTAGCCCCACACCCGGGGGTCGTAGGCGTCCGAGGCGACCCGCCACGCGCCCTTGTCGTCTTTCCCCTGGAAGAAGCCGGCCTTCGGGTCGAAGAGGTGCACGTAGCCCTGCGCGCGGTTCAGGAAGTAGTCCGCCTCCTCCCGGTAGTGCTTCTTGCCGGTCTGCCGGTACAGGGCCTGGCCCATCCGGGCGATGCCGTAGTCGTTGAGGTATCCCTCCAGCGCCCAGGACAGGCCCTCGTGGGTGGCGGTGCTCGTGTAGCCGAGGAAGGGGGAGGTCGACATGCCCTTGCGGCCCACCCCGGAGGACGGGGGCACGACCGTGGCGTTCTTCAGGGCCGCCTCGTAGGCAGCCTCGGCGTCGAACCCGACGCCCTTGACGAAGGCGTCGGCGAAGGCCACGTCGGAGGAGGTGCCGGTCATCAGGTCGGCGTACCCGGGCGATGACCACCGCGAGGTCCAGCCGCCGTCCTTGTACTGCTGCACGAACCCGTCGGTCAGCGTGCCCGCCTGAGTGGGCGTCAGCAGCGCGTACGCGGGCCAGGCCGTCCGGTAGGTGTCCCAGAAGCCGTTGTTCACGTAGACCTTGCCGTCCACGATCTTCGCGCCGGTGTGCGTGGGGGTGTCGGGACCCGGCATCGGCGAGAAGGGCGACGCGTACCGGTACGTGGAACCGACTTTCTCGAAGCCGGAGTTGGGGTACAGGTACAGCCGGTACAGGCTGGAGTACAGGGTCGTCAGCTGGTCCTGGCTCGCGCCCTTGACCTCGACCGTGCCCAGGAGCTTGTCCCACTGCTGCCGGGCCCGCTGCTCGACCGTGTCGAAGCCGGTGCCCTGCGGGATCTCCTGACGCAGGTTGTCGCGGGCCTGGTCCACGCTGATGAGGGAGGTGGCCAGGCGCAGGGTGACGGTGCGGTCGGCGCCCGCGTCGAAGCGCAGATAGCCCTTGACCCCGCCGGCGGAGCCGTCCGTCACCGGCGCGTCGAACTCGCCGTACACGAAGAGCCGGCTCGCTCCGGCCGACAGGCCCGACTTCACGTCCGAGTAGCCGCTCACCACGCCGGACGCGGTGTCCAGGGTCAGTCCGGCCTGCTCGGTGACGTTGTCGAAGACGACGCTCGCGTCCGCGCCCGGATAGGTGAAGCGCAGGGCGGCCGCGTGATCGGTCGGCGCCATCTCCGCCGTCAGACCGTTCTCGAAGCGGACCCCGTAGTAGTACGGGCGGGCGGTCTCGTTCGCGTGCCGGAACGGCAGGGCCCGCGCGGTCCGTCCGGTGTCCGGGACCCCGGCCGCGGCGGACGGCATCACCTGGAAGGTCTGCCGGTCGCCCATCCACGGGCTCGGCTCGTGGCTCGCGCTGAACGCCTGGATCGTGGGCAGGTTGTCCGCGTTGTTGCCGCGCGCGTAGTCGTACAGCCAGCCGAGCGAGGACGCGTTGGTCACCGGCGTCCAGAAGTTGAAGCCGTGCGGCACGGCCGTGGCGGGGAAGGTGTTCCCGCGCGAGAAGCTCCCGCTGGAGTTGGTGCCGCGGGTGGTCACCGCGTAGTCCGACAGGTGCGCCTTCGCCGCCTCCGGGGCGGCCGTGCGCAGCGCGACGTCGTCCACCCAGCCGCGGAACCGGGCCGGTCCGCCGGGGGAGTCGTAGGCGAGGAGGATCCGGTCGACGGTCTTTCCGGCCGCCACCGCCCCGATCCCCGACAGCACGTCGTTCCACTGGTTGACGTACAGCGACTTCGCCGCGCCCTGTCCGCGGGGCGACAGGGGGAAGCCGTACTGGTCGACCGCCCCGAGCCCGCTCAGGTACGTGCCGTCGGTGAAGGCGAGGTCGACGGAGACGTTCGTCGCGGCGTAGTCACGCTCGCCGTCGGCCATCTGGGGGAAGATCCGGTAGGCGAGTTGCGTGCGCGGGGCGACCCGGACGTTCACGTCGAAGATCTTGTTGTACGAGTAGGCCCGGCCGGACGCGGTGTGCCGTCCGGCGTAGCGCAGCGCCCGCTTCCCGCTGAACCCGGCGCCCGCCTTCGCCGTCGGCGAGCCGCTCGGACCCCGGTCGACGACGGTGAGCATGTCCGGCGGGACGGGCGCGTCGGCGCCGCCGGTGCCGAACCGCACGTCGGCGAGCTGGAGGATCGCGGCCCCGTGGTTGCGGGTGACCTCCAGCCGGAAGTGCCGGTACTCGGCCGGGGTTCCGGCGACGGCGAAGGTGCGGCTCTGGAAGCGCTGGGCGAAGGATTCCCCGGAGCGGGTGTCCAGGGCGGTCCAGGAGGTCCCGTCCGCCGAGCCCGAGAGGGTCCAGTCGGCGGGGTCGCGCTCGGCGAAGTCGTTGGCCGACGTCAGCGCGTAGGTGGCGATCCGGGCGGGCTCGGCGAGGTCGAACTCGACCCAGCCGGTGGACGCGAACGCCAGCCACTTGGTGCCCGCCTCGCCGTCGACGAGGTTCTCCTTCACCTCGCCGCCGGCCGTGTTCTCGGCGCTCGCCCGCAGGTCCGTGACCCGGTCGGTCACGTCCCCGGGGAGGCCGCCGCCGTAGCCGCCGTCCACCCCCGAGGCGCGCTTGGCGCCGCCGGGCGAGGTGTCGACCGTGCTCTGCCAGTCGGGGGCGCGCTCACCCGCCTCGAAGGACGAGGCGAACCCCCGGCCGGGCACCGGGACGGGGGACGGTAACGCCACCGCCGTCCCCTGCGCGCCGAACGTCATGACCAGGGCGGCCGTGATCACGGCCGCCCGCAACCGCCCGAACCGTTGCATGCGTGAGCATCCTCCCCGCCCCGGACAACGCCCCGGACAACGTTGTCCTCGTGGTTGCGCAGGAATCAGTTAGTGGCCAAGTGGACAGTGATGTCAAGGATGTTGTCTGTGCCGTGCGGGGCTCGAGTCGTGCGATTCTCCGGCGCCGCGCGCATGGTCCGGTGATATGCGCGGGAGGTCTCAACTCGGAAAAGACCCATGGCCGACCTTGCATTCGATCTTGCTCCGTCGGCGGGAAGTGGACTATACCTGTCGGCGATTCATCCTCGAACCGTCGATGCCTCGAACCGTAAGATCCGCACGACCCTGCTTGACCTGACCCGCGGTGCCGGGAAGGATCCGGTGCACCGCCTGAGTCCTGGAGAAGGCGAGGACTTGAGCATGGGATCCCACTCCGAGAACAACGGCTCCGAGAACACCCCCGGCGAGCGCGGCAGCGAGAAGCGGGGAACGACGGGTTTCGGCCGCCGGGACCTGATCAGGAGATCCGCGGCGCTCGGCCTGATCTCCGTTCCCACGATGAGCTTCCTGTCCGCCTGTGCCAGCAGCGGCGGCGGAGGTGGCGAGGACAAGGCGAAGGCCGGAAAGAAGACCGCGAAGAACCCCCTCGCGGTCAACGAGACCGCCCCGCTGGAATTCGTCCTGTTCGACGGCGGTTTCGGCAAGGAGTACGCCGAGGACGCGGTCAAGATCTACCAGAAGAGCTTCCCCGGCGCGAAGGTGAAGTTCTCGGCCACGCAGAAGATCCAGTCGACCCTCCAGCCCCGTTTCAACCAAGGCACGCCGCCCGACCTCATCGACAACTCGGGTGCCGAGCAGATGGACATGGGCGTCCTGGTCGGCAAGAAGCAGCTCGCCGATCTCACCCCGCTGCTGGACGCCGCCTCCTTCGACGACCCGAACAAGAAGGTCCGTGACACCCTGCGGCCAGGCATCGTCGAGATGGGCCAGTTCGACGGCGACCCGGTGTGGATCATGTACTACGCCTACACCGTCTACGGCGTCTGGTACTCGCAGAAGGCCCTGGACTCGCTCGACGCCACGTACCCGCAGACCTGGGACCAGATGCTCGCCGTCTGCGCGAAGGCCAAGAAGAAGGGCATCGCGGGCTGGACGTACGCGGGCAAATACCCCTACTACCTGCCGTTCTCCCTCTATCCGATGATCGGCAAGGTGGGCGGCCGCGAGGTCCTCGACGCCATCGACAACCTGGAGCCGAACGCCTGGAAGCACCCGGCGGTCAAGGCGTGTTTCGACGCCTACTACGAGCTCTACAAGAAGGGTTACGTCCTCCAGGGCACCCCGGGCCTCGACCACATCCAGTCCCAGACGGCGTGGGCCAAGGGCAAGGCCCTCTTCATCCCCAACGGTTCCTGGGTGGAGAACGAATCGGCCAACGTCATCCCGGCCGACTTCGACCTGGCCGTGTCCGCGCCCACCGGCATCGACTCCTCCGACAAGATGCCCTTCGGCACCATCTGGGCCTCGGGCGGCGAGCCGTTCGTCGTGCCGGACCGGGCGAACAACGCGGCGGGCGGCATGGAGCAGCTGCGCATCATGCTCAGCGAGGCGTCCTCCAAGAACTTCACGTCCAAGGTCAAATCGCTCACCGCCTACAACGGGGGCACCGACGGCATCACCCTCACCCCGGGTCTGAAATCAGGGGTCGCGGCACTGGACAAGGCCGGCGACAACGTGGTGAATCCGCGACTCCAGGACTGGTACGTCCAGTTGCAGAAGGAGAAGATCGGGGTGTCCGGTCTCGGCGAGATGATGGCGGGGCGGCTCACCCCGGCCGAGGCGATCAAGAAGATCCAGGGATACGCCGACGAGGCGGCCAAGGACACGTCGATCAAGCATTACAAACACCAGTGACGGCGAGCGGCACGGCGAATCATCCATAAAGCACCGGAGTGGCGATGCAGCACGGCAAGTACCGGTTCGTCGTGGGGTTCCTGGCGCTGCCCCTGGGACTGTACGCGCTCTTCGTGGTGTGGCCGTTCGTCCAGTCCATCTACTACTCGTTCACGGACTGGACCGGTCTCAGCCCCGAATTCAAGATGGTGGGCCTGGACAATTACCGCAGGATGCTCGACGACGACATCTTCTGGAAGTCCTTGCAGCACAGCCTGATGTTCGCGCTCGTGCTGCCGGTGGTGACGATCGGGCTGGCACTGTTCTTCGCCTTCATGATCAATGTCGGTGGACGCGGAAGGAAGGGCGGCCCGGTCGTCTCCGGGGTCCGGGGCTCCTCCTTCTACAAGATCGTGTACTTCTTCCCCCAGGTGCTGTCGATCGCCATCGTGTCGCTGCTGTTCGCGTTCGCGTACAACCCGGACAGCGGCGCGATCAACTCGTTCCTGCGGGGGATCGGCCTGGACGGGGTCCAGCCCCTGTGGCTCGGCGACCCGGATCTCGCGCTGTGGTGCGTGATGGCGGTGCTCGTCTGGTCCACGGTCGGCTTCTTCGTGGTGCTCTTCTCGGCGGGCATGGCCTCCATCCCGGCGGACCTCTACGAGGCCGCGCTCCTGGACGGCGCGGGCCGGGCCGCGACGTTCTTCCGCGTCACCCTGCCGCTGCTCTGGGACACCGTGCAGTCCGGCTGGGTCTACATGGGCATCCTCGCGCTCGGCGCCGAGTCGTTCGCGGTCGTGCAGATCATGACGACCGGGCCCGGCGGTCCCGACTACTCGACCACCGTCATGGTCCTGTACGTGTACCAGAAGGCCTTCCGTGACGGTCAGGCCGCCTATGCCACCACCATCGGCGTGGCCCTGCTCGTCGTGACGCTGGCCTTCGCCGCCGTCGTGATGCGGCTGGGCCGGCGCGAGCGGCTGGAGTACTGACGATGAAGACGACCGAGACCCCCGCGCCCCTGCCGGCCGAGTCCGGCTCCGGCATCCCCGTCACGAAGGTCGACCTGCCGACCGGGAAGCGGCCCAAGGGCAGGGAAAAGGAAGGAAACGTCCTCAACGTCTTCTCCCACGGCATCCTGGTCATCTGGGCGGTCATGGTCGTACTGCCCCTGCTCTGGGCGGTGATGACCTCCTTCAAGGACGACGGCTCCATCTTCGGCTCGCCCTGGTCGCTGCCGGACAAGCTGCACTTCGACAACTGGTCGCGGGCCTGGACCCAGGCCAACATGAGCGACTACTTCCTCAACACCGTGCTGGTGGTGGGCGGTTCGCTCGTCGGCACGCTGGTGCTCGGTTCCATGGCCGCCTACGTCCTGGCGCGGTTCGACTTCCCGGGCAACCGCTTCATCTACTACCTGTTCGTCGGTGGCATGAGCTTCCCGATCATGCTGGCGCTGGTCCCGCTGTTCTACGTGGTGAACAACATGGGCCTGCTGAACTCCATCCACGGCCTGATCCTGGTGTACATCGCCTACTCGCTGCCGTTCACGGTGTTCTTCCTGACGGCCTTCTTCCGCACGCTGCCGACGTCGGTGGCGGAGGCGGCCTTCGTGGACGGCGCCTCGCACAGCAGGACGTTCTTCCAGATCATGGTGCCGATGGCCAAGCCCGGCCTGATCAGCGTCGGTATCTTCAACTTCCTGGGCCAGTGGAACCAGTACATGCTCCCCACGGTCCTGAACACCGACCCCGACAAGCACGTCCTCACCCAGGGCCTGGTCCAACTGGCCGTGAGCCAGGGGTACAAGGGTGACTGGTCGGGACTTTTCGCCGGCCTCGTCATGGCGATGCTGCCGGTGCTGGCGGCCTACGTCGTCTTCCAGCGGCAGGTGGTCCAGGGGCTGACCGCGGGCGCGCTGAAGTAGGCCCCGGCCCGCTCCCGCCCGCCTTCCCGCACCCCTCCGTGACGCCGCGCAGCCGCTTCCGCACACCCCGCGACCCCCGCGTCGAACACCCTCCGTGTTGCTTCACACGCATGCGGATACTGTTCAACCTCTTGACGGGAGGCGACCCGAACGGCTCAGCTTAGAGTTCACTAGTTGGACATAGACGGGGCCTCATCGATGCGGTCCCGCGCGCAGGAGGTCGTCGTGGAGACTCCGGGGTCGCAGTCGTCGCTGCACCGAGCCAACCTGGAGCGAGTCGTACGCGCCGTGCGTCTGGCCGGGTCCCTCACGCAGGCGGAGATCGCCCGGACCACGGGGCTGTCCGCCGCCACCGTCTCCAACATCGTGCGCGAGCTCAAGGACGGCGGAACCGTCGAGGTCACGCCCACCTCGGCCGGTGGACGAAGGGCTCGCAGCGTCAGTCTGAGCGGCGACGCGGGCATCGTCATCGGGGTGGATTTCGGGCATACCCATCTGCGGGTGGCCGTCGGCAACCTGGCCCACCAGGTCCTTGCCGAGGAGTCCGAGCCGCTCGATGTGGACGCCTCCTCGACACAGGGCTTCGACCGGGCGGAACAGCTGGTCACGCGGCTGATCGAGGCCACCGGGGTGGACCGTACGAAGATCGCGGGAGTCGGTCTCGGCGTGCCCGGGCCGATCGATCTGGAGTCCGGGAGCCTCGGATCCTCCGCGATCCTGCCCGGCTGGATCGGCACCAGGCCGGCCGAGGAGATGAGGGGCCGTCTCGGCGTGCCCGTGCACGTGGACAACGACGCCAACCTCGGGGCCCTCGGCGAGATGGTCTGGGGCAGTGGCAGAGGCGTCCGCGATCTCGCGTACATCAAGGTCGCGAGCGGTGTGGGCGCCGGCCTGGTGATCGAGGGGAAGATCTACCGGGGTCCCGGCGGCACCGCCGGAGAAATCGGACATATTACACTTGACGAGTCCGGCCCCGTCTGCCGTTGCGGAAACCGGGGCTGCCTGGAGACCTTCGCGGCGGCGCGCTATGTGCTGCCGCTCCTCCAGTCCAGTCACGGCACGGATCTGACGATGGAAGGCGTCGTACGGCTGGCGCGGGACGGCGATCCAGGCTGCCGTCGGGTGATCGCCGACGTCGGCCGACACATCGGCAGTGGAGTCGCCAATCTCTGCAACCTGCTGAACCCGAGCCGGGTGGTCCTGGGCGGTGATCTCGCCGAGGCCGGTGAGCTGGTGCTCGGTCCGATCAGAGAGTCCGTCGGCCGCTATGCGATCCCCAGTGCGGCACGCCAACTTTCCGTTCTCCCGGGGGCACTTGGGGGCCGTGCGGAGGTGCTCGGAGCGCTCGCTCTCGCGCTGAGCGAGATGGGCGATTCGACCCTTTTGGACGGCACGCTGAACGCAGCCACACCTGCCTTCACTTAGAGAACGAATGACGCCGTTGCCATCTCGTTAAGTATTTACTTCTTGACGTCGCACGTGTGGCCGAGTTGACTTCCAGCCACCTCGGCCGCAGCGTTGCGGCCCTGTCAGGGAGGCACACCTCAAATGAACGCAACGATGCGTAGAGTCGTGATCGGCGCAACCGCCGTGTCCATGGCGCTTTCGATTGCCGCGTGCGGCAAGGCGGGCGACGACAAGGACAGCGACTCCGGCAGCAGCAGCAACTCCGGCTCCAAGTCCATCGGCCTGCTGCTCCCCGACAGCGTCACCGCGCGGTACGAGAAGTTCGACAAGCCGTACTTCGACGCCAAGGTCAAGGCGCTCTGCTCCGACTGCAAGCTCGAGTACGCGAACGCCGCCGCCGACTCGGCCAAGCAGGCCCAGCAGGTCAGCAGCATGGTCACCAAGGGCGTCAAGGTCATCGTGATCTCCGCCCAGGACTCCGCCGCGATCAAGTCCTCGATCCAGTCCGCGGTGGACAAGGGCGTCAAGGTCGTCGCCTACGACCGCCTCGCCCAGGGCCCCGTCTCGGCCTACGTCTCCTTCGACAACGTCAAGGTCGGCGAGCTCCAGGGCCAGGCCCTGCTCGACGCCCTCGGCGCCAAGGCGACCACGAAGTCCAAGGTCGTCATGATCAACGGTGACGACGCCGACCCGAACGCCGGCCAGTTCAAGGAAGGCGCCCACAAGGCGCTCGACGGCAAGGTCGACATCGCCTACGAGCAGTCCGGCCTCTGGAAGGACACGGTCGCCGCGCAGAAGATGTCCGCGGCCATCACGCAGCTCGGCGCCAAGAACATCGCGGGCGTCTACTCCGCCAACGACGGCATGGCCGGTGGCATCGCCAACACCCTGAAGGGCGCGAAGATCAGCGGCATCCCGCTGACCGGCCAGGACGCGGAGCTCGCCGGTATCCAGCGCATCGTCGCCGGCACCCAGTCCTCCACCGTCTACAAGGCCTTCAAGCCCGAGGCCGAGGCCGCCGCCCAGCTCGCGGTCGACCTGCTCGAGGGCAAGGACATCAAGGCCCTGGCCACCCAGACGCTGACCAGCGGCTCCGGTGACAAGGTCCCCTCGCAGCTGCTGACCCCGGTGTCGGTCACCAAGGCCAACATCAAGGACACGGTCGTCAAGGACGGTCTCTACACCGTCGCCGACATCTGCGCCGGCGAGTACGCCGCCGCCTGCAAGACCGCCGGCCTCCAGTAGGCGATCCGGTCCCGGGAGCCCGCTCCGGCCGGCCCCCGGGACCCGCCGACCGCCCTGCGGTCCTGTGAGACCTGTCCGACGCCCGCCCCACCTTCACACCCCGCTGCCGGGGCGGGCGTCGGACGGAACCGTTGCCAAGCGCAGCGGATTCACGCATGTTCATCTTGTAAACCTCGTGCGTCGACGTGGCATCCCGCCCGCCGCGCACATCCCTCCGCGCCTGTCTTTGCGCGCGGCATCCCCGCCGGTCAGGCGGCGAAGGAGATGGTTCACGTGTCCGCTACGCCCGTGCTGGCGTTGCGCGGAGTCTCCAAGCGATTCGGTGCGGTGCAGGCACTCACCGACGTCGAGCTGGAGGTCCACGCCGGAGAAGTGGTCGCCCTGGTGGGCGACAACGGCGCAGGAAAGTCCACCCTGGTCAAGACGATCGCGGGTGTCCACCCCATCGATGAGGGCGTCATCGAGTGGGAAGGGAAGCCGGTCAGCATCAACCGGCCGCACGACGCGCAGGGACTCGGCGTCGCGACCGTCTACCAGGACCTCGCGCTGTGCGACAACCTCGATGTGGTCGGCAACCTCTACCTCGGACGCGAGCTGCTGCACCGCGGCGTCATCGACGAGGTGACGATGGAGAAGAACGCCCGCGAGCTGCTGTCGACGCTCTCCATCCGCATCCCGAGCGTCCGGATCCCGATCGCCAGCCTCTCCGGTGGCCAGCGCCAGGTCGTCGCCATCGCGCGCGCCCTGATCGGTGACCCGAAGGTCGTCATCCTCGACGAGCCCACCGCCGCCCTCGGTGTCGAGCAGACGGCACAGGTCCTCGACCTGGTCGAGCGGCTGCGCGAGCGCAACCTCGGCGTCATCCTCATCAGCCACAACATGGCCGACGTCAAGGCGGTCGCCGACACCGTCGCCGTCCTGCGCCTGGGCAAGAACAACGGCTCCTTCCCGGTGAAGGACACCAGCCACGAAGAGATCATCGCCGCGATCACCGGTGCCACGGACAACGCCGTGACCCGTCGTGCGGGGCGTCGCACCGCGGAGGCGGCAAAGTGAGCGACACGTCCAAGACCGTGAAGAGCGACTCCTCGGAGCCCCAGAAGGCCGGGGGCGTCATCGAGGACCAGACCACCGTCGCCCCCGCCGACGACCCGACGGCCGCGCCGATCGCCGTCGTCGACCCGCGCCTGCTGGTGCGCGAGGAGGGCTTCAAGGGCTACGTCACCGAGTTCAAGCGCAAGGTCAAGGGCGGCGAGCTGGGCCAGATCCCGGTCGTCCTCGGCCTGATCGTCATCTGGACGATCTTCCAGGCGAAGAACGACCTGTTCCTGAGCGCGGACAACCTCTCGAACATCAGCTACTTCATGTCGGCCACCGGCATGCTGGCCATCGGCCTGGTGTTCGTCCTGCTGCTCGGCGAGATCGACCTGTCGGTGGGTTCCGTCAGCGGTCTGGCGTCCACGCTGTTCGCCGTGTTCGTGGTGGACCACACCATGAACCCGTGGCTGTCGCTGGTCCTGACGATCATCACGGGCATCGGCATCGGCGCCCTGCACGGCTGGTTCTTCGCGAAGATCGGCGTACCGGCCTTCGTGGTCACCCTGGCCGGCTTCCTCGGCTGGAACGGTCTGATGCTGTGGCTGCTGGGCTCCAGCGGCACGATCAACATCCCGTCGGACTCCGGCCCGGTGCACCTGCTCGGCCAGAACTCCTTCTTCATGGACCAGGCCATCATCGGCGCCTACCTGCTGGCCGGTCTCGCGGTCGTCCTGACGGCCGTCGGCAACTTCGGTGAGCAGCGCCGCCGCCGGGCCGCCGGTGTGCCGTTCCGGCCGACCACGGAGATCCTGCTGCGTGTCGGCGCCCTGGCCGTCGCCTCCTTCCTGGCGGCGAGCGTGCTGAACAACGCGTCCGGTGTCTCCAACGCGCTGGTGATCTTCCTCGCGGCGCTGGTGATCGTCGACTTCGTGCTGCGCCGCACCACCTACGGCCGCAAGGTCTTCGCGGTCGGTGGCGGTATCGAGGCGGCCCGCCGTGCCGGTATCAACGTGCCGATGGTCCGCATCACCGTGTTCGCCATCTCCGGTGGCTTCGCGGCGGTCGGCGGCATGTTCTTCGCGGGCCAGACGGCGTCCGCGACGCTGAACGCCGGTGGCGGCAACACCCTGATGCTCGCCATCGCGGCGGCCGTCATCGGTGGCACGAGCCTCTTCGGCGGCCGCGGCACGGTGTGGTCCGCGCTCCTCGGCATGCTGGTCATCCAGTCCATCCAGACCGGCCTCGACCTGCTGAACATGAACACCTCGATCCAGTACATGATCACCGGTGGTGTTCTGCTGGGCGCGGTCGTCATCGACTCGGTGTCCCGCAAGAGCCAGAAGGCCGCCGGCCGCGGCTGACGCTCCTGGTGACCCGCTGTGCCCGGCATCCCCGCGATGCCGGGCACAGTCGTGTCATAGGGAGGGCCGATCCTGGGTACTGCCGTTCGCGTGACACCGGACCCCCGGGCCGGACACCGGACGCCCGGGCGGAACATTAGACTTCGACGAGCCCGGCAACAGCTCGATCAGCTTTTACGCAAGGAGGCACGGGTGCCGCTGCTGACCCGCATCAGGGGACCGCGCGATCTGGACCGGCTCAGCCTGGAGGAGCTGGAGAAGCTGGCAGGGGAGATCCGGACCTTCCTCGTCGACGCCGTCTCCAAGACCGGTGGCCACCTGGGCCCCAACCTCGGCGTGGTCGAGCTCACCATCGCCCTGCACCGGGTCTTCGAGTCCCCGAAGGACAAGGTGCTGTGGGACACCGGCCACCAGTCCTACGTGCACAAGCTGCTCACCGGCAGGCAGGACTTCTCACGGCTGAAGATGAAGGGCGGCCTGTCCGGCTACCCCTCGCAGGCGGAGTCCGAGCACGACGTCATCGAGAACAGCCACGCCTCCACGGTGCTCGGCTGGGCCGACGGTCTCGCCAAGGCCAACCAGATCCTCGACCGCGGCGACCACGTGGTCGCCGTCATCGGTGACGGGGCGCTCACCGGCGGTATGGCCTGGGAGGCGCTGAACAACATCGCCGACGGGGACCGGCCGCTGGTCATCGTCGTCAACGACAACGAGCGCAGTTACGCGCCGACCATCGGCGGTCTCGCCAACCACCTCGCGACCCTGCGCACGACCGACGGCTACGAGCGCTTCCTCGCCCGCGGCAAGGACCTCCTGGAGCGCACCCCGGTCGTCGGCCGGCCGCTCTACGAGACCCTGCACGGCGCCAAGAAGGGCCTCAAGGACTTCATCGCCCCCCAGGGCATGTTCGAGGACCTCGGACTGAAGTACGTCGGCCCGATCGACGGCCACGACATCGAGGCCCTGGAGTCCGCGCTGGCCCGCGCCAAGCGCTTCGGCGGCCCCGTCATCGTGCACTGCCTCACCGAGAAGGGCCGCGGCTACCAGCCCGCCCTCCAGGACGAGGCGGACCGCTTCCACGGCATCGGCCCCATCCACCCCGACACCGGTCTGCCGATCAAGGCCTCGGGCGCCGACTGGACCTCGGTCTTCGGCGACGAGATGGTCGAGCTCGGCAAGGAGCGGGAGGACATCGTCGCGATCACGGCGGCGATGCTCCAGCCGGTCGGACTGAAGAAGTTCGCGGACACCTTCCCGCACCGCATCTACGACGTCGGCATCGCCGAGCAGCACGCCGCCGTCTCCGCCGCGGGACTGGCCGCGGGCGGGCTGCACCCGGTGTTCGCGGTGTACGCCACCTTCCTCAACCGGGCCTTCGACCAGGTCCTGATGGACGTCGCCCTGCACAAGTGCGGTGTGACGTTCGTCCTGGACCGGGCCGGTGTCACCGGCACCGACGGCGCCTCCCACAACGGTATGTGGGACATGTCGATCCTCCAGGTCGTCCCCGGCCTCAGGCTCGCCGCCCCGCGCGACGCCGACCAGGTCCGCGCCCAGTTGCGCGAGGCCGTCCAGGTGGAGGACGCCCCGACCGTCGTCCGCTTCTCCAAGGGCGCCGTCGGCCCCGCCGTGCCCGCCGTGGGGCGCGTCGGCGGCATGGACGTGCTGCGCGAGAGCGGCACCGACACGCCGGACGTGCTGCTCGTCTCCGTGGGCGCCCTCGCCCCGATGTGCCTGGAGATCGCGACGCTCCTCGACCGCCAGGGCATCACCACCACCGTCGTGGACCCGCGCTGGGTCAAGCCCGTCGACGAGGCCATGGCCCCGCTCGCCGAGCGGCACCGGGTGGTCGTGACGGTCGAGGACAACTCCCGGGTCGGGGGCGTCGGGTCGGCGATCGCCCAGGCGCTGCGCGACGCGGGCGTCGACGTCCCGCTGCGCGACTTCGGCATCCCGCCCCGCTTCCTCGACCACGCCTCCCGCGCGGAGGTCATGGCCGAGATCGGGCTCACCGCCCCCGACATCGCCCGCCAGGTCACCGGTCTGGTGTCCAAGCTCGACGGCCGGTACGGCAACCCGGCGGCCGCGGAGGCCGACTCCGTGGAGTCCGCCCGCGACTGACGCCCGCCGGGCACGCCGAGCCGCCCGAATGGACCGGTTCCACCACGGAGAAGAGTGGTGGAACCGGTCCATTCGCGTTAACCGGCCCGCGTCGGGGCATACGGTCTACGCCCCCTCTCGATCATGTCGAGGACGACGCAGCGTGGGAGGTAACCCGTGAGCAGCACCCTCTTCCGGACGAAGAAGGTCGAGCAGTCCATCCTCGATACCGAGGAACCCGAGCATGCGCTCAGGAAATCCCTGTCCGCGCTGGACCTCACCGTCTTCGGCGTCGGCGTCATCATCGGCACCGGCATCTTCGTCCTCACCGGCACGGTCGCCAAGAACAACGCCGGTCCCGCCGTCGCCCTGGCCTTCGTGGTGGCCGGGGTCGTCTGCGCGCTCGCCGCGCTCTGCTACGCCGAGTTCGCCTCCACCGTGCCGGTGGCCGGCTCGGCGTACACCTTCTCGTACGCCTCCCTCGGCGAACTCCCCGCCTGGATCATCGGCTGGGACCTGGTCCTGGAGTTCGCGCTCGGCACGGCGGTGGTGGCCGTCGGCTGGTCCGGATACATCGCCTCGCTGCTCGACAACGCGGGCTGGCACCTGCCGGCGGCGCTCAGCGGCCGGGAGGGGGCCGACGGCTTCGGCTTCGACATCCTCGCCGCCGGCCTCGTCCTGCTGCTCACCGCGATCCTCGTGGTCGGCACGAAGCTCTCCGCGCGGGTCACCTCCGTCGTCGTCGCCATCAAGGTGATCGTCGTCCTGACCGTGATCGTCGCGGGCGCCTTCTTCATCCACGGCGACAACTACGACCCGTTCATCCCGAAGGCCCAGGCCGTCGACGCGGGCGGCGGCCTCAAGGCCCCGCTGATCCAGCTGATCTTCGGCTGGGCGCCGTCCAACTTCGGCGTGATGGGCATCTTCACCGCCGCCTCCGTCGTCTTCTTCGCCTTCATCGGCTTCGACGTCGTCGCCACCGCCGCCGAGGAGACCAGGAACCCGCAGCGCGACATGCCCCGCGGCATCATCGGCTCGCTCGTCATCTGCACGGTCCTCTACGTCGCCGTCTCGATCGTCGTCACCGGGATGGAGCACTACACCAAGCTGTCCGTGAGCGCCCCGCTCGCCGACGCCTTCAAGGCCACCGGGCACCCCTGGTTCGCCGGATTCATCAGCTTCGGCGCCGCCGTCGGCCTGACGACCGTCTGCATGATCCTGCTGCTCGGCCAGACCCGGGTCTTCTTCGCCATGAGCCGCGACGGGCTGCTGCCGCGCTTCTTCTCCCACGTCCACCCGCGGTTCAAGACCCCGCACCGGCCGACCATCCTGCTCGGCGTGCTCATCGCGATCCTGGCCGGCTTCACCAGCCTCAGCGAGCTCGCCGAGCTGGTGAACATCGGCACCCTGTTCGCCTTCATCGTCGTCGCGATCGGCGTGATCATCCTGCGCAGGTCGCGCCCCGACCTGCCCCGGTCCTTCCGCACACCGTGGGTCCCCTTCCTGCCGATCCTGTCGGTCTGCGCCTCGCTGTGGCTGATGCTCAACCTGCCCGCCGAGACCTGGCTGCGGTTCGGCATCTGGATGGTCATCGGCTTCGTCGTGTACTTCCTCTACGGCCGCTCCCACAGCCGTCTGGAGCGCCACGAGGAGACCCCCGCCGCCTGACCGGTCCGGACGGCCCGGTCAACCACGCCGCCCACGCCCCGGCGGGGCCGCCCGCGAACCGGACCCGCGCCCCCACACAGCCCCGGCCCCGCCCCCCGGCCGCCCGCCCGGGCACCTGGGCCCGTTCAGCCGCGGGCCGGTCCCGCGCCCGACGCTGGCGCGGAACCGGCCAGTAGTCGTCACGGCCCCCGGTGGCACCGCCCCGGCCAGTCGTTGTCACGGGCCCTGGTGGCGCCGCCCCGGCCTGTCGCCGTCGCGGGCCCCGGTGGGGCCGTCGCGGCCCCGGCGCGCCGCTGTCCCGGCCCCTGGTGGGGCCGCCCCGGCCCCGGCCGTCCGCCCGGGCGCCGGGGCCCGTTCAGCCTCGAGCCCGGGCGGTCCGGGAGCGTTCCGGCGCGAGAACCGGTGGCGCAGACCCGGTCCGGTCAGCCGTGGACCGTGCGTGGGCCCGTCACGTCGGCGCCGAGGGCCGTGACCCGGCGGCGCAGTTCGCGGTCGGCCGTGACGACCACGCGGGGGCGCCCGGCGGATCCGGCGACCAGCTCGACGATCCGGTCGTCCCCGCTTCCCGGCGCCGCCTCCACCCGCACCCCGGGCACGGGCTCCACCCCGCGGGCCGCGCCCTCCACGACGAGCACGATCTCCGTCGGCCCCTCGTGACCGCGCAGGCCCCGCGCCGCCAGCAGGTCGCGCAGCCGCTCCGCGGCGGCCCGCCGGTCGCGCCACCAGCCGTCGGGCACCGACCCGACGACGTTCGCGGCGTCGACGATCACGAGCAGCGCGGGCGGGGCGTCGTCCATGGGCCCAGGGTCGCACGGCCCCGACCCGGGAAGTGACCCTCGCGCGGGCGCCGGAAGGGCCCGTCATAAAGTGACCGGGTGAACGGCGACTGGCTCATACGCGGCCGCGACGGGCGGCTCAGTGTCTATCTGACGTCGGACGACGGCGTCCTGTGCCGGGCGGAACACCTCCCGGGCGGGTCGTGGGACGCTCCGCGCACGCTGGGCGGCGACCAGAAGGTCCACCCGGGCGCGGCCGTCGGACAGGGCGCCGACGGCTACGCCCACCTCGCCGCCTGGCGGCCGACGGTGAAGGGGGAGGCCGGCCTGGTGCACTGCACGCACTTCAGGCCGCTGCTCGCCGCCCTGGACTGGGCACCCGTCGGCCACCCCAACAAGAAGGGCGACCGCACCGGTACGCCCGCCGTCGCCGTGGACGCCCAGGGACGGGCGCACGTCTTCGCCCGCAACATCGGGACGGGACTGTGCATGGTCGCCCAGAAGGAGAAGGGCGGCTGGGACCCCTGGCGCGACCTGAAGGGGCAGGGCGTCGAGGGCCCGCCGGTCGCGGTGACGGGGGAGTCCGGCCTCGTCCAGGCGTACGCGGCCGTGTCCGGCGGCATCCTGCACTGGCGCCAGGCGGCGGCGGGCGCCCAGCCGGTGCTCCAGGAGCCGCTGCGGACACCGGTGCGGCCCCGCACGCTGCGGGCGCTGGCCACCTCCGCGGAGCACACCACGCTCTTCTACACCGACGAGAGCGGCGATGTGTGCGCCTGGCGTCCCGGCGGTGACCCCGTCCGGGTGCTTCCGGCCGCCGGAGACGGCCCGGTGGCGGCGATCCGCACCGAACTCGACGGTCACGACTGCACGTTGCTGGCGCAGCGCTCGGCGAGCGGCCGGGTGGCCTTCGCCGCGTATCCGACCGAGCGGGAGTCGGCGGGCGCCTGGTGGGCCGAGTCGGGCCCGCAGCTGCCCGAGGACGCCGTGGTGGCGCTCGCGAAGGACCACGAGGGCCGGGTGGTCGCGGCGGCCCTGTCCCCGTCGACCGGTGACCTCCGGCTCACCCGCCGCAAGGACGAGCCCGGCCTGGCTCTGACGGCCTGGCGCACGGTGTGACGGCCCCCGCGTCACGCCCCGCGTGACGGCCACCGCACGACGGCCTCCGTGTGACGGCCGCGAGGCACTGACCGCCGTCCCGTGCGGGCGCGGCCCGCGGGGCGGCGTGCGAGAAGAGGGCCCCCGCCGAGCGGGAGCCCTCTTCTCATGTCCTGCGGGGCAGGGCGGTCACGGTGTCACGCGGGCACCGAGGCCACGCCCGGCGCCAGGAACTTCTTGCCGTTCACCCGCTCCGAGACACCCTCGCGGTCCAGGTACGGCGTGATGCCGCCCAGGTGGAAGGGCCAGCCGGCGCCCGTGATCAGGCAGAGGTCGATGTCCTGCGCCTCGGCGACGACACCCTCGTCGAGCATGAGCCCGATCTCCTGCGCCACCGCGTCCAGGACGCGCGCCCGCACCTGCTCCTCCGTCAGGACGGTGTCGCCCTGCTTCAGGAGCGCGGAGACCTCGGGGTCCAGCTCCGGCTTGAAGCCGTTCTCGGCGGAGTAGACGTAGAAGCCGCGCTTGCCCGCCTTGACGACGGCCGCGAGGTTCGGGGAGACCGTGAAGCGGTCCGGGAACGCCCGGTTGAGCGTCTCCGAGACGTGCAGACCGATCGCCGGGCCGACCAGCTCGAGGAGGACCAGCGGGGACATCGGCAGGCCGAGCGGCTCCACCGCCTTCTCCGCGACCTCGACCGGGGTGCCCTCGTCGATGACGTTCTGCACCTCGCCCATGAAGCGGGTCAGGATGCGGTTCACGACGAACGCCGGGGCGTCCTTGACCAGGACCGCGGTCTTCTTCAGCTTCTTGGCGACGGCGAAGGCGGTGGCCAGCGAGGCGTCGTCGGTCTGCTCGCCGCGCACGATCTCCAGCAGCGGAAGGATCGCGACCGGGTTGAAGAAGTGGAAGCCCACGACCCGCTCGGGGTGCTTCAGCTTCGACGCCATCTCGGAGACCGACAGCGAGGAGGTGTTGGTGGCGAAGATCGCGTGCGCCGGGGCGACCGCCTCGACCTCCGCGAACACCTGCTGCTTGACGCCGATCTCCTCGAACACGGCCTCGATGACGAAGTCCGCGTCGGAGAAGCCCTCGGCCTTGTCCAGCACACCGGAGACCAGCGCCTTGAGGCGGTTGGCCTTGTCCTGGTTGATCCGGCCCTTGCCGAGCAGCTTGTCGATCTCGGCGTGGACGTAGCCCACACCCTTGTCGACGCGCTCCTGGTCGATGTCGGTCAGCACGACCGGTACCTCGAGGCGGCGCAGGAACAGCAGGGCGAGCTGCGAGGCCATCAGGCCCGCGCCCACCACGCCGACCTTGGTGACCGGGCGGGCCAGGGACTTGTCCGGGGCGCCGGCCGGCCGCTTGCCGCGCTTCTGCACCAGGTTGAACGCGTAGATGCCGGAGCGCAGTTCGCCGCCCATGATCAGGTCGGCGAGCGCCACGTCCTCGGCGTCGTAGCCCTGCTGGAGGTCGCCGTTCTTGGCGGCGGCGATGATGTCGAGGGCACGGTAGGCGGCCGGGGCGGCGCCGTGCACCTTGCCGTCCGCGACGGACCGGCCGCGCGCGACGGCCTGGTCCCAGGCCTCACCGCGGTCGATCACCGGGCGGTCGACGACGATCTCGCCCTTGAGGACGGACGCCGTCCAGATCAGCGACTGCTCCAGGAAGTCGGCGCCCTCGAACAGGGCGTCGGCGATGCCCAGTTCGTAGACCTGGACACCCTTGAGCTGCTTGTTCTGGTTGAGCGAGTTCTCGATGATCACCGAGACGGCCTTGTCCGCGCCGATCAGGTTCGGCAGCAGCGTGCAGCCGCCCCAGCCGGGGACCAGACCGAGGAAGACCTCGGGCAGCGAGAACGCGGGCAGCGCCGCGGACACCGTGCGGTACCGGCAGTGCAGGCCGACCTCGACGCCACCGCCCATCGCCGCGCCGTTGTAGTAGGCGAAGGTCGGGACCGCGAGGCCCGCGAGGCGCTTGAAGACCTCGTGGCCGCCCTTGCCGATGGCGAGCGCGTCCTTGTGCTCCTTGAGGAGCTCGACGCCCTTCAGGTCGGCGCCGACGGCGAAGATGAACGGCTTGCCGGTGATGCCGGCGCCGACGATCTCGCCCGCCGCGGCCTCCTTCTCGACCTGGTCGATCGCCAGGTCGAGGTTGGCCAGCGACTGCGGGCCGAAGGTGGTCGGCTTGGTGTGGTCGAAACCGTTGTCGAGCGTGATCAGGGCGAAGCGCCCCGCGCCGAACGGCAGGTCCAGGTGGCGTACGTGCGCCTGGGTGACGACCTCGTCCGGGAACAGCTCGGCCGCGCCCTTCAGGAGCTCAGCGGTGGTGGTGCTCACTTGTCGCCTCCGGCGGACTCGAAGTGCGGGTTCTCCCAGACGACCGTGGCGCCCATGCCGAAGCCGACGCACATGGTGGTCAGGCCGTAGCGGACCTCCGGCTGCTCCTCGAACTGACGGGCCAGCTGCGTCATCAGACGGACGCCGGAGGACGCCAGCGGGTGACCGAAGGCGATCGCGCCGCCGTACTGGTTGACGCGCTCGTCGTCGTCGGCGATGCCGTAGTGGTCGAGGAAGGCCAGGACCTGGACGGCGAAGGCCTCGTTGATCTCGAACAGGCCGATGTCGGAGATGGACAGACCCGCCTGGGCGAGGGCCTTCTCGGTGGCCGGGATCGGGCCGTAGCCCATGACCTCCGGCTCGACACCCGCGAAGGAGTACGAGACGAGGCGCATCTTGACCGGCAGGCCGTTCTCGCGCGCGAAGTCCTCGGAGGCGATCAGGGAAGCGGTCGCGCCGTCGTTCAGACCGGCCGCGTTGCCCGCGGTGACCCGGCCGTGGACGCGGAAGGGGGTCTTCAGGCCGGAGAGGCTCTCCAGCGTCGTCCCCGGGCGCATCGGCTCGTCGGCGGTGACCAGGCCCCAGCCCGTCTCACCGGCCTCCGCGTTGGTGCGGCGCACCGACACCGGCACCAGGTCGGCCTGGATCTTGCCGTTGGCGTACGCCTTGGCGGCCTTCTCCTGCGAGCGCACGGCGTACTCGTCGGCGCGCTGCTTGGTGATCTGCGGGTAGCGGTCGTGCAGGTTCTCGGCGGTCATGCCCATGAACAGGGCGGACTCGTCGACCAGCTTCTCGCTGACGAACCGCGGGTTGGGGTCGACGCCCTCACCCATCGGGTGGCGGCCCATGTGCTCGACACCGCCGGCGACGGCGACGTCGTAGGCGCCGAAGGCGACGGAGCCGGCGACCGAGGTGACGGCCGTCAGGGCGCCCGCGCACATGCGGTCGATGGAGTAACCGGGCACGGAGCTCGGCAGGCCGGCCAGGATCCCGGCGGTGCGGCCGATGGTCAGGCCCTGGTCGCCGATCTGCGTGGTCGCGGCGATGGCGACCTCGTCGATCTTCTTGGGGTCGAGACCGGGGTTGCGGCGCAGCAGCTCCCGGATCGCCTTCACGACGAGGTCGTCGGCGCGGGTCTCGTGGTAGATGCCCTTCGGGCCCGCCTTGCCGAACGGGGTACGGACGCCGTCGACGAAGACGACGTCCCTGACGGTACGAGGCACGATGGCTCTCCTCCAGGTGCGGGATGGCACTGCTGCGACACGCAAGCGCTGAGCGCGCGCTCAGGACCCATGCTACTTATGAGTAACGTAGCTGCCCAGTCCCGGAGGGCCAAGCGGTGAACGTCACACCCGTGGCGCACGCCTGCTCACCCTCCCACCCGGTCCCGCGGCGGCGCCGTCGACCCCCGCGGTGTGAGTACGGGTGTCGGCACCGGGTGCGACCCGGGGCCCGGACCGGCGATCACCGAGAACAGGGTGCGGGCCGCCTCCGCGCCGAAACCGTGCACGTCGTGGCTCATCGCCGAGAGCGTCGGATGGGTGAGCCGGCACAGCTGGGAGTCGTCCCAGGCGAGGAGGGAGACGTCGCCGGGCACCGCGAGCCCCATCTCGGCCGCCACGGCCAGACCGGCCACCGCCATGATGTCGTTGTCGTAGACGATCGCCGTGGGCCGGTCCTGCGCGGCGGCGGTCAGCATCGCGCGGGTGGCCCGTGCGCCCGTCTCCCCGGAGTAGTCCGTCGCGACCTGGCGGGCCCCGGCCAGTCCCAGCGTCCGCGCCGCCGCGTCGAAGGCGGCGGTCCGCATCACCGTGTGCCCGAGCGCCGCGGCCCCGCCCACCCGCGCGATCCGGCGGTGCCCGAGTGCCGCCAGGTACCGCACGGCCTCCGTCACCGCCGTCGCGTCGTCGGTCCACACCGACGTCAGACTCCCGGTGAGGGAGGGGTGCCCCACCGCGACCACCGGCATCCCGAGCCGCTCGGCCGCCGCGACCCGGGGATCGTCGGCCCGGAAGTCGACCAGGATCGAGCCGCCGATCTGCCGTCCGCGCCACCAGGACTCCAGCAGCCCGGCCTCCTCCTCGACCGTGCGCACCAGCCTCAGCAGCAGCGAACAGGAGTGCTCGGTGAGCACGCTCTCCACGCCGGACACGAACTCCATGTAGAACGGCTCCAGGCCCAGCATCCGCGCCGGCCGGCAGATCGCGAGCCCGACCACGTCCACCCGAGAGCTCGACAGGGAACGCGCCGTGAGGTTCGGCTCCCAGCCCAGCTCCCGTGCCGCCGCGAAGATCCGGTCCCTGGTCGCCTCGGCCAGCCCCGGTTTGCGGTTGAAGGCGAGCGACACGGCGCCCTTGGAGACACCGGCGCGCGCCGCCACGTCCTTGATGGTGACGCGGTGCGACGGGGACACGGTCATCGGGCGGGCTCCTGGCAGTACAGCGCGGCCCGGGCGGCGGCGGCGTCCGGAGTCTCCCAGCCTCGCACCCCGATGGTCACCCGTTCGCCGGGAAGCAGGGTCACCAGGCCCCGGTCGGCCCGCGCCGTCGGCCCCAGCCGGTCGGCCTGGAGCAGCAGGTCCCGTACGAGGGTGCCGGCCGTGACCGTGACGCCCCCCGGTACCAGGGACACCTCGAACCGCGGCCGGGGATAGGGGATGTCCCGGTCGGCGGCGGGGAAGTGCAGGGCCCGCAGCCCTTCTCCGGCCGCGCCCCCTCCCGGCCGCGGGGATCCCGGCGCGTCGGCCACCAGGAACTCCTTCGCCCCGGCCGGTTCCAGCCCCGGCGGCACCGGAAGTTCACCCACGGCCCGTGCGCCGACGGCCAGTTCCAGCTCGGCCGCCTCGATCACCGCACCCTCCACCGACATCCGCCGCAACGACACGGCACCCGTCCACGGCTCGCGCGACTGGTTGACGGCGGCCAGCACCAGCCCGTGGTCCCGCGCCCGCAGGGTCAGCAACCGGTCCGCGTACAGCCGCCGCAGCTCGTGGTACAGCGGCTTCTCCCGCCCGTCGCCGTCGATCGCCGCCCAGGAGGTCACCGGCCAGCAGTCGTTGAGCTGCCAGACGATCGTGCCCGCGCACACCGGCCAGTGCGACCGCCAGTGCTCGACGCCGGCCGCCACCGCCCGCGCCTGGGTGACCTGGGTGAGGTAGTGCCAGCGGTCGAAGTCGCCCTCCGGCACCGCGAACCGGCGGGCGAGCCCGCGGGCCAGCTTGCCGTTGCCGTCCTCGGCCTTCTGGTGGTGCAGCATGCCGGGGGAGTCGGGCGCGAGCTCCTCACCCGGCAGCGCGCGCCGCAGGGTCGCGTGGGCGGGCGGCGCCTGCCAGCCGAACTCGGCCACGAAACGCGGCACTTCACGGAGGTACTCGGTGTAGTCCCGCCGGTTCCACACCTCCCACGAGTGGTGCGTGCCGTGCGCCGGGTCGTTGGGATGGTGCTCCCACGACCCCGACCAGGGGCTGCCCGGGGTGTAGGGCCGCGTCGGATCCAGCTCCGCCACGACGCGCGGCAGTACGCCCAGGTAGTACCCCTCGCCCCAGGAGTCCCCGGCGAGCCGCTCCTCCCAGCCCCAGTCCCGGAACCCCCACAGGTTCTCGTTGTTGCCGTTCCACAGCACGAGCGAGGGATGCGGCATCAGCCGTACGACGTTCTCGCGGGCCTCCGCCTCCACCTCCCCCCGCAGCGGCTGCTCCTCCGGGTAGGCCGCGCACGCGAACGGGAAGTCCTGCCACACCAGCAGCCCCAGTTCGTCGCAGGCGTCGTAGAAGTCCTCGCTCTCGTACAGGCCGCCGCCCCAGACCCGGACCAGGTCGACCCCGGCGCCGGCCGCCTGCTCCAGCCGCGCGCGGTAGCGCTCACGGGTCACCCGGGAGGGGAACACGTCGTCCGGGATCCAGTTCACGCCCCGGGCGAAGAGCCGCTCGCCGTTCACGACGAGCGTGAACCCCGTGCCGTGCGCGTCCGCGGAGGTGTCCAGCCCGACGGTGCGGAAGCCGACCCGCCGCCGCCAGACGTCCAGCGGCGCGCCGCCGTGGAGCAAGGTCAACTCGACTTCGTAGAGCGGCTGTTCCCCGTAGCCGCGGGGCCACCACAGCCGCGCGTCCGGCACCTCGATCCGTACCGTCGCGGTGCTCCCGCTCACCTCCGCGCGCGCCCTGAGTCCCCCCACCCGGGCCTCGACGGTGAGTGCGGCCTCCACCCGGGTGCGCTCCACGTCCACCCGCAACTCGACCACCCCGAAGCCCTGTTCGACGCTCACCAGGGGCCGCACCCGGGCCAGTCGCGCCGTCGACCAGCGTTCCAGCCGCACCGGCCGCCAGATCCCGGCCGTCACCAGCGTGGGCCCCCAGTCCCAGCCGAAGGAGCACGCCATCTTGCGCAGGTACTGGTACGGCTCGGCGTAGGCCGCGGGACGGTCGCCGACCGTGCCCCGCACGGCCTCGGCCTCCGCGTAGGCGGAGATGAACCGGACCGCGAGCGGCCCTTCGAGCCCCGTCACGTCGAAGCGGTACGAGCGATGCATGTTCCGCACCCGGCCGAGCGGCCGGCCGTCCACCGTGATCTCCGCGACCGTGTCGAGCCCGTCGAAGACCAGGTCGGTCTGCTCGTGCCCGGACAAGGCGGCGGGCAGCTCCCGCTCGTACGTCCACTCGCGCCGCCCCACCCACGCGACCTCGTCCTCGCCCGTCCCGACGAACGGGTCCGGGACGACCCCCGCGGCGAGCAGATCGGTGTGCACACAGCCCGGCACCGAGGCCGGGAGCGGCTCGCCCTCGTGCCGCAGGGTCCAGCCTTCGTCGAGCGGTGAGGCCTCCAGCATGCGCACTCCCTAAACCGGTCAAGGCGTCAACGAGGCGCCACGGATTCATCGTTGGCGGGAATCGGACTTTACCGGTTGAGGAAAGCGCTGCCAGAGTGCCGAATCAGCCAACCCGCTCGTGCCCGACCGCCCCGCCCGTGTCCCACGGCCGCGTTGCCGCCCGACCACCCCGCACGTGCTCGTCCGTCCCGAGAACATCCCGAGAACGGAAGTGATGCACATGAACCGCCGTACAGTCCTGGTCCTCGCCACCGTCACCACGGCCGCCCTGCTGCTCCCCGGCTGCACCGGCACCGGAGGCAGCGCGAAAGGCGCGGACGCGAAGGCGCCCGACGACCCCGCGAAAGTCAGCGGAACCATCACGGTCCTCACCGTGCGCACCGACCTCGTGCAGGACGGCACGATGGACAAGTACGCCGCCGCGTTCAACAAGACCTATCCCAAGGTCAAGGTGGAGTTCCAGGCGCTCACCAACTACGAGGCCGAGATCAAGATCCGCATGAACACGGACGACTACGGCGACGTCCTGCTCATCCCCGCGGTCATCAAGAAGGACGACTACCCGAAGTTCTTCGCCTCCCTCGGCACCGCCGCCGAACGCGGCAAGAAGTACCGCTTCACCGACTTCACCACCGTCGGGGGCAAGGTCTACGGACAGAGCCCGGTCGGGGTCATGCCCGGCTTCGTCTACAACAAGCGGGTGTGGAAGGAGGCCGGGATCACCCGGTGGCCCGGCACCCCGGCCGAGTTCCTCGCCGACCTGAAGGCGATCAAGGCGAAGACCGACGCCGTCCCCTACTACACCAACTTCGCCGCACAGTGGCCGCTGACCTCGTGGACGTACGTCGACGGCGCGGTGCACTGCGATCCGAAGGCGACCACCAGGCTCGCCGAGGGCGACCCGTGGGCCGAGGGCTCCGACCTGCGCGTCGGGGACACCCTGCTGTACGACATCGTCGCCCGGGGACTCGCCGAGAAGGACCCGACCACCAGCAACTGGGAGGAGTCCAAGCCCCGGACGGCCAAGGGCGAGATCGCCACGCAGTGGCTCGGCACCTGGGCGATCATCCAGTTCCAGGACGCCGCGCGGAAGGCGGGGGCGAACCCGGACGACATCGGCTTCATGCCGTTCCCCTCCCGGACGGGCGGCTCGTTCTGCGCGACCGTCGGCCCCGACTACAACCAGGCGGTGAACGTCCACTCCCCGCACAAGGAGGCGGCCCGCGCCTGGATCGACTGGTTCACCGACAAGTCCGGCTACGACAAGGACAACCTCGCGATCTCCCCGCTCAAGGACGCGCCCCTGCCCGAGGTGCTGAAGCCGTACGAGGAGGCGGGCGTCAAGCTCATCGAACTGGACGACTCCGCGGGCGCCGCGGTCAAACTGATCGACGACCGCTCGGAGGTGGGCATCTACAAGCCCGAATACCGTCAGGACCTGGTCGACCTCGCGCGCGGCGCCAAGAAGGGCAGCCTGGACGACTTCCTCGGCGGTCTCGGCGAGAAGTGGACCGAGGCCCGAGCGGACGTGGGCCACTGATGGCGCGCACCTCGCGGCGGCTCACCCCGTGGCTGTTCCTGCTCGCCCCGCTGACCCTGCTGATCACGTTCACCTACGCGCCGATCGCCAACATGGTCGCGTACAGCTTCACCGACTGGGACGGGGTGAGCCCGGAACTGCGCTACACGGGCGCCGAGAACTACCGGGAGATCTTCACCCGGGAGGACCTGTTCCAGGTGTTCTGGGTCAGCGGCTACTACCTGGCGGCCTCGGTGGTCCAGATCGTCGTCGCGCTGTACTTCGCGACGATCCTGAGCTTCGACGTCCGGTTCCGGAACTTCTTCAAGGGCGTGCTCTTCTTCCCGTCGCTGGTCAACGGCGTGGCGATCGGCTTCGTCTTCCTCTACTTCTTCCAGGACGGCGGGACCCTCGACACGGTCCTCGGCCTCTTCGGCCGGCACACCGACCACGCCTGGCTCGGCACACCGGTCTCGGCGAACGTCTCCCTGGCGGGTGTGTCGGTGTGGCGCTACCTCGGCATGAACTTCGTCCTGTTCCTCGGCGCGATCCAGTCCATCCCGGGGGAGCTCTACGAGGCGGCCGAACTGGACGGCGCCGGCCGGTGGCACCAGTTCCGCCACATCATCCTGCCCGGCATCAGACCGGTACTGACCCTGACGGTCGTCCTGTCCGTCTCCGGCTCCCTGTCGGCCTTCGAGATCCCGTACATCATGACCGGCGGGGCCACCGGGACCGAGACCTTCGTGATCCAGACCGTGAAGCTGGCGTTCCAGTTCAACAAGACGGGGCTCGCCTCGGCGGCGGCGGTCGTGCTGCTGCTGATCATCCTGCTGGTGACCTGGGTGCAGCGCCGTCTCGTCCCCGACGACAGGGTGGACCTCGTATGACACGCCGAGCCGTTGCCCGTGCCCTCGTGTACCTGTCCCTGACCGGCGCCGCGCTGGTCGTCCTGCTCCCGCTGGGCGTCGTGTTCCTGACCTCGCTGAAGACCGAGAACGAGACGGCGAGCGGCAGCGGGGCGCTCACGCCGCCGGACGACCCCCTCAACTTCCACAACTACGTGACGGCGTTCCGGGACGGCGGGATGCTGACGGCGTTCGGGAACACCGCCTTCATCCTCGTCGTCTCCGTGGGCGGGACCGTGCTCATCGGCTCGATGACCGCGTACGCCATCGACCGGTTCACGTTCCGTTTCAGGAAAGCGGTGATCGCCCTGTTCCTGGTCGCCGCGCTGGTCCCCGGGGTGACCACCCAGGTGGCCACCTTCCAGATCGTCCACAGCCTCGGCATGTTCGACACCCGGTGGGCGCCGATCGCCCTCTACATGGGCACGGACATCGTCTCGATCTACATCTTCCTCCAGTTCGTGCGCTCGATCCCCGTCTCGCTGGACGAGGCGGCCCGTCTCGACGGCGCCAACGCGTTCACGATCTACCGGAAGATCATCTTCCCGCTGCTGAGACCCGCGATCGCGACGGTCGTGATCGTGAAGGGGATCGCCGTGTACAACGACTTCTACATCCCCTTCCTCTACATGCCCTCACAGGATCTTGGCGTGATCTCGACGTCCCTGTTCCGCTTCAAGGGCCCCTACGCGGCCCACTGGGAGACGATCTCGGCAGGAGCGGTGCTGGTCATCCTGCCGACCCTGATCGTCTTCCTGGCCCTCCAGCGGTACATCTACAACGGATTCACGTCAGGAGCGACGCGGTGAGCGCCCGGACCCCTAGCGGGAGGCGGGCCCGGGCCCCGGTGCTCAGGCGCCCGCGCCGGCCAGCGCCGCGACCAGCACCGGCGTGACCTGCTCCACCTGCCAGGGCCGCGCCCCGTACGTCCTGAGCGCGTCGGCCACCGCGTCCGCGTCGGCCGCGGGCGGCTCCCAGCACACCCGCCGGACCGCGTCCGGGGCGATCAGGTTCTCCTGGGGCATGTTCAGCTTCTCGGCCAGCGCGGAGACGGCCGCCCGCGCCGCGGACAGCCGTGCCGCGGCCGCGGGGTCCTTGTCGGCCCAGGCCCGCGGCGGCGGCGGTCCCGCCACCGGCTGACCCGGCTGCGGCAGCTGCGACTCGGCGAGCGCCTTCGCCCGGTCGACAGCCGCCTGCCACTGCTCGAGCTGGCGCCGGCCCATCCGGTGCCCGAAGCCCGTCAGCGCCGCCAGCGCCTGCACGTTCGCCGGGAGCGACAGGGCCGCCTCCACGATCGCCGCGTCGGACAGCACCTTGCCCGGCGACACGTCCCGCCGCTGCGCGATCCGGTCCCGTGTCTGCCACAGCTCCCGCACCACGCCGAGCTGCCGCCGCCGGCGCACCTTGTGCATGCCGGACGTACGGCGCCACGGGTCCTTGCGGGGCTCGGGCGGCGGCGCGGAGGCGATCGCGTCGAACTCCTGGCGGGCCCACTCCAGCTTGCCCTGCCGGTCCAGCTCCTTCTCCAGAGCGTCGCGCAGGTCGACCAGGAGCTCGACGTCGAGCGCCGCGTAGCGCAGCCAGGGTTCGGGCAGCGGGCGGGTGGACCAGTCCACCGCGGAGTGGCCCTTCTCGAGGACGAAGCCCAGCACTCCCTCGACCATCGCGCCGAGGCCGACCCGCGGGAAACCGGCGAGCCGTCCGGCCAGCTCGGTGTCGAACAACCGCGTCGGCACCATGCCTATCTCCCGCAGGCACGGCAGGTCCTGGGTGGCGGCGTGCAGCACCCACTCGGCGCCGGACAGCGCCTCGCCGAGCCCGGAGAGGTCGGGGCAGCCGACCGGGTCGATCAGCGCGGTGCCGGCTCCCTCGCGGCGCAGCTGCACCAGATAGGCGCGCTGTCCGTAGCGGTAGCCGGAGGCGCGTTCCGCGTCGACGGCGACGGGGCCCGAGCCGGCGGCGAAGGCCGCGACGACCTCCGCGAGGGAGGCCTCGTCCGCGATCACGGGAGGGATGCCCTCGCGCGGTTCGAGCAGAGGTGTCGGCGCCCCGGAGTCAGTCGATCCGCCGTCGTCCGGAGGGGCGCCTCCGGTGGTTCGCAGTGAACTGGCTGCTGCGGTTTCTTGGGCGTCGGTCACCTGTCAAGGGTATCCGTGTATGGACGGCGCCCGCCGACGGAACGTTCCGTCGGCGGGCGCCGGGGGGTCGTAAACCGGTCAGGCCGGTGCAGGAAGGGGAAGGGATCGGAAGGAAACCGGGGAGGGACGACGGGAGCCGGGCCGAACGCGCGGGACGATCCGGGGGAGCGCCGCGTGCCGGGCGGGGGTCAGTGGATGATGCCGGTCCGCAGCGCCACCGCGACCATGCCGGCGCGGTCGCCCGTGCCGAGCTTGCGGGCGATGCGGGCGAGGTGGCTCTTGACGGTCAGCGCGGACAGGCCCATGGAGACGCCGATCGCCTTGTTCGACTGGCCTTCCGCGACCAGCCGCAGCACCTCGACCTCACGGCCGGAGAGCTCGCGGTAGCCGCCCGGGTGACTCGGGGCACCCGGGGGGCGGCGGTGCAGACGGGCGGACGAGCCCATGGGGGCGGCGCCGGGGCGGCTGGGCAGGCCGAGGTTGGTGCGGGTGCCGGTGACCACGTAGCCCTTGACCCCGCCCGCGAGGGCGTTGCGCACGGCGCCGATGTCGTCGGCGGCGGAGAGGGCGAGCCCGTTGGGCCAGCCCGCGGCGCGGGTCTCCGACAGCAGGGTGAGGCCGGAGCCGTCGGGCAGGTGGACGTCGGCGACGCAGATGTCGCGGGGGTTGCCGATGCGGGGACGAGCCTCCGCGACGGACGAGGCCTCGATGACGTCGCGCACACCGAGCGCCCACAGATGACGGGTGACGGTGGAGCGGACGCGCGGGTCGGCCACGACCACCATCGCGGTGGGCTTGTTCGGGCGGTAGGCGACCAGGCTTGCGGGCTGCTCGAGGAGAACGGACACCAGGCCTCCTGGGTGGGGGACGGGGGCCGGCTCGCGGGGCTTGTGGGGAGGAAGCCGGTACGAACCGTGCTTTCAAGGTCACAGTCGTCTTCGGCAGCGAACCCGGGGTCCTTTAGAGAATGATCACGATCTAGTGAGTAACAATCTGTGCAATTCGGACACGCGATCGATCATCCGAAGATCGAGTCGGTTTAAGTGGGTGTGTTACGGGATCGAAAATGGTCGTATCGACAAAGAGATGGTCAACGTGACTGAGGTCCCCTGCGCTGTGGCAGCGTGACCACCGACGCGTCGCCCGGACCGGCCGGCGGCAGCCCCGCCACCTGCGCGAGCAGATCGGACCAGGCCATCAGGTGCGCGCCCGCCTCCGGCGCCCCGCCCAGCGACTCGCGCGGGGTCCAGGACGCGCGGATCTCGATCTGCGAGGTCGCCGGGCGCTCCGCGAGACCGCCGAAGTAGTGCGAACCCGCGCGCGTGACGGTCCCGCTCGGCTCGCCGTACGTCAGCCCGCGCGCCTGGAGCGCGCCGGTCAGCCACGACCAGCACACCTCCGGCAGCAGCGGGTCCGCGGCCATCTCCGGCTCCAGCTCCGCCCGCACGAGGGTCACCAGCCGGAACGTGCCCCGCCAGGCGTCGTGGCCGGCCGGGTCGTGCAGCAGCACGAGCCGGCCGTCGGCCAGGTCCTGCTCGCCGTCCACGACGGTCGCCTCCAGCGCGTACGCGAACGGGGCGAGCCGCTTGGGGGCCGGGGTGGGCTCCACCTCGATCTGCGGCCGCAGCCGGGTCGCCCTCAGCGCGTCGACGGCCGCCCGGAAGGGCGGCGGCCCCGACCTGTTGCCATCCCCGTCCCCCTCGTTCGAGTCATCCATCCCGCCAGCGCCGTCCGACAGTCGTCCCTGAGCCGCAGCCATGCGGGGAAGATTAAGGGGAACGGGGCCTTCGCGCAGGGCAAGACACCCGTGCGGGCCGCACGGACGGATGCGCGCTGGGCGAACAGGCGCACGGCCCGCGCACGCCCGACGCCCCCGGCGCCCCGACCGGGTCACGGCCGGGGCGTCCCCGGAAGGCCGGCCCGGAACCCCGCGTGCAGCCGCGTCCGGCCGGGGGCCGGTCGCCGGTCCCGGGGGTCGTCGGGGGGCGGCCCGGACGGGGGCGCGGGCGTGGGAGACTTGCCGTCGTGAGTGCGAACGAGAGCCCGGCGGGCCGGCAGCCGACAGCGACCTACGACAGTGCCTTCCTCAAGGCGTGCAGGCGCGAACCGGTGCCGCACACGCCCGTGTGGTTCATGCGGCAGGCCGGGCGCTCGCTGCCCGAGTACCGCAAGGTCCGCGAGGGCGTCCCGATGCTCGAGTCCTGCATGCGGCCCGACCTGGTCACCGAGATCACCCTCCAGCCGGTGCGTCGGCACGACGTGGACGCGGCGATCTACTTCAGCGACATCGTCGTCCCGCTCAAGGCCATCGGTATCGACCTCGACATCAAGCCCGGCGTCGGCCCGGTCGTCGAGCGCCCGATCCGCACCCGCGCCGACCTCGCCCAGCTGCGCGACCTCACGCCCGACGACGTCTCCTACGTCACCGAGGCCATCGGTCTGCTGACCGCCGAGCTCGGCGCCACCCCCCTCATCGGTTTCGCGGGCGCGCCTTTCACCCTCGCGAGCTACCTCGTCGAGGGCGGCCCGTCGCGCACGTACGAGAACGCCAAGGCCATGATGTACGGCGACCCCGAGCTCTGGGCCGACCTGCTCGACCGCCTCGCGGAGATCACCGCGGCCTTCCTGAAGGTCCAGATCGAGGCGGGCGCGAGCGCCGTGCAGCTCTTCGACTCCTGGGCCGGCGCCCTCTCCCCGGCCGACTACCGCCGCTCGGTGCTGCCCGCCTCCGCGAAGGTCTTCCGCGCGGTCGAGGGCTACGGCGTCCCGCGCATCCACTTCGGCGTCGGCACCGGCGAGCTGCTCAAGCCGATGAGCGACGCCGGAGCGGACGTCGTCGGCGTCGACTGGCGGGTCCCGCTCGACGAAGCGGCCCGCCGGATCGGCCCCGGCAAGGCGCTCCAGGGCAACCTCGACCCGACCGTCCTGTTCGCCGGCACCGAGGCCGTCGAGGCCAAGACCCGCGAGGTCCTCGAGGCGGCCGCCGGTCTGGAGGGACACGTCTTCAACCTCGGGCACGGCGTGATGCCGTCCACCGACCCGGACGCGCTGACCCGCCTGGTCGAGTACGTCCACACGCACACCGCCCGCTGAGCCGCCTCACCAGCTGTGCCGGGGGCGCGCCCGTCTGCCGAACAGCAGACCGCGCGGCTCCGGCGGCGGGGGCGTGCCCGCCTTGAGCGGCCAGGCGAGGAGCATGCCCGCGAGGAATCCGACGACGTGCGCCGCGTACGCCACGGTGCCCGCGCCGGAGACCCCCTCGCCGGAGGAGTACACCGCCTGGAGCACGAACCAGAAGCCCAGCACCAGCCAGGCCGGCAGGCGCAGCGGCAGGAACACCAGGAACGGGACGAGCACCCACACCCTGGCCTTCGGGTACAGCACCAGATAGGCGCCGAGCACCCCCGCGATCGCCCCGGACGCGCCGATCAGCGGGTCGGTCGAGTCGGCGTTGAGCAGGGCGAACCCGTACGACGCCGCGTAGCCGCAGACGACGTAGAACAGGGCGAAGCGCACGTGCCCCATGCGGTCCTCGATGTTGTTGCCGAAGATCAGCAGGAACAGCATGTTGCCGAGCAGGTGCAGCCAGCCGCCGTGCAGGAACATCGCGGTGAACACGCTCAGCGCGGGGGACTTGTCGTAGTCCGGCGGGTTCAGCACACAGCCCGCGCCCCGTACGTCACCGGTGGGGACCAGTTGCGGCAGCTGATGGTGGATCAACTCGCGCGGGACGGCGGCGTAGTGCTCCAGGAAGGCGTGCAGATGACACGTCTGGGCCAGGGTGCTGTCGCCCGCCACCGATCCGGACAGGCCGGGCATGAACAGGAAGACCAGGACGTTCGCCGCGATGAGGGCGTACGTCACCACCGGGGTGCGGCGCACGGGATTCACGTCATGGACGGGGATGACCACAAGGGAGTTCTGCCCCCGATCCGTTCGGTGAACCGGTGAACGCCCCTCCTCACGGGCGCGTATGAAGCGTCAACCGCTCGCGGCACGAGGAAGGCGGGCCGCGGGGACGACGTGAGGAACAGGCGATGAACGACCGAGTTACTCCCCCGATGCACGCGACCCCGGACGGCGAGGCGGAGATCTCCCTGGTGATCCGGCTGCCCTGGGAGGACGTGGCACGGCTCGGCCAGGAGGCCGGGCGGCTCGCCGCGCAGATGCAGCGGCCGGTGACGCTCGACGAGGCGGTCAGCAGCCGGCTGCGCTCGCGGCCCGCACCCGCGGCCCACGCCAAGCCGGCCGAGCAGCCCGCCGCCGCGCCCGTCTCCGCGCTGCCCCGGCTGACCGGGACCGCGTAACCGCCCCGGGGAGCGGGGTGCGGGGCGTGCGGCGGCCGGGACCGGCCGCGCCCCGCACGGCCGCTCCCGGACGGGCTCACCCCGTACCTCCGGAGGACGGCTCGCCCCGCACGCCCGGGGGCGGCGCGTCCCGGGTTCCTGACGGGGCCCGGCGTCCTAGCGCCCGCTGCCGTGCACCTTCGTGGTCGCCTTCCGGGCGGCGACCAGCACCGGGTCCCAGACCGGGCTGAACGGCGGCGCGTACCCCAGGTCCAGAGCCGTCATCTGCTCCACGGTCATCCCGGCCGTCAGCGCCACCGCGGCGATGTCGACGCGTTTGCCGGCCCCCTCCCGCCCGACGATCTGGACGCCCAGCAGACGGCCCGTCCGTCGTTCGGCGATCATCTTGACGGTCATGGGCGAGGCGCCGGGGTAGTAGCCGGCCCGGCTGGTGGACTCGACGGTGACCGTCTCGAACCGCAGACCCGCGCGCCGGGCGTCCTTCTCACGCAGGCCGGTACGGGCGATCTCCAGATCGCAGACCTTGCTGACGGCCGTGCCGACCACACCGGGAAACGTGGCGTAACCGCCGCCCACGTTGGTGCCGATGACCTGCCCGTGCTTGTTGGCGTGGGTCCCGAGCGCGATGTGCCGTTCCTGGCCCGAGACCAGGTCGAGGACCTCGACACAGTCACCGCCGGCCCAGACGGTCCCGTCGGCCAGGGGCCCGCGCACCCGCATGGCGAGGTCGGTGAGCAGCCCGCCGTGGGCGCCCAGCGGCAGGCCCGCGGCCTTCGCCAGCGTGGTCTCCGGCCGGACGCCGATGCCCAGCACGACCACGTCCGCCGGGTACGCCGCGTCCTCGGTGACCACCTCCCGCACCCGGCCGTCGTCGTCGGTCCGCAGCGCGGTGACCTCGGAGTCGTTCACCATGGTGATGCCGAGGCCCTCCATGGCCCGGTGCACCAGCCGCCCCATGTCCGGGTCGAGGGTCGACATCGGCTCGCTGCCCCGGTTGACGACCGTCACCTCGTAGCCGCGCTTGATGAGCGCCTCGGCCATCTCCACGCCGATGTAGCCCGCCCCCACGACGACGGCCCGTCCGCCCCGTGTGCGGGTCAGCGTGTCGAGCAGCGCCTGGCCGTCGTCCAGGGTCTGCACCCCGTGCACGCCCGCCGCGTCCGCACCCGGCATGTCCGGCCTGATCGGGCGGGCCCCGGTCGCGATGACGAGCTTGTCGTACGACGTCCAGGACTCCGCTCCGGAATCCAGCTCCCGCGCGCGGACCCGCCGTCCCGCGACGTCGATCCGCGTGACCTCGGTCCGCAGCCGCAGGTCGATGCCCCGCGCGCGGTGCTCCTCGGGCGTCCGGGCGACGAGATCGTCCCGGTCGGTGACGTCACCGCCCACCCAGTAGGGGATGCCGCACGCCGAGTACGACGTGAAGTGGCCGCGTTCGAAGGCCACGATCTCCAGTTCCTCCGGCCCCTTCAGCCGGCGGGCCTGGGACGCCGCGGACATGCCCGCGGCGTCACCGCCGATCACCACCACTCGCTCGATGCTCATGCGAACACGCTACGGGGCGCTCCCAGTTCAGTCCTGCCCGGGCTCACGCGCCTCGCCCCCGGGCCGCCCGCTCGCGGGCTGCCCCGCGCCGGCCGGCCCGGCCTCACCCGCGAGCTGCCCGGCCGCCCCGGGGCGCCCGGTCTGCCCGGGCACGCCCAGCCCGGCCCAGCTCGCCTCGGCGGCCCGCCGGCGCGGCCGCACCAGCCGCAGCCACGCCAGCAGCAGCAGGACGCCCACGACGAGGAACGGCAGCACCGCGCCGAACGCGACGGCGATCCAGCGCAGCATCGTCACGAACGCGTCCCAGCCGCCCGCCAGCGCGTCCACGAACCCCGGATCGTCGTCCTCGGCGGCCGTGACCACCGGCTTCTCCGACAGGGTCAGCGTGACCGTCGCCAGGCTCGTGCGGTCCTTCAGGGACGCCTGCTGGGCGAGCAGCGCCTCCAGATCGGCCTCCCGGTTGCTCAGCTCGCCCTCCAGGGTGACCACGTCGCTCAGCTTGGTGGCCCGGTCCATCAGCTCGCGGACCCGGGCGACGCTGGCCCGCTGGGAGGCGATGCGGCTGTCGACGTCGACGACCTGGTCGGTGACGTCCTGTGCCTTGGCCGTCCGTTCGAGGAGCCGGCCCGCGCCCTGGAGGTCGGCGAGGACGTCGTCGTACCGCGCGACCGGCACCCGCAGCACCACCCGGGTCCGCTCGCCGCCGTCCTCGTCGCGGACGGTCGTCTCGTCGCCGACGTAGCCGCCCGCGTTCTCGGTGGTCGCGCGCGCCTGGTCCAGGGCCTTGGGCACGTCCTTGACCTGCACGGTCAGCGAGGCCGTACGGATGATGCGGTTGACGGTGACGGAGGGCGCCGCGGTGGCCTTCGAACCGCTTGCGCCCGCCCCCTCCTTCGCGCCCCGGGCGCCGTCCGCCTCGCCTGCGCCCGGCGCGCCGGGCTCCGCGACGGCGGCCTTGTCGTCCGCGGCGCTCGACGAGCCCGAATCGCCCCCCGCGCTGCATCCGGCGAGCGCCAGGGCCGCGGTGAGTGCGACGGCGGCCCAGACCCGGGCCGGGCGGGCGGAACGTCCTGCCGGACGTCCCGCGGAAGGTGATGTACGCATCTGGGTGTCCCCCCGAGGTTTTCCGAATACCTGACGCCCCTTCGACGCCCGGGCCGGCCGGAACGTTGGCGGGGATCGGTTCCGAAGAGGTCACGTTCGGGACGCGGACCGGACACCGGGCGGCGGGCGGGGGCACCGGCACGGTCTGAGAGAGTGGGCGTATGAGCGCAACGGGTAGGGGCACGGGCCGGCACGTCGTCGTCATCGGGGCCGGTGTCTCCGGTCTCGCCGCGGCTCACCGGCTGCTGGCGTGCGGGGCCCGGGTGACCGTGCTCGAGGCCTCCGGCCGGGTGGGCGGCAAGCTGCTGCCCGGCGAGATCGCGGGCGCGCGCGTGGACCTGGGAGCCGAGTCGATGCTGGCCCGGCGGCCCGAGGCGGTCGCGCTCGCGCGGGAGGTGGGCCTGGCCGACCGGCTCCGGCCGCCGGCCACCGCGACGGCCTCGATCTGGACCCGCGGCGCGCTGCGCCCCATGCCCAAGGGCCACGTCATGGGCGTCCCCGGCACGGCCACCGCCCTGGCGGGCGTGCTGTCCGACGAGGGCCTCGCCCGGATCGAGCAGGACGCGCGCCTGCCCCGCACCGAGGTCGGCGAGGACGTGGCGGTCGGCGAGTACGTGGCGGCGCGCCTGGGCCGCGAGGTGGTCGACCGTCTCGTCGAACCCCTCCTCGGCGGGGTGTACGCGGGCGACGCCTACCGGATCTCGATGCGCTCGGCCGTCCCGCAGCTCTACCGGGCCGCGCTCACCCACACCTCGTTGACGCAGGCCGTACGCGAGATCCAGGCCGCCACCGCCACCGCCGCGCAGACCGGCCCGGTCTTCATGGGCCTCGTGGGCGGTGTGGGCACCCTCCCGCTCGCCGTCGCCGAGTCCGTCCGCGCCCGCGGCGGCGAGATCCGCACCGGAGTGCCGGTGACCGGACTGCGCCGCGCGCCCGGTGACGGCTGGCGCGTCACCGCGGGGGAGCGTGAACTGCACGCCGACGCCGTGGTCGTCGCGGTCCCCGCGCCGGCCGCCGCCGCCCTGCTGGCCGCGGAGTCCCCGGCGGCGGCCGCCGCCCTGCGCACGGTGGAGTACGCCTCCATGGCCCTGGTCACCCTCGCCTACCGCCGCACCGGCACGGAGCTGCCCGAGGGCAGCGGCTTCCTGGTCCCGCCCGTCGACGGACGCACCATCAAGGCGTCCACCTTCGCCTCCCGGAAGTGGGGCTGGATCGCGGACGAGAACCCGGACACCGTCGTGCTGCGCACCTCCGTGGGGCGCTACGGCGAGAGCGAGATCCTCGAACGGGACGACGCCGACCTCGTCGCCGTCTCCCGACGCGACCTGCGCGCCGCCACCGGCCTGGACGCCACCCCCGTCGAGACGCGCGTCACCCGCTGGACCGACGGCCTGCCCCAGTACCCGGTCGGCCACCACGCGCGCGTGGCCCGCATCCGGGAGCACGTCGCCGCGCTCCCGGACCTCGCGGTGTGCGGCGCGCAGTACGACGGCGTCGGCATCCCCGCCTGCATCGCGAGCGCGTACGCCGCCGTCGACCAGCTGGGCGGCGACCTCCGCGCCGTCCGCGCGCTCGCGGCCGACCCGGTGCAGAGTCTGCACGGCGGAGCGGGAGAATGAGGAGCATGAGTGACGACGCCCCCACCACCGAGTCCGGCAGGGTCCCGAACAAGGGCAAGCTGGCCAAGGACCTCAACGAGGTCATCCGCTACACGCTGTGGTCCGTCTTCAGGCTGAAGGACGTGCTCCCCGAGGACCGCGCGGGCTACGCCGACGAGGTCCAGGAGCTGTTCGACCAGCTCGCCGCCAAGGACGTGACGGTCCGCGGCACGTACGACGTGTCCGGTCTGCGCGCCGACGCCGACCTCATGATCTGGTGGCACGCCGAGACGGCCGACCAGCTCCAGGAGGCGTACAACCTCTTCCGCCGCACCAGGCTGGGCCGCGCCCTGGAGCCGGTCTGGTCGAACATGGCGCTGCACCGCCCGGCCGAGTTCAACCGCTCGCACATCCCGGCGTTCCTCGCCGACGAGACGCCCCGCAACTACGTGAGCGTGTACCCCTTCGTGCGCTCCTACGACTGGTACCTGCTGCCGGACGAGGACCGTCGCCGGATGCTCGCCGACCACGGGAAGATGGCCCGCGGCTACCCCGACGTCCGCGCCAACACCGTCGCCTCGTTCTCGCTGGGCGACTACGAGTGGATGCTGGCCTTCGAGGCCGACGAGCTGTACCGCATCGTCGACCTCATGCGCCACCTGCGGGCCTCCGAGGCACGTATGCACGTCCGCGAGGAGGTCCCGTTCTACACGGGCCGTCGCAAGTCGGTGGCCGACCTGGTCGCCGGACTGGCCTGACGCCCCCGCGAGGGGGCGCGGGCCTCAGCGCGCGGCGGTGGGTTCCGGCTCCGCGTGCGCCGCGCAGGCGGCGCGCCGGGCCGGGAGCCGCCCCTCCAGCAGATACGCGTCCAGGTGACCGTTGACGCACCGGTTGGGTCCGCCCGCGATGCCGTGGGTACCGGCGTCCCGCTCCGTCACCAGGACCGAGCCCGACAGCCGCCGGTGCATCTCGAGGGCCCCGGCGTACGGTGCGGCGGCGTCCCGCTCCGCCGCCAGGATCAGCGTCGGCGGCAGCTCGCCCGGCCCGGTCCGCACGTCGACCGGCCGCTGCCGGGGCGCCGGCCAGTACGCGCAGGGCAGGTTCGCCCACACGTTGTCCCACGTCTCGAACGGCGCGACCCTGGCCAGCCGGGTGTTGTCGCGGTCCCACACCTTCCAGTCCGTCGGCCAGGACGCGTCGTTGCATTCCACGGCCGTGTACACGGCGTTGGCGTTCTCCGCCTCGGCGGCGGCCTCCCGCACCGGCCCGGCCTGCGCGATCAGCTGCTTCGGGTCGCCCTTGAGGTACTCCGACAGCGCCTGTGCCCGGGCCGGCCAGTAGTCGTCGTAGTACCCGGCCTGGAGGAACGCGCTCTGGAGCTGTCCCGGCCCCACCTTCCCGCCGGCCGGCTCGGCGGCCAGCCGGGCGCGCGCCCGCTCGTAGCTGCGCAGCACCGCGTCGGCCGTGCGCCCGAGGCCGTACACGTCGTCGTGCCGGGCGATCCACTCCCGGAAGTCCGCCCACCGGCTCTCGAACGCGGCCGACTGGTCGAGGTTGTTGCGGTACCAGATCTGTGCCGGGTCCGGGTTCACGGCCGCGTCGAACACCATCCGCCGCACGTGGGAGGGGAACAGCGTCGCGTAGACCGCCCCGAAGTAGGTGCCGTACGACGCCCCCATGAACGTCAGCCGGTCCTCGCCGAGCGCGGCGCGCACCACGTCCAGGTCACGGGCGTTGTTGATCGAGTTGTAGTGCCGCAGGGCGCTGCCCGACCGCTTCGCGCAGCCGCGCGCGTACGCCTTGGCCTGTGCGATCCGCTCCCGCTTGTACGACTCCGAGGGGTGGACCGGAGCGGGCGCCGGCCCCTTGAAGAAGCGCTTGGGGTCCTGGCAGGACAGCGGTGCCGAACGGCCGACCCCGCGCGGGTCGTAGCCGACGAGGTCGTAGGCCGCGCCGATGCGCTTCCACTCCGGCAGCAGACCGATCAGGGGGAAGTACAGGCCCGAGCCGCCGGGACCGCCCGGGTTGAAGACCAGCGCGCCCTGCCGGGGCACCCGCCGCTTGCTGTTGTGCGGGTCCCGCTGGGTGGCCCGCACCCGGCTGACGGTCAGCTCGATCTGCCTGCCGCTCGGGTCCGCGTAGTCGAGCGGCACGCTGACCTTGCCGCACTGCATGCTGCCGGGCAGGTCCTGGCCGCCGGGGCACTTGGTGAAGTCGACGCCCTTCGCCTCGGCCCGGGCGGCGGCGAGCACGACGCCGGGCGAGCGGGAGAGTCCGGGGGCGCCCGCGGCGCCGTCCGCCGGGACGGCGCCCGCCGGGACTGCGGAGAGGGCGGTCAGGAGCAGGGCTCCTGCGGCCGAATGGAGGGCGGCTGCTCTCATCGGGAGTCCCTTCGGTGCACGGCGGCGACAAAGGGGATGTTTGGTTCGGTCGGAGGGGAAGGCAAGCACCACCGGCGGGTGTCGGCGCCAATGCCTCCTGTGCGCCCCCCGGCGGTCGGGCGCGCCCTGCTTCAGCCGCGCGTGTCCTGCTCACGGTGTGCGAAGGCCGCCCGCAGGTCCGGTTCGCGCACGGCGCGGATCCCGCGTACGGCGACGGAGGTCAGGCAGGTGCCGTCGTCCGCCGGGGCGCCGGTGTGCCGGGTCAGGGCGGCCAGCAGCCGCTGTCCGGCGGGGGAGGCCCAGCGCGTGTAGGGGTGCGCTTCGACCCGCGCTATGGCCAGACAGCCCAGGGTGAGGGCCAGGGGCAGCGCGAACCAGAGGGCGACCAGGTCACGGGGCATGTCCGAGGGGCCGGGGGCCAGCAGTGCGGTGGCGCCCAGGGCGAGGACGGCCGCGGCGGCGGCCCGTACCTGCCGCACCCCGGCGGCGACGGTCGTACGGGAGCCGTCGGGCACCGCGAGGCCGGCGCGGACCAGCCGGTCGGCGAGGCCGCCCACCGCGTCCGCGGCGGCCGCGGCCGCCCGCGCGGGCGCGATACGCGACTGTCCCGCGGGGCCGATCGCCCCGATGACCGACCGCTCCATCTCGTCGCGCCCGCGGGGGTCGACGACGGTCGCCCAGCCGGTGCGGGCGAGCAGCAGCCGGCGCTGGCGCGCCATCGAGACCATGGTGAGGTCGGCGACCCGGCCGGGGCCGCCGGACAGGAAGGCGGCCTCGTAGAGCGTCAGGTCGTGCCCCCGGCCCGTGTCGTCGTCGACGGAGGCCGCCCGCACGGCGGCGAGGCACAGCCGTGTGCACGCCGCGCCCGCGAGGGCCCAGGCCAGCGGCAGGAGAAGCACCCAGATCATGCGGTGTTTCTATGTCATGTGCACCACCGGGCGCCACGGTCTGTTCATCATCCGGACCGGGCGCGCGGGACGGCCGGCTCCGGCCGCCCCGGCCTCGCTCTCAGGAGCCCGGCGGTGGGCTGGCCGCGGCGGGCGGAAGCGGATAGGTGGGGGACGCCGCCGACGCGGACGCCGACTCCGCCGGCACGGCGGGCGCGGGGTTCGTCGTCGGGCCCGGCGGGGCGGGGGCGCGGGTGATCGGCGGTGTGCTGTCGGCGGCCAGGTCCCGGGCCAGGGCGTCGAAGTCGACGTACCCGGTGGCCTCCAGGATCTTGATGTGGTCCAGCACGGTGGTGTTGGCGTCGTCGGCGAGCCCGCGCACCAGTGAGTTGCGGGTGCCGGCCCGCACCTGGGCGACGACGGAGAAGACCCGCCCGTGGGCCAGGCGCAGGATGTTGGCGAACTCGCGGTCGTACGCCACGCCCTGAGCCGCGTCGAGTTCGCTCAGCCAGCCCCGCTGCTGGTCGTTGGGCTCGTTCGGCAGCGCGAGGCCCAGCCGGGAGGCGACGGCGCGCACCCGCTCGTCCAGGAAGGTGTGCCCCTCGACCAGGTGCGCGCCCGCCGTCCGCACGGCCTCGGTCGTGCCCTTGGCCTGCGCCTGCCGGCCGGCGGGCAGCTCCCACAGCCCCGCCAGGCGGACCTTCGTGACGAACTCCCGGTCCAGCGCGGACAGCGGACCGTACTGCGTCGAGACGGTCTCGGCGTTCAGCACGTCCACTCCGGTGCCCGACCGGTCGGCGTACGACCAGATCGGGAAGACCAGGGCCGCCAGGGTCGCCGCCAGGCCGGTGAGGATGAGCCCGGTGCCACTGAAGATGCCTCTGCCCTGGATCGGGGGTCGGGGCCGCATGGGGTGCCTCCTGCTCGCGGCACTGCACGCTAGTGCGCTTCGGTTGCGGAACTGGCATATTACTGCGCCTGCCCCGGCAACCCCCTTACAGGGGCAAAGAGTTGAAATACCGCCAAACCGGTCGGAGGGTGGGCGGTAAGAGGGTCCGCAAAAGGGGCGAAAGGCGGAGGAACGGCGGGGGAAGCGGTCGCCGTGTGCCCCATGCGGGGCCCGGTGTTAACCCCGGCACATTCGGGCCGCCCTCACCGCCGGATCAACGACCGGCCCACCTGCCCCAGCCGCGACGCCGGTCTCGGCGCGGGACCCGAGCGGTCCAGCCACCAGCGGCGCAGCTCGCGTCGGGCCCGGCCCTGCGCCGGATGCGCGCCCATGAGCAGCTCCTCCGCGAAGTCGAGGGCGTCCTGCCGGTAGCCGCCGCGCATCGGATGCCCCTGCGCGTAGGCCACGAAGGCGGTCCGGTACCCGCTGCCGAGGATCAGCGGCAGTTCCGGGGCCACCTTCGCCACGACGTCCGCCCGCTTGGCCGCCAGCGCCCGCGCCTGCACGCCGAGCCGTACCCGGTCGAAGCCCTCGGGTACGGGCGTCCCGGCGACCAGCGCGGACAGCAGGGCCGCCTCGGCGAGGGCCAGGCGCTGCCGGGCCGCCTCGTCGGGAGCCGCCGGTGCCGCCTCCGCGGCGGGCGGGACCGAGCCGCCGCCCCCCGCTCCTTCGCCCGGCGCCCCTTCGCCCCCCGCTCCTTCGCCCGGCGCCCCTTCGCTCGCCGCCCCGCCGCTCCGTGTCCCCTCGCGCGCCGGCCGCTCCCGGCCGTCCGTCGTGCCGCGGGCCGTCGCGCCGGTCCCGACCGCCTCCCGGACCGCGTCCAGCTCCCGCTCCAGCTCGCCCGGCCCGGGGAAGTTCTCGTCCCGCTCCAGCAGCACACCCGGCAGCGCCGTCCGGGACGCGAGATCGGTCAGGATGTCGAGGACCGGCCCGGGCACCGGGTGGGCGTGACTGTCGTGCCAGACGCCGTCCCGCTCGAAGCCGCCCGCGACATGGACGTAGGCGATGGCCTCCAGGGGCAGTTCGGCGAGCGCCTTGACGGGCTCCTCGCCGCGGTTGACGTGGTTGGTGTGCAGGTTCGCCACGTCGATGAGCAGCCGCACGCCGGTGCGGTCGGCCAGCTCGTACAGGAACTGCCCCTCGGTCATCTCCTCGCCCGGCCAGGCGACGAGCGCGGCGATGTTCTCGACCGCGAGCGGTACGGGCAGCGCGTCCTGTGCGATCCGCACGTTCTCGCACAGCACGCGCAGGGCGTCGCGGGTACGCGGGACGGGCAGCAGATGTCCGGCCTCCAGCCGCGGGGACGCCGTCAGGGGGCCGCCCGCCCGGACGAACGCGATGTGCTCGGTGACCAGCGGCGAGCCCAGGACCTCGGCCCGCTCGGCGAGGGCGGTCAGCCGGCCCGCGTCGGGCCGCTCCGCGCCGCCGAGCCCCAGCGAGACACCGTGCGGGACCACGGTCACCCCGCGCTCGCGCAGCCGCAGCAGGGAGTCGGGCAGATGCCCGGGGCACACGTTCTCGGCGACGGCCTCGACCCAGTCGATGCCCGGCATCCGCTCCACGGTGTCCGCGATCTCCGGCCGCCAGCCGATCCCCGTCCCCAGTCGCCTCATGGTCCCCGCCTCCTTCACGCCCCCTGCGTGGTGACGGGGGTATGGCCCCGCCACCGCCGCCCGAACCGCCCGCCGCCCTCCTTCAGAGCAACATTTGAGGTTCGCGCCGCCCCGCCCGCCTGGTCCTTGGGACCGGGGGCTACCGGTTCCTGAGGGCCGGGTGGTCCGCGACCACCGTGCAGCTGCCCGGGGCGATCTCGGTGAAGCCCGCGTCCCGGACCAGGGGCAGTCCGCTCGCCGTCAGCTCGCCCCAGTGCCGGGGCCCGGCCGTGCGCACGGCGAGCGGGAAGCCCGCCTCGCGCCAGGCGGTCCGCTCCTCGTCGGACAGCTCCCACCAGGCGAGCTGCGCGCCGTGCCCGGCCTGCGCCATCGCCTTGCCCGCGGACATCGTGACCTCGGGGTTCTGCCAGATCACCGGGGCCGTCAGGTCGACGCCGGGCGGCGGCTCCGGATCGTCCAGATCGGTTCCGGAGACCTGGAGCTTCGCCAGCTCCCTGGGCCAGCCGTCGAGCGGGACGGGCGGGAAGACCCGCACCTGCGCCGCCTTGCCGGTGACCGTGATGCCGGGCAGGGCCTCCGCCCGCAGCCACTCGGCGCCCCGCGCCCGCCGCACCACCTTGCGGATGCGGGCGTCCTGCCAGTCCCGCACGGCCGCAGCCCACTCGCCGTCGCCCAGCGCCCGCTCGTCGGCGAGCAGGGTCAGCACCGCGCGAGCGGCCGTCTCCAGGGCGTCCGTGCGGGCCGGCGGGGCGGCGCGCTCGATACGGACCACCAGGGGCAGGACGAACTGCGGAGCCTCGTCCCGGGTCGACGGCTCGGAACGGAAAGGGCTGTCGCTGTCGCCGGGAACGGCCGGATCACTGGTCACGTCCTCCAGTCTGCCAGGTGGAAGATCCATGGATCCGCGAGCGGGAGGACGGTCCGCATGCCAGGTGAGCTAAGGCTGGAGGGGGTGGGCCGCCGCTACGGCGTGCGCGGCCCGTGGGTGCTCCGCGACGTGCATCTGCACCCGGCCCCCGGCACCCTGACCCGCGTCGGGGGCCCCAACGGCACGGGCAAGTCCACCCTGCTGCGGCTGCTCGCCCGCCTCGACGCCCCCACCGAGGGCAGGGTCACCGGCACGCCCCGGACCGCGTACGTCCCCGAACGCTTCCCGGCGGCCCTCCCCTTCACCGCCCTGCGCTACCTCACGCACCTCGGCGCCGTCCACGGCCTGTCCCGTACGGCGGCCGAGCGGGCGGCGGGCTACTGGCTGGACCGCTTCGGCACCGGCGGCCACGCCCACACCCCGATGAGCCGGCTCTCCAAGGGCGGCAGCCAGAAGGTCGCCGTGGCGCAGGCGCTCCTCGCCGAACCGGAGCTGCTGGTCCTGGACGAGGCCTGGACCGGGCTCGACACCGACGCGCGCGCCGAGCTGGACCGGGCGGTCGCCGAGCGGACCGCCGCCGGGTCGGCCGTCGTCTTCGTCGACCACGATCCCCGTCGCCTCGCCGGCCTCGCGGACGCCGAGTACACGGTCGGCGACGGCACCCTGCGCCGCCGTACCGCGCCGGAACCGGCGGCCGCCCCCGTCGGACCGCACCTGACCGTCGAGGTGCGAGGTCCGGCCGGTGAGCTCCCCGCGCAGGCGCTCCGGCTGGCGGCCTCCGCCGAGGAGACGGCCGACGGCACCCACCGGCTCACCGTCCCCGTCTCCCACTCGGACGTGCTGCTGCGCGTCCTGCTCACCGCCCGCCCGCCGTGGCACGTGCTGAGCGTCAGCCCGCGAGGGGGCGCCCGATGACCGCCCTGCTGCGCTATCAGAGCGCGTTGCTCGTGCGTTCGCAGCGCTGGCTGCCCCCGTTCCTGCTGTACGCCGTGTTCCTGGCCGTCGGGGTGCAGGCCGGCGAGCCGCTGCTCGACTCGCTCGGCTACACGGCCGCGTTCCTGCTGCCCGTGGCCGCCTGGCTGGTGCGGATCTGTGCCGGCGGTGAACCGCCTGCCGCCCGCAGCGTCGTCGCGGCCGCGGCCGGTCCCGCGCGGGCGCACCTGGCCTGCGTCCTGGTGGCGACGGGGGCGGCCGCCGCGTTCGGCACGGCGGCGACCGTGGTCGTCACGCTCGTCAGCGATCCGGTCGGCAGCGACCACCGCACACGGGTCCCCGTCCTCGGGGCCGCGGGCGCCGGGCTGCTCGCCGTCCTGACCTGCGCCCTGCTCGGGGCGGCCGTCGGCGCGCTCACCGCCTGGCCCGTGCTGCGCTCACCGGGCCGGGGGGTGCCCGCGCTGCTGCTGGCGGTCCTGCTGGCGCTGGTGGGGACCGGCTCCCCGGCACAGGCGGCGGTGAGCGGCCTCGTCGGCGGCTCCCGTTCGGCGACCGTCCGTCCGCCGGTGCTGCCGCTCGTGGCGGCGGCCCTGGTGTGCGCCGCGGCGACCGCTCTGGCCTGCGTGCTCACCTCGCGCCGCGCACCGTGACGAGTTGTGCGTCGTCGCGCCGGGCCACCCGGCGGATCACCCCGAGCAGGCGGTCCGCTGGGCCTCCTGCCACTCGCACACCGGGCACATCGTGATCCCCTTGTAGGACTCGGGATACTCGGTGGGCCTGCGGCACAGCACGCACTCGGCGTACGGCGGCCCCTCCGCCCGGGGCGGCCGGGTCGCGTCGATCAGGCAGTAGTCGCGGTCACCGTCGTCGTCGCTCATACCCCCACCGTACGCAGCCGTGGACGACGCGGGCCGCTCACCGCCGTCCGCCCGCCGTCGCGATCAGCTCGGACACCTTCACGAAGCGGTAGCCGCGCCGCCGCAGCTCCGGCACGACGGTCCGCACCACCTGCTCGGTCGTCGGGGCCGCGCTGCGCGTGCAGTGCATGACGACGACGGAACCGGGCCGGACGCCGTCCAGCACCTGTCTCGCCACCGCGTCGGCGTCGGTCGCGAAGGCGTCCCCGCTCACCACGTCCCACTGCACCGCGGTGACGCCGAGACCGCTCACCGCGCGCAGCGCCCGCTGGTCGTAACAGCCGCCGGGGAAGCGGAAGTACGGCATCGCGGAGGGCACCCCGGCCTTGCGGAACGCCGTGTACGCCCGCTCCACGTCCGTGCGCATCGCGTCCTCGGGGACGGTCGGCAGGCCGTAGCAGTCGTCGGTGAAGGCGTGGTGGCTGTAGGAGTGGTTGGCGATCTCGAAGCCGGGGTCGCGGCCGAGGGAGCGGGCCTGGTCGGGGTACTCCTCGGCCCAGCGGCCGGTCATGAACACGGTGGCCGGCACCTTGAGCGTCCGCAGCGCGGTGATCAGCCCCGGGTTGTCGAAGTGCTCGCCGGCCGCCGCGCGGGGCCCCTGGTCGGCGGTCATGTCGGCGTCGAAGGTGAGGGCGACCGTCTTGCCCGCGGTGCGGGGCCCGTTGCGGAAGACCGGGGTCAACCCGGCCGGCCCGGGGGCCAGTGTCGGAGTGCGGGAGGGCGCGGCCGGGGTCCGGGAGGGCGCGGCCGGGGTCCGGGAAGGGGTGGGCGCGGCGTTCCGCGCGCCGGCGGCGGGGGCCGTCGCGGAGTCCGTGGTCCGGACGGCGCGGGTGTCCTGAGCGGTGCCGCAGGCGGTGAGGGGGGCGAGGGCGGCGGCGAGGGCGCAGAGGGCGGCCACGCGACGTACGGGAGTGATCATCGTACGAAGGTAGGGGCAGTGCGCCGTTGGTTGTATGTATATATGCCCGTGCCTGGGGCGGTGTCACCCGCCCGGGCTCTCACCACCCGGGCGGGCGCGGCGCCCGGGCTACCGCCGCCAGGGTCCCGTGACCGCGAACGTCGTCCCCGGGGTGTAGCAGTTGACGTACATCGTGCGGCCGTCGGGGGAGAAGGTGACGCCCGCGAACTCGCCCCACTCGGGGGCCTCGGGGGTGCCGATGTTCTGGCGGCCCCGCGCCATCGCGTACACCTCGCCGGCCCTGGTGACCCCGAAGACGTGCTGCGCGCCGTTGCCGTCCTCGCAGACCATCAGACCGCCGCTGGGCGCCAGGCAGATGTTGTCCGGGGACTCCCCGGGGAGCTGGACGTCGGTGTCGGGGCCGAAGACGACGACCAGGGTCAGGCGCCGCCGCTGCGGGTCGTACCGCCAGATCTGGCCGAAGTGGTCGGCAGCCGAACCGTCCGAGCCGCGGGCGAACGACGACACGAAGTACACGCACCGCCCGCCCCAGTAACAGCCCTCCAGCTTCTGCGCGTGCGTGATGCCCTTCGGGCCGAAGTCCTGGAGCCGGACCGGGGTCGTGACGGCGAGCGGGTCCGGTACGTCCACCCAGGTGATGCCGTCGAAGGAGGCGCCCGGGTCCTGGATCGAGGACAGGTCGGGCACCCCGGGCACCCGCATCGCCTGGAGACGGCCGCCCGCGCGCAGCGAACCGACCCCGCCCAGCGGCTTCTCGGGCAGGAAGCGGTAGAAGAGGCCGAACGGCTCCAGGAACGCGTCCTCGGTCTCGTAGACGACACCGCGGTGCGGGTCGACGGCGATCGCCTCGTGCTGGAAGCGGCCCATCGCGGTCAGCGGGACGGCCCCGCCCCGGCGCGGGTCGGACGGGTCGACCTCGAAGACGAAGCCGTGGTCCTTGGTGTAGCCGTTGGTGCCGGCCTTGTCCTCGGTCTCCTCGCAGGTCAGCCAGGTGTGCCAAGGGGTGGGCCCGCCGGCGCAGTTGACGGCCGTACCGGCGAGGGCGACCCGCTCGGAGAGCACGTCACCGCGGGAGTCCAGGGTCAGGGCCGTACAGCCGCCCTTGCCGGCCGGATCGTAGGTCAGGCCCTTCACCGTGGGGACGGAGAACTTCGCCGTGGGGCGGTTCTCGTGGTTGCGGACCAGGTGGACGCGGCCGCCCTTGCCGGGCAGGGCCGTCATGCCGTCGTGGTTGGAGGGCACCGGACCCTCACCGGACCGCAGCGGATCGCCCTCGCGGGAGAGCACCCGGTAGCGGAACCCCGCGGGCAGGTCGAGCAGGCCGTCCGGGTCCGGCACGAGCGGGCCGTAGCCCTCGTGGCCGAGGTCGCGGCCGGCCGCGGTCGCGCTGCCGGCGAAGAGGTCGGAGAGGGCGCCGGTGAACGCGATGGAGGCGCCCACCCCCAACGCACCGCTGCCGGCCAGGATCTGACGTCGTGTCGCAGACATGGGGGAAACCTTCCTGCTGGCGGACAGGAACTGTGATCCCGCTGTGTCTATCACCCGGGGTGCGCCCCGGGAACCACGCGCGTAGCACGTGTCACTCCGTCACGGCCTCCGGAGGCGGCGGGGAGGGCGGCGGGGAGGGCGGTGGCCGGTACTCCGCCGGCGGGGGCGGCTGCTGGGCCTTCTCCAGGAAGCGCAGCAGCTCCACCGGGAACGGCAGGACCAGCGTGGAGTTCTTCTCCGCGGCGACCGCCACCACCGTCTGGAGCAGCCTCAGCTGGAGTGCGGCGGGCTGCTCGGACATCTCCTTGGCGGCCTCGGCCAGCTTCTTCGACGCCTGGAGCTCGGCGTCCGCGTTGATGATCCGCGCCCGGCGCTCCCGGTCGGCCTCGGCCTGCCGGGCCATCGAGCGCTTCATCGCGTCCGGCAGCGACACGTCCTTGATCTCGACCCGGTCGATCTGCACGCCCCAGCCGATGGCCGGGCTGTCGATCATCAGCTCCAGACCCTCGTTGAGCTTCTCCCGGTTCGACAGGAGGTCGTCCAGCTCGCTCTTGCCGATGATCGAACGCAGCGAGGTCTGCGCCATCTGGGAGACGGCGAAGCGGTAGTCCTCGACGTTGATGATCGCGGCGGCCGCGTCCACCACCCGGAAGTACACGACCGCGTCCACGCGCACGGTGACGTTGTCGCGGGTGATGCCCTCCTGGGCGGGGATGGGCATCGTCACGATCTGCATGTTGACCTTGTGCAGCCGGTCCACGGCCGGCACGACCAGGGTGAACCCCGGCTGCCGCGCGTCGCCGCGCAGCCGTCCGAGCCGCAGGACCACCCCGCGCTCGTACTGCTTGACGACCCGCGCCGCCGCCCCGAGGTACACGAGACCTCCGGCGGCGACCGCCGCGGCCGCGCCCAGCAGTTCCTGAAGCATGGCGACCTCCTCGGCAAGAGGCCCGTTGGAGGGCTTTGCGCCCGTCCTCCAACGATATGCCCGCCGTGCGGCCCGGGGCCACGCCCCGGGTCCCGGGCCGCACGGCGGACGGATCTACCCGGTGGCCGACTCCGTCACCTTCTCCGGCGGTGCCGCCCTGACCGGTTCCGTCACCTTCACCGGTTCGGTGCCGGCCGCGCTGTGCCGTTCCGCCCAGGTCTCCAGGGCCGTACGGCAGGCGTGGTCGAGGTGGTGCAGACCGGAGAGGTCGAGCTCCACCGGACGGTCCTGCGGCAGGGACTCCAGGCTGTCGAGGATCTTCGGCAGCCGCAGGAAGGTCGCGTTGCCCGACAGATGGGCCTGCACCGGCCCGGCGCCCTTGTCGACGATCTCCATCCTGAGGTGCGAGGCCTCCCACGCCGTCTTCACCACGGCCAGCGCGAGACCGATCAGGACGCCCTCGAACATGCTGACGGTGACGATCGAGACGGCCGTGACGACCAGGATCAGCGCCTCGCCGCGGTGCTCGCGCCACAGCAGCACGAGCCCGCGCACCGGGACCAGCTTGGCGCCCGCGTGCACGAGGACGCCGGCCAGGGCCGGGACGGGGATGTAGGCCAGCAGGTCCGGCAGCAGGGCCGCGAACAGCAGCAGCCACACGCCGTGCATCACCCGTGACGCCTTGGTCCGCGCGCCCGCCTGCACGTTGGCCGCGCTGCGCACGATCACGGCGGTCATCGGCAGGGCGCCGAGGACCCCGCAGAGCGCGTTGCCCACGCCCTGCGCCATCAGCTCCTGGTCGTACCGGGTGCGCGGGCCGTCGTGCAGCCGGTCGACCGCCGCCGCGCTGAACAGCGACTCGGCGGAGGCGATCAGGGTGAACGCCACGATCGTGCCGAGCAGACCGATGCCGGCCAGCCCGCCGAAGGCGCTCAGGGGCGGGGGCTGCACGGAGTCCAGCAGTCCCCGGACCTCCACGGTGGCCACCGGCGCGTCCAGCAGGACGGCGGCGAGCGTCGCCAGGCCCACCGCGGCGAGCGGACCGGGGACCGTGCGCACCTTCGCCGGCATCCGCGGCCACAGGACCAGCACCGCGACGGTGCCCGCGCCGATGGCGAGGGAGGCCTGCGCGGCGGTGGAGCCCACCGCGTCCGTGAGGGCGCCGGGCAGTCCGGCCATCTTCGCGAGGCCGGACTCCGGTGCCTCGGCTGCGGCCATCGCGTACAGCTGACTGGCGATCAGCACCAGGCCGATTCCGGCCAGCATGCCCTCGACGACCGAGACCGAGATGGCCCGGAAGTACCGGCCGAGCTTCAGGGCGCCCATGGCGAGCTGGAGGGTGCCCGTGGCGAGGACGATCACTCCGAGGGCGGGCAGTCCGAACTCCCGCACCGCCTCGAAGACCAGCACGGTCAGTCCGGCCGCCGGACCGGACACCTGGAGGGAGCTGCCCCGCAGCATGCCGGTGACGATGCCGCCGACGATGCCGGTCACGAGCCCGAGCTCGGCCGGCACGCCGGAGGCCACGGCCACGCCCACGCACAGCGGGAGCGCGACCAGGAAGACCACGAGAGAGGCGGCGAAGTCCTGCCTGAGGTGGGGGAACCGGGCTATTCGCCCGTCGGGCCGCCGGTCCGTCGCGGCGCTCACAGGGCTTCGAACCCGTCGGTCTCGACGCGGTGTTCGCGCACGGCGCCGGTGTGCACTTCGTAGTACCAGCCGCGTACCCGCAGCCGGCCGTCGGCCAGCCGCTTCTCCACGCAGGGGTAGGAGCGCAGCCGCAGCAGCTGGGAGAGCACGTGGTGCTGCACGGCCCGCATGACCGTCGGGTCGTCGGGGTCGGCGGTCCCCGGTTCGTCCGCGGCGTGCGCGAGCCAGTCGCGGACGGCGGGGACGCCGTCGAGGTCGTCGCCGCGCACCAGGGCGCCGACGGCGCCGCAGTGCGAGTGGCCGCAGACGACGACGTCTTGGACGCCGAGCACCTCGACGGCGTATTCGATGGTGGCCGCCTCGCCGGTGGGGCGGTCGGAGACGTAGGGGGGCACGATGTTGCCCGCGGTGCGCAGTTCGAACAGCTCGCCGGGACGGGCGCCCGTGATCAGGGCGGGAACGACCCGGGAGTCCGAGCAGGTGATGAAGAGGACCTGCGGGGACTGGCCTTCGGCGAGCCTGGCGAATTCCTCAGGGCGCTGTCCGAACGTACGGGCGTTGTCGATGAGGGGCTGCATGAGTGGTGACTCCTCCTGGCGCGCGGTGGGGGCGCGTCGGACGTGCAGGAAACAGGACAGGTGGGGGAACTGCTGTTCTGCCCTGCCCGCTCAGCAGCGGAAGACCTGGAGCGCCGCCGGGGAGTGGGCCGCCGAGGATCTCGACGGACGGTCGTGGGGAGCGCCGGGCGGGGCCGGCTGGTGCGCGGCCGCGGGATCCAGTTCGAGCAGTGCGCGCTCGGGCTCCTGGGGTGCCGGTGCCGCCGGGGCGCCGGCGCGGTGGCGGTCGCGGCTGCGCAGGGGGTCGGCGAGGCCGCCGGGGCGGTCGCAGTCGCGGAACGTGGTGATCTCGTCGCGCTTCGCTTTGCCGGAGAGTTTGATTCCGGGCGGGGTTTTGGCCTCGGCCTGACGCACCGTATGCGCGTGTGCGAAGGAAGACGCCGGTGCGAAGAACGGGAGGGCCAGCAGGAGGGCGGCGAGGAGCGGAAGGACGGCGCGGGCCGTCGTACCTCGGAACATGCGCCCCCCTTCGGTCACTTCACACGTTTAGTCCGGACCAACGGTTGGTCAAACGCTGGTCAAGAGACACGGTAACCCTGCAAAGTAGTTTGCAGGGTTAACTCGACGTTTCGAGATGAAGTGCGCCTCAAAAGAGTGTGGTTCTTGGCGCGAACCGGCTCTTGACCCGCAGGTCAAGAGCGTTTATCAGGGCTCGACGAGCCGCTTCGCGTCGCGGGCCAGCGCGGTGAGCCGCGAGATCGCGCGGAAGTACTTCTTGCGGTAGCCGCCGTTCAGCATCTCCTCGCTGAACAGCCGGTCGAAGGACAGACCGGAGGCCAGCACCGGGACCTCGCGGTCGTAGAGCCGGTCGGCCAGGACCACCAGCCGCAGGGCCGTGGACTGGTCGGGCACCGGCCCCACGTCCGTCAGGCAGACCGCCTTCAGACCGTCCGTCAGCGCGCCGTAGCGGCTCGGGTGCACCTTGGCCAGGTGCTCCAGCAGATGCGGGAAGTCGTCCAGCGAGGCGCCCGCGGTGGCGTAGGCCGCCTTCGTCACCTGCTCGTCGGTGCAGGGCGCGGGCGCCTCGGGCAGACCGCGGTGACGGTAGTCCTCGCCGTCGATGCGCAGCGCGCGGAAGTGCGCCGACAGCCCCTGGATCTCCCGCAGGAAGTCCGCGGCCGCGAACCGGCCCTCGCCGAGCTTGCCCGGCAGCGTGTTGGAGGTGGCGGCGAGCGCGACGCCGGCCTCGACCAGCTTGCCGAGCAGCGTGGAGACGAGCACGGTGTCGCCCGGGTCGTCCAGTTCGAACTCGTCGATGCACAGCAGACGGTGTCCGGACAGCGTCCGCACCGTCTGCTGGAAGCCGAGGGCGCCGACCAGGTTGGTCAGCTCGACGAACGTGCCGAAGGCCTTGAGGGCGGGCTCGGCCGGCGTGGCGTGCCACAGGGACGCCAGCAGATGGGTCTTGCCGACGCCGTAGCCGCCGTCCAGGTAGACGCCCCGCGGCCCGGCGGGCACCTTGGGCGCCCTTGCCCTGCCGAAGCCGAGGAAGCCCCGCTTGGCGCCGCCCGCCGCGTGCGCTCCGCCGAGCCCGGCCGCGAACCCCTCCAGCACCCCGACCGCCTCGGTCTGGCTCGGCTGGTTCGGGTCCGGGAGGTACGTGCTGAACCGCACCGAGTCGAAGCGGGGCGGCGGGACCATCTCGGCGACCAGCCGGTCCGCGGGGACGTGCGGCTGACGGGTGCAGAGGGACACCGGAGCCACGTCGGCTATCGGGCGGGCACCGGGAGCGGGGGAGGAGGACGACACGGTCCCCCATGGTACGTGGCATGCCAGACTGCCTGACATGCGACGGCTCTTCCCTGTGACCGACCGGACAGCGGCGAGCGGCCCCGGCGGCGGGCCGCCCCCGGCCCCCGGCGATGCCGGGGACGCGGCGCGGGACCGGGAGTGGAGCCTCGCCGAGCTCGCGCGGGCGTACGCGTACCCGGAGCCCGCACCGGACGGGCCGCGGCCCTGGCTGCGGGCCAACATGGTCTCCACGCTCGACGGCGCCGCCCAGCACGACGGGCGCTCCCAGCCCATCTCCACCGCCACCGACATGCGGATCTTCGGCACCCTGCGCGGGCTCGCGGACGTGGTGGTCGTCGGCGCCCAGACGGTCCGCATGGAGGGGTACCGCCCCGCACGCGCGCGTGCCGAGTTCGCCGGGCCCCGCGAGGCGGCCGGGCAGGGACCCGCCCCGGCCGTCGCGGTGGTCAGCGCCGGCCTCGACCTCGACTTCTCCCTCCCGCTGTTCACCTCGCCCCTGGTCCCCACGCTGGTCCTGACCGGCGCAGCGGCCGCCCCCGACAGGGTCGCGGCGGCGCGGCGGGCGGGCGCGCGGGTGGTGGTGGCCGGGGACGGCACGGGCGTCGACCCGGCCCGGGCCGTGCGGGCACTGGCCGGGCTGGGGCACACCCGGCTGCTGACCGAGGGCGGCCCCCGGCTGCTGGGCCAGTTCGTCGCCGCCGGGGTGCTGGACGAGCTCTGTCTGACGATCTCCCCGATGCTCACCGCGGGCGACGCGCAGCGGATCACGGGCGGCCCGTCGGTGGCGGTCCCGCACCGGTTCGCGCTGGCGTCCCTCCTGGAGGAGGAGGGTTTCCTGTTCGCCAGGTACCGGCGGCCCTGAGCCGGGATTCCGGACGAGCGTCATCGCCCGCCCCGGGACGGCGGGGTCGGCCGTTGCGTCCGGCGTCCGGCGGGCACACTGGATCTCGCGGCGAGTCCTCGTGCGATCACGGGGCAGGATGGTTTCCGCAGGGCCACGGACGGCCCACGGCGAGAGAGGGCCACGGGGGTCCTCCAAAAGAATGGGGCGCCGGTGTTCACAAGTGTTCTGATGATCGAGAAAGCCCTGACGTCCGCCGACGTGGAGTTCGTCAGCACCCTGCACGGGGACGAGCCGGTCTCCTTCCACGTGCTGCTCCAGCCCCGCGGCGACCAGGCGGACCGCTTGCTGCGGGCCATCGACGACGTCGCCCTCGGCGAGCTGGACGAGGCGGCGCGCGAGGGCGAGACGCCCGAGGGCGACGAGGCGAAGGGGTTCGGCGCGAGAGCCCTGGAGGTGTCCCTCCAGGCGCTGCACGCGGCGGGCAGCGAGGCGGTGGGCCGCCTCGTCGAGGACCATCCGCTGGACGCGCTCAAGTCCCTGGTCGCGGAGGCGGGGGCGGACGAGGTCATCGTCCTGACCGACCCGCACTACGTCGAGGAGTTCTTCCACCGCGACTGGGCCTCCCGCGCCCGGCACAAGGTGGGCGTGCCGGTGCTGAAGCTGTTCTCGCACAGCAAGGCGTGAACCCGGCGCGGCCGCCCGCCGGCCGCCCGCTCCCGTCCGCCGGAGCGGCCCCGCGCCCCTGGCTGGGTACGGGGCGCCCCGCGCAATAGGGTGGGGGCGCACCGAACCCGTCGCAGCGCACCCTGGGAGAACACGCATGGCACCCGGCCTTCCTACCGCCATGGACCGACCGCACTTCATCGGCATCGGTGGGGCGGGGATGTCGGGGATCGCGAAGATCCTCGCCCAGCGCGGGGCGAAGGTGGCCGGCAGCGACGCCAAGGAGTCCGGCACCGCGGCGGCGCTGCGGGCGCTCGGCGTGACCGTGCACATCGGCCACGCCGCCGCTCACCTGGCCGACGACGCCAGCTGCGTCGTGGTCTCCTCGGCGATCCGCGCGGACAACCCGGAGCTGGCCCGCGCCGCCGAGCTGGGCATCCCGGTCGTCCACCGCTCGGACGCGCTGGCTCGCCTGATGGACGGACTGCGGCCGATCGCCGTGGCCGGCACCCACGGCAAGACGACCACCACCTCCATGCTCGCGGTGTCGCTGTCCGCGCTGGGCCTCGACCCCTCGTACGCGATCGGCGGCGACCTCGACGCGCCCGGTTCCAACGCGCTGCACGGCGAGGGCGAGATCTTCGTCGCCGAGGCGGACGAATCGGACCGCAGCTTCCACAAGTACGCGCCCGAGGTCGCCATCGTCCTCAACGTGGAGCTGGACCACCACGCGAACTACGCCTCGATGGACGAGATCTACGAGTCCTTCGAGACCTTCGCCGCGAAGATCGTGCCCGGCGGCACCCTGGTGATCTCCGCCGACCACGAGGGGGCGCGCGAGCTGACCCGGCGCGTCGAGGGCGTGCGGGTGGTGACGTACGGGGAGTCGCCGGACGCCGACGTCCGCGTGCTGTCGGTCGTCGCGCAGGGCCTGAAGAGCGAGGTGAGCGTCCTGCTCGACGGGGAGCGGCTCACGTTCGCCGTGTCGGTGCCCGGCCGTCACTACGCGCACAACGCCGTCGCCGCGCTGGCCGCGGGCGTCGCGCTGGGCGTCCCGGCCGCCGAACTGGCCCCGGCCCTGGCCGCGTACACCGGCGTCAAGCGCCGCCTCCAGCTCAAGGGCGAGGCGGCGGGCGTCCAGGTCGTCGACTCCTACGCCCACCACCCGACGGAGATGACGGCCGACCTGGAGGCGATGCGCGCGGCGGTGGGCGACGCCCGCATCCTCGTCCTCTTCCAGCCGCACCTGTTCTCCAGGACCCAGGAGCTCGGCACGGAGATGGGACAGGCGCTGGCCCTCGCGGACGCCTCCGTCGTCCTCGACATCTACCCGGCCCGCGAGGACCCGCTGCCGGGCGTCACCAGCGAGCTGATCATCGACGCGGCCCGGGCCGCGGGCGCGGACGTGACGGCGGTGCACGACAAGGACGCGGCGCCGGAGGTCGTGGCGGGAATGGCGAAGGCCGGTGATCTCGTTCTCACCATGGGCGCGGGTGACGTGACGGACCTGGGCCCGCGCATTCTGGACCGTCTTTCCCAGTGAGGGGCTGAGGCTCATGTCGTACGACGTCGAGAAGCCGGACGAGCAGTGGCGGGCGGAGCTGACCCCGGCCGAGTACGCCGTCCTGCGGCAGGCGGGCACCGAGCCCGCGTTCACCGGTGAGTACACCGACACCAAGACCGAGGGCGTCTACTCCTGCCGGGCCTGCGGCGCCGAACTGTTCACCTCCGCGACCAAGTTCGAGTCCCACTGCGGCTGGCCGTCGTTCTTCGACCCGAAGGACACCGACGCGGTGGAGCTGATCGAGGACCGCTCGCACGGGATGCTGCGCACCGAGGTGCGGTGCGCCCGGTGCGGTTCGCACCTCGGGCACGTCTTCGCGGGCGAGGGGTACGCGACCCCGACCGACCAGCGGTACTGCATCAACAGCATCTCGCTGCGGCTGGCGGAGAACGGCGGCGTCTGACGCCGGGAGCCGCGGGCCGGGGCGGGCGGCACGGCCCGCGGCTCACAGCTGCTTGCGCTGCACCAGGGCGGACAGCACCAGCATCCCCGGCAGCAGGGGCAGCCAGACCGTCAGCAGCCGGTAGCCGATGACCGTGGCCGTCGCCAGAGGCAGCGGGGTGCCGTAGCCGGCCAGGGTGAGGACCAGGGCCGCGTCGACCGGACCGATCCCGCCCGGTGCCGGGACGGCTCCGGCCGCGGTGCTCGCCGCCAGGAACGCGAAGAGCAGCTGCGCCCAGGTCAGCGGCAGGCCGAGCGCCGTCCCCACCGACGCCACCACGCTCGCCTGGATCAGCGGCGCGGCGACCGCCCCGCCCCACAGGGGCAGGAAGCGGGCGGGGCGGGTGTGCAGGTGCCGGGCGTCCGTGAGGGCCGTCCGCACGAAGTCCAGCACGGGCCGGCGCAGCGGCCGGACGAGGACGAACAGCGCCGCCCCCGCCGCGGGCGCCAGCAGCAGGCCCCCGGCGGCCAGGAGCAGGGTCCGACCTTCGGGCAGCAGCCTGGCGGGCGGCACCGCGCCGGGCGCGGCGAGCAGGAAGATCAGCACGACGGGTGTCTTCGCCACGGCTCTGACCAGCGAGTACAGGGCGATCGAAGCGGTGGCGCGGGGGAGGGGGACGCCCTGCCGCTGGAGGAAGCGGACCGTGACCGCGTGGGCGCCTATGCTCGCCGGCAGGATGTGGTTCGCGGCGCCCGCGGCGATCTGCGAGGCCACCAGCGTGCCCGGCGGCAGTCGGTCGGGGATCGCCCCCTGCCGGACACAGGCCGCGGCGACCGAACCCAGGTAGCTGAAGAGGAGCCCCGCCAGCAGCCACCAGGGGTCGGCGGCGGCCAGCAGGGCGGTGCCGTCGCGCACGGCGTGCCAGTCGACCGCCGCCCACACCGCGAGCAGCAGGACCGGGAAGAGACAGAGGGCCCGGCGGGTGGCGCCGGCGGCCCGGGGGCGGCGGCCGTCCTCGACGGGCTGCGGGGACGGAGGCGGCGACGCGGGGTCGTCGAGGGGCAGCAGGGACACGGCGCACGTCGTCCTTCCGCGTCGTGACCGCCGCGCGCGGCGGCGCGACGGATCGGGCCGGGGAGGGGACGGGGAGGTCGTTCCCCTCCGGTGTGACGGTGCGGTGTCCGTGAGCCGACGGAGTGCGGGCCGGACGGCGACCGCGGTGCGTGGGCGGGCTGTGGTGCGGCACGGCGCGGTGGGGCGGGTGCCCCGGGGCGCCGGGCGATGGGGCGGGGCAGGTGCGGTGAGGCTGTGTCATTTCTGCCCGTACGCCCCCTGGTTCATCCCGGGCGCCCGGGGAGGTTCACCGGCCCGCAGTACCACCGGCCGTCCGGGCCCCCTCCGCCCGGCCGCCCTGCGGGCGCCGCCTACCGGTCACGGCCCCGGGGCGGGCGGAGCGAGGGGGAGCGTCAGCCTGAACACGGTCGCCCCCGCGTCCTCGTCGAGTTCCAGCGCGCCCCCGTGCGCCCGGGCCAGGGACCGGGCCACCGACAGACCGAGGCCGCTGCCGCCGCGGTCACGGCTGCGGGCCTTGTCGACACGGTAGAAGCGGTCGAAGACGCGCTCGCGGTCGCCGGGCGGGATGCCGGGCCCCTCGTCGGCGACGCTCACCCGCGCCGTGCCGGACGCCACGCGGACCGCGACACGGACGGGCGTGCCGGCCGGCGTGTGCACGGCCGCGTTGGTGAGCAGGTTGTCCAGCACCTGGCGGATGCGGTGCGGGTCCATCCGCAGCGGTACGGCCGCCGGACCCGGAGCCACCGTCAGCGCGTGGTGGGGATGACTCGCACCGAACGCGTCGGCGGCCTGCCCGACCAGTTCCACCAGGTCGGCGTCCTCCATCCGCAGCGGCGTCTCCACCTCGGCCGCGTCCAGCCGGGCGAGCAGCAGCAGGTCGTCGAGGAGGAACCCCATCCGGGCGGCCTCGGCGCGCAGCCGCGCGAGGTGCTTGTCCCGCTCCTGCGGGGCGTTGGCGGCCGCGTACTGGAAGAGGTCGGCGTAGCCGCGTACCGACATCAGCGGGGTGCGCAGCTCGTGCGAGGCGTCCGCGACGAAGCGCCGCAGGCGCTGTTCCGCCTCGGCCCGCACGGCGAGGGAGTCGTCGATGTGCTGGAGCATCGTGTTGAACGCCGTGCGCAGCTCCTCGACCTCGGGGCCGCCGCCCGGCGCGTCCGCGCGCAGCGGGAGGCGGGACGCCGACTCGGTGAGGTCGTGCGAGGCGATGCCGTGCGCGGTGTGCGCCATGTCGCTCAGCGGCTTCAGGCCGCGCCGCAGCAGGGCCCGGCCGACCACCACCAGCGCGAGCAGCGCCAGCCCGAAGGTGACGACCTGGATCGTGATCAGGTGCCGGACGGTGTCCTCGAGGTCGTCCATGGGCGCGCCGCTGACCAGCACCACTCCGGGCTCGACCGCGCAGGCGCGCAGCCGGTACACGCCCTTGCCCGCGAGATGCGCCGTGCTCAGCACCTCCGTGCCGGCGGCCGTCTGCGCCGCGGCCAGGGCGGTGAGGTCGTCGGCGTCCGCGGGCACGTCACCGGGGTCCTCCGGCGTGCGCAGCACGGGCCTGCCGTCCCGTACGTCGTACACGGCGTAGTACCAGCCCCAGTACTTCTTCCCGGTCAGCGAGCCGGAGTCCACGATGCTCTTGGACTGCGCGCCCTGGGCGATCCCGAGCTGGTCGTCGAGCTGGGCCGACAGGTAGTCCCGCATGTACGTCGTCAGGGCCGTGCCGACCACCGCGAACACCACCAGCGACAGCGCGCCGAGGCCGAGCGCCAGCCGGGTGCCGAGCCGCAGTCTGCGGTACGACGGCCAGAGCCCGCCGATCACCCGGCCGCCTGCCGGATCACGTACCCGAAACCGCGCACCGTCTGGATCAGCGGGTCGTCGCCCCCCGGGTCGAGCTTGCGGCGCAGCCGGCTGACGACCAGCTCCACGACGTTGGAACGGCCGCCGAAGCCGTACTCCCACACATGGTCGAGGATCTGCGCCTTGGTGAGCACCGTGGGCGACTTGCGCAGGAGGTAGCGCAGCACCTCGTACTCGGTGGGGGTGAGCGTCAGCAGCCGTCCGCCGCGCCGCACCTCCCGGGTGTCCTCGTCCATGGTGAGGTCCGCGACCCGCAGCACCGAGCGCTGCGCCCCGGGGCCGGCGCTGCGCCGCAGCACGGTCCGCAGCCGGGCCATCAGCTCCTCCACGGCGAACGGCTTGACCAGGTAGTCGTCCCCGCCCCGGGTGAGTCCGGCGACCCGGTCGGCGACCCCGTCGCGTGCCGTCAGGAAGACCACCGGCACCATGGTGCCGCCGCGCCGGAGCCGGTCGAGCACGCCGAAGCCGTCGATGTCGGGCAGCATCAGGTCGAGCACCACGATGTCGGGACGGAACTCGGCGGCACGGCTGAGCGCCTCGGCACCGGAATTGGCGGTGACCGCGTCCCAGCCCTCGTAGCGGGCGACCGTGGCCACGAGATCGGCGATCGGCGGGTCGTCGTCCACGACGAGGAGTCGTACTTTTTCCACCCGCTCATAGTGCGCCACCCGGCCCGCGGCGCCAGACCCGCGTCCCGTACACGTGCGGATCGATAAGATCTTGAAAGTTCTACGACAGGAAAACGACAGCGAAGCACGGAGAAGCTCTGTGTTCTGAGGACCCGATCAAGGAGTTTCCGTCCGTGACGACCGTCCAATCGCCTCCCGTACCCCCCACGGCGATACGTCCCGAAGCAGTGGCCCGCACCGGCCTGTACGCCGTGCTGGCCGCGAACGCGGCCGTCGTGACCCTCTTCGCCGTCCAGGCGGGTTTCGCCTCCAACGCGCTGGTCGTGATCGGCCGCTTCGCCGGCCTGTACGGCGCCCTGCTGATGGCGTTCCAGCTGCTGCTCGTGGCCCGGCTGCCCTGGCTGGACCGCCGTATCGGCATGGACCGGCTGACCAACTGGCACCGCTGGACCGGTTTCGGCCTGCTCTGGACGCTGGTCGGCCACGTGGTGTTCATCACCTTCGGCTACGCCGCGTCCTCCTCGATGAACCCGGTGAGCCAGCTCGTCGACCTCGCCGAGACCGTCGAGGGCGTCCTGCGCGCCACCGTCGCGATGGCGCTGATCCTCGTCGTCGGCGGCGTCTCCGCGCGCTGGGCCCGCCGCCGTCTCGCCTACGAGACCTGGCACTTCGTCCACCTGTACACGTACGTCGCCGTCGTGCTGGCCTTCACGCACCAGGTCGCGACCGGGACGACGTTCACGGCCTCGTCCGCCGCCACGGCCTACTGGTACACGGTGTGGAGCGTCGCCCTCGGCGCCGTCCTCCTCGGCCGGCTGGCGCTGCCCCTGTGGCGCAACTGGCGCCATCGGTTCCGGGTCGAGGCGGTCGTCCCCGAGGCCGACAACGTGGTCTCCGTCTACATCACCGGCCGTGACCTGGACCGGCTGCCCGCGCGCGCCGGCCAGTTCTTCCTGTGGCGCTTCCTGACCAGGGACCGCTGGTGGCAGGCGAACCCCTTCTCCCTGTCGGCGGCGCCCGACGGCACCCGCCTGCGCCTGACCGCGAAGGCCGCGGGCGACGGGTCGGCGGCCCTGCGCCACCTCGTACCCGGGACGCGCGTCTTCGCCGAGGGCCCCTACGGCGCCTTCACCGCCCTGCGCCGCACCCGGCCGGAGGCCCTGCTCATCGCCGGCGGGGTCGGCGTCACCCCGATCAGGGCGCTCCTCGAGGAGATCCACGGGCACGCGGTGGTCGTCTACCGGGTGGCGGGCGAGCGCGACGCCGTGCTCTACGACGAACTGCGCGAGCTGGCCGTCGCCAAGGGCGCCGAACTGCACCTGATCACCGGGCCGCCGGTGCCGGACCGGCTGGCGCCGCGCGAACTGGCCGCACTGGTACCGGACATCGCGCAGCGGGACGTCTTCCTGTGCGGGCCGCCGCCGATGATGAACGCGGTCCTCGGCACCCTGCGCGCGCTGGACGTGCCCAAGCCGCAGATCCACTTCGAACGCTTCAGCCTGGCGGGATGAGGAAGACATCGTGAAGCGAGCCATACCTGTCCTGGTCCTGTCCGTGGCGGGGCTGATCCCGGTCTGGCGCTACGCGCCGCCGACCGCCACGACCTCCACGACCGACGCCGCCCCGGCGCCCTCGGTGTCCTCCGTCGCGCCCTCCCCGGGCGCCACCGGCCAGGGCTCCGCGGGCTCGGTCGTCGTCACCGGTACGACCGTCGCCACCGAGAAGGGCGACGTGCAGGTCCAGGTGACCTACGTGGGCGACCGGATCACGGCCGTGAAGATGCTGAAGCAGCCGGACCATCCGCAGACCACCGCGGCGGTGCCGAAGCTGGTCGCCGAGACGCTCACCGCGCAGAGCGCCGACATCGACACCGTCACCGGCGCGACCCTGACGAGCGACGGCTACCGGGAGTCCCTCCAGGCGGCGATCGACGCGAAGGGCGCCTGACGTGCGCCGCGTCGAACACGTCATGGGGTTCCCGGTCTCGCTGCGGATCGACGACACCGTCGTGCCCGAGGGGACCGGGGACGCCGTGTTCGCCTGGCTGCGCGAGGTCGACGAACGGTTCAGCCCGTTCGAGGACGGCAGTGAGGTCTCCCGTCACGGGCGGGGCGAACTGACGGCCGACGAGCTGAGCGCCGACCTCGTGGAGGTCCTCGGCATCTGCGAGCGGTACCGCGTCGCCACCGGCGGCGCCTTCGACGTCCGGCTGCCCGGCCGGTCCCTCGACCCCTGCGCGGTGGTCAAGGGCTGGTCCGTGCAGCGGGCGGCCGACCTGCTCGACCGGGCGGGGATCCGCCGGTTCTGTCTCAACGCCGGGGGCGACGTGGTCGTCTCCGGCGGGCCCTGGCGGATCGGCGTGCGGCACCCCGAGGCCGCGGACCGGCTGTGCGCCGTCCTCGACCTCACCGAGGGGGCGGTCGCGACCTCCGCCCGCTACGAACGCGGCGACCACATCCTCGACGGCCGCACGGGCCGCCCGGTCACCGGCCTCGACAGTCTCACCGTCGTCGCCCCCACCCTCACCGAGGCCGACACGGTCGCCACGGCCGCGTTCGCCCTGGGCGCGGAGGGGGTCGAATGGGCGGCCGCACAACACGGCTGCGAGGTCTTCGCCGTCCTCCCCGGCGGCCGGGTCCTGCGCACCGACGGCTTCCCGACGACGGGTCCGGCAGCGGCGTGAGCCATGTCCGGTCCCGGCAGCGGCGTGAGCCCCGGCCGGGACCGGACGACCGCGGGACCGGCCCCCGGCCACGGCGGCCGCGGGTGCCCGCCGCCGGCCGGAGACGTGAAATTCCGGGCGTACGGACGCACAGGTCGTGCACAGCGGTGGGCGCCTTCGCGGCTCGTCTCGCCCGCGAAAACGTCCGAAACGCAAGCGGTTTAGACTCTCCCCGCAACGGCCCGAACTCGTCTGGTCGAGAGTGGGCGGAAACAGCCAGCCCGAAGGGTATTCGGCGTTTTGATACGGATAGATTCAGTCACCAAGCGATACCCGGACGGCACGGTGGCCGTCGACCGGCTCTCCCTCGACATTCCGGACCGTTCGATCACCGTCCTCGTCGGCCCCTCGGGCTGCGGCAAGACGACCACCCTGCGGATGATCAACCGGATGGTCGAGCCCAGCGAGGGGTCGATCCTCATCGACGGCGTCGACAGCCGTCAGCAGCCGGTCAACACTCTGCGCCGGTCCATGGGTTACGTCATCCAGAACGCGGGGCTCTTCCAGCACCGCACGATCGTCGACAACATCGCGACCGTGCCCAGGATGCTCGGCTGGAGCCGGGAGAAGGCCCGCGCGAGGGCCCGCGAACTGATGGAACGGGTGGGACTGGACGCCTCGTTCGCCAAGCGGTACCCCTACCAGCTCTCCGGCGGCCAGCAGCAGCGCGTCGGTGTGGCCCGCGCGCTCGCCGCCGATCCGCCCGTGCTGCTCATGGACGAGCCGTTCTCCGCCGTCGACCCGGTGGTCCGCAAGGGGCTCCAGGACGAACTCCTGCGCATCCAGGAGGAACTGGGCAAGACCATCGTCTTCGTCACGCACGACATCGACGAGGCCGTCAAGCTCGGCACGATGGTCGCCGTGCTGCGCACCGGCGGGCGGCTGGCCCAGTTCGCGCCGCCCGCCGAGCTGCTGTCCGACCCCGCCGACGCGTTCGTCGAGGACTTCCTGGGCGCCGACCGGGGCATCCGCCGGCTGTCGTTCTTCTCCTCCGAAGGCCTCGACCTGCTCACCACCCCGATCGTCGCCGTCGACGCCACCGCCGAGCAGATCGCCGCACGCGGCGCGAGCGAGACGCCCTACCTCCTGGTCACCGGCCTGGACGGCCGCCCGCTCGGCTGGAGCGAGCCCGGCGCGCTGACGGCGGGCCAGGTCGACACCGGCCGACTCCTGCCGTACGGAAGGCCGTTCGTCGCCGGACGGGACTCGCTGCGCGCCGCGCTCGACTGCGCCGTCCTGTCGCCCACCGGCTGGGCGGTCGCCGTGGACGCCGAGGGCCGGGCCGCCGGGGTCGTCCCGCAGGCCGCCATCGGCGAGGCCATCCGCGGCGCCCACGCGGCGGGCCGCAAGGAGCAGGAGGCCGCCGGGGCCGACCTGCGGAAGGCCGTCCGGTGAACCGCTTCTTCGACATCCCGAGCGACCTCCAGCACGACTGGTTCGGCCTCATCGTGCTGCATCTGCGCGAGGCGCTGCTGCCGGTGCTGGGCGGACTGCTGCTCGCCCTGCCGCTGGCCCAGTTGTGCGTGCGGCTGCGCTGGCTGTACCCGCCGGTGCTGTGGGTGACGACCGTTCTCTACGCCATCCCCTCCCTGGCCTTCTTCGTCGTCCTCATCGACTACACGGGCCAGACCGAACTGACGGTGATGATCCCGCTCACCGTCTACAGCCTGGTCGTGCTCGTCCCGGCGATCGTCGACGGCGTGCGCTCGGTGCCGCAGGAGACCCTCGCCGCCGCGACCGCCATGGGCTTCGGACCCGTACGCCGTTACGTCCAGGTCCAGTTGCCGATCGCGGTGCCCGCCATCATCGCCGGACTGCGGGTGGCCACCGTGTCCAGCATCAGCCTCGTCAGCGTCGGCATGCTGATCGGCAACCAGGGCGCGCTCGGCAACCTGCTGCACGACGCGCAGATCTACAACCGGCCCGAACTCGCCTGGAACTCCGTGATCACCAGCGCCGTCCTGGCGGTGCTGGCGGACGCCCTGCTGGTCGTCGTACGGATCCTGCTCACGCCCTGGATGCCGAGCGGCGCGCGCGGCGGCAGGTCCAGGCCCGCCGGGGTCCGGCCCGACCCGGCCGTGCCCGCCCTGGAGGACGCAGCCCGGTGAACGTCATCAACTTCGTCAACGCCTTCTTCAGCGACGGCGCGCACTGGCACGGCTACGACGGCATTCCCACCCGGCTGTGGGAGCACGTGCAGTACTCCCTGGAGGCGCTCGGCCTCGCCGCCCTGATCGGACTGCCCATCGGTCTGGTCACCGGGCACTACGGGCGGGGCGGCAACGTCCTCTCCCTGGTGGCCACGGCGGGCCGCGCGCTGCCCACCTTCGGCCTGCTGGTGGTGACGACCATCGTGCTCGGGTTCGGCATGCTGCCGGTGATGATCCCGCTGGTCGTCCTCGCCGTCCCGCCGATCCTGGTCACCACCTACGAGGCGATGCGCTCCGTGGACCCGCCCCCGGTGGACGCCGCGCGCGGCATGGGCATGCGGGAGTCGGACATCCTGCTGCGCGTCGAACTGCCCGTCGCGCTCCCGCTGATCCTCGGCGGGCTGCGCTCCGCGGCCATCCAGATCGTCTCCACGGCCACCATCGCCGCGTACGTCAGCCTCGGCGGCCTCGGCCGCTACATCGTCGACGGTCTCTACCAGCACGACTACGAGAAGGTGGTGGGCGGCGCCACCCTGGTCGCCGGCATGGCGCTCGCCACGCTCGCGGTGTTCTGGGCGGTGACGAGAGCGGCCGTCTCACCGGGCGTGCGCCGCAGCAACTGACCCCGGGGCATCGAACGGGGAGCGACGCGGGGAACCGCGCGACCGGCCATCACCGGTCCGCGGTTCCCCGCCGCCATGAGCGGACACGTGTATGCCGCCATGAGCGGACACGTGTATGTGGGGCGCCTACCCGCCGCTGCGGGCGAGCGCCTGCTCCAGCACCACCAGCAGGGCGTCGCGCACCGAGCCGCGTTCGCGGGCGTCGAAGACCAGCAGCGGCACCCCTTCGGACACGTCCAGGGCCCAGCGGACCTCGTCCAGCGTGTGCGCGATCCGGCCGTCGAAGGCGTTGACCGCGACGGCGAACGGGATCTGCTTGTGCTCGAAGTAGTCGACGGCGGCGTAGCAGTCGTCGAGACGGCGGGTGTCGACGATGACCAGCCCGCCGACCGCGCCCTCCACGATGTCGTCCCACATGAAGCCGAACCGTTCCTGCCCGGGTGTGCCGAACAGGTACAGCTTCAGCGTCGGGTCGATGGTGATGCAGCCGAAGTCCATCGCGACCGTGGTGGTGGTCTTGCGCGGGGTGTGGCTGAGGTCGTCCACGCCCGCCGCGACCTCGGTGATGGCGGCCTCGGTGGTCAGCGGCTCGATCTCGGAGATCGAGCCGACGGCGGTGGTCTTGCCCACGCCGAAGCCGCCGGCGATCACCAGCTTCACCGGCAGCGGCGGCCGTACGGCGGCCTGCCCGGCCGAGGTGCGGACCAGCGGTTCAGTCGGTGTCACGGAGTACCCCCCGGGAGTCGGGGATGGCCCGCAGGCCATCGATAACCCTGCGCAGAACGGATGCGTCGTGGGTGACGCCGGAGTCGGGCACGTGCACCGAGAGCTGCCCCGCCGTCCGGAGGTCCTCGGCGAGGACCCGCACCACGTTCAGGTGCAGCCGCAGCCTGGCCGCGATCTCCGCGATGGACTGCGGTACGCGGCAGGCGGCGACGATGTCGTGCTGTTCGAAGGAGAGCCGGTCGAGCGCGTCGAGACCGCCGGTGGTCGCCACCAGCTGGGTCTCCACGGGCATCGTCCGGCCGGACGACGCCTCGCCCGCGCCGCCCGCGACCCGGCCGGCGGTGACCAGGAAGGGCCGGACGGCGGGTGCGGGGCCGACAGGGGCGACGCCGTCCTCGCCGGCCCCGCGCGGTGTGCGGCCGTCCGCCATCGGTGTTCGCTTTCTCTACGGTGGCACGCGCTCAGCGCGTACGCGTGGCGCCGACGCTGTTCTTCAGTTCCAGGACGAGCTGCGGGCTGAGCGCGGTGCCCGCGCGGTTGGCGAACACCGTCATCTCGTACGCGATGTTGCCCAGCTTGGCCTCCTTGTCGGTGACCACGCCGAGGACGGCGCCGCTGCCGATCGCGGAGACCAGGACGTGGCCGCCCTCCAGGTCGATGATGACCTTGTTCAGGCCGCCCAGGCCGTAGTTGCCCGAGGCGCCCGCGGCCAGGCTGGTGATGCCCGAGACGATCGCGGCCAGCCGCTCGGAGTCGGCGTGCTCGCGCAGTTCCGACACCGCGATCAGCAGTCCGTCGGAGGACACCGCGATGGCGTCCACCACCCCTGCGGTCTCGGTGGCGAAGCGATTGAGCAGCCATGTGAAGTCGGCTGCGGCGGCGCGCAGATCGGTCGTCTTGGCGTCTCCGGCGGGAGTCTCACCTGTCGACGTGCTCACTGCTCGGCTCCTTCCGGAAGGTGGTTCTGGTGGTGCGGGGTGTCCCGTTGGGCGAGCGGGCCGCTGCCCGGCTCGCTCCGGTCGGCCGGACCGGACGGCGCTGTCCGGTCGGTCCGGGCGGAGGGGTCGTCGGGACCCGGGCCGGGCCGGCGGCCGTCGCTGCGGCCGGCCGGGTCATCGGTGGGGCGGGGATGTTCGCCGGTGTCGCGGTGCGCACGGGCCACGGCCGCCTCGAACTCCTCCATCGCGTCGCGGACGGCGTCCGCGTCGGCGGGGCGGGCGGCCTGCCGGGCCGCCTGCTGCGCGGCGGCGTCGGCGGTCGTCCGCAGGGTCGCCCCGCGCACCCGCCTGCGCAGCGGACGGGATCCGTCGGGACCGACGGCGAACGCGTCGTCCCCGGCCGCACGGCCGGAGGGCGACGCCCCGGCGCCGGGTCCGGAGGCGACCGGCTCTGCCGCGCGCCCGGAGGTGACCGGCTCCGCCGCTCGTCCGTAGGCGCCGGTCCGGCCGGAACCGTCCGTGGGACCGGAACCGTCCGTGCGGACGGACGCGGGGCCGGACGTGCGGTTGTCCGGAGCGTGGGTGTCCGGCGCGTGGCGGCCCGCCGCCGGTCCGGTGGTTCCGGTGGTCGGCCGAGGGCCGGGGGCCTGCGCGGACGCCGATTCCGCCGGTACCGAGGGGACGACGTGCCCCGACATACCGTCGAAGCCCGAGTCCCCTGCCGTGCGGACCGGGTCCGTACGACCGGCGGTACCGGCGACGGGGTCCGTGCGACCGGCGGTACCGGCGACGGGGTCCGTGCGGCCGGTCGTGCCGACGGCCGGGTCCGTACGGTCGGTGGTGCCGACGGTGGCGGCCGTGTGGTCGGTGGCGGCGGCGGGAGACGTGTGGTCGGTGGTACCGGCGGCGACGGCCGTGTGGTCGGTCGTGCGGGGCCGGGTTCCGGTCTCGTCGTGGGCGCGGGTGTGCGGCGCCGGTTCGGGGGTCCGGGGCGTCGGGATCCCGGCGGCGGCCGGGCGCACCCGGGACGGGAGCGCCGCCGGTTCCGTGCCGCCCGCAGGGCTTTCCGCACCGGTCGCCGTGGACAGCGGGGCCCCGGCCGCCTCTTCGGCGGGGGACGCGTCACGGCGCGGCACCCGGCGGGGGAGCGCGCTGGCCTCGTCCTCCTTCGCGGCCCAGGACGGCACCGCGGACGGGATCGAGGCCGACGGGGACGGCCCGGCCGCCGGCGCCGACGGGGCGGCGAGCGCGGCCGGCGCCGCGGCGGCCGGGCCGGCCGGTTCCAGCTCGCTCATCGTCAGCAGAAGGGACGAGGGGATGAGGACCTCGGCCGTGACACCGCCGCCCGGGGTGCGGGACAGGGTGACGTCGACGTCCCAGCGGCGCGCGAGCGCGCCGACCACGAACAGACCGAGCACCTTCGTCGGGACGACGTCCAGGCGCTCGCGACGCACGAGGCGGGAGTTCTCCTCGGCCAGACGCTCGGCGCTCATGCCGAGGCCGTGGTCGGCGACGGTGATCGACGCGCCGTCGTGGTCGGAGCCGACCACCACCTCCACGGGGCTGCCCTCGGGCGAGAACGACACGGCGTTCTCCAGGAGTTCGGCGATCATCAGCGTCAGGTCGCCGATGATGTCGGGTTCCACCATGGCCTCGGTCGCGGCGCGCAGCCGTACCCGCTGGAAGCCCTCGATCTGGCCCAGCGCGGCGCGTACGACGTTGGTGAGCTCGGTCGGTCCGGCGTCCAGGACGGTCTCCCGGATGCCGGCCAGCAGCATCAGGCTGTCCGCGTTGCGGCGCAGACGGACGGCGATGTGGTCGATGGAGTAGAGGCGTTCCAGCAGCGCCGGGTCGGTCTCGCCGCGCTCCACCGCGTCGATCAGCGCGAGCTGACGTGTGGTCAGGTTGCTGACGCGGCGGCCGACGTTGCCGAACATCTCGGCGACGTTGCGCCGGCTGAGCACCTGGCGCTCCAGCAGCGCGGCCGCGGTGGTCTGCACGTTGTTGAAGGCCTCGGCGAGTTCACCGATCTCGTCGTCCGCGGTGACCGGCAGCTCCCGCAGCCGTGGGGAGCCGGACTCCTCCGCGTCGTCGTCGGCGACCCGGGCGAGCTCACGGCCCGCGACGTCGGCGACCTCCTGTGCGGCTCCCGTCAGCGCCAGCACCGGGCGCACCACGGAGCGGCGCACCAGGATCGAGAAGGCGATCCACGCGGCGAAGCAGAGCAGCGCCAGGCTCAGCAGCAGGCCCGCGCGCCACTGGGCGCTGGAAGCGGTGTCGTCGGCCCGGTCGGCGATCTGGTCGATGAGCGACGCGGTGACCTTCAGCCGGGTCGCCGCCTGCGCGCTGTAGTCCGGGTAGGAGGCGATGGCCCCCCGGAACGCCGCACGGATCTCGGCCTTGGACTCGGCCTGCAACGCGCTCGGGTCCACGGCGAGTTCGGCGTAGTGCTGGCTGATCGAGGCCTGCGAGGCGTTGTGCTCGATGCCCGAGAACTCCTCGGCCTGCGCGTCACCGGCGAACCGTGCGAACCGCTCGGCCTGGTAGGTGAACAGCTCGTAGGAGCCGACCGCGCCGGTGAATTCGATGAGCGCGTTGCTGTCTCCGGTCCGCGCGGAGAACACGCCGGTCTCGAAGGCGCCGTGGGCCGCGTCGGCACGCAGCAGCGAGTCGAGGAGGTTGCCGGTGAACGTGGTGGCGAGGTCGGCGTTGCGGTCGAGGCCCAGGCCGTCGATGAGACCGTCGGCCGCGCCCGAGTACGCCGGGTCGATGTTGTCGGCGGGCAGATAGCCCTGCTCGATGGTGGCCCGCAGACCGGCCAGGCCCTGGACCTCCTTGAGCGCCTGCACCTCGGTGTCCGGCAGCCGGTCGCCGAAGGCGTCGACCACCTTCTGCACCTGCGCGTCCACGGCGGCCTGTGCCTGCCGGTAAGCGTCGGTCGAGGGGGTGCCGCCGTCGAAGGACGCCTCGTGGCGCACGGAGAGCAGGATCGCCTGCTGGTGTTCGTCCTGGAGCCCGGCGACGAGCTGGGCCACCTGGGCGCTGTCACGCACCAGTTGGGCGGCGCCCTCCGCACGGTTCGACTCCTGCACGAGGTCGACGATGAGGTACGTCAGCAGCAGGGCGATGACCGTCAGCGGGATACCGACGAGTACGTTCAGTTTGCGCTGGAAGGGCCATCGGTCGGCGAACCCCCGCAGTCCCCGGCGCGGGGAAGCCGGTGCCGGGGACGAGGATGCCGACCGGGCTGACGCGTCCACCTCTTTCGTGGACACCGGGCCTCCTTCAAGAAGGTGTTGCAGGCGTGCAAGGGGCGTCGCACGCATGCCGATCTCTGCGCATACGTGTCCGTTTGTGCATGATACGAAAGCGGCCCCCGTACACCGCCGTGACGGCCGTCGACTGCTGTGACGGACGCCAACTCCGGCGAGACTATCCCCTCTTCGAACGGTCGAGCGCGTCGCCCTACGTCAAGAATCCATTACGAAGAGGTGTCCAGGGGCCGGACCGGGGCCTCTTCCGGGGTACACAGGTGATCTCCTGATCCACGCACAAGTGATCTCCGGTCCGCATCCAACTGATCACGGATCGAAGCCAATCGGTGACCCGGCTCCTCTTGACTGATCAAGAAGCGGGTGGATTGGATCAGGCCAGAGTGTGTGAGTTCTCATCGACCCCCCAGCCCGGAACGGGAACCGTGACTTCCAACGCCCACAGCAGCAGGTCCCTCAGGAACCACCCAGGTGCGGCGGCTGTAGCCCTCGCCGCCGTGTCGGTCCTGCTGGCGGGATGTTCCTCCTCGTCCGACGACACCTCCGACCCGCTCGCCGGCGACAAGGCGGCCGGTGACACCGTGGTCGTCGGCTCCAACAACTTCGCCGAGAGCATCCTGCTCGCCGACATCTACGGCGAGGCCCTGAAGGCCAAGGGCATCAAGGTGTCCTACAAGCCCAACATCGGCAGCCGCGAGACCACGTACGGCCTGCTCAAGAACGGTTCCATCACCGTCCTGCCGGAGTACAACGGCTCGTTGCTGGCCTACCTCGACGCGAAGGCCGAGCAGACCTCGCTCGCGACCGTGAACGCCCAGGCGAAGGCCAAGCTCGACTCCAAGCTCACGCTGCTGGAGTCGTCGCCGGCCGAGGACAAGGACTCCGTCACGGTCAACGCGGCGACCGCGCAGAAGTACAACCTCACCGCGACGTCGACGCTCGCCGACCTCAAGGACATCGCGCCGAAGCTGGTCCTCGGCGGATCCCCCGAGTTCCAGACCCGCCAGCAGGGCCTCCTCGGCCTGGACGCGGTGTACGGGCTGAAGTTCAAGTCCTTCAAGGCCCTCGACGCCGGCGGTCCGCTGACCCAGGCCGCGCTGAAGAAGGACACCGTGCAGGCCGCGGACATCTTCACCACGGACCCGACCATCACCAAGGAGAAGTTCGTCGTCCTCCAGGACCCGAAGAACCTCTTCGGATTCGCGAACGTGACCCCGCTGGTCTACAAGAGCGGCCTGTCGCAGGAGGGCGTCGACGCGCTCAACGCCGTCTCCGCCAAGCTCGACACGAAGGCCCTGCTCGACCTCGACTCGCAGGTGCAGCTGGAGAGCAAGGACCCGCTCGACGTCGCCAAGGCCTGGCTGAAGTCGGCCGGTCTGGGCTGACGCTCCACCGGATCCCGTGAACCGTTGGACACGACAGCGGACGCCACGGCCCCCGTCGCGCCCCCGCGCGCCGGGGGCACCCGGGCGGTCCTGAACGGAACCACCCTCACCGTCGACGGGCTGATCGCGCTCGTCGACGGTGAGGCCGTGCCCGAGGTGGCCCCCGAGGCACGTGAGCGGGCCGTACGGTCCTGGCACACCGGGCGCAGGCTCGCCGCCGCCGGACGCCTCTACGGCCGTGGTACCGGCGTCGGCGCGCAGCGCGCGGTGCCGGTCGAGGAGGACGACGAGACCGCGCACGGCCTGCGGCTGCTGCGCAGCCACGCGGGCGGCGCGGGCGCGCTGCTGCCCGCCCGCCAGGTCCGCGCCATGCTCGTGGTGCGCGCCAACCAGCTGCTCGCCGGCGGCTCCGGCATCCAGCCCGCCCTCGTGGACGCCCTCGTCGAGGCCCTCCGCCTCGGTGTCCACCCGGCCGTCAACGAGTACGGCGGCGTCGGCACCGGCGACCTGACGGCCCTGGCCCAGACCGGCCTGGCCCTCATCGGCGAACGCCCCTGGCTGGCCTCGCCGCCCCCGCCGCACGCCAACACGCCGCCGCCCGACGCCCCGCCCTCCCCGTCCCCGGCACGGCCCCCGGACACCGTCCCGGGCCCGGCCTCCGCGGACCCGGCCCCCGCCGCCACCGTGGCCGCGGTGGGCGCCGTGGGCGCGGGGACGGGGGACGGCGGCGTCGTGGTGTCCGTGTCCGGGCCGGCCGTCGTCGTCATGCGGGTGCCCGGCGCGGCCGCCGGCGCTCCCGGACCCGTCGAGGGCGCCGTCCGGGACGCCGGGGCGCTCCCCGGCCCCGCCCGCCTTCCCGCCCCCGTCGTGCTCACGCCCGGGGACGCGCTCGCCCTGCTCAGCAGCAACGCCCTCGCACTCGGGCAGGCCGCGCTCGCCCAGCGGGAGCTGGACGTGCTGCTGCGGGCCACGCACGCCGTCGCCGCCCTCTCCCTCGCCGCGGTCTCCGGCTCGACGGAGGCGTACGCGGCGCCGGTGCACGCCCTGCGGCCCTATCCCGGCCCGGCCCGCGCGGCCGGTGAGGTACGGCGGCTGCTCGGCCTGCCCGACCGGCCGCCGCACCACCGGGGCGGCCGCATCCAGGACCCCTTCGGCTTCCGTGCCTTCCCCCAGGCGCACGGCAGCGCCCTGGACGCCTGCGAACGGCTGCGCGACGTCGTCGAGGTGGAGATCAACTGTCCCTCGGAGAACCCGCTGCTGGACCCCGACGGCACGGCCGCCTACCACCACGGCGGCTTCTTCGCCGCGCCGCTGGGCCTCGCCCTGGACGCCGCGAACCTCGCCCTGCTCCAGACCGCGCAGCTCTCCGCCGCCCGGCTGACCGCACTCGGTGATCCCGGGCTCACCGGCCTGCCCGCGTTCCTCGGCGGAGGACCCGCGAGCAGTTCCGGCACGATGATCCTGGAGTACACCGCCAACTCGGCGCTGGCCGAGCTGCGTTCGGCGGCGGCGCCCGCCTCCGCGGGACACGCCGTCCTGTCGCGCGGCCTGGAGGAGGCCGCCAGCTTCGCCGGTCAGGCCGCCCGCCAGAGCCTGCGGGCGGCGTCCGCCTACGCCGTCGTCGTCGCCTGCGAACTCGTCGCCGCGGTGAGGGCGTCGAGGATGCGTCCGGACGGGGCGGGGCCGCCGCCACCGGCCGGCGTCCTCGCCCTCGCCGCGGCCGTCCTCCCCGCGGGCACCGAGGACCGTCCGCTCACCGGCGACGTGACCGCGGCCGTCGGACTGCTGCCGCGCCTGGCCGCGTTGTGAGCGGACGCCCGTGCCGACGGGCCCCGTTCAGTACCCGACGGAGAACGTCGCGTCCTGCTTCTCGGTCGCCGTCGAGACCGGGTCGATGCGCAGGACGTAGTTCGAGTGCCGGATGTAACGCGTCGGGTTGTTGTACGAGCGGAACGAGGACCACGCCGGGTCGGCCAGGCCCGCCGTACGGTAGAAGGTCGCGTCGCCGGCGAACGTCGAGGTGCCGTCGTTGACGTCCAGCTGGAGCCGGTAGTTGTAGTGCCTCAGGTACCGGGTCGGGTAGTTCACCGACTGGAAGGAGACCCCGGAGCCGTCGGCCAGGCCGGGCACGAGCTTCCACTGCGAGTCGGTGTACAGGTCGAAGGGGTAGGCGTCGATGCGGCCGACGTAGTCGGCGTGGCGGACGTAACGGTCGGGGAAGTTGTAGGACTTGAGCCGGTTCCAGGCGGGCGCGCCCCACTTGGCGACGAGGTTGCTGTACTGGGTCCCGGTGATGGTCGTGATGCCGCAGTGCTTGGAGTTCACCGGCTGCGTGTACGTCCGCTGGTCGAGCGCGGTCCAGGTGCCCGCCGAGAGGTCGCCCGACTGCCACGCGTAGAAGACGCCGTTGGGGGTGTACGTGTCCCCCCAGAGCCACCAGGTGCCCGAGGTGAGCGACTTGACGAGCGTCGGTGCCTCGGTGCCGCCGTGCGCGACCCCCGTGCTGAAGGCCGTGAAGCTGCCGGGGTCCAGCGAAGTGGAGCGTGCGCCCACCAGCGTCTGGTCCTTCTTGAAGTACAGGTAGTTGACGCCGTTCACGCCCACGGCCATGTCACCGTCGATGACGTCGTAGCCGGGGTCGAAGAAGACCTGGGGCGCGGACGCGGTGACGAAGTCGGTCGTGTAGTTGACCATGATCACGTTGTGGCCGCTGCTGTTCACGGCGGAGTAGATGAGCGCGTACTGTCCCCGGCCGGCGTCCCAGAAGGCCTCCGGCGCCCAGCAGTGGGTGTTCATGTCGTGCAGCTTCAGCCGGTGGTAGCCGGTGAAGGTGCGCAGGTCGGTCGAGTTCCACACGTGCACGTACTGGCTGACGTAGCTCCAGTCGGTGCCCTTGAGGTCGGTGGCGAGCACCACGAAGGTGCCGTCCTGCTTGCGCAGGATGAACGGGTCGCGCAGTCCCAGTGCCCCGTCGGTGGGGGTGACCACGGGGTTGTTCTGGTTCAGCGGCATCCACTGCAACCCGTCCGTGCTGACGGCCAGATGGAGGCCGTAGTCGGAACCGGCGCCGAGGCTGGTCGTCTCGGTGAAGTAGCTCATCACGTACGCCGAGTCGGCCGCGTGGGCGGCCGGGGTGCCGAGGGTGAGAGCCAGCGGGACGGAGGCGGCCGCGCCCAGGAAGAGGCGGCGGGACGGGTCGGGGGTCATGTGCGCTCCAGGGATGCGGGGGCCCTTCGGTACCGACCGGTGAGGCCCTTGACGCCGACCGGCGGTCCGAAATGTCGAACATGGTTCGGTGAATCGGTCAGAAAGTAGGGGTGTGCGGGAAACAGGTCAATCACCGGGACAGGCTTGGCGGTTTTCCGCCGCGTACCTGTGCGTGACCCATGGAAATTCCGGCGACCCGGTCCATGTGCCGGGTTAGGGTCGGCGACCGTGAACAGAAGACGGCGCAAGAAACTGACGAAGCGTCTGACCGCGGCGGCGATGTGCGGGGGAGGCCCCGGGATCGACCTGCTGCTGCGCGCCGGAGCCGACCCCGCGGCCGCCGACGGGGACGGCACGACCCCGCTGTACGCGGCCTGCGTCCAGGGCGACGCCGTCACCGCCCGCCGGCTCCTCGCGGCCGGTGCGCCGCCCGACGCCGAGAGCGCGGGGCCGGGCGCCGAGGGAACGCCCCTGTGCGCGGCCGCCTGCTGGGGGCACACCGAGACCGTCCGTACCCTCCTCGCCCACGGTGCCGACCCCGGGCTCCGCGAGGACCGGGGCACCGGCCGCACGCCGCTCGAATGGGCGGCCGCGGGACCCCACCCGGAGACGGTCGCCGTACTGCGGGCCGCGGGAGCGCGCTGACCGTCAGCGGGCGGCGCCCCGCACCGGTCCGACGTCCTCGATCAGCCGGTCGATCAGGGCGATCAGGACGTCCCGGCACGACTCCCGTTCCCGCGCGTCGCACAGCAGCACCGGAACCCGGGCCGGCAGCGCCAGCGACTCCTTGATCTCCTGCGTCGGGTACGGGTGCAGCCCGTCGAAGCCGTTCGCCGCGACGACGAAGGGGATGCCCCGGCGCTCGAAGAAGTCGATGGCGGCGAAACTGCTCTGCGGGCGTCGTACGTCGAGGAGCACCACCGCCCCCAGCGCGCCGATCGCCAGGTCGTTCCACATGAACCAGAACCGCTGCTGGCCCGGCGTACCGAAGAGGTACAGCACCAGGTCATCGCCGATGGTGATCCGCCCGAAGTCGAGCGCCACGGTGGTGGACCGTTTCTCCTCGATGCCCTTCAGGTCGTCCACGTCCAGCCCCGCGACGGTCAGCGGCTCCTCCGTGCACAGCGGCGCGATCTCGCTGACCGCGCCGACCATCGTGGTCTTACCGACACCGAAGCCCCCGGCGATGAGGATCTTCACCGTGTCGGGCGCCGCCGGATCGGCGCCGGGGACGGTGGAAGCGGTGGAATCAGATCCGGCCAAGGCCGTCCCTCACTTTCTCCAGCAGATCGAGATCCGGGGTGCCGGTGACGGGCCGGGGCGGCCGGGCCGTGATCAGACCCGCCTCCAGCAGATCGCAGAGCATGATGACGACCACGCTGACCGGCAGGTCGAGATGGGCCGCGACCTCCGCCACGGCCAGCGGCCGGGCGCACAGCCGCAGGATCCGGCCGTGCTCCGGCTGCGGCCGGACCGCCCGCTCCGGTGGCGGGTCGACCGCGGTCACCGTCGTGATGAGCGTGAAGTCGGCACGGCTGGGCCGGGTCCGGCCACCGGTGAGGGTGAACGGCCGCACGAGCCGGCCCGCTTCGTCGCCTCCGCTCACCTCACCCGCCGTTGGTGCGCACTGCGGGACCGACATGGGCCCGCGGTGCCGCGCTGAGGTGCTCACCGATCTTCTTGACCAGCATGTTCATCTGGTACGCCACCACGCCGACGTCCGCGTTCTTCCCCGCGAGCACGACGAGGTGGGCGCCGGGGCCCGCCGAGGTGAGGATGAGGTAGCTGTGGGCCATCTCGATCAGCGCCTGGCGCACCGGTCCGCCGCGGAAGTCCATGCTGACGCCCCGGCTGAGGCTCATCAGCCCCGACGCGGTCGCCGCCAGCCGTTCGGCGTCCTCTCGCAGGAAACCGGTCGACTTGCTCACCACCAGGCCGTCCTCGGAGAGCACGACGGCCTGGTTCACGTCGGCGACCCGGTCCACGAGACCGGTGAGCAGCTGGTCGAGCTGGGGGTTGGTGCCAGGGATGGAGCGTGTCATCGCGAGTCCTTCATGAGCGGTCGGCGGGGGGTGTCGGGGTCGGGGAGGAGGGGCCTGCGGCGGTGACCGCCGGGTCGTCGGCCTCCTCGGCGGGTGAGGGCGAAGAGCCGTTGTGCGGTCCTTCGGCGTCGGCGTGTGCTCGCAGCGTGCCGCGCTGGAAACCGGCGAGGGAAGAGGCCGCACGTTCCGCGGTGAAATCGTCCGGGAAACCGTCCTCGTCGACGGGGGCCGCGGCGCGGTCGTCGCGCAGCTCGGTGGCCAGGCTGGTCTGCGGCACCCTGCGGGGCAGCGGCGTCATCCCGGTCGCCCGGCCGCCGGCCGCCCCTACCGGACGGTCACCCCCGTCCCCGCTCCCGCCCGGCGCACCGGACCGGACGAGGTGACCATGCGCGGTCCCCACGGCACCCGCGGTACCCGCCGCCGGGTCCGCGGGGACCGCCGGGGTGGCCACGTCGGCGTGATCGGTGGCGGCGGCCGTCGGGGTCGCAGGGGCGGTCGCGTCGGCCGGGCCGACCGGAGCCGTGTCGGGGGCCGTAGGCGCGATCGTGTCCGCCGGATCGCCGGCCGGGGTCGCCGAGGCGGCCGTGTCCGCCGGAGCGGCGGCGCCGGTCACCGGAGTCGCCGGAGCGGCCGTGCCCGCCGGAACGGTGCCGGGGGCCGGCGCAGTCGTCGGGCCGGCCGAGGCGGCCTTGTCCGACGGACCGGTGCCGGGGGCCGCCGGGGATTCGCGGACGACCGTGTCGTGGGGGATCAGTACGATCGCCGTCGTGCCGCCGTACGGCGAGGAGCGCAGGGTGACCGTGATGCCGTGCCGGTTCGCGAGCCGCGCGATCACGAACATGCCCAGCCGCAGGTCGTCGGCGAGTGCCACCACGTCGAACTGCGGGGGGACTGCCAACTGTGCGTTGAAGGAGGCGTAGTCCTCCTCGGACAGCCCGAGGCCCCGGTCCTCGACCTCGATCGCCAGGCCCCGGGCCACCAGCGTGGCCCGTACCCCGACCGGGCTGGGCGCCGGCGAGTAGGCCGTCGCGTTGTCGATGAGCTCCGCGAGCAGGTGGATCACGTCCGCCACCGCGGGCGGGGCGATGTACACCTCCTCCTCGGTGTGCACCTCGGCCCGCCGGTACTCGGCGACCTCCCCGACGGCACTGCGCAGGATGTCGATCAGCGCCACCGGCTCCGTCCAGCTGCGTCCGGGACGGCCGCCGCTGATGATGACGAGGTTCTCCTCGTAACGGCGCAACTGGCTCGCCGTGGAGTCCAGTTCGTACAGCCCGGCCAGGACGTCCGGGTCCTGGTGCCGCCGCTCCAGCGCGTCGAGCTTGCTGAGCTGGAGATTGACCAGGTTCTGGCTCTGCCGGGCGATGCCCAGGATGACCTTCTGGAAGCCCCGCCGGGTGTCCGCCAGTTCGACCGCGGTGTGCACGGCCGTCCGCTGCGCCGTGTTGAACGCCTGGGCCACCTGGCCGAGTTCGTCGCCGCCGTAGTCCAGCCCCGGCGCGGCCGTGTCCACGTCGACGGTCTCGCCCCGGTCCAGCCGGGCCACGACGTCCGGGAGCCGCTCGTGCGCGAGGCTGAGCGTGGCCATGCGCAGCCCGTGCAGCCGCCGGGACAGCGAGCGGGTGATCCGCCAGGACATGCCCACGCACACCAGCAGGGCCACCAGACCGCCGGCGCTCAGCGAGGCCGCCGTGATGAGCAGGTGACGTGCCTCGTCCGCGCTGCGCTGGAGCAGGGCCGTGGTCTGGAGCCGGATCAGCCCCGCGTACTGGTCGGAGACCTCGATGAGCGCGGCGCGCCAGTCCTTCTGCACGTCCGGCAGCAGCACGTCACCGTTGCGGCTCTGGCTCGACCGGGCCGCGAGCACCCGGTCCTCGACGGACTGGAGGATCTGCCACTGGTAGCTGGTGAGGATCTTCTCGGTCTGCGCCTTCGCCGTGCCGGTGAGCGAGGGGACGATCTGGTCCTGCACGAGCCAGCGCCGGGTGTTCACCAGCTGGGCGAAGGCGGCCCAGGTCTTGGCGTCCATCCGCCCACCGGGCCCGGCGAGGGTGAGCTGGAGGTCCTCCTCGGAGACCAGCTCCGCCGCGTGCTCCAGGGCGACCAGCGGGCCGGCCTGCGAGGTGAGGTCGCCGTCGTCGACCTGGGACAGTTCCTGGAAGGCGTGGATCTGGTCGTCGATGACCGAGGTGTACTGGTCCAGTGCCTGGGCGGCGGTGATGTCGGTGGGGTCGTCCACCTGGCCCCGGTAGTACTCCAGGCTTCCCACGGAGGCGACGACCGAGTACAGCCGGTCCCTGACCCGCGCCGGTGCCTGCTGGATGTCGTCGGACCGGGCCACGAGCTCGGCGACCGCCGTGTCCGTCTTGCGGCGCTGGGCCTCCAGCGCGGCCCGGGATCCCGCGGGCCGCGAGGCCAGCCACACGGCCGACAGGCTGCGTTCCTGCTGGAGGGCGAGCGTCGCCTCGGTGCCCATGGCTCCGGTCGAGCGGCTCAGTCCGGTCTGCGCGCGCAGCCGGAGACCCTCCTCGAACATCTGGGTCGTCGTCACACCCCACATGGCGGCGAGGGTGACGCCGGGCACCAGTGCCAGCAGGATGAGGGAGAGACGTATGGAGCCGAGTCGGCGGCGCCGGGCACCTGTCCGTGCAGACATGGTCGTCCTAGGGCGATGAGCGAGGGGGAGGGGGGCTGGGCGGGGCGGAGCCGGTCCGCTCAGCGGGTTCCGGCTGCGGCGAAGCGGGCGACCTCGGCGACGTTGGTCTTCGTGACGAAGGCCGGACCCGTCAGCACGGGTGCCACACCGCCGCCGCTGAGGTTGCCGTTGGTCTTGTAGAGCCAGAGGGCGTCGACGGCCAGATAGCCCTGGAGATAGGGCTGTTGGTCCACGGCGAACTGGACGCTGCCCTCGCGGACGGCGGTGACCAGGTCCTTGTTGAGGTCGAAGGTGGCGACCTTGGCGCCGCTGTCCGCCTGGTCCGCCGCCTTTACCGCGGCGAGCGCGAACTGGGCGCCGTTGGTGATGACTTCGTCGATGTCGGGTTCCTGGCGCAGCCGCGCCGCCACGGTGGTGGTGACGGCGTCCATGTCCGTTCCGTCCACGTAGAGCATCTCGGTCTCGCCGGTGAACGTCTTCTTCACGCCCGCGCAGCGCGCCTCCAGGGCGATGTTGCCCCGCTCGTGGATCACGCACAGGGCGTGCTTGGCGCCGAGGCCGTCCAGCTTGTCGCCGACGGCCCGGCCCGCGACGCTCTCGTCCTGGCCGAAGTACTCCACGAGCCCCGCCGAACGCCAGGCGTCGATACCGGAGTTGAGTCCCACCACGGGTATCCCGGCCGCCCTGGCGCGGGCCACCGGGCTCTTCATGGCCTGCGGCTTGGCGAGGGTGACCGCTATGCCGTCCACCCGGTCGGCGATCGCGTCGCGGACCAGTTCTGCCTGTCCGCCGGCGTCGGAGTCACTGGCGTAGGTCAGGTCGACGCCGTCCTTGGCGGCCGCGGCTTCGGCGCCCTTGCGCACGAGTTCCCAGAAGTCGTCGCCCTTGGCGCCGTGGGTGACCAGGGCGACCTTGAGCCGGTCGCCCGGCCCGTCTGCCGCCTTTCCCTCCGAGCCGGACGCGGTGGCGCCGGAGCAGCCGGTCAGCAGGAGGAGACAGCAGACCGCCGTGAGGGCGGTGCGGCGGACGGACCCGTGGGGGCCGTCCGCGGATCGAGCGGGGAGGGGAGTGTTCATGGGGGGCTGCACCTCGCTGTGCGGCAGTGCGGGGAGGACGGGCGAACATCGCCGGGGCGAGGGGTGTGCACCGGCTGGAGGGATTCGTTGGCTCGGAGCCAACCGTGTGTGACCGCTGGGAGTCAAGTGAGCCACCACTTGGTGCGAGGCGCCGCTGCCGCATCGTGATGCTGGAGGGGGCCCCGGCGGCCCGGAGGAGCATAACCGCAGTTGAATTGACTGATCGTCAATCCAGCGGACCCCTCCCGCGGGTCGCGCCGGACGCCCACCGGCGGTGGCACGGTGCGCTGCATCTCGGGATCGGCGCCCCTCGCGGCGGCGGTACGGGTCCACGCGACGGCACGCGACGCCCCGGACAGCGCCCGGCGAGACATCCCGCGCCCCCGGGCCGCGGGCGATGGTGCGTCCCTCGCTTCCGGGCGGCGCTTCGTGGGGCGTCCGGCGGGGGCCCGGGCCATGGGGGGGGGAGCGCGGGTATGTGCGGGTGCGCGGTGCGCGGAAACCGGCGGGGCCGGGACCGGCCCGCTGTGCGCAGGTCGTCCCGGCCCCGCCGGTGAGGTGACGTACGGCCGTGTCCACGGCCGCGGGTCCGGTCCGCGGGCGTCCGCGTCAGGCGGGTTCGCCCGCTCCCGAGAAGCCGTCCTTGCGGACCGACTCGGCGTGCGTCTCGGTCCGGGCTTCCTTGCGCTCCTGCCGGCGGCTCTTGCGCGGCTCCTGGTCGGGCAGCCAGCCGAAGGAGATGCTGCTGCCCACGGCCCCCAGCAGGAGGCCGACGACGAAGCCGCCGATGTTCGACGTGAGCCAGGTGCCCAGGGAGAGCAGGATGGCGATGATCGAGTAGAACAGCCGCTGGGTCGGGTTGAAGAGGATCAGCAGACCGCAGACCACCATCAGGGAAGGCAGGAGGTATCCCGCCAGTCCCTGCATGCCCACATGAAGGATCACCGGGAGCGGTGCCTTCATGGTCACCAGGATCTCCGCGCCACCCAGGACGAGCAGCACGCCGCCCGCGAAGGGCCGGTGGCCCCGCCACACCCGGAAACGGTCCCGCCACTGGGTGAAGGTCATTACTTGCAGCCCTCGCTCGAGAAGCTCATCTTCAGGCCGGGCAGCTTGAAGACGGCCGCGGTGGCGGCGTAGTTGTGCTGGTACAGGTTCTTGATGACGACCGTGTCCGCCTGCTGGCCGTAGACACCCGCGGGGCCCTGGATCGGGACCTTGTCGAAGGTGCTGGAGTCGCGGCCGATCTCGATGTTGTTGAACTCGGCGTCGCCCGAGATCTCGTCGGAGTCGATCGCCAGGTTCTTCACGCTCACCGGGGTGGACCCGGCGCCGGCCCGCAGGATCAGCTGGATGCCGCCGAGGTCGACGCTCTGGCACATGTTGGTGATCTTGCCGTTCTTCACGACCGAGGTGACGACCAGGACCTGGCCGCCGGTGTCGCCCTGGTTGGGGCTGTTCTCGATCATGTTGTCCAGGCCGCCGAACTGGGCGAAGCCCTCGCCGTCCAGCCGGTCCGCGGTGACCACGAACGGCATCCCGGAGATCGCGAACTGCACGCCCAGGGCGCCCTGGGCGGTGAGGACCGCGAGTCCCGCGGCGACGAAGGTGGCGGGCACCGCCATGACGGCGGCCCGGCGCAGCCGGACCCGGCCGCGTCTCTCTGCGGAACCGCTTTCGGGGTTCTCGGGGGTGTTGTCGGCGGACGAAGTGACGTCCGGGGACGAGGCCATGTCTGCTCCCATGCGCTGAGTCGTGCGGGTTGGGCTTCCGTGGCACGTTGTCCTGGCGCGGACAGCGGCTGCCGCGTACGCCTCCTCACAACTCCCGGATGCCGCAAGGGCTTTCTGGTTACGCAGCAGTAGCCGTCCAGGAAGTTACCGATGGTTACACCACCCGGTCAAGGGAGATGTGGAAAAAGGGTGTTCATTATGTGCCGCCTGCGGGCCGTACGTCCCGACGGGCTTTCGCATATATCTGTCGGACCATCAACTTGCTCTCATTGTATTGACGTTGACTGTCCATCAGGTCTACAACTCTCCCTGGCTCAGCCGGGATCCGTGGCGCCGGATCCGCAGCGCGGCGTCCCTGCCGCGCTCCCGGACGCTTCTCGACCAGTCCGTGCCACTCGGCCCGGGCTCGATCCCTACCGGCACCGGTACGGCCGCTTCCCCCCAGCGGGCCGGCCGGTCGCCCTCGCCGCCCGGTCCGGCCGGAGTCACCCACCAGTGCCTACGTCCGGTCACCGGCCGGCCGCCGTTGCCGGTCCGTCACGTACGGAGAAGGCGTCACGGGCCGGCGGCGGCGGACGCCGATCCGCGTCCCCCTCCCTGTTGCGACCAGCGGCGCGGCGGCACACCCCGCACATCAACCCCCCGAAAAGCCCCACTTGAGAAAGAGGCACCCGCATGCGCACTCGCTCCCTCCTCGCCCTCGCCGGTACCGTCGCCGCGCTCTCGCTCACGGCCGTCACCCCGGCCTCCGCGGCCGGCGCGGTGCTGACGACCGCCAACGGCGACGTGGCCGTCGGCGACGTCCTCAACGCCTCCCTCGCCAGCGGCACGACCGCCACCCTCTACTCCAGCGCGACCGGCACCAGCGGCGTCTCCTGTGCCTCGTCCGGCTTCAGCGCCACGGTGACCGACAACCCCACCGCGCCCGGCACGGCGACCGAGTCGCTCACCGCGCACACCTTCGGCAGTTGCACCGCGAACGTCATCGGCGTGCTCGGCGTCACCAGCGTCACGGTCAACAACCTCCCCTACACCACGAGCGTGTCCTCGGGCGGCACCGTCACCGTGACCCCGGCGAGCGGTTCCACCATCCAGACCACGGTCGTGCTGCGCACCCTGCTCGGCAGCATCAACTGCGTCTACCAGGCGCCCAGCCTGACCGGCACGGCCAACAACGCCGACAACAGCATCAACTTCGCCAGCCAGCAGTTCACCAAGACGTCCGGCTCGTCGCTCTGCTTCGCGAACGGCTACTTCACCGCCAAGTACTCCCCGGTGACCGACGCGGGCGCGGCCGTCACCGTCAACTGACCCACCGTCGCACCATGTGAGAAGAACAGGCGCGGCCCGTCCGCGTGACCGTCACCCGGTCATCGCGCGGACGGGTTCAGCGCCGACGCAGTCGCGCGACCAGGGCGGCGCCGCCGGTGAGCACCAGCACCGCCGCGGCGCCGCCCGCCAGCACGGGCGCGGACGGTCCGGAGCCGCCCCCGGACACGGACGCCACCGGGGTGCTGTCCGGTCCGGCCGCCGCCTCGGCGGGCGCGGCGGCGGACACGGTCGACGCGGACGGAGCGGCTGAGGGCGAGGCGGGCGTCGTGCTCGCCGAGGCCACACTCGTTGACGCCGTGGGCCGGGCCGCGGCCGGTGTCTTCGTCGTCGCGCCTGACTTCGGCTCGCCCTTCGAGGCGGCCGCCGCGGGGAACACCACGTCCGAGCACGAGTAGTAGGTGTCGGGCGTACTGGTGTTCTGCCAGATCGTGTAGAGCATCTGACGCCCCGTCCGGTCGGCGGGCAGCTTCGCCGTGAAGCGGTAGGCGCCGTTCGTCAGGGGCGGGTCCTCGACCTCGGCGAACGGACTCGCCGGGAGATCGGACCAGGTGAGCGGCTTCGTCGGGTCGTACCCCGGTTTCGTCAGATACAGCTTGAACGTGCCGGTGTGCGCGATCGTCGAGGCGTACGTCATGCGCAGGGTCCCGCCCGGGGTGAGCCGGGTCGAGGGCCAGTCGGCGCGGGCGAGGTCGAGTCCTTTGTAGGCGGGCAGACCGCCGCTGCACAGCCGTCCGTCGGGAACGGTCTGCCGGTCGCGGCCGTTCACGTCGGCCACCCGCAGGTTGTCCCATGCGGCGAAGGAGGTGCCGTTCGCCGCGATCGCCGCCCGGCAGGCCGCCGTCCTCGCGTCGGCCCCGCCCTCGGGGGAACAGGCGTACACCCGGCTGACCGGATCCGTCGGCGCGCCGTGCGCCTGGGCCGGTGCGGCGGCCCACAGGCCCAGCAGCAGCGGGCTCAGCGCGGCGGTCGCCAGTGCTGCGGTGCGGTGTGCGGTGGTGCGGGGCATCGGGGACGTCTCCTCGGCCGGCGCGGGAACGGTCAGCCGTCAGTACGGGATCGCGGCCCGGCGCGTTCAGCGCGCCACCCCGGGCCCGCCGCGGCGCCCTCCGCTTCGTGACCGTCAAGGGTGCCGTTCCGGCCGGATCGAGGGTTTCCCCCGTATCCGGATGACCAGTTCTTTGCCTATCGTTCCCCCACAGCCGCCCCACAGGTAACCCCGACCGGGTCGGCGTGCGCGCCCGGCCGGCTCTTCTGCGCCCTTCGAGGCACCCCCCGCCGCTTCCCCATCGAAGCGAAAAGACCGCCGCTCCGCCCTGTCCGGAGCCGGTGACGAAAGGCATCCCCTTGCGCACCTCCCCCGCCCTGAGACGGAAGCTGATATCCGTCGCCGCGTCCTCCGCGGCCCTGCTCACCGCCGCGTCGACCGCCTCGGCCGTGGCGGCCCAGGAACCCGTCCCCGCCGGTTCCGCCCACCCCACCGCACAGATCTCCGCCGCGACCGAGGCGGCACCCGGCGTCCCGGCCGAGCGCCTCATCGTCGGCTACAAGTCCGGCGCCGCGGAGGCGAAGTCGAACCCGGCCGCCGAGGCCGACGCCGCCGCCAAGGGCCGGGCGAGCGGTGAGGACGTCGACTTCCGGCGACGGCTCGGCACCGGCGCGGCCCTCGTCGGTCTCGGCGACGGCCTCTCGGCGGCGGACGTCGCCGACGTCGTCGACCGCTACCGGGCCGACCCGGAGGTCGCCTACGTCGTCCCGGACCGGCTGAACAAGCCGAAGGCCGACCCGAACGACACCGAGTACGCCAAGCAGTGGGACCTCTACGAGACCACCGCGGGCATGAACGTCCCCGGCGCCTGGCCCACGTCGACGGGTACGGGTGTCACGGTCGCCGTCATCGACACCGGTTACGTCGCCCACAGCGACCTCGCCGCGAACATCGTCGGCGGCTACGACTTCATCGCCGACACGGCCGTCTCCGTCGACGGCGACGGCCGCGACGCCAACCCGGCCGATCCGGGCGACCACTACGCGGCCAACGAGTGCGGTTCGGGCATCCCGGCCTCCAACTCCTCCTGGCACGGCACCCACGTGGCCGGCACCATCGCCGCCGTCACCGGCAACGGCAAGGGCGTCGCGGGCATCGCGTACGGCGCGAAGATCTCCCCGGTCCGCGTGCTCGGCAAGTGCGGCGGCTACGACTCCGACATCATCGACGCGATCACCTGGGCGTCCGGCGGCACGGTGTCCGGTGTGCCCGCCAACGCCGATGTCGCCAAGGTCATCAACATGAGCCTCGGCGGGGACGGCGCCTGCACCTCGGCGACGCAGACCGCGATCACCGCCGCGGTGAACCGGGGCACGACCGTCGTGGTGGCCGCCGGCAACGAGAACGACAACGTCGCCAACCACTCGCCGGGCAACTGCAACAACGTCATCTCGGTGGCGGCGACCAACCGCACCGGCGCCCGGGCGTCCTACTCCAACTACGGCTCCCTCGTGGACATCTCGGCGCCCGGCGGCCAGACCAGCACCGGCACCGCGAACGGCATCCTGTCCACCCTCAACTCCGGGACCAAGGCGCCGTCCGCCGAGTCGTACGCCTACTACCAGGGCACCAGCATGGCCACCCCGCACATCGCGGGCCTGGTGGCGCTGGTGAAGTCGGCGAACCCGGCGCTGACCCCGGCCCAGATCGAGGCGGCCGTCAAGGCCAACGCCCGCGCCCTGCCCGGCGCCTGCTCCGGCGGGTGCGGAGCGGGTCTGGCGGACGCCGCGCGGACGGTGCAGGCGGTGAGCGGCTCCGGCGGCTCCACGGCGGGCACCACCTACGCCAGCACGACCGCTCTTTCGATTCCCGACAACGGGGCGGCCGTCGAGTCGCCGATCACCGTCGGCGGCCGTACGGGCAACGCCCCGAGCGCCCTTCAGGTCGGGGTCGACATCACCCACACCTACCGCGGTGACCTGGTGATCGATCTGGTCGCCCCCGACGGCACCGCCTACCGGCTCAAGGCGGCCAGTTCCTCCGACTCCGCCGACAACGTCACCACCACCTACACGGTGGACGCTTCCGGCGAGAGCGCGAACGGCACCTGGAAGCTGCGCGTACAGGACACCGCGGCGCAGGACACCGGCAGGCTGAACGGCTGGAAACTGACCTTCTGAGTGGTTTCGCCGTCGTCTCGTGCGACGAACGGGGCGGGCCGGCCGGTGTCGAGGGACACCGGCCGGCCCGCCCGTTTTCGCGTCGGTCACCGGGCCGGTGCCCGGCCGACGGCCTCCGGCGCGCCACGGCACGTCCGCGGTCCGCGGGCCCACGGGGGTCCGTGCCCGTCGCCACCCCGTATCAGGCCCGACGACAAACGGAAACAGCGCAACCCGTCTTTTTCATTTCCGTCTCGATTATGCCTCCGGTACGTTCTGTGTGGGATGCTCCCGTCAGGGGGCCGACAACGTCCCACAAGTCGGCGGCGCATGACGGCTGTCGGCGCATTTCACCCCTTGGCCTCACTGCCGTACCGTGAGCTATTGTGTACGCGGGGTGAGAAAAAACGGCATGTCCCGTTCGTTACCGGCCCGGGAGAGTACCAGTCGATGGCGAGGCAGTTACGCGCCGAACAGACCCGCACGACGATCATCACGGCCGCCGCCGACCTGTTCGACCGGCACGGCTACGAGTCGACGAGCCTCAGTGACATCGTCGCGCACGCCCATGTGACCAAGGGCGCCCTCTACTTCCACTTCGCCGCGAAGGAGGATCTCGCCCATGCCATCATGGAGCTCCAGTCCTCGGCCTCCCGCCGGATCGCCGGTGAGATCGACGACCGCGGCTACGCCTCCCTCGAAGCACTGATCCGCCTGACGTTCGCCCTGACCCGGCTGTCCGTCGAGGGCCCGATCGCCCGGGCCGGACTGCGGCTCGCCACCGGCGGAGTGCCGGTCCGGCCGCCTCTGCCGCACCCCTTCGTCGAGCTGACCGACCTGATCTCCCGCCGGCTCGGCGGCGCGCTCAAGGAATCCGACATCCATCAGGACGTCGACATCGATGCCGTGGCCCATTCCCTGGTCTGTTTCTTCGTCGGCACCCGCGTCGTCGGCCGCACCCGGGAACCCGCCGGCCGGCTGCCCCGCCGGATGGCCGAGATGTGGCACGTCCTCATCCGCGGCCTGGTGCCCGTACCCCGCCGGCCCCGCTATCTCAGCCTCGCCGCCCGGCTGGAACGCGAGATCATGCCCGCGGTGTGAGGGCGCGGCGCCCGGTCGTGCCGCGGGTGAGGCTCGGCCCCGCCGACGGGCCCCCGGGATACGGTGATCCGCATGTCCGACACCCCCGCGCCGCCCGTGATCCTCGGCGACGAGCCCGGCTCGTTCCCCCACAGCGTGCTCGCCGAACGGCACCCGGCGATCATCCGGCAGGTACGCGAGGCGTTCCCCTACGGTCCCGACGTCCACCGGAGACTGGACGCCCTGCGGGAGAGCTGCGCCGAGGGCGTCGTCGAAGCCCTCCCCGACACGGCGCCCGACCGGGACCGGTGGCGCGACTGGGGTCTCGACGCCTACGTCGGCCGCTCGTGGTTCGACGTGCCCTGGCTGTGGTCGGAGAGCTACTTCTACCGTCAACTGCTCGAAGCCGTGGGCTACTTCGGCACCGGGCCCTGGCGGGGCATCGACCCGTTCCGCCCCTTCAAGCTCGCCGAGCTCGACGCACCGGAGACCGACGCGGAACTGGCCGCGCTGGACGGCCTCGGGGCCCGCCCGGCCGGGGAACGGGACCGCGCCCTGCTGCACGGATCCCTCTGGGGCAACCGCGCCGACCTCGGCTTCCGGCTGTCCGACGCCCAGGCGCAGGAACGAGCCGCCGTACCGGCACTGGTCGCCGACGACAGCGACACGTTCTGGTCGCTGCTGCCCGCGGGCGACACCGCCCGCACCCGGACGCTGTGTCTGGTGGCCGACAACTCCGGACGCGAGCTGATCCCCGACCTCCTGCTGGCCGCCCATCTCCTCGCCCAGGGGCGGTGCGGCCGCGTCGTCCTCCATGTGAAGCCGTACCCCTACTACGTCTCGGACGCCACGACGGCCGACGTCGTCGACGCGCTGCGCAAGCTGACCGGAGCGCCGGGAGCCGCCGCGGACCACGGGCGGCGGCTGTGGACGGCCATGGCCGAGGGCACCCTGACGATCCGCGCCCACCCGTTCTCCGCCGCGCCGCTGCCCTGTACGGCGATGCCCGCCGACCTGCGGGCCGAGTTCGCGCAGGCCGCCCTGACCGTCGTGAAGGGCGACCTCAACTACCGCCGTCTGGTGGGCGACAGCAGATGGCCGCCCACCACGCCCTTCGCCGACGTCACCGCGTACTTCCCCGGCCCGGTCGCGGCCCTGCGCACCCTGAAGTCCGACGTGATCACCGGCCTGGACGCCGGCACGGAAGCCGCGCTGGTGGCCGCCGAGGGCCTGCGCTGGCGGACGGGAGGCACACACGCCCTGATCCAGGTACGGGAGTGAAGCCGGAGCGGGACCGATCGCCGTGCGGGAGCGACCGGGTCCACGCGCGCGCACGCCGGGTCCGCCGGGTTTCAGGGCATCGCGCCTGATTCACGCGATGGTGTGATCATGTGTCGCCCGGCGGATGGCTCCGGCGACCCCCGGGTAGGGCCCGGCCATGACGCAACCGTTCGAACTCCCGCACTTCTACATGCCGCATCCCGCGCGCCTGAACCCGCACCTCGAACAGGCGCGGACCCACTCGACGCGGTGGGCACGCGACATGGGCATGCTGGAGGGGTCCGGGATCTGGGAACAGGCCGACCTGGAGGCGCACGACTACGGCCTGCTCTGCGCCTACACCCACCCCGACTGCGACGGCCCCGCGCTGTCGCTGATCACCGACTGGTACGTGTGGGTGTTCTTCTTCGACGACCACTTCCTCGACATGTTCAAGCGCACCCCGGACCGCGCGGCGGGCAAGGCCCACCTCGACCGGCTGCCGCTGTTCATGCCGCTCGACCTGTCGACTCCCGTGCCCGAGCCGCGCAATCCGGTCGAGGCCGGCCTGAAGGACCTGTGGGAGCGCACCGTCCCGCACATGTCGCAGGACTGGCGGCGCCGTTTCGCCGTCGCGACGGAGCACCTGCTCAACGAGTCGTTGTGGGAACTGTCCAACATCGACGAAGGGCGGATCGCCAACCCCGTCGAGTACATCGAGATGCGGCGCAAGGTGGGCGGCGCGCCCTGGTCCGCCGGGCTCGTGGAGTACGCGACCGCCGAGGTCCCGGCCGCCGTCGCGGGCTCGCGGCCGCTGCGGGTGCTGATGGAGACCTTCTCCGACGCCGTGCACCTGCGCAACGACCTGTTCTCCTACCAGCGCGAGGTCGAGGACGAGGGCGAGAACAGCAACGGCGTGCTCGTCCTGGAGACGTTCTTCGGCTGCACCACCCAGGAGGCCGCCGACACCGTCAACGACATCCTCACCTCCCGCCTGCACCAGTTCGAGCACACCGCCTTCACCGAAGTCCCCGCGGTGGCCTTGGAGAAGGGCCTCACCCCCGGCGAGGTCCTCGCGGTCGCCGCCTACGCCAAGGGCCTCCAGGACTGGCAGTCCGGCGGCCACGAATGGCACCTGCGCTCCAGCCGCTACATGAACCAGGGCGCCGTGTCCGGGACACCCTGGAGCAAGCCGACCGGGCCCGGCACCTCCGCCGCCGACCTCGGCGCGCTGCTCGCCCCGGCCGTCGTCGCGGGGGCGCTTCCCGGGCAGCGGGGGAGGCTGCGGGCGTACGCGCACGTGCCGTTCCGGAAGGTCGGCCCGTCGCTGCTGCCCGACTTCCACATGCCCTACGAGGTCAGGCTGAGCCCGCACCTGGAGGCGTGCCGCCCGCGTCTGACGGCCTGGTCGCACCGGATGGGCATCCTGCGCGAGGGCGTCTGGGACGAGGACAAGCTCGCCGCCTTCGACCTCCCGCTGTGCTCGGCGGGCCTGGACCCGGACGCCACCCCCGAGGCGCTCGACCTCAGCGCCCAGTGGCTCGCCTGGGGCACCTACGGGGACGACTACTACCCGCTCGTCTACGGCAACCGCCGCGACCTGGCCGCCGCCCGGCTGACCACGGCCCGCCTCTCGGCGTGCATGCCCCTCGACGGCGAGGAGGCGTCCGTCGTCCCCGTCAACGGCATGGAACGCGGCCTGGCAGACCTGTGGGCCCGCACCACCGCCGACATGACCGCCGACGAGCGGCGCACCCTGCGTGCCGCGATCGACGCGATGACCGAGAGCTGGGTGTGGGAGCTGTCCAACCAGCTCCAGAACCGTGTCCCCGACCCCGTCGACTACCTGGAGATGCGCCGCGCCACCTTCGGCTCCGAGCTCACGCTGAGCCTGTGCCGCATGGGCCGCGGCCCGGCCGTCCCGCCGGAGGTCGGCACGAGCGGCCCCGTCGCCGCGCTGGAGAACGCCGCGATGGACTACGCGTGCCTCACCAACGACGTCTTCTCGTACCAGAAGGAGATCGAGTACGAGGGCGAGATGCACAACGCGATCCTCGTCGTGCAGAACTTCTTCGGCTGCGACTACCCGGCCGCGCTCGGTGTCGTCCACGATCTGATGACCCAGCGCATGCAGCAGTTCGAGCACATCGTCGCGCACGAACTTCCGGTGCTCTACGACGACTTCGACCTCTGCGCCGAGGCGCGCGCGGCGATGGGGCGCTATGTCGAGGACCTTCAGAACTGGCTGTCGGGCATCCTGAACTGGCACCGCGAGGTCGACCGTTACAAGCCGGCCTACCTGGCCCGTCGCACCCACGGCTTCCTGCCGGACCTCGCCCCGGCGGCGCCCCTCCCGCACCTGTCGGCTGCCGGACTCCGGTAGCGCGGGGTCAGTCTCACTCGTTCGTGGCTCGTGGTGTGCCCGGCCCCCGGGTAGATCACCAGCCGGAGGCGAACCATGGAACAGACAGCGTTGCGACCCAAGCCCCTGCCCGGCTCCGAGCCCGGCGGGGGCCGACCGGACACCGGTGCACGGGGGCGTCCCCCGCGCACGGCGCGACGGCGCGGCAAGCGGCTGGCGACCCTGCTGCTCGGCGTGTCCGCGGGCACCGTCCTGGTGCTGTCCGGGGTCGGACTGGCCACCGTGGGGACGACCGTGCTCGGCCTGAGCGCACCGGCCGGGTTCCAGCGGCAGGCGGTCCCGGGCGCCTCGGGCACCGGGCCCGCCCCGGGCCGCCCGGTCCCGGCCGCGCCGTCCGGCGCGTCCCGCCCGCCGGGGTGGTCCGAGGCCTCCGCCGCGACGCCGCGCCCGCCCGGCGCGCCCCTCGGCCTGGAGGCGGTGGACGCCGAAGGGCCGGGCGCCAGGATCGTCGCGGTGCACGTACCCGGCCCCGGCTACCGGGCGGGTCTGGTCCGAGGCGACGTGCTGCTCACGTTCGGCGGCCACCGGATCCGCTCGGCGACCGACCTCGCACGAGCGGTCGACGAGGCCCGACCGGGACGAGCGATCGAACTGACGGTACGTCACCGAGACGGCCGGGAAGCCGCATTGACGGCGCTCCCAGGCGTCGTCACCTGACCGCCCCCCAACGGCGCCGCCCGCCGCGACCCACCGTGGGCGTGACCGCCCCGGCCCGCCGGCGCCCGTCCGTCGGCGTCGTCCGCAGGCCCACTGCCGCGTGGTCGCCCGCGCGGCCTGCCGACGCCCACCCGTGACCCCCCAGGGGCCCTTCCCCTCGTACCGGAACGTTCGGCGTGCCCCGTACCCCCGACCTGACCGGCGCCCCGCCCCTCGGCTGCCGCCGCCGCGCGGCTGACGCCCGCCCCCCACGGCTGACGTCCGGGGGCGGCCGGGGTGGCCCAGTGACGGCCTGGGGCGCCGCACCAAAGCCGACCCCGGTGACGGCCCGGGGCGGCGCCCGAACCCCGGGCCGGACCCGTCCCGGGGGTGTTCGCCCGTGCGTAACATCGTCAACCGGCTCGCGCGACCCCCTCCGTGCGGGCAGGATGCTGCTCGTGGGCGTCTCCACGTCCGTCACGTCCGTCACACGTCAGTCGCCACGTCCATTCTGGGAGGCCCGGATGACCGGCACCGCCCCCGCGCCCTTCACCGCCGACGACTACCGGGCCCGTATGCAGCGGGCCGCGCGGGAGGCCGCCGACGCCGGACTCGCCGGACTGCTCGTGGCGCCGGGACCCGACCTCGTATGGCTCACCGGCTACGCGCCCACCGCCGTCACCGAGCGGCTCACGATGCTCGTCCTCGCCCCCGGCCGGGACCCCGTCCTGGTGGTGCCGACGCTGGAGGCCCCCGACGCCGCGAAGGCGGCCGGCGCCTCCGCGCTCACCCTGCGGGACTGGACCGACGGCAAGGACCCCTACGCCGCCACCGCCGCCCTCCTCGACACGGACGGCCGGTTCGGGATCAGCGACGGCGCCTGGGCGATGCACCTCCTCGCCCTCCAGCGGGCCCTGCCCGCCACCTCGTACGCCTCCCTCACGGACGCCCTGCCGATGCTGCGGGCCGTCAAGGACGCGGCGGAGCTGGAGCTGATGGCGGCGGCCGGAGCGGCCGCCGACGCCGCCTTCGAGGAGATCCGCCGGGTCCCCTTCGGCGGACGCCGGGAGAAGGAGGTCGGCGCCGACCTCGCCGACCTGCTGCGCCGCTTCGGGCACTCCCAGGTCGACTTCACCATCGTCGCCTCCGGGCCCAACGGCGCGAACCCGCACCACGAGGTCGGCGACCGGGTCATCAGGGACGGTGACATGGTCGTCCTGGACTTCGGCGGCCTCAAGGACGGCTACGGCTCGGACACCTCCCGGACCGTGCACGTCGGGGAACCCACCGAGGAGGAGCGCCGGGTCCACGACCTCGTGCGCGAGGCCCAGGAGGCCGGTTTCAGGGCGGTCCGGCCCGGCGTCGAGTGCCAGGAGGTCGACCGGGCGGCCCGCGCGGTGATCACCGACGCCGGGTACGGCGAGTACTTCATCCACCGCACCGGCCACGGCATCGGCGTCACCACCCACGAGCCGCCGTACATGATCGAGGGCGAGGAGCGGCCCCTGGAGCCCGGCATGTGCTTCTCCGTGGAGCCCGGCGTGTACCTGCCCGACCGGTTCGGCGTGCGCATCGAGGACATCGTCACCGTCACCGAGGACGGCGGCCGCCGGCTCAACGACACCACCCGCGAGCTGGTCATCGTGGGCTGACCCACCTCTCAGGAGTCCCGGCACCCATCCGAACGGCGACGACGCGACCATGACCCAGGCACCGACACCCACCGCGGACACCGTCCGCCGGCTGGTCCGCGCCCTCCTCGAGGAGGGCGGCACGGCGGGCGGCCCGGGGCCGGAGGTCCGGCCCGTCGCCCCGGGCGGCACGCCCGCGACCTGGTGGGTCGGCGCCCGCCACGTGCTGCGCCTCGCCACCGACCGCGAGACGACCCTGCGGCGGGCCCGCGAACTGCGGCTGCGCGACCTCGTCCGCCCGCACGTCCCGGTCGCCGTGCCCACCAGCGTCGCGCACGGTGAGTGGTCGCCCGGACTGGTGTACACCCTCGACACCAAGCTGCCCGGCGGCACCGCCGAGGAACACGACGTGTCCGCCGTCGGCGAGGCCGACCTCGCCGGACTGCTGCGCGGACTGCGCGAGGTGCCGCCCCGGCAGGCCGAGACGCTCGGCGTGCCCCGCGTCGCCCCCCGCTCCCTGGAGGCGCTGCGCCGGATGGCCGTCGCCGTCGCCGAACGACTCGCCCGCGCCGACGAGTTCGACCCCACCCGCCTCCACCAGCTGACCCCGCCCGGCGCGGCCCAGCTCGCCGCCCAGCCCGGCAGCGCCGTCCTGGTCCACCACGCGCTGCGCGGCGAGCATCTCGTGGTGAGCGCCGACGGCCGGGTGCGCGGCGTCCTCGACTGGACCGGCGCGGTCCTCGGGGACCCGGCCGAGGACATCGCCGGGCTCGCCCTCGCCGTCGGATCCGGCGCCGCCGTCCGCGCCGCCACCCTCGCCGGTTACGGAGCCCGCCCCTGTCTGCGCGGTCTGTGGCTGGCCCGCTGCGACACCGTCCTGCGGCTCGCGGAAGGTCTCGACGCGCGGACGGCCGGACCCCGGGACGCCGAAGCGCTCGCCCTGCCCCGGACCCGGCTGGGACGGGCCTGGGAGGCGATCCTGCTCGAACGGGTCACCGAGTTCCGCGAGGAGGGCGAGGACGGACCGGACGAGAAGGTGTGAGCCCCCGTCACCGGCACCCCCGCGCCGGCGCCCCCTTCACCTGAGCCCGCGCACCGGCACCCCCGCACCGGCACTCCCTCACTGCTGCTCCAGCACCACGCAGGACTCGCCGGGGACGTGCAGCAGTCCGTCCCGGCCCGGTACGTCCACCGGCTCCCAGGTGGCGAGCACGCGGGCCGGGCGCGGGCCGAGGGGGATCGCGGCCGTCTCCTTGCCGAGGTTCACGGCCACCCGGACGTCCCCGCGCCGGAACGCCAGCCAGCGCGCCTCCGGGTCATGGGCGATCTTGATGTCGGCCAGGTCGGGATCGGTGAGGTCCGCGGTCGTGTGCCGCAGCGCGATCAGCTCGCGGTACCAGGCCAGCACGCGCGCGTGGGGCTCGCGCTCCGGCTCCGACCAGTCGAGGCACGACCGCTCGCGCGTCGCCGGGTCCTGCGGGTCGGGCACGTCCTCCTCGGCCCAGCCGTGCGCCGCGAACTCCCGTCGCCTGCCCCGCCGTACGGCCTCGGCGAGTTCGGGGTCGGTATGGTCGGTGAAGTACTGCCAGGGCGTGCCCGCGGCCCACTCCTCGCCCATGAACAGCATCGGCGTGAACGGGGCGGTCAGCGTCAGCGCGGCCGCGCACGCCAGCAGCCCGGGGGAGAGGGACGCCGACAGGCGGTCGCCCTGGGCGCGGTTGCCGATCTGGTCGTGGGTCTGGGAGTACCCGAGGAGCCGGTGCGCGGGCAGGCGGGCCCGGTCCAGCGGGCGGCCGTGGCCCCGGCCCCGGAAGCCGGAGTACGTGCCGTCGTGGAAGAAGCCGCCGGTCAGGGTCTTGGCGAGGGCGGCGAACGGGGCGCGAGCGAAGTCGGCGTAGTAGCCCTGGGACTCCCCGGTGAGCGCGGTGTGCAGGGCGTGGTGGAAGTCGTCGTTCCACTGGGCGTGCAGCCCCAGGCCGCCGTCGCGGCGCGGGGTGATCAGCCGCGGGTCGTTCAGGTCCGACTCGGCGATCAGGAACAGCGGCCGGCCGGTGTCGGCGGCCAGGGCGTCCACCGCCGCGGACAGTTCCTCCAGGAAGTGGCACGCGCGCGTGTCCGCCAGCGCGTGCACGGCGTCGAGCCGCAGCCCGTCGAGCCGGTAGTCGCGCAGCCAGGCCAGCGCGCTGCCCACGAGGTAGGCGCGCACCTCGTCCGAGCCGGGCGCGTCCAGGTTGATGGCGGCGCCCCACGGCGTGTGGTGCGTCTCCGTGAAGTACGGGCCGAACACGGGCAGGTAGTTGCCCGACGGGCCCAGGTGGTTGTGCACCACGTCCAGGACGACGCCCAGCCCCAGCTCGTGGGCCCGGTCGACGAACCTCTTCAGGGCCTCGGGGCCGCCGTACGGCTCGTGCACCGCCCAGGGCGCCACCCCGTCGTACCCCCAGCCGTGCCGGCCCGGGAACGCGCACAGCGGCATCAACTCGACGTGCGTCACGCCCAGTTCGGCGAGATGCCCGAGGCGTTGCGCGGCCGCGTCCAGCGTGCCCTCGGGGGTGTACGTGCCCACATGCAGCTCGTAGAGGACCGCGCCCGGCAGCGGCCGGCCGGACCACCGCGTGCGCCACTCGTACCGCGCGTGGTCGACGACCGCGCTCAGCCCGTCCGGCCCGTCCGGCTGACGGCGCGAGCGGGGGTCCGGGCGGACCGGTCCGTCGTCCACCGCGAACCCGTACCGCGAGCCGTCGGCGGCTTCCGCCTCGCCGGTCCACCACCCCGCCCGCTCCGGATCGCGCTCCAGCGCGCGCGTGGTCCGGTCGCACCGGAGCGTCACACGTTCGGCCTGCGGTGCCCACACCTCGAACTGCACGGACGGTTCCCCTTCGTCTGCCCACCGTGATGTTGCCCGTCCCCTCCATCGTGCTGCACGGGAGGTCAATCCGCTTTTGGAACACTCCCATTGGCCGCACGCGTGTGGGCCGGGCGTTTCCGAGTCTTCTGGACACCCGGGGCGCGCTGACCGACAATCACCACCGTGACGTCGTCCTTCGAGTTCAACACGTACCCCGCGCGGCTGTCCGACGTGGAGCGCGACCGGGCGCTGAAGGTGCTGCGTGACGGCGTCGCCATGGGGCGCCTGTCGCACGACACGTTCATCCGGCGCATGGAGCTGGCGCTCGTCGCCCGCCGCTCGGACGAGCTCGCCGTCCTGACCGCCGACCTGCCCCGGGAGAACCGGTTCTCCCGGGTCGTCTTCGGCACCGTCGAGGCCGTCTCCGGCTTCACCGTCCGGGTGCGCAGGGCCTGGCAGGCCGAGCGGCTGCCCAAGCTGCTGCTGCCGCATCCCGGCACCCGCCACGCGCTGCGCATCGGCCGCGATCCCGCCAGCGGTCTGCGACTGACCCACGAGAGCGTCTCGAGGGTCCACGCCGAGCTCGCCCGCCAGGGCGGGATGTGGATCCTGCGCGACCTCGGCTCGACCAACGGCACCACCGTCAACGGGCGCCGGGTGATCGGCGCGGCCGTGGTGCGCGAGGGCGACCAGGTCGCCTTCGGCCGGATGGCCTTCCGCCTCTCGACGAACTGACCCGCCCGCCCGTCCGCACGTCGCCCCTCCGCCGCCCGCCCGGCTCGTGCGGCCCGGCCAAGTCCGCGTGCGCGCGGCGGTGTTGACGTACCCCCGGCCCATGACTCACTGTGCGTACACCAGACACGCCCGGTAAACGACGGCGCCGCCCCGTGGAGGTGTGCCCTGCCGCCACTCCTCCGCTACCCGACCGTGGACGAGGTCGCCGCCCGCGCGGCCGTGCTCGCCGTCCGTGGTTCCGGGGACGCCAGGCTGCGCCGCGTCGGGGTCTCCCGCGCGGGCTCACCCCTGTGGCTGCTGTCCTTGGGCCGCGGGGCGCGGCAGGTCCTCGTCGTCGCCGGACCGCACGCCAACGAGCCCGTCGGAGGTGCCACGGTGCTGCGGCTCGCCGAACGGGTCCTCGCCGACCCGCGGCTCACCGTCGGCGCCGACGCCACCTGGAACCTGCTGCTCTGCCTCGACCCGGACGGTCTGCGCCGCAACGAGGGCTGGCTGACCGGCCCGTACACCCTCGGCCGCTACTTCCGGCACTTCTTCCGGCCGGGGTTCCTGGAGCAGCCCGAGTGGCTGCCCGACGGCGCGGCCCGCGCCGCGCTGCCCGAGACGCGTGCGCTGCTGCGCCTCCAGGACGAACTGCGGCCCTTCCTCCAGTGCTCGCTGCACGGGGTCGACGTCGGCGGCGCCTTCGTGGAGCTCACCCGCGACCTGCCCGGACTCTCCCGCCGGGTCGCCCACACCGCCGCCCGCCTCGGGATCCCCCGTGAGCTCGGCCCGTTCGACACCCTGCACTGGCCCCGCCTGGGACCCGCCGTCTACCGGATCCCGCCGCCGCGCCCGGGCGACCTGGCCGCCGCCATCACCGAGGCGGCGGTCGAGTCGACCTGGTACCACCCGCACCGCTACGGCACGGTCACCGCGGTCGTCGAGGCGCCCATGTGGGGGGTCGCCGCCGCGGAGGACGACTCCCGGCCCGCCGACCGGGACGCCGTCCTGCGGGCCGTGAGCGGTGCCCTGCGCCATGACGCACAGTTGCTGGAACGTATCCTCACCCGGGTGCGGCCGCACCTCGCCGCCACCGCGGAAGCGGCCCGGCTGCTCGCTCCGGTCGGCGACCATCTGCTCGTCTGCCCCGCCCTCGCGGACGCCTGGGACCCCGCCACCGCCGACCCCCGCCGCCCGCTCCCGCCGCTCAGCACCGCCCATCTGACCGCCCTGCGCATCGCCGGGCGCCGGATCGCGGTCCGGACGGCGGGACTGCTCCACCAGCTCGTCGCCGGCTCCGGACGCGACCCGGCCGGCGCGCTGCCGGAGCTGGACGGGCTCATCGACGCGTGGTGCGCCGGGTACCAGGACGAGTGCGGGGCCCGCTGGATCCCCGTCGCGCGCCAGGCGGAGTACCAGGCGCGGATCGTGCTCGCCGCGTTCGAGCTGGCGGGCCGGGCACCGGCGGAACCCGCCCGTGCCCGTTCGGGTGAGTCGGACTGGGGTTCACACCCGGCCGTGCCGATGCATCGGGAATGACCTACTTCCTCACCTGTCTCCGGTCGGCGAAAGCCGTACGGCGCGCGCTCCCGGCCGCGGCCGCCCTCCTCCTCGCCGCCGGCGCCGCTCCGGCACAGGCGGTCTCCCGCGACGGCCTGTCCGGCAACTGGCTCCAGCTCACCGTCACCCGCGGTGACGCCCGCTCCAGCGACACCCGCGGCACCCTGCTCCTGTGCGACCCGCCCCAGGGTCACTCCCGTGCCGCGGAGGCCTGCGACGTCCTGACGCGGGCGGACGGCGACGTGGGCGCCCTGCACGGCGACAGCGGCCGCGTCTGCGCCCTCGTCTACGCGCCGGTGACCGTCCGCGCGCAGGGCGAGTGGAACGGCCGCCCGGTCGACTACCGGCACACCTTCAGCAACGACTGCGAGCGGGAGGCGCTCACGGGGGCCGTCTTCGCCCTGGACGACCAGGAGGTCCCCGAGGTCTGACCCGTACGGGGCGGCCCCGCGCACGCCCGCGTGCCCCGGGCCGCCCCGCCCCGGCCGCCCGCAGCTCTGCGATCCGGACCGCGCCACACGCGCGTGCCCGGGTCTTCGCGCGTCACGCGGCCCGTTCGCGCGCGTGCAGGGCCGCCGCGACGACCGTGCGGGACTGGTGCTCGACCTGGTGCTCCAGGGGCACCCAACGGGCCCGGAAGCGGTAGGCGAAGGCGTCGCTCCAGGTCTCGACGAGGTGTTCCAGACGCGGGGCGGCGTGGTCGTCGCACTCCTGGAGGACCCGCCACAGCATCGCGGCCGCGCGCAGGGGCAGCCGGCGCGCGAAGGCGTCCACGCTGCCGACGTACGCCATCGTCGTGTCGGCGGGCGGGGTGTCCGTCCAGTCCGCGGCCAGCCCCGGCACCAGCTCCAGCGCCCACTTCGCCGCCCGCAGCAGGGGCCCGTCGACGCCCTCCAGACGCGGCAGGGCCTCGACGAGCACCCGCTCCACCTCGGTCGTGTCCCGCAGCAGCCGCCGCGCGAGCCGCCGTATCGCCGCCGCCGGAGCGGGGTGCTGGGCCGGGTCGTCCACCATGTCGCTCGCCCACATCGGCACCTCCACCACCGCCGTCAGACCGCCGTAGCGGTGCGCGTGGTACCAGGTGCTGTGCCGTGCGTCGTCGGGCATGCTCGGGTACGCCGCCTCCGCGCCGGCCGCCGGCATCACGTGCACGCCGGGACCCGAGGCGGGCCAGCCCGCCGCGTCGGAGGCGCCGGTCTCCACCGGGATGTGCAGCTGCGCCGCGGACTTGGCGAACGGCTCGGCCAGACCCGGGATGTCCTTGGTCAGCTGCACCCAGCTGCCGCCCAGGTCGGTGCCGTGCAGGGTGACCTGGAGGTAGGGCCGCAGTTCGTCGATGACCCGGGTCAGCGCCCGTGTCTCGGGCGGCAGCCGGTCCGGCGGCAGCACGGCGGGGGACCACTCGGGCTGCTCGGGACCGGCGGGCCGGAAGAAGCCGAGGTGGTACTCCAGCAGACTGCGCGGAGCGGGGGTCACGTGCAGGCTCGCCCCGTCGGGGTCCGCGCACAGCAGGAAGTGCCAGGACGTCCCGTCCCTCAGCTCACGCTCCTGGACCACCCGTTCGGCCAGCGCCAGCAGCGTGGAGCCACCGGTCGGCTCATTGGCGTGGGCGCCCGCGACGACGAGCACGGCACGCCGGGCGCGTCCCACGGAGAGCAGGTTCAGCGGCCGGCCCGCACGGGAGACCCCCACCTGGCGCAGGACGCACAGACCGGGTCGGTACGCGGCCAGCGCCCGTGCGGAAGAGATCAGTTCGGTCACCGTGGGGTAGCGCAGCTCCGGCAGGAGACTCACCCCCGTATCGGTCCGCCCGGCCTTCGCACCCGCAGTACCCCATGGTCTCCGGCAACTGTCAAGGACGCCTGCGGGGCGCCCGCGGGGGGCGCTCGGACGCGTACGCCGGCCCTGGGTACGGACGTTCCGCGCGCGCTCGCTCCCGCCCGGCGAGGCGGAAATCACCCGTAAGAGTTAACGGTGCGCGCACGCCGTCCCCGCGCCGGCCGCCGCCCGCCGGGCGACCACCGTCACGCCGTCACCCCACCCGCTCCAGCAGCGCCACCGGCAGCCGCTCGAACAGCTCCGCCACGTCCGCCTGCCCCGCGAACGTCCGCCCGGGCGCCAGCGCGTCGGTCCAGGTCCCCGGCGGCAGCGCGAGCCGGGTGCCGCGCCAGCCGCCCGCCTCCGCCAGCCGCAGCGGCAGCCGCGTCACGGCCGTCACCACCCGGCCCGAGCGGACGAACGCCGTGCAGTGGTCCGCGGCCGACCCCTCGGCGGCCAGCGGCTCGTACGTCGCCGACGCCCCGAAGACCTCCGGAAGCCGCCGGCGCAGCCGCAGCGCCGCCGAGGTCACCGCGTCCTTCTCGCCGGGAGACTCCGGAGGGAAACCCACCGGACGCCGGTTGTCCGGGTCGACCAGCGCCCGGTACTCGCCCTCCGTGCCCTGGTAGACGTCCGGCACCCCCGGCATCGTCAGGTGCACCAGCGCCGTGCCGAGGACGTTCGCGCGGATGTACGGCTCCAGCTCGCCGCGCAGCGCGGCCACCCGCTCGCCCGGCACCCCGCACGGACCCGCCGTCACGAACGCGGCCACCGCCTCCTCGTACGGCGGCTCCTGCTCCGTCCAGCTCGTGTACAGCCCCGCCTCGCGCGCGTGCTTGAGCACCGCCTCGCGGACCCGCTCCGGTCGCGCCGGGCCGAGTCCGAAGACCGTCTGCCAGGCCGCCCAGGCCAGCTGTCCGTCCGGCCCGCCCTCCTCGGCGTGCGTGACCTTCTCCAGGACGTCCGCCCAGCGCTGCGGGCACTCGGTGAGCACGGCGAGGGCGGCGCGCACGTCGGCGCTGCGCTTGGTGTCGTGCGTCGACACCACCGTCCCGCCGAGGGGCCAGTCGCGCTGCACGCGCGCGCAGTAGGCGTGGAAACCGGCCGGGGACACGCCCGGGACACCCGGGTCGCCGCCCACCTCGTTCGCCGCCAGCAGCGGGGTGTACCGGTAGAACGCCGTGTCCTCGACCGACTTGGCGCGCAGCGCCGACGACGTCTGCGCGAACCGCGCCCGGAACTCCGCCCCCGCCGCGCCCTCCCCGCCCAGCACCAGTCCCCGCACCACGTCGACGGCGCCCGCCTCCTCCGGCACCGCGAACGCCTCCCGCGCCCCGGCCGCCGCCTCCTCGGTGACGATCAGGGCCGGGTCGCCCGAGGTGTACGGCCGGTACACCTCCATGCGCACGAGCAGCTCCCGCAGGGCCGTCCGCAGGGCCCAGGGGGCCCGGTCGCGCAGCCCGGGGTCGTCCGACGCCGCACAGACCCGGGCCGCCACCCGTGTCAGCCGGTCCGTCTCGGCCGCCAGCTCGTGCGCGAGCACCCCGTACGCCGCGCGCCGCACCGTCGCCGCCCAGTCGCCGCCCCGGTCCGTCTGCGGGGCCGCGAAGCGCCGGTAGAGGGTCAGCAGCTCAGCGGCTCCCGCCGGGTCCGTGAAGAGTCCGTCGACGTGGCGCAGGGCGTCGTAGCCGGTGGTGCCCGCCACGGGCCATGAGTGCGGCAGCCGCTCGCCGTCCGCCAGGATCTTCTCCACCACCGTCCAGCGGCCGCCGCTCGCGGTGTGCAGCCGGTCCAGGTAGGCGTCCGGGTCGGCGAGGCCGTCCGGGTGATCCACGCGCAGCCCGTCGACCACGCCCTCGTGCAGCAGGCGCAGGACCGTGCCGTGGGTGGCCTCGAACACCTCCGGGTCCTCCACCCGCACCCCGATCAGCTCGGAGATGCTGAAGAAGCGCCGGTAGTTCAGCTCGGTGCGGGCCAGCCGCCACCACACCGGCCGGTACCACTGGGCGTCCAGCAGCCGCAGCAGCGGCAGCTCCCCGGTCCCCTCGCGCAGCGGGAAGACGTGGTCGTGGTAGCGCAGGACGTCGCCGTCCACCCGCAGGTGCTCCAGCTCCGCGCCGAGGGGACCGCCGAGCACCGGCAGCAGCACCTGTCCGCCCCGCGCCTCCCAGTCGATGTCGAACCAGCGGGCGTACGGCGACCGCGGGCCCTCCCGCAGCACCTCCCACAGGGCGCGGTTGTGACGCGGGGCCATCGCCATGTGGTTCGGCACGATGTCCACGACCAGCCCGAGCCCGTGCTCGCGGGCGGTGCGCGACAGGGCCCGCAGCCCCTCCTCACCGCCCAGCTCCGCCCGCACGCGCGTGGGGTCCACGACGTCGTAGCCGTGCAGGGAGCCCGGTACGGCCTCCAGGACGGGGGAGAGGTGCAGGTGCGAGACGCCCAGCGAGGCGAGGTAGGGCACGGCGTCCGCCGCGGCCCGGAACGGGAACCGCGGCTGGAGCTGCAACCGGTAGGTCGCCGTCGGCGGCACGGGAACGCGGGCGTCACGTCGCTCAGGGGTCATGACACCCTACGTACCCCTCCGGCCGCCTTTCGTGTCACACCGCCCGCGGTGCGGGGCGCCGGCCTCACCGCCGGAACCCCGCACCGGCCGCTCAGGTCGGCCGCTGCAACACCGTCATGCTGCGGTCCACCAGGGTGATCCGGTCCCCGGCCAGCACCTTGGTGTCCGTGCCCGCCACCGACGGGTCCGCGGTGTCCACGACCACCTGCCACTGCCGGCCGAGGTCGGCCGGCACCACGAACTCGAGCGGATCGGCCGAGGCGTTGAACATCAGCAGGAAGGAGTCGTCGGTGATCCGCTCGCCGCGCGCGCCCGGCTCGGAGATCGCGTTGCCGTTGAGGAACACCGACAGCGCGGACGCCTGCGCCCGGTCCCAGTCGCGCGGCGCCATCTGCGCCCCCTCGGGCGTGAACCAGGCGATGTCCGACAGCTCGCCGTGCGTGCCCTCCACCGGCCGGCCGTGGAAGAAGCGGCGACGCCGGAAGACCGGGTGCTCCTTGCGCAGCCACACCAGCGCGCGCGTGAAGTCCAGCAGCTCGCTGCCGTCCTCGGGCCACTGGACCCACGCCAGCTCGCTGTCCTGGCAGTAGGCGTTGTTGTTGCCCTGCTGGGTGCGTCCGAACTCGTCCCCGTGGCTGATCATGGGCACGCCCTGGGACAGCATCAGCGTGGCGACGAAGTTGCGCATCTGGCGGGCCCGCAGCGAGAGCACCTCCGGATCGTCGGTCTCGCCCTCCGCGCCGCAGTTCCAGGACCGGTTGTGGCTCTCGCCGTCCCGGTTGTCCTCCCCGTTGGCCTCGTTGTGCTTGTCGTTGTAGGAGACCAGGTCGTGCAGGGTGAAGCCGTCGTGGCAGGTGACGAAGTTGATGGAGGCCAGCGGACGCCGCCCGTCGTCCTGGTAGAGGTCGGAGGAGCCGGTCAGACGGGAGGCGAACTCGCCGACCGCCTGCGCCTCGCCGCGCCAGACGTCCCGCACGGTGTCGCGGTACTTGCCGTTCCACTCGGTCCACAGGGGCGGGAAGTTCCCCACCTGGTAGCCGCCCTCGCCGACGTCCCACGGCTCCGCGATCAGCTTCACCTGGGAGACCACCGGGTCCTGCTGGACCAGGTCGAAGAACGACGACAGCCGGTCCACCTCGTGGAACTGACGGGCCAGGGTCGCCGCGAGGTCGAACCGGAACCCGTCGACGTGCATCTCCAGCACCCAGTACCGCAGCGAGTCCATGATCATCTGGAGGACGTGCGGGGACCGCATGAGCAGCGAGTTGCCGGTGCCCGTGGTGTCCATGTAGTAGCGGGGATCGTCCGTCAGCCGGTAGTACGACTGGTTGTCGATCCCCTTGAAGGACAGCGTCGGGCCCAGGTGGTTGCCCTCGGCGGTGTGGTTGTAGACCACGTCGAGGATGACCTCGATGCCCGCCTCGTGCAGCGCCCGCACCGCCGACTTGAACTCCAGGACCTGCTGGCCCCGGTCGCCCCAGGACGCGTAGGCGTTGTGCGGGGCGAAGAACCCGATCGTGTTGTAGCCCCAGTAGTTGTTCAGGCCCATGTCGACCAGCCGGTGGTCGTTGACGAACTGGTGCACCGGCATCAGCTCCAGGGCCGTCACCCCGAGCTCGGTCAGATGCTCGATGATCGCCGGATGCGCCAGGGCCGCGTAGGTGCCGCGCAGCTCCTCGGGCAGCCCCGGATGGCGCATCGTGAGGCCCTTCACATGCGCCTCGTAGATCACCGTGTGGTGGTACTCGGTGCGCGGCCTGCGGTCGTCGCCCCAGTCGAAGTAGGGGTTCACCACGACCGAGGTCATCGTGTGGGGAGCCGAGTCGAGGTCGTTGCGCCGTTCGGGTGCGTCGAAGTGGTAGCCGTACACCTCCTCGCCCCACCCGACCGCACCGCTGATCGCCTTCGCATAGGGGTCGAGCAGCAGCTTCGCGGAGTTGCAGCGCTGCCCGCGCGCGGGGTCGTAGGGGCCGTGCACGCGGAATCCGTAGCGCTGGCCGGGCATGATGCCCGGCAGGTACGCGTGCCGGACGAACGCGTCGCTCTCGCGCAGTTCCACCGCCGTCTCCGAGCCGTCGTCGTGCAGCAGACACAGCTCTACTCGGTCCGCGGCCTCCGTGAAGACCGCGAAGTTGGTGCCGGCGCCGTCGTACGTGGCACCGAGGGGGTACGCCTCTCCAGGCCAGACCTGCATGGACTCGACTCTTTCAGGTGTCTCGCCCCTGCGGGGGCGCCTTGGGTTCCGAGTCTCCAGGAAAGTGAGGGAACCACCTGTGACTTACGCCCCTCTTACCTGTCGACCGGTGCACGGGGCGACAGGCGACACACGTCCCGTGCCGAACCAGTGGGGCAGAAACGTACTCCCGGGCAGCAGGGGGAGCAGGGGGAATTTGTGCGCACGACAGTGCGCCGCCACCTGGGCAAGGTGGTGGCGGGTACGGCCATCGCGGTGGCCGCGACGGCCGTGATGGTGGGGATCACCCTGCCGGGCACGGCGGGGGCGGACGACACAGGAGGGGGCAAGGCCGGACAGGGCACGGGACAGGCGGCCGGACAGCCGCAGGGGGACGCCGCGGCCGTGCGGCCCGGTGTCGTCGAGGCGGCGCCCGCCGAGGGGACCAGGGGCAAGGGCCGCGATCCGCTCACCGACGACGAGATCACGCGCGTGGAGAAGATCGCGCTCGACCGGCAGCAGTTCAACGCGAGCGAGGACGTGGACGGCGACCGCGGCCCGCAGCGACTCGGCGTGGACCTCGCCGATCCGGCGGCCGGCGAGGTCGACGACCCCGACGCGCCCCGGCGCGCGGTGGTGTCGTTCTACGACTACAAGGACGACACGCTCGTCACCAAGACCGTCAATCTCGACACCGGCAAGGTCGAGGCCACCGGCACCCAGCACGGCGTCCAGCCGCCGCTCAGCTCCGACGAGCAGAACGAGGCCGCGGCCCTGATCATCGCCGACCCGCTCGGCGCCGGACTCAAGGCCGACTTCAAGGACGCCACCGGCAAGGAGCTCACCTCCCCGGACCAGCTGCAGATCGCGGCCATGGTCTACCGGGCGGTGCCGGGCGCCGAACCCGCCGTCCTCGACAAGTGCGGGGAACACCGCTGCGTACGGCTGCTGCCCAAGGTGAAGAACGGCCCGTGGATCGACGCCCGGTCCCTCGTGGTCGACCTCAGCACCCGCGAGGTCGCCCGGCTCGCCGGCTGATCCGGCAGACCCACCTCCACGTCCGTCTTTCCGACTTGCCTCCCGTTCAGGGACGCAAAGGGAGTCATGTCCTCATGCGTGTTCCGAATCTGATGGGCGGCCCCGGGCCGCGGGGCACCGGCCGTGCCCGCAAGGGAGCGGCCGCCGGCCTGTGCGCGGTCGCCCTGGCCGCGGGCGCGACCGCCGGGGCCGGCCCGGCCGCCGCGCAGCCGAAGGCGGCCCCCGCGGCCGCCGCCGATTGCAGCGCCGCCTACCGCATCGAACAGAAGCTCTCCACCGGTACCACCTGGCGCATGTGCTGGCGCTTCGAGGCCAAGTCCGGCCTCGTCCTGGAGAAGATCTCCTACCAGCCGCCGGGGGAGACCAAGCCGATCCGGGTCCTCAACAGCGCCAAGATCGCCCAGATCCACGTGCCGTACGACGACGGCAAGAACGAGTACAACGACATCACCGACTACAACTTCGGCTCGGGGCTGGTCGGCATGGCCCCCGCCGAGTGTCCCGGTGGCACCATCCGCACGGTCAAGGTGCCCGACTCGTTCTCCGACAACCCCGACGTCAAGGGGCTGTGCACCACCACCCGTACGCGTGGTCACGCCTACCGCATGCAGGCCGACACCGGCAACAAGGTCTTCCAGGCCCAGGGCAAGGACCTGCTGATCTACACCGTCAACAAGGTCGGCTGGTACGAGTACATCACCGAGTGGCGCTTCTCCGACGACGGCGCCATCAACATGAACGTCGGCGCCACCGGCAGCCTCTCGCCCTTCGACTATGACGCGGGCGACGGCCGCGGCTGGCCGATAGGCAAGGGCGCCAAGTCCTACGCCACCAGCCACAGCCACAACGTCTTCTGGCGGCTCGACTTCGGCCTCGACGGCTCCTCGAACACCAAGGTGGAGCAGTACGACTCGGTGGTCAGCCCGCCCGCCGGCGGACAGCAGGGCCCCACCGCCAGGACCACCCGCACGCCCGTCACCAAGGAACTCGCGGGCGACGCGCAGAACATGCGCTGGTGGCGCATGGTCAGCGCGACCGGCAAGAACAAGGACGGCCACGCCCGCTCCTACGAACTCGTCCCCGGCGCCACCTCCAAGTACTCCGGACGCAAGTTCACCCAGCACGACGTCTACTTCACGCAGTACAACCAGTGCGAGCAGTACGCGAGCAACAACGTCCGCGACTGCGGCAGCCCGCTGCACGGCACCTCGGTCGACAAGTGGGTCAACGGACAGACCCTGACCCACCCTGTGACCTGGGTGAACGTTGGCTTCCACCACATCGCCCGGGACGAGGACCAGCAGCCCATGCCGGTCCACTGGCAGGGTTTCTCGCTGGTTCCCCGGGACGTCACCGCTATGAATCCGCTCACTCCGTCCGCGCTCGCGGGGCAGAACGGTCAGACGATCAACGGTAGTTGAGAAACGACCTGTCCATCCGGCTGCACCGCCGACCGCTCCCGGAGTACCCTTCCTTGATCGTTGGGACGGGGAGTGCTCGGGGGAGCGGAAGGCGGTGCGCGGGTGGGCTCGGGAGGGCTGGAGCTGCCCCCTGGTGACGAGGGTCACGAGGGGGGCTCCGCAGACGTCCCGCCCGGCACGGTGTCCCTGGCCCGGCCGATGGAGACCAACTCCATCGGACCGGAACTGGACTGGGACGCCGAGGCCTGGCGCGAGGTACGCACCCGCGCCCAGCGGGCAGGCCGGGCCTACATCTGGCTGAACCTCGTCGAACAGCGGCTGCGGGCCGTCGTGGCCGCCGTGCTGAGGCCCATCTACGAGCCCGTCCACGGCGACGACTGGGTGGTCGCCGCGGCGGGTCCCGCCGGGCAGGAGTGGGTGCAGCGGGCGGTCGCCGTGCGCGAAGTGAGCCGCCGCAAGGGGTACTTGCTCGACCCGGCCGACGACAACGTCGTCTCCTTCCTCACGCTGCCGCAGCTGCGCGAGCTGATGGTGCAGCACTGGCCGTGCTTCGAGCCGTACTTCGACGACCGCAGGGACGTCGAACTCGCCCTGGACGAGCTGGAGGTGACCCGCAACGTCGTCTCCCGCAACCGGGCGCTGTCCGAGGCCGTCCTCAACCAGGCCGAACGGGCCTCCGGCCGCCTGCTGGAGATGCTCGGCACCAGCGGCGACGTGCCCTCGGCGCGCCGGCTCCCCGTCGACGCCGTCGAGGACCTCGTCGGCGACCGGTACGCGGACGTGGTCGCCGTGCACACCGACCGGGTGCGGCTGCTGCGCCAGTTCCCCGCCGAGGACATCTTCGACGGCGCCCGCCGCATCGACGCCATCGGCATCGGCCTCAACCTGCTCGTGCAGAACTTCTCCGGCCGCCGCCTGGTCCGGCTCGCCGAGGCCGGCGCCCGTGTCCGGCTGCTGTTCCTCAATCCGGCCTCCAGCGCGGTCAAGCGCCGGGAGCGCGAACTCGGCATGAAGCGCGGTGAGCTGAGCCGGGCGGTCGAGATGAACATCCTGCACATGCGCCGGGTCCGGGCCCGGCTGCGGGACCCGGGCGCCTTCCAGATCCAGGTGTACGACGAGACGCCCCGTTTCACCGCCTACCTCGTCGACGGCGACGGCACCGACGGCATCGCGGTGATCCAGTCGTACCTGCGGCGGATGCGCGGGATGGAGGCGCCGGTGCTGGTGCTGCGCAACGGCAACCGGGTGGTCAAGTCGGGCGAGGTGGACGAAGGGGGACTTTTCGCGGCGTACCGCGAGGAGTTCGAGCTGGCCTGGGCGGACTCGCGTCCGGTGTCCTGAATCATCCGTTTCATCCGGGTGGGAAGCGGAACGCGATCCTCTGACTGTCAGTGGCGCGTGCGAGGGTGGAGACCACTGGGGGACAGCACCACCGAGAAGGGGGGCCACCATGGCCTGGTACCGCGAGCTGCTCGTCGGCTTCGACCTGGAGACGACCGGGACGGACCCGCGCGAGGCGCGCATCGTCACGGCAGCCGTGATCGAGGTCGGGGACGGACAGGTCCTGGGACACCGCGAATGGCTGGCGGATCCGGGAGTGGAGATCCCGGCCGACGCGGTGGCGGTCCACGGGATCAGCAACGAGCGGGCAGCGGGCGAGGGCGCCCCCGCCGACCGGGTCGCCGACGCGATAGCCGACGTCCTGGTGGGCTACTGGCGCACGGGCGTCCCCGTCGTCGCCTACAACGCCGCCTTCGACCTGACCCTGCTCTCCGCCGAGCTGCTGCGCCACGGCCTGCCCTCCCTGAGCGAGCGCCTGGGCGGCCTCGACCCGGCACCGGTCGTCGACCCGTACACCATCGACCGCTCGGTCGACCGGTACCGGCGCGGCAAGCGCAACCTCGAAGCGGTCTGCGGCGAGTACGGCGTGCCCCTCGACTCCGCGCACGACGCGTCCGCCGACGCCCTCGCGGCGGCCCGCCTCGCCCGTGCGATAGCCGTCCGCCACCCCAAGGTCGCGGCCCTCGGCCCGGCGGAACTGCACCGCCGTCAGATCGAGTGGTACGCCGAGTGGGCGGCGGACTTCCAGGACTTCCTGCGCCGCAAGGGCGACCCGGACGCGGTGGTGGACGGCGCCTGGCCGGTCCGCGAGCCGGCCGACAGACCGGCCTGACGGCCCGGGGCGGCCCGATCCCGGCACGGCCGGCTGACCGACCGCGTTCCCGGCCGCCTCGCCGCCGGCCGTCGCGGGACCTCCCCGGCGAGCTTCCCGGGGCCGCATGGCCGACCTCCTGGCCGGCCCCCGGCGCCCGCTGCCTCAGCGGCCGGCCGGCCGGTCGGCGTCACGGGTCGCTCCGGCGGCGTTCTCGGCGCGAGCGGTGTTCGTGGTGTCAGCGGTGGTCGCGGCGGGGCGGGTGGTGGGGCGGGTCGTCCGCCATGTCCGCAGGACCCGGATCAGAACGGATACCACCGCACCGCCTCGTCGCCGTCGCGCAGTGACGCCACCCGGCGCCGGAACTCCTGGGCGGCCTTGGGGTTGGCGGGCGCGTGCTGAGCCACCCAGGCGCAGCTCGCCGTCTCGCGGGCACCCCGCAGCACCGCGCAGCCCGACCACTCCCGCACATCCCAGCCGTAGGCCCGCGTGAAGGCGTCGTACGCCTCGGCGGGCAGCCCGTACCGGTCCCGGGACAGCGCCATGACCACCAGGTCGTGCTCGCGCAGATCGGCGGAGACGGTCTCCAGGTCGACCAGGACCGGGCCGTCGGGGCCGATGTGCACATTGCGGGGCAGTGCGTCGCCGTGGATGGGGCCGGCCGGCAGCCGCGGGGTGAGCGCGGCGGCCGCCGTGGCGAACCCGTCCCGCCGCTCGCGCAGATACGCCGCGTCCGCCGGGTCGACGGCGTCGCCCGCCAGCCGCAGCCAGCGCTCGACCCCGGAGAGCAGATCGCGCGCGGGCAGACCGAACGACGGAACGGGCAGGGCGTGCACGAGGCGCAGGAGTTCGGCCAGATCCCGCGGCCCGGCCGGCCGCACCGGGTCCGGCAGCCGGTGCCACAGGGTCACGGGGTGGCCGTCCACGAGCAGCGGCTCGGACCCGGCGGCCCGTACGGCCGGGACGCCCGCCCCGGCGAGCCAGGCCGCGACGTCCAGCTCGTGCCGGGCCCGGTCGAGGAGCCCGGCGTCGCGGCCCACCTTGACGACCAGGTCACCGGCGGCGAACACCGCGTTCTCGCCCAGCGCGAGGAGCCGCGCGTCCGCCGCCGCGCCGGGCAGCACGTCCGCCGCGGCGAGTACCTCCCGCGCCCGTGCCTCGTCCATCGTCCGCCTCCGTGTGGTGCTCCGGCCGGTCCTGCCGGACGGCGTCGGATTCCGGCCGTCCGACGGTCAGTGTCGCATTCGCGCGGATCGGCGCGTGCGGGTGCCGCCCCGACGGGGTACAGCACCTGCACGACCATCGAGGGGCCCGTCACAGCCACGGGAAGGGGGCCGTTCCGGTGCCGACGGCGACCGAGGGGACACGGACCGCGCGCCGCCCGGCCGGCACCGGCCCGCAGCGCACCGTCACCGCCCACGGCGCGTGGTTCCTGGTCCTGCCTGCCCTGATCCCCGTCCTCGTCCTGAGCGTCGGTCCGCTGGTCTACGGCATCCTCCTGGCCTTCACCGACGCGCAGTCGGGCCGCACCGAGCCCACCCGGTGGATCGGCGCGCTCAACTTCTCCGACCTGCTGCACGACACGCTGTTCTGGGAATCGTTCCGCATCGGCCTGGTCTGGGCGGTCGGCGTGACCGTCCCGCAGTTCCTGCTCGCCCTCGGGCTCGCCCTGCTCCTGAACGAGGACCTGCGGCTGCGCCCGCTGGCCCGCGCGCTCGCGATCGTCCCCTGGGCGATGCCGGAGGTCGTGGTCGCGGTCATGTGGCGGCTCGTGTACGACCCGGACGCCGGCATCCTCAACGAGACCGTGCGCGATCTGGGCCTGGGGGACGGACGGGACTGGCTCAGCGGACTGGGCACGGCCCTGCCCGCGGTGATCGTGGTGGGGGTGTGGGCGGGCATGCCGCAGACGACCGTCGCCCTGCTCGCCGGCCTCCAGAACACCCCGCGGGAACTGCACGAGGCGGCCGCGGTGGACGGCGCGGGCGCCTGGCGCCGGTTTCGTGCGGTCACCTGGCCGGCGCTGCGGCCCATCGCCCTCGCCATCACGGCCCTCAACCTCATCTGGAACTTCAACTCCTTCGCCCTGGTCTACGTCCTCACCAACGGCGGGCCCGGCGGCCGCACCCGGCTGCCCATGCTCTTCGCCTACGAAGAGGCCTTCCGCTACGGCCAGTTCGGGTACGCGGCGGCGATGGGCTGTGTGATGGTCGCGGTGGTCTCGGTGTGCCTGGCCTGCTTCCTCGCCGGCCGGATCAGGGGAGGTGGCGACGCGTGAGAACCCGCCCGGCGGCCCGCGCCGGCCAGTACGCGGCGCTGCTCGCCTATCTGTCCTTCCTCGCCTTCCCCTTCCTGTGGCTCGTCTCGGTGGCGTTCAAGCCCGCCCGCGAACTGGGCAGTCTGCACCCCACCTGGATCCCGGAGCATCCGACCCTCGCCAACTTCCGGCAGGCGTTCGACGAACAGCCCCTGCTGCACGCCGCGGTCAACTCGCTGCTCGCTGCGGTCGGGGCCGCCGTCGTCGCCGTCGTCGTCGCCACACCGACGGCCTACGTCATGGCGCGCCGGCGCACCCGGCTCACCCGGGCCGTGTCCGGGTGGGTGGTGGTCAGCCAGGCGTTCCCGTTCGTGCTGGTGATCATCCCGCTCTTCCTGGTGCTGAAGAACCTGCGGCTGATCGACTCGCTGCCGGGCCTGGTGCTGGTGTACGTGGTGTGGGCGCTGCCGTTCGCGCTGTGGATGCTCGTCGGACACGTCAGGGCCGTCCCCGTCGAACTGGAGGAGGCGGCGGCGATCGACGGGGCCGGGCGGCTGCGGACGCTGGTCTCGGTGACGGCGCCCCTGCTGGCGCCGGGCATCGCCGTGACCGGGCTGTTCGCGTTCGTCACGGCGTGGAACGAGTTCTTCTTCGCGCTGGTGCTGCTGAAGAGCGCGCGCCAGCAGACCCTGCCGGTGGTGCTGACCCACTTCATCGGCGCGGAGGGCGTCGCCGACCTCGGACCGCTGGCCGCCGCCGCCTCCCTCGCCACCCTTCCCTCGCTGGTCGTCTTCGCGATCGTGCAGCGGCGGATCACGGGCGGCGTGCTCGCCGGGGCGGTGAAGAGCTGATGCGCGCCCGGGCGATGGCCGTGGTCGTGCTGCTGCTCCTCGCGGGCTGTTCCGGCGGGGGCGGTGGCGACGAAGGGCCCGTCACCCTGCGCTTCCAGTCGCTGGCCTGGCAGGAGGAGTCCGTACGGGCCAACAAGGAGCTGGTGCGGGAGTGGAACGCGACCCACGAGCACGTCAAGGTCGAGTACGTGCAGGGTAGTTGGTCGGCGGTGCACGACCAGCTCCTCACCTCGTTCGAGGGCGGCGAGGCCCCCGACATCATCCATGACGCCTCCGACGACCTCGCCGACTTCGCCCACGGCGGCTACCTCGCCGATCTGACCGGGCTGCTCCCCGCCCGGCTCGAGGAGGACATCCCGCGGCGGAGTTGGGAGACGACGACCTTCGGTGACGGCGTCTACGGAGTGCCCTTCCTCCAGGAGCCGCGCGTCCTCGTCGCGAACGCCACCTGGCTCAGGCGCTCCGGGGTCCGCATCCCGACGCCCGGACACCCGTGGAGCTGGACGGAGTTCCGGCGGATCACCGAACGCCTCAGCGGCGGCGGACGGTACGGCGTGGCCTGGCCGCTGAAGGAACCCGTCTCCGCCACCCTCAACCTGTCCCTGTCGGCGGGCGGGCGGATGTTCCACCGGGGAGCCGACGGCAAGGTCACCGTCCGCTTCGAGGCCGGCGACGAGGTCGTACCGCGCACCATCCACGACCAGGCCGGCATCGACCGCAGCGCCTCGCCGACGACCCTGGGCAGCGGCGGCTCGGACACCCTCCCGGGGTTCTTCGGCGGCCGGTACGCGATGGTCCCGCTCGGCTTCTCCTACCGCCAGCAGATCGTGCAGCAGGCCCCCGAGGGGTTCGACTGGCAGGTGCTGCCCGCCCCGGCGGGCGCCGACGGACTCGCCCAGGGGGTCAGCCCGCAGACGCTGTCCGTCGCCGAGGACAGCCCGCACAAGAAGGAGGCCGTGGCGTTCGTCGACTTCCTGCTCCGGCCGAAGAACATGGTGCGCCTCGCCCTGGGCGACTGGATGCTGCCGACCGGCACACGGGCCCTGGCCGATCCCGCGCTGCACACGGCGAAGGACGACTGGGCCACCGGCACCGCGCTGGCCGCTCACCTGCGTCCGGCGCCCGCGCAGTCCGTCCGTGGCTACGCCGAGTGGAAGGACAAGGTGGCCACCCCCGCCTTCCAGGAGTACTACAGCGGGGCGATCGGACTCGGTGAGCTGCGCGAGCGGCTGGAGAAGGACGGCAACCTGGTGCTGGCGCGCTACCAGCGCTGAGCGGCCGGGTCGGGGGTGCGGCGGCGGGACGGCGGCAGCGGGGGCGGTAGGGGGGCGGCGGCAGCGGGGCGGGTGTGACACAGGGGCCGGTCACGACAATGCGGTTGCACGAGACGTCTCGTCTCGCCTACGGTCGGGTCATGACCAGTCGCCCCGCCCACATCGCCATGTTCTCCATCGCCGCCCACGGGCACGTCAACCCGAGCCTCGAGGTGATCCGCGAACTCGTCGCACGCGGGCACCGGGTGACGTACGCGATTCCGCCCGCCCTCGCCGACAAGGCCGCCGCCACCGGCGCCGAGGTGAAGCCGTGGCACTCGACGCTGCCCGGGCCCGACGACGACCCCTCCGCCTGGGGCGACACCCTCCTGGACCACGTGGAGCTCTTCCTGGCCGACGCCGTCCAGGCGCTGCCCCAGCTGCTCGACGCGTACGAAGGGGACGAGCCCGACCTGGTGCTGCACGACATCACCGCCTACCCGGCACGCGTCCTCGCCCGCCGCTGGGGTGTCCCGGCGATCTCCCTCTCGCCCAACCTCGTGGCCTGGGAGGGCTACGAGGAGGAGGTCGCCGAACCCCTGTGGGAGGAGCCCCGGCGCACGGAACGCGGACAGGCCTACTACGCGCGATTCCACGCCTGGCTCGAGGAGAACGGGATCACCGAGCACCCCGACTCCTTCGTCGGCCGCCCGGCCCGCTCCCTGGTGCTGATCCCGCGCGCCCTGCAACCCAACGCCGACCGGGTCGACGAGACGGTGTACACGTTCGTCGGCGCCTGCCAGGGGGACCGCGCGGGCGAGGGCGGGTGGACCCGGCCCGCCGGCGCCGAGAAGGTCGTCCTGGTCTCCCTGGGCTCCGCCTTCACCGACCGGCCCGACTTCTACCGGGAGTGCGTACGGGCCTTCGGGGAGCTGCCCGGCTGGCACCTCGTCCTCCAGATCGGCAGGCATGTCGACCCCGCCGCGCTGGGCGCCGTCCCGGAGAACGTCGAAGTGGCCACCTGGGTACCGCAGTTGGCGATCCTGAAGCAGGCTGACCTGTTCGTGACGCACGCGGGTGCGGGCGGCAGCCAGGAGGGGCTGGCCACGGCCACGCCGATGATCGCCGTACCGCAGGCCGTCGACCAGTTCGGCAACGCGGACGTGCTCCAGGCACTCGGTGTGGCCCGGCGCGTGCCCGCCGCCGAGGCGACGGCCGGGACCCTGCGCGAGACCGCCCTCGCGCTCGTCGGCGACCCCGAGGTCGCGCGCCGGCTGGAGGCGGTCCGGGCGGCGATGGCGGAGGAGGGCGGCACCCGCCGGGCCGCGGACCTCGTCGAGGCCGAGCTGACCCGCCGACGGAGCCGCGCCGGGGTGTGAACGCGGCACGGGTGAGGGCCCGTCGACTCCCCCGGGAGGTCGACGGGCCCTCGGCTCGTGCAGCTGCTTCGGTGATCGTCCGCGGGCCGTCAGACCCGCAGCGGCTCGCCCTCGTCGTCCCGGGCCGCCGGCGCGACCGCCTCCGGCGACTCGTCGTGCGTGAGGTCGGGCAGCCAGTGCAGCCACTTCGGCAGGTACCAGTTGCGCTCGCCGAGCAGCGCCATCACCGCCGGGAGCAGGACACCCCGGATGATCGTCGCGTCGATCAGCACCGCGGCGGCCAGGCCCACGCCCATCTGCTTCATGGACTGCATGGACAGCGTCCCGAAGATCGCGAACACGGCGACCATGATGACGGCGGCGCTGGTGACCACGCCGGCCGTGGTGACCACACCGTGCTTGATGGCCTCGTTCGTCGTCCGGCCCCGCAGCCGCGCCTCACGGATCCGGGAGACGACGAACACGTGGTAGTCCATCGACAGGCCGAACAGGATCACGAACAGGAACAGCGGCAGCCAGGTGATGATGGCGCCGACACCCTCGGCGCCCACCAGGGACGCGCCCCAGCCGTGCTGGAAGACGGCGACCAGGATGCCGTAGGCGGCGCCCACCGACAGCAGGTTGAGGACGATCGAGGTGATCGCGACGGTCAGCGAGCGGAACGACAGGAGCATCAGCAGGAAGGCGAAGACCACGACGAACGCGAAGACGGGCGCGACCGCCCCGGCGAGCTGGTCGTTGAAGTCCTTCGACCCGGCCACCTGTCCGGTGATGGGCGCCTGGAGGCCGTCGACCTTGCCCAGCGTCGCGGGCCGCACCTCGTCGCGCAGCTTGTCCAGGCTCGCCCCCGCCTTGTCCAGGTCGGAGCCGCCCACCAGCGGAACGTACACGTAGGCGATGTTCTGCGCGTCGTGCAGCTTGATCTCCACCGGGCCGCGCGAGGCGCCCGAGCTGACCGCCTGCTCCTTGAAGGCCGCGAGCGCCGACTTCACCTCGGCGGCGTTGATGTCGTCCGCCTTGACGATCACCTCGGCCGGTTCGGAGCCGCCCGGGAAGGCGTCGTTGACCCGGTTGTAGGTCTGCACGATGGGCAGCGAGTCGCCGAACTCCTGGTCCAGGGTGAGGTTCTGGGTCTTCATGCCCACAGCCGGAGCGGCGATGGCGAGCAGCGCGCCGGCCGCCACGACCAGCGAGACGCCGGGCTTGGCGAGGACGACCCTCAGCACGACGCTCCACAGCCGGCTTCCCTCGGCGGGCCGCCCGCCCGCACGGCTCTTGCGGCGCTTGTCGGGGTGCAGGAACGGGATCCGGCCCTTCTCCACCCGGTGGCCGAGCAGCGAGAGCAGCGCCGGGAGCACGGTCACCGAACCGACCATGGCGACCGCGACCACCATCAGGGAGGCCAGACCCATCGCCTCGAAGGTGGCGAGCCCCGTGAACAGCATGCCCGCCATCGCCACGCACACGGTGACACCGGAGACGATCACGGCCCGGCCACTGGTCGCCGCGGCGATCCGCAGAGCGGTCTGCGGGTCGCGCCCGGCGGCCCGCTCCTCCCGCTCGCGGCGCAGATAGAACAGGCAGTAGTCGACACCCACGGCGAGACCGACGAGCAGCATCACGGAGCTGGCGGTGTCGTCCATCGGCTGGAAGTGGCTGACGATGCTCATCAGGCCCATCGTCGCCATGATCGCGGTGACCGCGAGGGCCACCGGCAGCAGCGCCGCCACCAGCGCGCCGAAGGCGATCAGCAGGATGCCCAGGGCCACCGGCACGGCGGAGTACTCGGCCTGCTGGAAGTCGTCGCCGAACGCGTCGTCGAACGTCTTCATCATGCTGGCGCCGCCGATCTCCTCGATCCGCAGCGAGGAGTGGTCCTTCTGCACCCCCGCGACTGCGTCGAGGACCGGCCCGACCCGGTCGCCCGCGGTGTCGGAGTCGCCGCGCATGTCGAACTGGACGAGCGCGCTGTGACCGTCCCGGGAGATGGTCTTCGTGTCGTAGGGCGAGGTCACGTCGGTGACCTTCCCGGTCTTGCCGACGGCCGTCACGACCGCGTCGACGGCCGCCCTGAACTCGGTGTCCGTGGCCTTGACGGAGCCGTCCTTCGACTGGATCAGAACGGTCTCACCGGCCGGTTCGTCGATACCGGCGTCCTCGATGATCCTGGCCGCCGTGTGGGTCTCGCCCCCGAGCTGGTCGCTCTCCTTGACCTCGACCGTGCCGGCCGCCGAACCGATCCCCATGGCCAGGACGACGAACAGCACCCAGATGCCCACGGCGGCCCATCGGTGCCGGGCGCTCCAGCCGCCGGCCCGCGCGGCTATGCCCCGCACCCGTATATCTCCGTTCCCCATGACGGGCCTGCCCTCTAGTGATGCGGTGGAAGCCCCCTGCCGCCACCTTTCGATTCGAAGGTATGGGCTGGATAAGACCATCTCCTCGTGCTGCCAGGTGAAGTGCCCGGCCGCCGGCTCCTCCCGTCGGACTCCTCCCTCTCACCGCTGGGGAGGACACCGGCCCCTTACATCTATTCGGGATCTCGGGGACGGTGATCAGGGTGCGGGTCATTACAGAAGTTTGTTGAACAAGTCACGGGCCTGTGGAGATGTCCGGCAACGGTTGCCCCGCACCCCGTCCATCGGCCAGAGTTTCCGCAGACCGGCCACCCCGGCCGCGGCCGTCGTGCCCACCCCCACGGGGCACGACGGCCGCCTAGGGTGAGCGGATGACGACGACGTACGCGGCCCTGCTGCGCGGCATCAACGTGGGCGGCAGCCGGAAGGTCCCCATGGCCGCCCTGCGCACCCTGCTCGAAGGACTCGGCCTCGCGGACGTGCGCACCTACCTCCAGAGCGGCCAGGCCGTGTTCTCCGCCGGACACGGGGACGAGGAGAGCCTCGCCGCGGAGATCACGGCGGCCGTGGAGAAACACTTCGGCTTCGCCGTCGGCGTGATCGTGCGCGACCACGCCTATCTCGAAGCGGTCGCGGACGCCTGTCCGTTCCCGGCCGCCGAGCTGGAGGCCAAGCAGCTGCACGTCACGTACTTCTCCACCCCCGTCGAGGCCGGGCGCTACGCCGGGATCGACCGCGCCGCCCACCTCCCCGAGGAGTTCGCCCTCGGCGACCGCGCCCTGTACCTGTACGCACCCGAGGGCCTCGGCCGGTCCAAGCTCGCCGAGCAACTGGCCAGGCCCCGCCTGACCAAGGGGCTCATCGCCACCACCCGGAACTGGAACACCGTCGTCAAACTGGTGGAGATGACGCGCCGGCAGGGGTGACCCCGGGGCCGTATCCCTGACGGTCCGTCCGCACGACTGTGCGAGGCTCCTCCCATGCGCTACATCATCATCGGGGCAGGGGCCGTCGGCGGCACGGTCGGCGGACGACTGGCACAGGCCGGCCAGGAGGTCGTGCTCGTCGCGCGCGGCGCGCACGGCAGGGCGCTCGCCGAGGACGGACTGCGGCTCAGGGTGCCGCAAGGAGAGCTCTACCACCGGCTGCCCGTCGTCGAAGGGCCCGACGGGCTCGGCACCCTGCGCGCCGACGACGTCCTCCTCCTCGCCGTCAAGACGCAGGACACCGAGGCCGCGCTGCGGGCGTGGGGCCCGGCCCCGGTCGAGGGCGGCGGCACGGCCGCCGACAGACTGCCCCTGGTCTGCGCCCAGAACGGGGTGGAGAGCCGGCGGATCGCCCTGCGACGCTTCCGGCACGTCTACGGCGTCTGCGTGTGGCTGCCCGCCACCCACGTCGACCCCGGGACGGTCTCCGCCGCCGGCACCCCGCTCACCGGCATCCTCCACCTCGGCCGCTACCCGCACGGCACCGACGACACCGTCCGCGAGATCGCCGCCGACCTGGAGAAGGCGTACTTCGAGGCGCCGGTCGTCCCCGACGTCTCCCGCTGGCAGTACGCGAAACTGCTGGCCAACCTCGGCAACGCCCTGGAGGCGGTGAGCGGCCCGGTCGCCGACTCCGGCCCCGAGGCACAGACGCTGTACGCGCGGGTGCGGGCCGAGGGCGAGGCGGTGCTGCGGGCCGCCGGGATCGCCTGGACGGACGCCGAGGAGCAGCAGGCCGCGCGCGGCGACAAGGTCACCCTCGTCCCGCTGGACGGCGTCGCGCGCGGCGGAGGGTCCTCCTGGCAGTCCCTGAGCCGCGGCACCGGCACCATCGAGGCCGACCACCTCAACGGCGAGATCGTGCTCCTCGGGCGTCTGCACGGCGTGCCGACCCCGCTGAACGAACTGCTGCAACGGCTCGCCAACCGGTTCGCCCAAGAACGCAGGGCCCCCGGATCCTTGCCGCTGCCGGAGCTGGTCCGGCTGGCCGACGACGCTGTCGCGTTTGTTCAAGAACCCCCGGGCCCCGCTGCCTAGCGTGGAGGCATGAAGTACGACGAGACGCACCAGTACATGTCCGAATGCGCCGCCGAGGCCGCGCGGATCGCCCGCGGCGTCCCGGCGTCCCGGCTGGGCGACCCCACGCACTGTCCCGGCTGGGACGTGCGGACCCTGGTCGACCACTGGGTCCTCTACACCTCCCACGGCCTCGAACACCGCGCCCTGCGCAAGCAGCTGCCCGACGAGCTGGTCGCCCGCGACTTCACCGCCGACCCGCGGTGGGCCGAGGCGTACGCCGAACAGCTGGACCGCGCGGTCGCGGCGTGGGCCGAACCGGCGGTGTGGGAGGGCGAGGTCGACCTGGGCGCGGCCGCGATGCCCGCCGCCGAACTGGCCTCGATGATCGTCAAGGAGATGGCGGTGCACGGGTGGGACGTGGCGGTCGCCACCGGCCAGGAGCTGCGCATCTCGGACGACGCGGCCCGGTTCGTCCTGGATGTCGTCGAACGGCACGGCGATCTCTACCGGCAGTACGAGGGCTTCGCGGCGGCGGTGCCGGTGCCGCGGGACGCGCCGCCGTTCGACCGGGCCCTGGGATCGAGCGGCCGCGACCCCCGGCAGGGCCCGACCCGCCCGGCGGGCTGACCGGTCGCGGCCGGGGGAGTGCGCCGCGGGGCGGGCGACGGGCCCGGCGGCCCGCCGTACCCGGCCGCGGTGAGCGCGTGACCCCGGCGTCAGGCGCCGAGGGCGGTCAGGGCCGGGGTGCGCGCCGCTTCGTAGCGTTCCAGCAGGACGCGGGCCACCTCCGGCGCCGGGCCCAGCACTTCGGCCAGCACGTCCGCCCCGGCCGCGCCGCGCGCGATACGGTCCGGCAGGAAGCCCGGAGCCAGGACGTACGGCGCCACGGCGACACGGGCGCACCCCAGCGCCCGCAGCTCGCGGACCACGTCCTCGGTGCGCGGGAACCCCGAGGAGGATCCCGCGGAGGCGAACGCGGGCCGCACGGCGCACCAACCGGTGCGCCGCCACTCCCGCGCGATTTCTGCGATCACCGCGATCGCCTCCGGGTCCGTGGACCCCGCCGAGGCCAGCACGACCCCGGTCGAGGACCTGTCGGCGGGCATCGACCCCGCCTCGTACAACCGCCGTTCGAGGACGTCGGTCAGCAGCGGCGACGGGCCGAGCACCTCGGCCTGCCGGATCCGCAGCCGCGACGGCGCTTCCCGCAGCACCGCCGGGATGTCCGCCTTCGCGTGGAACGCGCGCGTCAGCAGCAGCGGCAGCGCCACGACGTCACGGACGCCCTCCGCCGCCAGCGACTCCAGCACCCCCTGCACGGAGGGGATGTTGAAGTCCAGGAAACCGGTCTCCACCCGCAGCCCGGGCCGCAGCGACCGCACCCGGCGCACCAGCGCGTGGACGGTCGCGGCGTGCCGCGGGTCCCGGCTGCCGTGGGCGATCACCACGAGGACGGGCGCCACCGGTTTCCTGTGCACGGGAGCGGCCTCTCAGCTCTTCACCAGCAGGCCGCGGCTGCGCAGCACCCACCGCTCCAGCGGACTGAAGATCAGCAGGTCGATGGCGATGCCGACGAACAGGATGAGCAGGATCGCCTCGAACACCATCGACATGTCACTCGCGTTGCGCCCGTTCTCCAGCAACTGACCGAGGCCCACGCCCAGATCGGGGAACGACGCGATGATCTCCGCGGCCATCAGCGAGCGCCACGAGAACGCCCAGCCCTGCTTCAGCCCGGCCACATAGCCGGGCAGCGCGGCGGGCAGGGTGATGTACACGGTGCCCTTCAGGCCCGTCGCGCCCATCGTGCGGCCGGCCCGCAGGAACAGCGGCGGCACCTGGTCGACGCCGGACACCAGTCCGTTGGCGATGGACGGCACCGCGCCGAGCAGGATCACCGCGTACATCATCGAGTTGTTCAGACCCAGCCACAGCACCGCCGGCGGCACCCACGCCACCGAGGGCAGCGACTGGAGACCGGACAGGATGGGCCCGATCGCCGCCCGCACGAACTTCACCCGCGCCACCAGCAGACCCAGCGGGGTCCCGATCGCCAGGGCGAAGAGGAAGCCGAGCAGACCGCGCGAGACGCTGGTCCAGATGTACCCGAGCAGCTTGCCCTCGAGCCAGGCGTCCTGGAGCGTGCGCCACACGTCCAGCGGCGACACCAGCTTGGTCGGGTCGTCGACGGCCTTGAAGGTGATCTGCCAGACGACCAGCAGCAGCGCCGTCGCGATGACCGGCGGCAGGATCTTGTCGACGAACGTCCGCCGGAACGGCGCACGCCCGGTGGGCGTCACGACGTCCAGCGCGTCGAGACCCGCCTCCACACCGGCGAGCTCCGTGGTGGCCGGCTTCGTCACCGTCGTCTTCGTCTCAGTGCTGGCCATGACGGCGGATCTCCCCACGCAGGACTTCGGTGATCTCGATGGACAGTTCCGCCACCGGGGCGTCCTCGATCCGGCGCGGCTGCGGGATGTCGACGGTCCACTCGCGCGCCACCCGGCCGGGCCGGGAGGACAGCAGCACGACCCGCTGCGCGAGCCGCACCGCCTCGCGCACGTTGTGCGTGACGAACAGGACGGACAGCCCCGTCTCCGCCCAGATCCGGGTCAGCTCGTCGTGCAGCACGTCCCGGGTGATGGCGTCGAGCGCCGCGAACGGCTCGTCCATCAGCAGGAGGTTGCTCTCCTGCGCCAGCGCCCGGGCCAGCGCCACGCGCTGGCGCATACCGCCCGACAGTTCGTGGACCCGCTTGCCGTACGCGCCCTTCAGACGGACCAGCTCGAGCAGCTCCTCGGCCTTGCCGCGCCGCTCGGGCTTGGCCACCCCCCGCAGTTTCAGGGCGAGTTCGATGTTCTTGCCCGCGGTCAGCCAGGGGAAGAGGGCGTGCTCCTGGAACATCAGCGCCGGACGGCCGTCCGTCGTGATGGAACCGGCGGTGGGCTCGTCGAGCCCGGCCACCAGGTTCAGCAGGGTGGACTTTCCGCAGCCCGAGGCACCCAGGAGGGTGACGAACTCGCCGGGAGCGACATCGAGGCTGATGTCGTCCAGGACGAGCTGCTGCCCGCCCGGTCCCGCGAAGGACTTCGATACGTGCTCGAGACGTGCCGCGTGCTCCACGGACTCCGTGGACTCGGCGGCCTCGGCGAGGGTCGTGGCCATGGTCGTCACCTCCTGGGAACTCATCGGAGCGGGATCAGCCGACGCCGAGACCGGCGTCGTCGACCGCGGGCTCGCCCTCGGCCTCGAGGACCTTGTTCAGGATGCTCAGGTCGTAGATCCCCTTCAGGTCGGGCTGCTTGAGCAGACCCGCCTTGACCGCGTGCTCCGCCTCGGTGTTGAGGGTGGAGGCCAGCGGGTCGTTGATGAACTGGATGGACGTCCACGCCGGGTCCAGGACGTTCGTCGGCAGCGCCTTGCCGGAGTCGGCCTCCAACTGCTTGTTCGCCGCCGCCTTCGCCTCCGCCGGGTTGGCGGTGATCCACTTGTTGGAGTCGACCGAACCCTTCAGCACGGCCTCGACGACCTTCGGGTGGGCCTTGAGGAACTTCTGCGACACGATGATGTTCGTGATGACGAACTTCTTGTCGGGCCACAGCGAAGCCTCGTCGAGCAGCACCTTGCCGCCCTCGGCCACCAGCTTGGAGGCGGTCGGCTCCGGCACCCAGGCGCCGTCTATCGAACCGGCCTTGAAGGCGTCCGGCGTCACCTTGTTGTCGCTGCGGACGACGGTGACGTCACCCTTGCCGCTCTGCGCGTCGACCTTCCAGCCCTGGTCCGCGATCCAGTTCAGGAACGCCACGTCCTGCGTGTTGCCGAGCTGAGGCGTCGCGATCTTCTTGCCCTTGACGTCCTTGAGGGACTTCACCTTGGCCGGGTCGACGACGAGCTTCACGCCGCCGGACGCCGAACCGCCCACGATGCGCAGGCTCTTGCCGTCGGACTTGGTGTAGCCGTTGATCGCCGGGGAGGGGCCGATCCAGCCGATGTCGATGGAACCGGCGTTCAGCGCCTCGATCTCCGAGGGGCCGGCGTTGAAGGTCGCGTACGAGGCCTTGGTGGCGCCCAGCGACTTCTGGAAGATGCCCTGCTGACGGCCGACCAGCGCGGTCGCGTGCGTCAGGTTGCCGAAGTAGCCGATCTTGACGGTGTCGAGCCCGTCGATCTTCTGCGAACCGGCGGCGACCTTCTCGTTGGCGTTGTCGTCCTTGGACTCGGACCCGTAACCGCAGGCGGCGAGCGTCAGCAGCGGCAGCGCGGCGATCACGGCGACGCCGCGGCGAAGCCTGGAAAGGGGGAGATTGGCAGGCACGGGAGGGGTTCCTCTCGTTGGCCCGGCGGTCACGGTTTCAGGTCGTGGCCGGGAAATCGGCAAAGGGTCTTCGTCGCTTGCGGGGCGCGAGTGCCCCTGCTCGCGAGCGAAGCCGAGCATGTGGGGGAGGGTGGGGGGACGGGGCGCGCAGGCAGTGCGCGTACGTCAGCGCGCACATCGCGCCACTCCGCCCTGCCCGCTGCCGAGGGCGCCGCTGCCGACACGGCCGCCCTCCTTCGCGAACGTCGAGTAGAAGTCCGTGCTCGTCATCATCAGAAGTCCCAGCCGTCGTCGTCGGGCTCGTCCTTGACCGGCTCCGGCGACGCGAACGACTCGCCGACCATGCCCGCCGTGAGCGTCGTGCCGTCGGCCGGGTCGATCAGGATGAACGAGCCGGTGCGGCGCGAGTCGGCGTAGGAGTCCACCGGCAGCGGTTCCGCGGTGCGGATCTTCACCCGGCCGATGTCGTTGGCGACGAGCTGCCCCGGGTGCGGGTGCAGGGACAGGTCGTCGAGCGTGAGACGGGACGGGATGTCCTTGACGATCGCCTTGACCGTGCGGGTGCCGTGCTTGATCAGCACCCGGTGCCCGACGGTCAGCGGCTGGTCCGCCACGTGGCACACGGTCGCCTCGACGTCCTGCGTGGTGGCCGGCGCGTCCTTGGTCGGCACGATCAGGTCGCCGCGCGAGATGTCGATGTCGTCCGCGAGCAGCACGGTCACCGACTGGGTCGTCCACGCCGCGTCCACGGGCACGCCCAGCAGATCGATGCCGGAGATCGTCGACGTACGGCCCGAGGGCAGCACGGTCACCGCCTCGCCCACGTGGAACGTGCCGGCCGCGATCTGCCCCGCGTACCCGCGGTAGTCCGGGTGCTCGGCGGTCTGCGGACGGATCACGTACTGGACGGGCAGCCGCGCGTGGCAGTGCGCCAGGTCGTGGCTGACCGGCACCGTCTCCAGGTGCTCCAGGAAGGTCGGCCCGCCGTACCAGTCCATGTTCGCCGACGCGTCCACCACGTTGTCCCCGGCGAGCGCCGAGATCGGGATCGCGGTCACCTCGGGAACGCCCAGCTCGCTCGCGTACGCCGTGAACTCCTCGGCGATCGCCGCGAAGACGGATTCCCGGTACTCGACGAGGTCCATCTTGTTCACGGCGAGGACCACGTGCGGGACGCGGAGCAGGGCCGCGATCGCCGCGTGCCTGCGGGTCTGTTCCACGACGCCGTTGCGGGCGTCGACCAGGATCACCGTCAGCTCGGCCGTGGAGGCGCCCGTCACCATGTTGCGGGTGTACTGCACATGGCCGGGGGTGTCGGCGAGGATGAAGCGGCGCCGCGGGGTGGCGAAGTAGCGGTAGGCCACGTCGATGGTGATGCCCTGCTCACGCTCGGCGCGCAGGCCGTCGGTGAGGAGCGCCAGGTCGGGGGCGTCCTGGCCGCGGCCGGCCGAGGCACGCTCCACGGCCTCCAGCTGATCGGTCAGGATCGACTTGGAGTCGTGCAGGAGCCGGCCCACGAGCGTGGACTTGCCGTCGTCGACGGAACCGGCGGTGGCGAACCGCAGCAGGGTCGTGGCCGAGAGTTCCTCGGAGATGATGGTGCTCATGCTTAGAAGTACCCCTCGCGCTTGCGGTCTTCCATCGCGGCCTCGGACATCTTGTCGTCGGCGCGGGTGGCGCCGCGTTCGGTGAGCCGGGAGGCGGCGATCTCGGCGATGACGTCGTCGAGCGTGACCGCGTCGGAGTCGACGGCGCCGGTGCAGGACATGTCACCGACGGTGCGGTAGCGCACGAGGCGCTTCTCGACGCTCTCGCCGTCCTTCGGGCCGCCCCACTCGCCGGCGGTCAGCCACATCCCGCCGCGCCGGAAGACCTCCCGGTCGTGCGCGAAGTAGATCTCGGGCAGTTCGATGCCCTCGCGGGCGATGTACTGCCAGACGTCGAGCTCGGTCCAGTTGGACAGCGGGAACACCCGGACGTGCTCGCCGGGCGCGTGGCGGCCGTTGTACAGGTTCCACAGCTCGGGGCGCTGGCGGCGGGGGTCCCACTGGGAGAACTCGTCGCGCAGGGAGAACACGCGCTCCTTGGCGCGGGCCTTCTCCTCGTCGCGGCGCCCGCCGCCGAAGACGGCGTCGAACTTCTCGGACTGGATCTTCTCCGTCAGCGGCAGCGTCTGGAGCGGGTTGCGCGTGCCGTCGGGGCGTTCGCGCAGCACACCGCGGTCGATGTAGTCCTGGACCGACGCCACGTGCAGCCGCAGCCCGTGCGCGTCGACGACCCGGTCGCGGTACTCGAGGACCTCGGGGAAGTTGTGTCCGGTGTCGACGTGCAGCAGCGAGAACGGCACCGGCGCCGGCGCGAAGGCCTTCAGCGCCAGGTGGAGCATCACGATGGAGTCCTTGCCGCCGGAGAACAGGATCACCGGGTTCTCGAACTCGCCCGCCACCTCGCGGAAGATGTGCACGGCCTCGGACTCCAGCGAGTCCAGGTGGCTGAGGGCGTACGGACCGGCCGTGCCCTCCTCGGTCTCGGCGACGGTCGTCGTCATGCCAGTCCCCTCTCGGTGAGCAGGGCGTACACCGACGCCGCGGACTCCTGCACGGTCTGGTCCTGGGACTCGATCCGCAGGTCGGGCGCCTCGGGGGCCTCGTAGGGGTCGTCCACCCCGGTGAGCCCGGTGAGTTCGCCCGCCGCCTGCTTGGCGTACAGACCCTTCACGTCACGTACCGAGCACACCTCGACCGGAGTCGCCACGTGCACCTCCAGGTAGCCGGTCCCGCCCTTCTGGTGGCGCACCCGCACCGCCGCACGGCTGTCGGCGTAGGGCGCGATCACCGGGACGAGGACCGTGACGCCGTTGCGGGCGAGCAGCTCGGCCAGGAAACCGATGCGCTGCACGTTGGTGTGCCGGTCCTCGCGGCTGAAGCCGAGGCCCGCGGAGATGAACTCGCGGATCTCGTCGCCGTCGAGGACCTCGACGCGGTGGCCCTCCTCGCGCAGCCGGCCGGCCAGTTCGAGCGCGATGGTGGTCTTGCCGGCGCTCGGCAGACCCGTGAGCCAGACGGTGGCTCCGGTCGTCACGTGGTTCTCCCGGTTCGTAGAAGTGGGGGTGGGTGCGGGGGTGTTCGTGGCGGTGGCGGTCATCGGGGTCAGCCGTGCAGCCCGCACTCGGTCTTCGCGCGCCCTGCCCAGCGGCCGGCGCGTGCGTCCTCGCCCTCCAGGACCCGGCGGGTGCAGGGGGCGCACCCCACGGAGGCGTAGCCGTCCATCAGCAGGGGGTTGGTCAGTACGCCGTGCTCGGTGACGTAGGCGTCGACGTCGTCCTGGGTCCAGCGGGCGATGGGCGAGATCTTGACCTTCCGCCGCTTCTCGTCCCAGCCGACGACCGGGGTGTTCGCCCGGGTGGGGGACTCGTCGCGGCGCAGGCCGGTGGCCCAGGCCAGATAGCCTTCGAGGCCCTCCTCCAGCGGCCGCACCTTGCGCAGCTTGCAGCACAGGTCCGGGTCGCGGTCGTGCAGCTTCGGCCCGTACTCGGCGTCCTGCTCGGCGACCGTCTGCCGCGGGGTGAGCGTGATGACGTTGACGTCCATCACGGCCTCCACCGCGTCGCGGGTGCCGATGGTCTCGGGGAAGTGGTAGCCGGTGTCGAGGAACACCACGTCGACGCCCTTGAGGACGCGCGAGGCGAGGTGCGCGACCACGGCGTCCTCCATCGACGACGTCACGCAGAACCGCGCGCCGAAGGTGTCCACCGCCCACCGGAGGATCTCCAGCGCGGAGGCGTCCTCCAGGTCGCGGCCCGCCTGCTCGGCGAGCGCCTTCAACTCCTCGGTCGTGCTGCCTTCCTGAACTGCCGTCATATCCGGTCCCCTCCCGGTTCGGTGCGCTGAACACCCCGGGCGAGCAGCCCGAGGAACTTCAGCTGGAATGCGCGGTTGCACGCCGCGCATTCCCAGGCGCCGTGACCGCCTTCCGGGGTCTCGCTCGGACGCAGGTCCTCGTCGCCGCAGTACGGGCAGTAGAAAGGGGCGGCGCGCTCGCTCACGAGAGGGCCTCCTCGTCGGCGCGCGTGACCCAGGCGGCGAACCGCTCGCCGTCCTCGCGGCCTTCCTGGAACCGCCTCAGGACGCGCTCCACGTAGTCGGGCAGCTCCTCCGACGTGACCTTCAGACCACGGACCTTGCGGCCGAAGCCGGCTTCCAGTCCGAGGGCGCCGCCCAGGTGCACCTGGAAGCCCTCGACCTGCTCGCCCCGCTCGTCGAGGACCAGCTGGCCCTTGAGGCCGATGTCCGCGACCTGGATACGGGCGCAGGCGTTCGGGCAGCCGTTGATGTTGATGGTGATCGGCTCGTCGAACTCCGGGAGGCGGCGCTCCAGTTCGTCGATCAGCGCGGAGCCGCGCTGCTTGGTCTCGACGATGGCGAGCTTGCAGTACTCGATGCCGGTGCAGGCCATGGTGCCGCGCCGGAACGAGGAGGGCCGCGCGGTCAGGTCCAGCGCCTCCAGGGCCTCGACGAGCGAGGCGACCTGCGCCTCCTCGACGTCGAGGACGATCATCTTCTGCTCGACGGTGGTCCGCACCCGGCCCGAGCCGTGGGCCTCGGCGAGCTCCGCGATCTTCGTCAGGGTGGCGCCGTCCACGCGGCCGACGCGCGGGGCGAAGCCGACGTAGAAGCGGCCGTCGCGCTGGCGGTGCACACCCACGTGGTCGCGCCAGCGCTCGACGGGCGCGGCGGGCGCCGGGCCGTCGACGAGCGTGCGCCGCAGGTACTCGTCCTGGAGGACCTGGCGGAACTTCTCCGGGCCCCAGTCGGCGACCAGGAACTTCAGGCGCGCACGGTTGCGCAGGCGCCGGTAGCCGTAGTCGCGGAAGATGCCGATCACGCCGGCCCAGACGTCCGGGACCTCGTCCAGCGGGACCCAGGCGCCGAGCCGGACGCCGATCTTCGGGTTGGTGGAGAGCCCGCCGCCGACCCACAGGTCGAAGCCCGGGCCGTACTCGGGGTGCTCGACACCGACGAACGCCACGTCGTTGATCTCGTGGGCGACGTCCAGGAGCGGGGAGCCGGAGATCGCCGTCTTGAACTTGCGCGGCAGGTTGGAGAACTCCTTGTTGCCGATGAAGCGCCGGTTGATCTCGGCGACGGCGGGGCTGCCGTCGACGATCTCGTCCTCGGCGATACCGGCCACGGGCGAGCCGAGGATCGTGCGGGGCGTGTCACCGCAGGCCTCGGTGGTGGACAGCCCGACCGCCTCCAGGCGGTTCCAGATCTCGGGCACGTCCTCGATGCGGATCCAGTGGTACTGGACGTTCTGCCGGTCGGTGAGGTCGGCGGTGCCCCGGGCGAACTCCTGCGAGATCTCGCCGATGACCCGCAGCTGCTCGGTCGTGAGCGCGCCGCCGTCGATGCGCACGCGGAGCATGAAGTACTTGTCGTCCAGCTCCTCCGGCTCCAGGATCGCGGTCTTGCCGCCGTCGATCCCGGGCTTGCGCTGGGTGTACAGCCCCCACCAGCGCATCCGGCCGCGCAGGTCGTTGGGGTCGATCGAGTCGAACCCGCGCTTGGAGTAGATCGTCTCAATGCGTGTCCGCACATTGAGACCGTCGTCGTCCCTTTTGAACTGCTCGTTGCCGTTGAGCGGGGTGAAGTGACCCGCTGCCCACTGGCCCTCACCGCGGTGACGGCTCACCTTGCGGCGGGGAGTCGCGGCAGGAGGGTTCTGCGGGGTGGCGGCCATGGTGGTATACGTCCTTCGGGACAGACGGGAAACGGCTCTGACCTGTGCTTACGGGCACACGGAAGTGCGTGCGCTTCGTCGCGCGGGCGGGAGGCTGTGCAAGGAATGCGGCGGCGCTGCGGCTCGTCAGCTCGCCGGACAGATGGCGCTGGACATGCGGCCGAGGTCGACGTGCCGCCGACTCACCAAGGCAATTCCAGTTCCGGACATGGCGAAAGCGTGTCACGGCGATCTGGACACAGTCCAGCTTCGTCCGCGATGCGGACACCTTGGTCCCGGAATGTGAGACAGGGGTGGCGTCGATCACATGACCTGCGAGGACTCTTGTCGACGCAGGTCACAGCCGGTATGGGCGGGCGGTCAGACGGGGAAGGCGCCAGGCCAGGGGCCCGGCGCGGGCACCTCCGGCTGCTCCTCGACCTTGGTGTCGAACAGCTTGAACCCCCGGCGCAGGTAATTGGCCATGGCGTGCTCGCCGTCCAGGCTGCACGTGTGCAGCCACACCCGCTCGGTCCCGGCCAGCTCCGGCCAGCGCTGCGACAGGTCCCACGCGCGGGCGACGCCGTACGACAGCAGGTGCCCGCCGATGCGCCGGCCCCGGAAGGCCGGGACCAGACCGAAGTAGACGATCTCCACGACCCCGTCGTCCTGCGGCTCCAGCTCCACGTACCCGGCCGGGGTGCCCCGGTCGAGCGCCACCCACGTCTCGACCCCCGGACGCGCCAGGTGCTCCGTCCACCGCGCGTACGTCCAGCCGAGCCGGTCGGTCCAGCGGATGTCCCCGCCGACGGAGGCGTACAGGAAACGGCTGTACTCGGGGGAGGGGACCTCGGAGCGGACGATCCGGACGTCGCCCTCGGGCGCGGCGGCCGGACGCAGGTCGTCGGGATCGGTCTGCTCCAGGGACCAGGTGGTCACGGGGATGTCGGTCATGCCCGTCAGAAAATCATCTACCTGGTCGTTCTGTCGATCGAGGCCAGCGGCAGCGCGAAGAGCGCCCGTCCCGACTGGGTCCAGACCTCCCCGGTCGCCTCCCAGTAGGAGAGGGACTCCGTCGACGGGGACCAGCAGCTGTGGCTCTCCTCGGTGCCGCACACCGCGGCCCCCGGCTCGTGCGCCTTGCCGTCGGAGCCGTCGTCGGCCTCCGCGGAGTCCTCCTGGCGCCACAGCGTGCCGTGGTCGTCGCGCGGGCCGGCGGCCCGGGTGACGTACCACCTCGCGCCGTACGACAGCACGCCGCGCACTCCGGTCACCTTCGTCTCGTACGCCTGTGACGCCGCCGCCCGTCCGGCGCCGTCCGTGGCGAGCAGTCCCTCGTGGCCGGGCGCGGTGCTGAAGGGGTAGCGCCACAGACGGGCGCCGCGGTCGCCGTCGTCGAGGGTCCACTCCCCGGCGACCAGGCTGTCCGGCGCGGTGCTGCGGTCGAGGGAGACGGCCGCGGGGTGCGGGGCGCCGGAGCCCCCGCTCAGCTCGTAGGAGCCGACGGCCGGCAGGACGAAGCGGTAGCCGTTGGCGGACCAGCCGCCCGGCACCCGGCCCACCGCGTCCTGGGCGACCGTGGCGCGCTGGACGCGGTTCATGTCGTACACGTAGAGCGCGGTCCGGTCCCCGTCGTCCGCGGTGACCAGCAGCTTGTCCTGGTACCAGACCATCCCGGAGACGTGGGAGACCAGTCCGCGGTAGTCCCGTCCGCCGTCGACCGGCACGGCCAGCAGCGCCCAGGTGTAGGAGAGGTGGTTCAGGTCGCCCGCGTCGACGAAGCCGACCCGGGCCAGCCCGCGCTCGGTGCGCGCGCCGTCGCTGCGCGACCAGCCGGACAGGATCACCCGGTTCGCGCCCCAGACCCCGTCGTCGTCCGCGTCGCCCGAGGTGGTGACCGCGCCGGGCCGCCAGCCCTGGGTGTCGTCGGTGTTCCAGCAGTACGCGCGCGTGGCCGAGGGGGAGACGGGCAGCGCCCGGCGTTCGGCGGACGAGCAGTCGACCGCGTCGCGCAGGCTGCGGTCGGCGCCGTCCAGCACCGCGCCGACCCCCACCGGCCGGCCCATCCCGGCGGCGAGCCGGTCCAGGGTGGTCTGCGGGACGCGGTGCTCGGTGAGCCGCAGGGGCGCGGTGTCCGCCGAGGCCGTGAGGGCTTCGAGGTTCCCCGGACCGCGGTCGGGGACCTTCGCCTGGGAGACGCTGATCATGGTGGCGGCAGCGGTGAGCGCGAGAGCGGTCGCGGACAGGAACGCGCGCAGTGCCCTGCCCCGTCTGCGCCGGCGGTGTCGGCCGCGTTGCTTCATTTGCCCTCCCGAGGCGGGCCAACTGCGCCTTTTGATCCGTACGTTGACCGAGGAGCAGGTGGGGTGACCCGTAGAGGGATGCTACGGCAGTCGGGCGCCCTCGGGGGCGAAGACTGCGCAAATATGCGGAAGCCGCCACCGTACGGACCCGGGTGGGGCAGGGTCACCGGGGCGCCGCCGCGCGGCGGCGCAGCACCGCCGGGGCGGTCGAGTGCGGCAGCAGGGCCCCGGCGTCGGACGGGAGGAGCACATCGACCTCGGCGTCCTCGCAGAAACGATACGGCCGATGCTCCAGGACTCCGCCGAGGTACCTGCGCACCCGGGACATCTCGGCCCGCACCGTCACCGTACGGCCCGGGTCGCCGAACAGGTCCTCCGCCAGCGCCGCCGCACTGCGGCCACCGCGGTCGGCGGCCAGCAGGTACAGCAACTCGGCGTGCCGGGGACTCAGTTCCCGCGTCCACGAACCCGCGCCCTGCGACACCCGCACCGACCAGCGCCGCGGCCGGGTCAGGTCCAGCACGATCCGGGTCGAGGCGAGCGGCGGCGGCTCGGCCGACTCGTCCACCGACCGCAGCAGCCAGCCCCCGGCCAGCGGTTCGACCGAGCACAGCCCCAGCGCCGGCAGCCGGCCGCGCCCCGGCGACGGCGACTTCGGCAGCGCGATCCGGCGCGCGTACGGCATCCCGGTCACCGCGGCCGTCCAGCCGTCGGCGTCCACCACCGCCGCCCGGCCGCCCGTGCGGGCCAGCACCGGGGCCGCCACCGCCCGCAGCCGTTCCAGCGAACCCAGGTGCCGTTCGCGCAACCGGGACTCGGCGAGCTTGGCCACCGCGTCGACCCAGGCGAGCGTCGCCGGATGCATCGTCTCCAGCGGCCCGCTGACGTCGACCACGCCGAGCAGCCGGCCGTTGCGCGGGTCGGTGATCGGGGCGCCCGCGCACGTCCAGGCGGTGTGCGAGCGCACGAAGTGCTCGGCGGCGAACACCTGGACCGGCCGGCGCACCACCGCGGGAGTGCCCACGCCGTTGGTGCCGACCACGTCCTCGCCCCAGTCCGCGCCCAGTTCGAAACCCAGTCCGTCGGCCTTGCGCAGGACGGGGCCGCAGCCCTCGCGCCACAGCACCCGGCCCTCCGCGTCGGCGACGACCATGATGTGGCGGGCGGCGTCCGCGACCGAGAGCAGCCCCTCGCGCAGCACCGGCAGCACCTCCCGCAACGGCGACTCCTCGCGCCGCCGCCGTACCTCGTCGGCGCTGAGCAGCCCGGCGCGGAAGTCGTGGTCGGGGTCCACCCCGCTGCGCAGCATCCGGTCCCAGGACTGCTCGATCACCGGCCGCGGGGCGACCGGCGTCCGCTGGCCCGCCAGCCGGGCGTCGCGCACCTCGTTGAGCACCCGCGCCGCCCGCGCGGCGTCGACGGCCGCGAGCCGCGGCACGTTCATCGGTGGTGTCACCACTGGGCCTCCCGGAAGGACACGACGGACGACCGGATGTCAAGCTCTCGCGTCGACGTTTTCCGGTCTTGCTGCGGGCACCCATCTTGCCGTCCACCGGTGACGGAGGGGCACAGTCCGGTCACAACCACCGACAAGTTGCAACCCCCTGCAACCCTGGTGAACGTCCACAGGGTGTTTGAAACTTGAGCCACGCCGTCCCGAGCGGCGATCCTGGCCTCGCAGGGCCATTGCGGCGGGGGTGGTGCCGTGTCGGCGCAGCACCACCCCCGCTTCCTGTCCGCGCAGGTCCGCGCGGTCCGGCTCGCTCAGAGCCGAGGAGCGGCCCGCTCGACGACCGACGCCAGGTCCAGGCTGTGCGGCAGCGTCCCGAAGGTCGAACCCCCGTCCCCGCCCAGCCGTGAGGCGCAGAACGCGTCGGCGACCTCCGGGGGCGCGAATCGCACGAGCAGTGCCCCCTGGAGCACCAGAGCGAACCGCTCCGCCAGCCGGCGGGCGCGCGCCTCGGCCCCGTCCAGATCGGCCAGTTCCGTCAGCAGGTCCTTGATCGCCCGGTCCAGCCGGTGGTCGGCCCCGCGCGCCAGGCCGACCTCCCGGAGCCAGGCGTCCAGCGCCTGCGGCTCCCTGCGCAGCGCGCGCAGCACGTCCAGGGCCTGCACATTGCCCGCGCCCTCCCAGATCGAGTTCAGCGGCGACTCGCGCACCAGCCGGGGCATCCCCGACTCCGTCACGTAGCCGTTCCCGCCCAGGCACTCCGCGGCCTCCACCACCAGCGGCGCGCAGCGCTTGGTCACCCAGTACTTGGCCGCGGGCACCGCGATCCTCAGCAGCGCCCGCTCCTGCTCGCCCCCGTCGTCGTACGCGGCCGCCAGCCGCAGGGCCAGGGCGGTCGCCGCCTCCGACTCCAGCGCGAGGTCCGCCAGCACGCCGCGCATCAGCGGTTTGTCGACGAGCTTCCCGCCGAACGCCTCCCGGTGGGCGCAGTGGTGGATCGCCTGCGCCACCGCCTGCCGCATCAGACCGGCGGAGCCCACCACGCAGTCCAGCCGGGTGGCCGCGACCATGTCGATGACGGTGCGCACCCCGCGCCCCTCGTCACCGACCCGGCGGGCCCACGTCCCGTCGAACTCGACCTCGCCGGACGCGTTGGACCGGTTGCCCAGCTTGTCCTTGAGCCGCTGGAGCCGGAAGACGTTGCGGGTGCCGTCCTCCAGCACGCGCGGCACGAGGAAGCAGGTGGGGCCGCCTCCGCCCGCGGAGGGCGCGGCCTGCGCCAGCACCAGGAAGCCGTCCGACATGGGCGCCGAGCAGAACCACTTGTGCCCGGTCAGCTCGTACGTGCCGTCCTCGGCGAGCGGGGTGGCGAGCGTCGTGTTGGCCCGTACGTCGCTCCCGCCCTGCTTCTCCGTCATGGCCATGCCGAACAGGGCCCCGGCCTTGTGCCGGGCCGGCCGCAGTCCCCGGTCGTAGATCGTGGACGTCAGCCGGGGTTCCCACTCGGCCGCCAGCTCCGGATCGGCGCGCAGCGCGGGCACCGCCGCGTGGGTCATGGACAGCGGACAGCAGGTCCCCGCCTCGACCTGCGTCCACACCAGGAAGGCCGCCGCCCGGCGCACGTGTCCCCCCGGACGCACCCAGGCGTCGGTCAGATGGGCCCCGACGCCCTTGCCGAGCAGCCGGTGCCAGGCGGGGTGGAAGTCGACCTCGTCCACCCGGTGTCCGTAGCGGTCGTGCGTGCGCAGCACCGGCGGGTTCTCGTCGGCCTGCGCCGCCCACTCCTGGAGCTGCGCCGACCCGGCCGCCCGGCCGAGCGCCGAGAGCTCACCGTGCGTCTCGTCGAGCAGGTCCGGGTCCAGATGCCGGTCCACGGCCGCCACCAGCGCCCGATCGGTGCCGTAGACGTCGTACCCGGTCAGGGGCGGGGGCTGGTTGGTCACGGTGTGCGTGGTGCCTGCCATGGCCCGAACCTACCCCCGGGTACGGCGGTCATGGCCCTCCGGTGCTCCGCGCGCCGTCTCCCCGACCCGGTGAAGCGGCCTTGCCGGAGGTGAGTGCAGCCCCGAACGGCGGATACCTTTAGGTCGTGCAGCCAGGAAGTCAGTCATCCGAGCAACCCGGGAGCCCCGCCGGGCGTCTCCACCGGGCGCGTGCCCTCTACCGGAACGTGTCCAAGCGGCGGACGGCCTGGCTGCTGCTGAAGGACACCGTCAACTCCTGCGTCGAGTACCGCATCCTCGGCCTGGCCGCCGAGGCCGCCTTCTTCACGCTGCTGTCCGTGCCGCCGCTGCTGCTCAGCCTCATCGGTCTGCTCGGCTACGTCGACGACTGGACCGGCACCGACACCATCACCAGCCTGGAGGCCAACCTCCTCGACGCCTCGCGCACGGTCCTCTCCGACAAGGGCGTCCGGCAGATCGCGCAGCCGATCCTCGACGACGTGATGAAGGGCGGCCGCCCCGACGTCATCTCCATAGGGTTCCTGTTCGCGCTGTGGTCGGGCTCGCGCGCCGTGAACGTCTTCATCGACACCATCACCGTGATGTACGGCCTCGACGGCGTCCGCGGCATCGTCAAGACCCGGCTGGTTGCGTTCCTGCTGTTCGTCGGCGCGCTGCTGATCGGCTCCGTCGCGCTGCCGCTGATGGTCGCGGGGCCGGACGCGGTGGTGCGGATCGTCCCCTGGTCGACGACGGTGGTGCAGGTCCTCTACTGGCCGGTCGTGATCGTCCTGTCCGTGGCCTTCCTGACCACGCTCTACCACGTCTCCGTGCCCGTGCGCTCACCCTGGATCGAGGACGTCCCCGGCGCGCTCGTCGCCCTCGCGATGTGGGTCCTCGGCAGCTTCCTGCTGCGCATCTACCTGACGAGCACGATCGAGGGGGCCACCATCTACGGCTCCCTGGCCGCCGCGGTCGCCGTCCTGCTGTGGATCGGTGTGTCCGCGTTCGCCGTGCTGGTCGGCGCCGCCGTCAACGCCGCGATCGACCGCGTCTGGCCGGCCGCCGCGACGGCCGCGGCCCGCGCGGCCAACGAACGCGTCCGGCAGGAGGAGGCCGCCGAGTACGTCGCCCGCGTGGCCGCGCTGCACGCCCACGAGGACGACGACCCCGACGACCCGGACATGCCGTCCGAGTTCCCCGAGCGGTGGTCGCGGTTCCTCCCGCCGGAGGACGTGACGGGCCGCTTCCGCACCCACGCGAAGAGCTCCCCCAAGCCCCACGGCGTCAACGGCGCGAACGGCGGCACCGGCGCCACGGGCGCGAACGGCGGCACCGAAGCGAACCCCGGCGAGGACCAGCCACCGAAGAACTGATCCCGGGTACCGGATCCCGGGTGGCGGTTCCCTGGCGGCGCCCGCCGGGACCGCCCCTGGGACCGGACTCCCGGGACCGGACCCCCGGCGGGGGATCTCACCGGAGCGGGTTTGCGGGGGTGGCTCCCGGGGGTGGGGGCCCGCGTAGCCTGGGGGTGTGTATCAGGAGCGGGGGGCTCGGCTGGCCGGGGCCGTGGTGTGGACGCACACGCCGTCCGCGGCGCCCGGCGCGCTTCCCGTGCTCCCCGACGGCTGCATGGACCTGCTGTTCGGCGAGGGCAGACTGCTCGTCGCAGGGCCGGACACCCGCGCCCATCAGGTCCGGGGCCCGGCCGCGCCCTGGGCGGGCGTCCGCCTGTACCCCGGTACCGCGCCCGCGCTGCTGGGTGTCCCGGCCCACGAACTGCGCGACCGCCGCGTCGAGCTGACCGACCTGTGGCCGGCCGCCGAGGTCCGGCGTCTGAGCGGCCGGATCGCCGCCGCAGCGGACCCGGGGACGGCACTGGAGGAGCTGGCGCTCGAGCGGGCGGCCCCGCCCGACCGGGCGTTGCGCCGCCTGGTGCACGCCCTCGCGGCGGGACGCGCCGTGGCCGACACGGCCGACGAACTAGGTCTCGGCGCACGCCGGTTGCACCGGCTCTCGCTGGCGTCCTTCGGCTACGGCCCCAAGACGCTCGCCCGGATCCTGCGCCTCCAGCGGGCCCTCGCGCTCGCCCGGCGGGGCGTCCCGTACGCGCAGACGGCGCAGCGGGCCGGTTACGCCGACCAGGCGCACCTCTCCCGTGACGTACGGGAGTTCACGGGGCTCACGCTGGGCGCCCTGACGCGCGGGCGCACGGATCACTGAGCCGACGGCGCGAACAGGTCGACGCCGTTGCCGTCGGGGTCCAGCACGACGGCGTACCGCTGGCCCCAGAAGGCGTCCCACGGCTCCAGCTCGCCGCGGTGGCCGGCGCCGACGAGTTCCGCGTACACCGCGTCGACCTCGGCGGGACCGTCGCAACGCAGCGCCAGTGAGGCGCGGCCGCTCCCGGACGGCGCCCGCCACCGCGGGTGGAACGAACGGACCGTGTCCTCGGTGTCCAGCAACAGCCGCAGCCCACCGGGCAGTTCGGCCTCGGCGTGCGGCTCGTTCGCCGCCCCCTCCGGGAAGTCGAAGCCGAGCAGACGGTAGAAGGAGACGGAGGCGGCCATGTCGGAGACGACCAGGCCGACGGCATCGAATCGTGGACTCATACGGCCACGCTAGCCAGCCCGCCCGCGGCCGGTCTTGAACGAAACGGACAGCGCGGGACGGGACGGCTCGCACCCCCGGGGCAGGTCGTCAGTCGAACGTCACCGGCCCGTTGGGCGTGTCCAGGGTGAACGCGAACCCCGCAGGACCCTCGGCCAGGGCGAGTCCGGTGCCGAGAGCGGCCAGCAGGGCACGTACCTCCCCGGGGTCCGGAGCCGTGGCGGTCAGCTCCCGCAGGGGGCAGACCGGCAGGCCGGAGGCGGCGGGGTGGGCCGTACCGCCCCAGTCGATGAGGAACGGCACCAGGCCGGACGGATGCGGGCAGCCGCCGTCGGTCAGCCGCCAGCGCAGCAGGGTGCCGTCCGGACGGCGGCGGCTCATCTCCCTCACGTCACCGGTGTCGTAGCCCCGGGCGCGGGCCGCCGCGACCGCCGCGTCCAGGTCGGGCGGGCTGATGGCCCAGGTGATCGTCCGGGCGGAGGCGAGCGCGTCCACGCCGAAGGGCCGGGGGCCGGACGGGTCGGGCTGATCCGGATCCGGGCCGATGATCTCCAGGTAGGCACGTTCGCCGAGGCCGACGAGATGATTGCGGGTGCCGAGCCCGACATGCACCCCGCCGGGCGCCGGGACCACTCCTGTGCGCCGGGTGAACTCGGCGACCGTCGCCGCCAGATCGGGCGTTGCGAGGACGATGTGATCGAATCGTGCGGGAAGGGTGTTCATCCCGCCCGAGCGTACGCGCCCACCCCGGGCCGGACCGGGCTCCGTGGCCGGACCATGCCCCCGGGGCCGGACCACGACTCGCAAGCCGGGGCGCGCCCGTTCCGGCCTCCCGGCCTCCCGGCCTCCCGGCCTCCCGGCCTCCCGGCGCCCCGGCCGGGCCGCTATGGGTCCCGGCGGTGCCGTGCCCGTGCCGTGCGACGCCGCGGTACGCGGTGTGGTGCGGTGCGGTGCCGCGTGGTGTCGGGCCGTGCGGTTGCGGACCGGGGGGTGCGCCGACGGCGGTGCCCGCCGCCTAGGCTCCTCCTCATGACCGCCCGTGTGCTCGTGTACACCCGTACCGCCGACTACCGGCACGACTCCATCGAGGACGCCGTCGCAGCCGTCCGCGGGCTGGGCGGGTTCACCGTCGACCACACCGAGGACCCGACGGTTATGGAAGCTCCCCTGGAGGGGTACGCGGCCGTGGTCTTCCTCTCCACCAGCGGTGAGGTGCTGACCCCGGCCGGTCGGACGCGCCTCGCCGCCTACGTCGAGGCCGGCGGCGGTTTCGCCGGGGTCCACGCGGCCGCGTGCACGGAGTACGACTGGCCGTACTACGGCGAGCTGCTCGGCGCCCGCTTCGCCCGCCACCCCGCGTACCAGCCCGGCCGGGTGCTGACCGAGGACCACGGCCACCCCGCCACCCGCGCGCTGCCGGCCCGCTGGGACTTCACCGACGAGTGGTACGACTTCCGGGTCAGCCCGCGCGGGCGGGTGCGGGTCCTCGCCGTCGCCGACGAGTCGTCGTACACGGGCGGCGGCATGGGAGCCGATCACCCGCTGGTGTGGTGCCGTGAGCAGGGGGCCGGGCGGGTGTTCTACACGGCCCTCGGACACGCCGCCGAGGCCTACACGGACCCCGGCTTCCGCGCCCATCTGCGCGGGGGCATCGCCTGGGCGGCCCGGTCGGCGGACCAGTGACGTTTCTCCGGTGAACCGGTTGCGCCATCGGGGTGAGCGCGGCCCGCGCGCCGCGAGTGCCGTGCGCCGACACGGAGATCCTTTTGTCCTGGCAAAGGGCTGGCGTGTCGCCACGGCTGCCGTGCCGCTGGTGTGTCGACCCCTCGACTCCATGGGAGGAGCCGGACGGTGACTTACGGGAACAAGCTGCGGCAGCGGATCGCCGCACCCGGGACGACCCCGCTGATCGGCGTGTACGACATGTACTCGGCGTCGATCGCCGCGGACCACTACGACGGGATGTTCGTCTCCGGCTTCGGCTTCGCCGCCTCGCACTACGGGCTGCCCGACATCGGTTTCATCGCCTGGCCGGACATGCTCGCGTTCGTCCAGCGGCTGCGGGGCGCGTTCCCGCAGCAGCACCTGCTGGTCGACATCGACGACGGGTACGTCGATCCGGAGGTCGCCTGCCACGTGGTGGAGGCCCTGGAGCGGATCGGGGCCTCGGGAGTGATCCTGGAGGACCAGAAGCGGCCGCGCCGGTGCGGGCACGCCGACGGCAAGCAGGTGCTGCCGCTGAGCGAGTACCTGGCGAAGCTGGAGATGGTGCTGGCCACCCGGCGCGACATGGTCGTGGTCGCCCGCACGGACGCCACCGACGAGCACGACATCCTGCGGCGGGCCGCGACACTGGCCGCCACGGACGCCGACGTGATCCTGGTGGACGGGGTGCGCACCGTGGAGTGGATCCGCCGGATCCGTGACGTGGTGGGCGACAAGCCGCTGCTGTTCAACCAGATCGCCGGCGGGAAGTCCCCGCGGCTCTCCCTGGGCGAGCTGTCCGACCTCGGCGTCGACGTCGCCATCTACAGCACCCCGTGTCTCTTCGCCGCCCACGCGGCGATGGACTCCGCGCTCGCCGACCTCAAGCGGGCCGACGGCAGGCTGCCCGAGGTGGACGCGGCGAGCGGCGTCGGTGTGCGGGCCTCGACCGAACTGCTGGAGCGCAACATCGCCCGCCTGCGCACCGCCCCCGAGAGCGTGAACGCGTGACCCCGGCCCCGCGCGGGCTCCAGGCGGCCGCGGCCACGCCGGCGGCGCCGTCGACCTGAGGGAGGGTCTGGTCGGCAGACCGGAGCGAGGGCGCGCCGGCGCTGACAAGGATCTCCCGCGGCCCGGCCCGGCCCGCTCCGCCCTGGCCCGGGCCGCGTCCCGTCCCGCCTACCCGCGCGGCGGCGCCGTGCTCGACCGCTCCACGAGCCGGGTGGACAGCTCGGTCCGGGTCCCTTCCGGCCGCTCGCCGTCCATCATCCGCAGCAGCAGCCGTAAGCCGGTCGCCGCCATCTCGGCCAGCGGCTGACGCACGGTGGTGAGCGCGGGCGTGGTCCACCGGGACTCCGGCAGGTCGTCGAACCCGACCACGCTCACGTCGTCCGGGATCCGCAGTCCCCGTTCCGCCAGTGCGAGGCAGACCCCGAGGGCCATGCGGTCGGAACAGACGAAGACCGCCGTCGGCGGCTCGGGGAGGTCGAGCAGTTCACGTGTGCGCCGCTCGGCGAGGGACTCGTCGAAGCCGCCGTTGCGCACGTACTCGGGACGGTGCGCGACCCCCGCCGCTGCCAGCGCCGAGCGGTAGCCGGCGACCCGGGCACTGCTGCACATCCTGCGCCGCGGGCCGGAGACGACGGCGATGCGCTCGTGGCCCAGCGCCAGCAGATGCTCGGTGGCCGTCACCCCGCCCTGCCAGTTGGCCGCGCCCACCGACACCACCCCCGGCGGGGGCTCGACCACCGGGTCGATCATCACGAACGGTGTGCGGTGGTGCTCGAGCCAGGCGTACTGGGAGGCCGTCAGCTCGGCCAGGTTGAAGAGCACCCCGGCCGAACCGCGCACGGTCAGCTTGTCGAGCCAGCCGCGCTCGGGCCGGCCGACGCGGCTGCGGGACAGGGCGGCCGAGACGACCACGTCCAGTCCCGCGTCGTGGGCCGCCTCCTCCACCCCGTGCAGCACCGCACCCGACCGGGAGCTGTCCAGCGAGTGCACGACGAGGTCGATCAGCCGAGGGGGCTTGCCAACGTCCAGGCGCGGCCTGCGGACGTAACCCAGCCGGTCCAGGGCCTCCGTCACCCGTCGTCTGGTCTCCGGGGCCACGTCCTCCCTGCCGTTGACGACCTTGGAGGCGGTCGGGACGGACACCCCCGCCTCGCGGGCCACGACCGCCAGGGTCGGCCCTGCCGTCACGCTCGTGCTCGCACCAGCGGTGCGCACCATCGGGAACCACCTCTCCGGCCCGCCCGAGGGCCAGCGAAAGTTCGACCAGCGCCCTTACGGAGCCGATCCGGTTCAGGCGGCTCGCAGAAAGCGCTTGCTATCCTAGGTGCGGCGGGGCGTGACGTGAAGACTCCGGAAAACGCGGGATCTTGCGCGTCCGCCGCAAGCGGGGTGTTCACAGCGGCGCGGGGTGTGTCAGCGGAGCCTTGGCCCTGCCGGGCCGGTGTTTCGGGGGAGCGATGCCGCTGGGCCCCCCGGGGCAGCTGCGCGGGCCCCGCTGAGACGTCCGGCACGGCGGAGGCTCCGGCTCCACGATGGGCCGATGCCCCGCAGAGCAGCCCAGCTCCACCAGGGGACTCGGCTCCGGTGAGCCCCCGGCTCAGCTGTGGGCCAGGGTTCCGGGACACCCGGTACCGCCGGTTCCGCCGGTTCCGCCGAGTCGCCGGACGGCTGAGGGGCGGGCTCGGTTGAGAACCCGGGCTCCAGCACGAGTCAGGGCTCGCGGAGATCCCCCGGTTTCAGCATGAGCCAGGGCCCGCAGAGCCCCCCGGCTCCAGTACGAGTCAGGTCCGCTGAGCGCTTCGGCTCTGCCAGGGGCCAAGGCTCTGCTGGGCCCCTGGCAGAGCCTTGGCCGGCTCCGCCACGGGTCAGGGCCTTCTGAGGGACCCGGTGCCGGTGAGGTTGCGGTTTCGCTGTGGCTTCCGTGGGGGCGGGCGCGTCGGCAGGGGGTAAGCGTGGGGGTACCCCGAACGGCCCTGTTCGAGGGGGCGTGGGCCGGAATACCGCGCGCTGTTGTGGTGCTCTGGTCATACCGGCGCGCGAGCGCGGCGAAGGGCTGGTGAGGAGATGGCGGCAGATCCGACGGACCCCGACCCCCGTCACCCCGTCGTCACGACCCCTTACGGGGCCGTACGCGGGCGGCACGAGAACGGCATCGCGGTCTTCCGGGGCATCCCCTACGCGGCGCCCCCCTTCGGGCCCCGCAGGTTCCGGCCGCCCGAGCCGCCCGACCCGTGGGACGGGGTGCGCGACGCGGGCGCCTTCGGCCCGACGGCGCCGAAACCGCCGTACTCCGAGGCCTTCGCCCAGTACCTGTCCGACCCCGTCGTGCCGGGCGACGACTGCCTCAACCTCAACGTCTGGACGCCCGAGCCCGGTCCAGCCTCCCGGCTGCCCGTCCTGGTGTGGCTGCACGGCGGCGCCCTGACCAGGGGCTCCTCGGCCGTTCCGGTCTACGACGGACGGGCCTTCGCTCGGGACGGCATCGTCTTCGTCTCGGTCAACTACCGGCTGGGGGTGGAGGGTTACGGCCTGTTTCCGGACGCGCCCGCCAATCCCGGTCTGCGCGACCAGCTCGCCGCGCTGCAATGGGTCCACCGGTCGATCAGGGCCTTCGGAGGCGATCCGGACCGGGTCACCCTGGCGGGGCAGTCCGCGGGAGCCATCAGCGCGGGCGTGCTCATCGCGGCCCCGCAGGCGCAGGGCCTGTTCCGGCGGGCCGTCCTCCAGAGCGGACCGCCGGAGGCCTTCGAACGGGACAAGGTACGGCGCATGGTCCGCCGGATGGCCGCGCGGCTGAAGGTCCCCGCCACCGCGGAGGCCTTCGCCGCCGTCGACCGCGATCTGCTGCTGCGCACGCAGGCCGACGTCGGCCGGCTCAGCAGCCCGGTCCTCGGCGGGCCCGCCTTCGGCATCGTCGTCGACGGCGATCTCGTCCCCCGCGACCCCCTCCAGGCCCTGATCGACGGGGACGCCGCCGTCGGCACCGATCTGCTGCTCGGCTGGACCCGGGACGAGTACCGGCTGTGGCTGGTGCCGGGCGGGCTGACGGACCGCGTCGACCGGCTGGGCCCCGTCGCCCTCGCCGGGGCGATGGCCCGCTGCCACTGCGGGCACGAGGTGCCACGCGGGTACCGGGCCCTGCACCCCGGGGCGGGTACCGCCGAGATCGTCGGCCAGATGGTCACCGACAACCTGCTGCGCCGGCCGCTGCACCGGCTGGCCGAGGCCCGGCCGGGCTCGTCGTGGGTGTACGAGTTCGCGTGGCCCTCGCTGCGGCCCGGGCTGGGTGCCTGCCACGCCCTCGAACTCGGCTTCGTCTTCGACACCGGCGAGACGGCCGAGTCCGCGAAGCTCGCCGGGGGCGGCGCGCCGCAGGAACTCGCCGACGCGATGCACGGAGCGTGGACGCGGTTCGTGACCACCGGCGATCCGGGATGGGAGGCGTGGGGCGCGGCCCATCCGGTACGGATGTTCGGGGAGCCGGAGCCGGATGCGGATGCTGACGGCGAGGGCGAGGGCGAGGGCGAGGGCGAGGGCGTGGGCGCGGGGCCCAAAGACGGTCCCGTCCGGCACGACGTCGACGGGATGTCGTACACCGCGTACGGCCCGCGCGACCGTGAGCTGGCCCTGTGGACGGCGGAAGCGGCGGCCGCGGTGGCGGGCGAGGCCGTCGACGGTGCGGGCGCGCCTCCCGTGGATCCGCTGCTTCGCAAGGTGCCGCGCGGCACGGAGCTGAGATCGGCGGTACGCCGGTTGCGCCGGTCCGGCGGAGTGAAGGGACGCTGACCGCACGCACCTCACCGACGTGACGGTGCCGGGGGAGGTGCGCGTGTGCCGTGGGCGGGCCCGGCGCGGGTCTTGGCGGACGGGGGGCGTGCGCAGTCCGCGGGCAGCCGGGCCGGGCGCCTTCACGGCGCGACGGAGTCCCACGCCGCCTGTCCGTGGGGGCGGTGGGTCAGGCCGGGGTCAGGGTGCCGGCGATCGACGTGATCGCCGTCGGACCGACGCGGCAGCAGCCGCCGATCAGCCGGGCCCCGGCATCCCGCCAGCCGAGGACCTGCTCGGTGGTGAAGGAGGACCGGCCGGTCCAGGCGCGGGCCTCCGCGTCCCAGGCCTCGCCGCTGTTCGGGTAGACGACGACCGGCTTGCCCGTGACGCGGGCCGCGGTCGCCACTGCGCCCTCGACGTCCTCGGGCGCGCAGCAGTTCACCCCGACCGCGATGACGTCGTCGGCCTCCGCGGCCAGCGCGAACGCCTCGTCCAGCGGCTGCCCGGCACGGGTGCGGTCCCCGGCGACCGAGTACGACAGCCAGGCCGGCACGCCGAGCCCGCGGATCGCGCGCAGCATCGCCTCGGCCTCGTCGGCGTCGGGAACCGTCTCCAGGGCGAGGACGTCGGGCGCGGCGGCGGCCAGGACCTCGAGCCGGGGGCGGTGGAACCGCTCGAGTTCCCCGACGCTCAGCCCGTAGCGGCCCCGGTACTCGGAGCCGTCCGCGAGCATCGCCCCGTACGGTCCCACCGACGCGGCCACCCACAGCGGGCGGGTGACGCCGCCGTCGTGGGCCTGCCGGGCCGCCCGCCGGGCCAGTTCGACGCTGAGCGCGAGCAGGCGCGCGGCCTCGTCGTGGCCGATGCCGCGCTTGGCGAAGCCCTCGAACGTGGCCTGGTAGCTGGAGGTGATCGCCACGTCCGCACCGGCCTCGAAGTAGGCGAGGTGCGCCTCGGTGACGGCCTCCGGCTGTGCGGCGAGCAGCCGGGCCGACCACAGCTCGTCGCTCAGGTCGTGTCCGGCGGATTCCAGCTGGTTGGACATGCCGCCGTCGAGGACGACTGCTCCGGCGGCGAGAGCCGCGGCGAGGGAGGTGCCGGCGAGGGGTGCGGGGGTGTCGCTGGTCATGGCACGACGCTAGCCGAAGGGGGCACGAGGGGGCGCGGCCCGTCCGCTTGCTGAACAGCCCGACCACATCACGGGACGCACCCGGCCACACGTCGTACGCCCCCGACGGGACGCCCACCCCCGCACGACGGGTCCCCGCAGCCCACCCCGCCGAGCCGCACGCGAGCCACTCGGCCGCTCGTCACCCGGCCGCCGAGTGCCGACGACCGCCCCGACGTCCGCCGGACCGGCGGCCGCTCGCCCCGCGGCCACCGGCCCTGCGGTCAGCGGTCCCGCGGCCCGCGGACCCCCGCCCCGCGGGGCCGCGTACGCGCAGGCTCGACGGGACGAGGAGGGTGCCCAGCAGGCCCGCGGCCAGGACGTAGGGCCACCAGCCGAACGCGCCGCGCGTCCGTGGCGGGGGCGTGTCCGAGGCGTCGCCCGCCCGCTGAGGGGTCGCCGACGGGTGCGCGGCCTCCGGCGTGAGGACGACGTCGTTGCCGTCGCCGCCCCGGTACGTGATGCGGTGGCCGGTCCGGTGGGCGGTGCCGGCCGTCTCGACCTCGGCGCCCTCGCGCAGTCCGTCGAAGGCGCCGGTCGTGGGGGCGTCGCCGGTGTGGTCCAGGAAGGGCGGCGCGCCGGCCCGGCGGATCACGGCGGTCGTTCCGGGGGGCACGGTGACGACGCTGTCGCCGAGGAGCGTCACGTCCCGGCCGGCGAGGACGTCGGCGGTGATGTCGTGGGTGCCGGCGGCCGCGGCCGGGGGAGCGAGGGCGAGGGCGAGGAGCAGGGCGAGGCTCGCGAGGGCGCCGGAGGCCGCCGCGGGGGTGGGGAGAAAGGTGCGCACGCATGGGAGACGTGCCGGCGCCGCGCCGATAACAGAAAACCCACCTCTACCCGGTGCGGCCCGGGCGCCGCGCGCCCCGGAAAACGACCATCGGGCCGGAAACCTCCGGAAAGGGCTTTCCCTCAAGTCCCGTCCGACCCGTTGACCTGCCCGTAACACACCCTTACCTTTTCGGCGTTCGCCATACCACATGGTGTTCGTGATCCGAACGCCCGTTCCCCGAGAGGCAGCCGCGTGGATCCCCCGGGGGAGCGCCGGCGACCGGCCGCACGACCTCGACCGTCCCACCCGGTGCCGGGCCCCGGCCGGCACCCGGACGGCATCCCCGATCCGACTTCGGCGTCCCCCTCGCCGACACCGTGAAGGAGCGTGCGTGAGATGAGACGTGCGTACACGACCCTGCTCGCCCTGTGTCTGGTGCTGATCGGCGCCCTCGCGACCGCGGGACCCGCCCAGGCGGCGTCCGTGACGGTCGCCAACGGCACGCAGTTCACCGACGGTTCCGGCAGTCCGCTGCACGCCCACGGCGGCGGAGTCCTCAAAGTCGGCTCCTACTACTACTGGTTCGGCGAGGACCGCAACGCCGACAACACCTTCCGCTCCGTGGACGCCTACCGTTCCACCGACCTGAAGAACTGGGAGTTCCGCAACCGCGTCCTGACCCAGTCGAGCGACCCCGAGCTGGCCGCCGCCAACATCGAGCGCCCGAAGGTCATGTACAACGCCGCCACCGGCAAGTTCGTGATGTGGATGCACAAGGAGAACGGCACCGACTACAGCGAGGCGCGCGCCGCCGTCGCCGTGTCGGACACCGTCGACGGCGACTACGCCTGGCAGGGCAGCTTCCGCCCCCTCGGCCAGCACATGTCCCGTGACATCACGGTCTTCGTGGACAGCGACGGCGCCGGGTACATGGTCTCGGCCGCGCGGGAGAACTACGACCTCCAGATCTACCGGCTGACGGCCGACTACACCGGTGTCGCGAGCCTGGTCGCCGACCCCTGGCACGGGGGCCACCGCGAGGCCCCGGCGCTGTTCAAGCGGGGCGGCGTCTACTTCATGCTGACTTCCGGGGCGACCGGCTGGAGCCCCAACCAGCAGCAGTACGCCACCTCGACCTCGCTCGCCGGTCCCTGGACCGCCATGACCGACGTCGGCGACTCGACGGCGTTCGGCTCGCAGACCGCGTACGTCCTCCCCGTGCAGGGGACGTCGGGGACGTCGTACCTCTACCTCGGGGACCGCTGGGGCAACTCCTTCGGCGGGACCGTCAACGACTCGCGCTACGTCTGGCTGCCGCTGACGTTCCCCACCGCCACCTCGCTGTCGATGTCCTGGGCCCCGGAGGTCACCGTGGACACGGCGGCGGGAACCGTCACCGGTACGAGCGCCACGTACAACACCCTCGTCGCCCGGCACAGCGGCCGGTGCGCGGACGTCACCAGCCAGTCGCTGTGGGCGGGCGCCCAGATCAAGCAGTACGACTGCAACGGCGGCGGCAACCAGAAGTACTGGTTCAGGTCCGTCGGCGGCGGCTACTACCAGCTCGTCGTCCGGAACAGCTCCCTGTGCGTGCAGGAGAACGCCGATACGGTCTCCCAGGAGAACTGCAACACCACGGCCACCAGCCAGCAGTGGTCGCTGGCGACGTCGGGCAGCTACGTCAACGTCAAGGCCCGCACGAGCGGCGAGTGCCTCGACGTGAACGGCGCGTCCACCGCCAACTCCGCCGCCGTGATCACGTACACGTGCAACGGAGGAACCAACCAGCAGTGGACGCGCGGCAGCTGACCGGCCCTCAGTTCAGCAGGTCGATCGCGTCGATCGACGTGCCCGCGCTGAGGTAGGAGGTCGTCCCCGAACCGCTCACCACGTTGATCTTCAGCACGTTGTACCGACCGGTGTCCGTGAGCCACGCGCTCGCGGGGACGCTGTAGGTGAACGTGTGGTTGTTGCCCCGGTAGGACCCGTTGGTCAGGGACCGGGTGCCCGGCTGGGTGGGCGGTGAGGGCACGGCCGAGGTCCAGGTGTCGTTCACCACCACCTGCGGACGGCCGTTGGCGTAGGCCGTCGTCACGCCGATCCGCAGGACGTGCGCGGCGGCGGCCTGGGCCGCGGTGAGCCTGAAGTACACGAGCAGGCCGCTGTTGACGTCCTTCCAGAGGTAGCAGGGGAACGCCGAGGTCTCGCTGCCGCTGCCGATCACCACGTTGCCGGTCCAGGCGGCGGCGCGGACGTCCGACGGATGCGCGTACGTCATCAGGTCGGCGTTCTTGAAACCGCTCGGCGTGCCGGTCCAGTCGTTGATCCGCCAGATCGCGCTCGCGTTGGCCGGGTCGTTCGACGACGGGATCGCGATCGAGTTGAGCGTGGTCGTCCCGCCGGCCGTCACGGTCACCTGCGTGCTGTAGACGGCCAGTTCGCTCTTGTGGACGGTCAGCGTGTACGTCCCCGGGAGCACCCCCGTGATCGAGAACCAGCCGTCGGAGGCGCGGGCCGCACCCCAGTACTGCGCGGCCGCGTTCGCCAGCCCGACGGTGTACGGGTGGGCCGTGTCGCGGCCCGTGATGCCGACGCCCGCCACCCGCCCGCGGCCGCTCGCCGCCACGTATCCGGAGATGCCGAGGGAGTCCGCCCACGGGGTGGTCAGGGTGCCCGGGAACAGCGCCGAGGAGGGCGCGCCGCCGTCCGTGAAGGCGATGACGTACGGGCCCTGGAGGCCGAAGCGCTGCTCCTCGGTCTGGTTCTGGCCGTAGTAGAGGATCTCGTACAGGCCGCCGCCGTCGGCGCTCTGGTGGCGCAGCAGGGAACGGTAGAACGGGCCGCCGGAGGCCTTCTCGTGGTTGCTGCGCACGATCCACAGGCCGACGCTGCCGGTCGTCCAGCCGATGTGGGAGTAGTCGATGACCCGCAGCCCGGAGTAGTGCTTGGAGCGGGTCTGGCCGTCGGACTTGGCGAAGACGTCGGACGCCTCGATCGTGCTGGTCGTGTACGTGTAGGAGTCGGGCTGGTCGTTGAGGAACAGGCCCGCCTTCACGCGCACGATGTAGCGGGTCGCCGAGACGGACGCGTCGGCCTTGTCGGTCCACAGGTACACGTTGTTCTCGCCGCTGCGGGCCGCGTAGTAGTGCTTGAGCGTGCCGTGCGTGACCGAGACCAGGATCGTCGAGCCCGACTGCGCGACGGTCACCGTGGAGCTGCCGAGGCCGGACTCGATGTGCGAGTTCATGCCGCCGTAGCCCTGGTACTCGGTGCCGCGGTAGACCAGGGAGGTCAGGTCGCCGGTGGTCTTGCTGACCTTGAACACCAGGGCGGCGCCGGTGTCGACGACGTAGTCGGAGCCGTTGTCGCTCCAGCCGAAGGCCGCCGCGGCGGCCGGTGCGGCGAGCGGCCCGGCCACGGCCGCCGAACCGGCGGCGGCCGCGGTGCCGAGGACGAAGGTGCGGCGTCGGACCGGCCTGGTGCTCTCGGATCCGGACATGGGGGTGCCCTCCTTCGGGAGGTGTGGGGGTGCGGGTGTCTGAGAGATTGGCAGTTGAATCGATTTCGCGAAAGGGCTTTCACCCGCTGGGGGTTGGCAATCTTATGAAATCGGTCCCAGCTCTAGAAAGCGCTTGCCAGAGGCGGTACGGTCCAGCCGCCAGCCCCTGTCCCCGCGCGGAGGAGCCGCAAGTGAGACGTTTCAGCACCGCCGTACTGGCGGCACTGACCCTGGCCGCCACCGTGACGGCCGTACCCGCCGCCCAGGCCCGGGCGCACGGCGGCCGCGCGCCGCTCGGCATCGGCGACTGCACCGCGACCGCCTGCCACTTCGACGTCCCGTCCGGCACCTACGACGTCCGGGTCGTCCTCGGCGGCGACACCGCGTCGAGCACCTCCCTCACCGGGGAGACCCGGCGGGCCCTGCTCCCCGAGACCACCGCCCCCGCCGGCGGACGCGTCGTCCGCAGCTTCACCGTCGACGTGCGCACCCCCGAGGGCGAGCCGACGGGCGCGGCCGGGACCGCCGGACTCGACCTGGCCGTCGGCGGCGCGGCGCCGGCGCTCGCCGACATCCGCGTCACCCCCGCCCGGCACGCCCGGCAGATCCTCCTCGTCGGTGACTCCACGGTCTGCGACCAGTCGGCGGAGCCCTACACGGGCTGGGGCCAGCAACTCCCGCAGTACCTGCGCAAGGGCGTCTCGGTCGCCAACCACGCCGACTCCGGCGAGAGTACGGTCACGTATCTGGGGAACCCGCTGCTCTGGGCCACCGTCCGGACGCTGATCCGCCCCGGCGACCTCGTCCTGATCCAGCTCGCGCACAACGACAAGACGACCGACGAGGCGACGTACCGGGCGAATCTGGAGACACTGGTGGCGGGAGTCCGGGAGAAGGGCGGCCGTCCGGTCCTGGTGACTCCCGTCGTGCGCCGCTGGTTCAGCGCCGACGGCACGCTGAACAACCCGACGGCCCTGCTGGTCAACGGACTCGGCGTCGACCACCCGGCGGTGATCCGCTCGGTCGCCGCCGCGCAGGACGTCGCGCTGATCGATCTCACCGCCAGGACCAAGGAACTGGTGGAGTCCCTGGGCGTCGAGGGGTCCAAGGCGCTCTACCTGTACAACGAGAAGCGCGACAACACGCACACCTCCGTGCACGGAGCGACCGTGTTCGCGGGCCTGGTCCGCGACGCGATCGCCGCCCTGCGTCTGGTGCCGAGGGGCACCGTGCGGGTGGGATGAACGCCTGGGGGCGCCCCGACCGGAACCGGGACGCCCCCAGGTCCCCCCCCGAGGATCCGCCCGCCCAGGATCCGCTCCGGCCGCGAAGGAAAGAACAGCAGATGCGCCTGCCCCCGCCCGACCCCGCCCGCAGCCCCCGCACCGGATACACCCGCGCCCACTGGGAAGCGGCCGCCGACGCCCTGCTCGCCGCGGTGGAGCCGTACGCCACCGCGGACCGCGCCCTGTACCACCTCCCCGGCGACCGGCAGAGCTGGTCGGGCCGCCTCTCCGACGGCCTGGAGGGGTACGCCCGCACCCTGCTGCTGGCCGCCTTCCGCCGCGACGAGACGGCGCTGGAGCGGTACGCGAGCGGCCTCGCCGCCGGTGTCGGCGGTGCCTGGCCCCGCGTGGAGGACCGCGGCCAGCCGCTCGTCGAGGCCGCGTCGATCGCCCTCGCGCTGCGCCTGACCCGCCCGCTGCTCTGGGACCGCCTCGACGACGGTGTGCGCCAGCGCGCCGCGCGATGGCTCGGCGACGCCCTGACCGCCGAGCCCTGGCCCTGCAACTGGGAGCTGTTCCCCGTGACGGTCGGCGGCTTCCTGGAGTCGGTCGGCCACGAGCCCGAGGCCTCCCGCAAGGCGATCGACCGGGGCCTCGCACGCATCGAGCAGTGGTACGTCGGCGACGGCTGGTACAGCGACGGCCCCGGCCGCGCCTTCGACTACTACAACGGCTGGGCCATGCACCTCTACCCGGTCCTGCACGCCTGGCTGGCCGACGACCCCGACCTGCTCGCCCTCTACGGCGGCCGGCTCGCCACCCATCTCGCCGACTACGCCCGCCTGTTCGGCGCCGACGGCGCCCCGCTCCACCAGGGCCGCTCCCTCACCTACCGCTTCGCCACCACCGCCCCCCTGTGGCTGGGCGCCCTGACCGGCCACACCCCGCTGCTCCCCGGCGAGACCCGCCGCCTGGCCTCGGGCGCGCTGCGGTACTTCCTGGACCGGGGCGCCGTCGACGCGCAGGGGCTGCTGACCCTCGGCTGGCACGGCCCCGACGCGTCGGTCCTCCAGGGGTACTCGGGGCCGGCCTCCCCCTACTGGGCGAGCAAGGGATTCCTCGGGCTGCTGCTCCCGCCGGAACACGAGGTGTGGACGGCGGCCGAGGAGCCCGGCCCCGCCGAGCGCGAGGACGCGCTCACCCCGATCGGCGCCCCGAACTGGCTGGTGCAGTCGACCCGTTCGGACGGACTGGTGCGTCTGCACAACCACGGCAGCGAGGACGTCCGCTACGACCCCCACTACACCCGGTTCGCCTACTCCACGGTCACCCGGCCGGCCGGGGCGCCGCCGGACAACACGGTCACGGTCGGCGGTGACCCGCACCGCGAGGGCATCGTCCCGCTCGGCGTGGGGGAGGGCTGGGCGGCCTCCCGGTACACGCTGAGCGGCGGCGCGCAGGTCACCAGCCTGGTGGTGGCGCACGGCGCGGTGGAGGTGCGCGCCCACCTCGTGGCGGGCGCACCACCGGGTACGGACGTGCGGGTCACGGGCTGGGCCGCGGCCGAGGGCGGGGACGAGCGGGCCGAACTGGTCGCCGTGCACGGGCTGTCGGGCCCGGCCCCGCTGACGGGTGCGGTGGCCCAGGGGCCCGCGACCCTCTTCGTCGCGCTGGCCCGCCTCACCGCCGAGCCCGACCCGCGGCCCCTCCCGGAGTCGGTGTCCGTCCAGGTGCGCGGTACCGGTACCGGCGACGCCCACGACGCGTACGAACTCGGCGTGCGCTGGCCGGCGGGTGCGCCCGTCCGCTTCCGCTTCACGGCCGCGGAGGGGGCCGCCGCCGGGTCGACCGCGACGCCGGTGTGGTCGGTGGCGCCGGTGGGCGGCCTGCCGTAGAACGGCGGCACGCGGCGTAGCGGGCCGGGCCGGCGACCCGGGCCGTCGGCGTCAGCCCGGGCCGTCCGCGGTGCCGCCCGCGGTGCCGTCCGCGGCGGGCTCCCGCGGCCAGTGCGTCAGGGCCGTGTGCAGGGCGTCGACCGCCTTGTCCCACGACCGCTGCACGTCCCGGGGCGCGCCGAAGCCACCGCCGGCCTCCAGGGTGCAGTACCCGTGGAAGGTGCTGCGCAGCAGGCGCACGGCGTCGGTGAGGTCGGGTTCGTCGAGACCGTAGCCGCGGAGCATCCCGTAGGTGATCTCGGCCGTGCGGCGCAGGGTGGGCGAGTCCGCGGTCAGCTCCCGGTCGAGGTCCGGGTCGATGCGCACCTGCATGGCCGCGTACCGGCCCGGGTGGCCCAGCGCGTACTCCCGGTACGCCCCCGCGAACGCGACCAGCGCCTCCTTGCCGGCCAGCCCGACGACGGCCGCCGCGATCCGGTCGATCATCTCGCCGCCGACCAGCAGCGCGAGCCTCGTCCGCAGTTCCCGCAGGTTCTTGACGTGCGAGTACAGGCTCGCGTCCTTGACCCCGAACCGCCGGGCCAGGGCCGAGACGCTGACGTTCTCGAACCCGGCCTCGTCGGCCAGTTCCGCCGCGGCCTCGACGAGGCGGCCGGTGGTGAGACCGACTCGTGGCATGGGGACCGCCCTGGGGTGTGCTGCGCTCGGACCTGCGGGTACGTCGCCCGATCCTAGGCGCTCCGCCGGGGCGTCAGCCGTTCACCCCGGTGTAGTGCCGCAGGCTCCACCGCCACAGCAGCCGGGAGCCGACATAGGCGAGCAGGCCCAGCAGGGGAGAGGCCGCCGCCAGCCAGTAGGGGACGCCGGTGCCCTCGCCGTGGCCGGTCAGCACGGCTGCCGGGAAGTACGCGACGAACGCGAGCGGGAGGCCGTAGGTGAGGAAGCCGCCCACCGCCTTGGGCAGCACGTTGAGCGGGTAGCTGCCGAACGTGCCGAGCAGCTCCTCCAGCCAGCTGCCCCAGTAGTCGGCGGCCGGGAAGCGCAGGGCGGCCGAGGCGACCACCGTGAACAGGGCGGCCTCCAGCAGCATGCCGCCGAGCACGGCCACGACCAGGTACGAGACGCGGCCCGCCGTCCAGTCGAGCCCGCTGCGACCGAGGGCCCCGGCCATCAGCCCCACCGCGACGGTCAGATCACCGAGGGCGTTGGTGGGGAACGCCCTCAGCTGCACCTGGAGATGGACCGGCATGGGCCGCACCAGACACGTGTCGATCCTGCCCTCCTGGATGAAGTAGCCGATCCCGTGCATGCGCCCGAGGAAGAGGACGAACAGGCCGTGGGCGAGCATCCGGGTCGCCGGGATCAGCAGCACGTCCGAGCTGTCCCAGCCGCCCATCCCCGTGAAGCGGGTCAGCAGCACCGTCGCGAACACGATCACCGACACCTGCCAGACGGCGCCGATCGCGACCATCATCAGGAACTCGGAGCGGTACTCCAGCTGGGCGCGGAAGTTCAGCCGCGTGATGCGCCACGCGAGACGTACGGTCCTCAGGGTCCTCAGCCTCCCTGCGAGATGACCTGCCGGGCGGCGCGCCGCCACACCAGCCGGGTGAACAGGGCCAGCACCACGACCCACACGGCCTGGAGCGACAGCGCCGCCACGGCGCCGGACAGCGGGATGCGGCCGACGTAGAGCGAGAGGGGGACGCTCAGGGTGGCCTGGAACGGCAGGAAGCCGCTGAGCGTCACGAACCAGTCGGGGAAGAACCACAGCGGCGCGTACACCCCGGACAGCAGGTTCTGCGCGAACAGCAGGATGAGCATCGCCGCGTTGTTGCGCAGGGTGAAGAAACACAGCTGGTCGATGGCGAGCAGGACGTAGTACAGGATCCACTGGCCGAGCAGCAGACTCAGCGCGAACACCGCGGCCACGGCGGCCGACGCGGGCGGGCGCACCACACCGGCGGCGAGACAGACGGCGTACCCCACCGCCGCCCACGCGAACCCGTAGAGCTGCTCGCCCAGCGCGCGCAGGGCGTAGTACCGCCGGGGCGGCAGCGGGCGCAGGTACCAGTAGACGATGGTGCCGAAGTGCATGTGCTGGATGACGGTGTCGCGGCCCGTGTACTGGTCCAGCTCCCGCAGCCGGGACGCCAGCACGGCCAGTACGGCGTAGGTGACCGCCTGGTCGCGGCTCAGCCCGGCCGTGGTCCCCGTACCGGCGTACAGGCCGTGCCACAGGGACGCCACCAGCACCACCTGGACGGTGAGCCGCAGCAGGGCGGCGGTCATCCGCGGCGGGGCGTGCAGCTCGCCCAGCGGGGTGACCCGGGCGGCGCGCCAGGCGGCCGGGAGGACTCTCACGCGTCGCCCGCCTGCACGTACGCGGCCCGCATCACGTCCTCCAGCTCCGCCTCGTCCAGCGCGACGTCGGTGACCTCGTACCGTTCGATGACCGCCTTCAGGGCCTGGTGCACCGTGGGCGCGCCCGGCCCGTCCGGGCCGAACACGACCCGGCCGCCCTCGTGCCGCAGCACCGCGATCCCCGGCAGGGCCGCGACCGTGCCGCGCGGGTCGGCGAGGGTGGCCCGCACCTGCCAGGTGGAGCCGAACCTGCGGCGGATCTCGTCGAGGGTGCCGTCCAGCACCACCCGCCCGTGGTTGATCAGCACCACGCGCTCGGCGAGCCGCTCGACCTCCGTCATGTCGTGCGTGGTCAGCAGGACGGTACGGCCGCGCTGTTCGACCTGGTGACGCAGGAACTCACGGACCTGTTCCTTCACCACCACGTCCATCCCGATCGTCGGCTCGTCGAGGAAGACGACGGGCGGGTCGTGCAGCAGCGCCGCCGCGAGGTCGCAGCGCACGCGCTGGCCGAGGGACAGATGACGCACCCGGGTGTCCCAGAAGGACGACAGGTCGAGCAGCGTGTCGAACTCCCGCAGCCGGGCCGTGTGTTCCGCCTTCGGCACCTCGTAGATGTCGCGCAGGACGGCGAACGACTCGCGCACCGGCAGGTCCCACCACAGCTGTGTGCGCTGCCCGAACACGGCGCCGATGTTGCGGGCGTTGCGCTCCCGCTCGCGGTAGGGGACCACGCCCGCGACACGCGCCTCGCCGGCCGTGGGCGTGAGGATGCCGGTGAGCATCTTGATGGTCGTGGACTTGCCCGCGCCGTTCGGGCCGAGGAGGGCGAGGAGTTCACCCGCGGCGACGTCGAAGGTGATGTCGCGGACGGCGTGCCGGGCAACCCGCTCGGGGTCGACCAGGGAGCGCAGACCGCCGACGAGGCCGGGGCGGCGGACGGTGGTGTGGAACGTGCGGGACAGGCCGCGCACCTCGATGCTGCCGATCACTCGTTCACCCTCCAGTGCGGCGCGGCCGGCCGGCTGGTAGCCGGCCGGCCGCGGGAGACGTCATCACCGTGTCGGAATGTCGATCAAACTGTCGATCGATTGATCGACCGCGGAGAAGACGAACGAGAACTGCGCGGGCGCCACGTCGAGGAAGTAGCGCGGCAGGGGGCCCGGGCCGCAGGACTGCGAACCCAGGCCGTGCTGACCGTGGTCGAGGTTGACCCACACCGTCTCTCCCGGCACCAGGTCCGTCAGGTGCCCGGCCGCGTCCAGCTGTTCGGTCGTCCACCGCCGGGCGCTGAACCAGAACTCCGGGGCGCCCTCGACGCGCAGGCCGCCGAGCTCCGCCCAGCGGACGTCGGCGCGGGCGCCGTTCTCCTGGGGCCGGACGTACGGCGTCTGGAGGGCGTCGACCGTGGACCGCCAGCGGCCGAGCGCGGACGCCGTCCTGCTGTCCGGATACGCCTCGCCGGGGCCACCGCCGAACCAGGACACCCGGTCGGCCGCGGACAGCCCGAAGCGGATGCCCAGCCTCGGGAGCGGGAGGGTCCAGTCGCCCTCCGGGGTGACGGACACCGTCAGCTGGACACGGTCGCCGTCCGAGACCCACCGGTACACCGTCGACAGCCCCACCTCGCGGGCGGCGGGCGCCACCCGGCTGCGCACCGTCAGCGCGCCGTCCCCGACCTCGACCGCGTCCAGCCGGTGCCGCATCCGGTGCAGGCCCAGTTCGCGCCAGAGCACGCCGTACCGGACGTCCGACTGCCAGGGCGCTCCGTCGTCGTTGTCGGTGGGCGCCCGCCACACGTCCAGGCGCAGCCCCGTCACGTCCACCCCGCCGATGCCGCGCAGCTCACCGGTGCGGGCGTCGAAGGTCGCCGGGCCCAGCGTGACGACCCGCTCGCCGGCCACCGGTGCCGCGGTCGGGGTCACCGCCGGCAACGCCCGGGCGGTCACCGGCACCTGGCCCCAGGCCACCACATGGCCCCGGTCGGCCCAGGCGGTGTCCTCGGCCAGTACGGCCCGCACGGTCCACGCCGTCTCCGCGCCCGCCGGGGCGAGGACGGGCGGCTGCGGCAGCTTCACGTCGGCCGACTCGCCGGCCGCGAGGGCGGGCACCGCCAGGTCGCCCGAGCCGACGGTCTCGCCGTCGACCTGGAACGCCCAGGTGAAGGCGAGGGCGCAGAGTCCGGCGAAGTCCTGCTTGTTGGTGACGCGGAGAGTGGCGTCGTCACCGGCCGTCAGGGCGACCGGTTCGATCACCTTCTTGAACTCGGCCAGGCCGGGGGAGGGGGTGCGGTCGGGCAGGACGAGACCGTCGCAGACGAAGTTCCCGTCGTGCAGCTCCTCGCCGAAGTCGCCGCCGTAGGCGAGTCCCAGCCGCGGGTGCTCGATGCCGTGGTCGATCCACTCCCACACGAAGGCGCCCTGGAGACGCTCGTGCGCCTCGAAGATCTTCTGGTAGTCGGCCAGTCCGCCGGGCCCGTTGCCCATGGCGTGGGCGTACTCGCACAGGATGAACGGCAGGGCGCGGCGCCGGTGGGTGCCGCCGTCCAGGCCCTGCCCGATCCGCTCCACCTCGTCGTGGGAGGCGTACATGCGGGAGTAGACGTCCGTGTCACGGCAGTCGATGTCGCCCTCGTAGTGCACGAGGCGTGAGGTGTCGCGGCCGTGGATCCACTCGGCCATGGCGGTCAGGCCGCGCCCGGTGCCCGCCTCGTTGCCCAGGGACCAGATGACGACCGAGGGGTGGTTCTTGTCGCGCTCGACCATGCGGGCGGCGCGGTCCAGCAGGGCGGGAGTCCAGCGGTCGTCGTCGACGGGGTTGTCGCGCCAGTCCTGCTCCACGAACCCGTGGGTCTCCAGGTCGCACTCGTCGACGACCCACAGCCCGTACTCGTCGCACAGGTCGAGGAAGGCCGGGTGGGGCGGGTAGTGCGAGGTGCGGACCGCGTTGACGTTGTGCCGCTTCATCAGCAGCACGTCGGCGCGCATGGTCTCCAGGTCCAGGGCCCGCCCCCGCTCCGGGTGCCACTCGTGCCGGTTGACGCCCTTGAAGAGGACGGGCCGGCCGTTGACCTTGATCAGGCCGTCCGCGAGTTCGACGGTACGGAAACCGATGCGCAGCGGCACCCGCTCGCCCTCGGTCACCAGTTCGCCGTCGTACAGCGCCGGGGTCTCCGCCGTCCACGGCCGCACCGGCACCGTGACCGGGCATCCGGTCTCGACATCGATGTCCAGGGCCGGCACGACCACCCGCCCGTCGACGTCGGAGTCGACGCGCAGGGTGCCGGCGCCCGTGAGGTGGTCGTAGGAGGCGTGCACGAAGAAGTCGAGGACGCCGCCGGCCGGGCGGTGCAGCAGTGTGACGTCACGGAAGATGCCCGGCAGCCACCACTGGTCCTGGTCCTCCAGGTAGGAGCCCGCCGACCACTGGTGGACCCGGACCGCGAGGACGTTGCCCGTCGGCCTGAGCAGGTGGCCGACCGCGAACTCGTGCGGTATCCGGGACCCCTTGAACTCGCCGATGTCCGTGCCGTTCAGCCACACCCGCGCGCAGGAGTCGACGCCGTCGAAGCGCAGGACGGCTCCGCCGTCGGCGGGACCGGGCCAGTCCGCGGGCAGGTCGAAGACCCTCAGGTGGTCGCCGGTCGGGTTCTCCGTCGGCACCCGGGGCGGGTCCACCGGGAAGGGGTACAGGTGGTTGGTGTAGGCGGGGGAGCCGAAGGCGCCGTCGCCCTGGAGGACCCAGTGGCCCGGGACCGCGATCTCGGCCCAGCCGCCGGCGTCGTAGCCCTCCGCGGCGAACGAGTCGTCCTCGGCGTCGGCGGTCGCGGACAGCCGGAATCGCCAGCTCCCGTTGAGCGACAGGGAGCGGGCGTCCGACGACGCGTACCAGGCGCGGGGCGCGAGCGCCCCGCTGCCCGGGGAGACGTCCTCCACGTAGGCGACGTCGGTGGTGGTGCGGAAAGACATCTGTCTCCAGGTCTCGAAGGGGAGCGTGTCAGCCCTTGATGCCGGTCTGCGCGATCCCCTGCACCAGCCAGCGCTGGAGGAAGAGGAAGACGAACACCAGGGGCAGGATGGACATGGCCGTGGCCATGAAGATCAGATGGAAGATCACCGTCTGGTTGGTCATGTAGTTGGAGAGCGCGACCTGGACGGTCCACGAACCCGGGTCCTGGCCGATGACCAGCGGCCACAGGAACGAGTTCCAGCCGTTGATGAAGGTGATGGTCGCCATCGCCGCGAAGAAGTTCAGCGAGTTGGGCACCACGATGCGCCAGTACGCACCCCAGTAGCCGAGTCCGTCCACCCGCGCCGCCTCCTCCAGCTCCCGCGGGAATCCCAGGAAGTACTGCCGGAACAGGAAGCAGGTGAAACCGCTGAACAGGCCCGGGATGATCAGACCCCGGTAGGTGTCCACCCAGCCGAGCGAGGAGACCAGCACGAAGCTCGGCACGAAGGTGACCGCCGTGGGGACCATGAGGGTGCCCAGGACGGCGTAGAAGACCTTGTTGGCGTGCTTGTACGGGATGCGGGCGAGCGCGTAGCCCGCGAGGGAGCACACCAGCAGGACACCGGCGGTGTGGAGGGTGGCCACGACCGCCGAGTTCCACAGGGAGCGGGCGAAGGGCACCGTCTCGTCGGTGAACAGTTCACCGATGTTGCCCCACTGGATGTCCGTGGGGAAGAACTTCCAGTTCTCACCGGTGATGTCGGTGTCCGTGGACAGGGCGTTGCGGACCAGCAGGTAGAAGGGGACCAGGAAGAAGAAGCCGGCGATCCCGGTGGCGACGTAGAGCCCGGTGGAGCTCATCACGCCACCGCCGCGCCGGTCGCGGCGGGCCCGCTCCGCGGGCTTCGCCGGTTCGCGCACCTCGGGCGTCGTGGTGGTCACTTCGCCTCCTCCCCCCTGCCGAAGCCCAGGAACTTGCCCTGGAGCAGGGTCACGGCGCAGATCAGCACGGTCAGGATGACCGCGCCCGCGCTGCCGGCGCCGTAGTCCTGGCTCTCGCCCAGGGCCTTGTAGTACAGCTCGACGAGGGGCGGGCGGCCCCATGTGGTCTTCGACAGGAGGTTGTAGAACTCGTCGAAGGCCTGGTACGCGGCGATCAGCAGCAGCAGGATCACCGCGGTGGACGTGGCGCGCAGCTGGGGCAGGGTGATGTGGCGGAACGTCTGCCAGCCGGGCTTGGCGCCGTCGATGGCGGCGGCCTCGTACAGCTCACCCGGGATGTTCTGGAGCGCGGCCAGGAAGAGGATCATGTAGAAGCCGGACTGGAGCCACAGCCGTGCCGTGACGATGACGAGCCAGTACCACGGCGGGTCGGGGTCGACGAGCCAGGCGATGTTCTCGATCCCGAACCAGCCGAGGACCGTGTTCATCAGGCCGAAGCGGACCCCGCTGAAGATGGACATCTTCCAGATCAGCGAGGCGGCCACGTAACTGCACGCGGTCGGCAGGAAGAAGACCGAGCGGAAGAACGCCCGCATGAAGCGCAGCCGGTTCACCAGCAGGGCCAGGCCCAGGGAGAGGGCCCAGGTGGTGGGCACGATGAACGCGGCGAAGGCGGTGAAGGTGCCGAGCGAGCCGACGAAGTCGTCGTTCGTCAGCATGTAGGTGTAGTTCTCGAAGCCGACGAACTTGTCGGGGGTGACGGTGAAGCGGGCCTCGAAGAAGCTCAGCCACAGACTCCACAGGATCGGCGCGTAGACGAAGATCGCCAGACCGACGAGGAAGGGCCCGCAGAAGAGCCAGAAGTTGAACGTGGGGCTGCCCCGCAGTCCCCGCCGCGGCCTGGCCGGTGCGGCCTTCGCCGGGGCGGGGCGCGCGAGGCCGCGCGTGCTGGTCGTCGACATGTCGTGATCCGTCCCGCGGCCTATCCGAACAGCTTCTTCAGTTCGCGCTCGACGGCCGTGTCGGCCTTGTCGAGCGCGGCCTCCGGGTCCATGTCCTTGCGGACGGCGTTGGCGAAGACGTCCTCGAGCGAGGTGATCATGGCCTGGGTCCAGCCGATGTTGTCGAAGTGCCCGAACTCGTTGAAGAGCCGGACTCCTTCGGCGGCGTTGCCCGACTTGAGCTTGGTGGCCGTCTGCGCGATCGAGGTGCGCGGCGGGATGTGGAAGCCGAAGGAGGTGGCCCACTCCTCCTGGTACTTCTTCTGGTCGATCCACAGCCACTTGACGTACGCCTTGGCCGCCTCGACGTTCTTGCCCTTGGCGTTCACGAACATCGACCAACCGCCGTTGTAGACCGACGGCTTGCCCGAGTCGACGGTCTTCGGGAAGGGGAAGACGCCCCAGTCGTCGCCGAGTGCCTTCTGGATGGACGGCATCGCCCACATACCGCAGAACTGGATGGCGCACAGGCCCTGGTTGAGCGAGGAGGGGTCCCAGGAGGCGGTCGGCGCCCCGAGCAGCAGATGGCCGCTGGTGAACAGCTTGCGCATCTTCTTGATGCCCTCGATGACGGCGGGGGTGTGGTACGCGATCTGGTTCTTCGCGTCGAGGGTGTCCGCGCCCGCGGACCAGATCATCGGGTTGATGACGCTGTGCAGGTCGTCGCCCATGTACAGGCCCTTGACCTTGCCGGTGGTGAGCTTGGCGGCGGCCTCCGCCAGTTCGTCGAGCGTGGTCGGCACCTCGACCTTGGCCTTCTCCAGCATCGACTTGCGGTAGAAGAAGAACTGCGGGTCGTCGATCATGCGGACGCCGTAGATCTTCCCGTCGACCGTGTGCGACGTGATGTCGGCCGGATTGAAGTCGTTCCTGACCGGCTCGATGATGTCCGTCAGGTCCGCCACCTGGCCGCTCTTGACCATCTGGATCTGCGGGTGGAACTCGAAGAGGTCGGGCGCGTTCTTGGTGAGCAGCGTGGCGAACAGCTTGCTCTCGAAGTCGGCGCTGGTGATCCACTGCGTGCTCACGGCGGCCTTGTCGTAGGCCTTCGCGTACTTCCTGATGGCCTGTTCGGTGCCCGCCTCGCCGTACGCGTGGAAGTACTGCGTCAGGGCGACGCCCGAACCGGCCCCGCCACCGCGCCCGTTGTTTCCCCCGCACGCGGCGAGCGAGCCGGCGGCGGCCATGCCGGCGGCGGCCCGGAAGAGGGACCTGCGGGACCAGTTGCTGTTGCTCATTGCCGACATGGTGACGTCCTTGTCTCGAGTACGGCTGCGGCTCGGCGGGTTCGGCGCCGGATGGCTCGAATGGCGTTGCGGAGCCGGACGCTAACCTTCGGCTAAGGCTTCGGCAAGGGGTTGGACGAAGTCTGTTCGAAGCGTTGTGTTCGGTTCGGAATGGCGAACGCGGGGTGCGTGAGAGGTGGGTGTGAAGCGGTCGCGGTAGGGGTAACGCGGGCGCGCTGAAAGAGGGTTGAGGGCCGCCGGTGTCAGGGCCGGCGACCCTCGCTCAAGGGGGGGGCTGATGCCCCGTCGGGTTACCGCGCGGGCCGAGCCCCGCGGTCCCGGTGTGCGGGGCCGCGCGGGATCACCTGCGCGTCCCCGTCGCCTCGCCGCTCGCCGGCGGTGGAGCGATCCGCGCCGGTCGGGCAGGTGCGGGGCCCGTCGGCGATCGCCGATCGGCGCGGTGCGAGGCCATGGGCGGGCGCACCGTCCCGGTGTACCGCAGCCTCCGGCGGGCACGGAGGGGCGACCGCGCCCCGGGGAACGCCCGACGGCTTCTCCCACGCCCCGGACGCCCGGCGCACCCCGGCGGCCCTGTCCACCGTCACCCCGGCCACGGGGGCGCCCCCGACGGCCCTGCCGCCGACATCGCGCCACAGCGCCCGGGCCCCGCACCCCGCGGCCGGGGCTCCGGCGCGGCGGACGGGCCGCGCGGCTCCGTGGCCGGCGGCCGGGGCTCCGGAGGGGCGGGGCGGCTGTCCGGGTGCGTGCGGGGCGGGGCGTAAGTCGCCGGTGGGCGGGGTCAAGGCCGCGTGCCTTCCACGGGTCCGGGGACGGGCGGCGCCGGGCGGGGCCTGGTCCCGGCGGGGACGGCGCGTCGGGCGCCGCGCTGTCCCACCGACTGCAACGCGCCTTCCAGGGCGAACGTGGCCGCCCCGAGACAGGCAGGGTCGCTGGGGATCGGGGAGAGCACGATCCGGCTGGCGGCCAGCGGGCGCTTCAGCGCGTGCCGGGCGACGGCCTCGCGCACCTCCTCCAGGAGCGGCGCGCCGAGCCGGGCGGCGACCCAGCTGCTCAGCACCACCACCTCGGGATTGAGCACGTTCACCAGGTTGGCGATGCCGGCGCCGAGATAACGCGCCGTGTCCCGGACCACCTTGACGGCGACCGGGTCGCCCGCGGCCACCCCGGCGGCCAGTGCGTCGATCGTGGCGGTCTGGTCGTCGGGATGCAACAGGGTGCTGCGCGGGCTGAGTTCGCGCAGGTTCTGCATGATGCCGGGCGCCCCGACGTACGTCTCCACGCAGCCGTGGTTGCCGCAGCGGCACAGCCGGCCGTCGAGGACGAGGGTGGTGTGCCCCCACTCCCCGGCACTGTTGCTGACGCCCCGGTGCAGCCCCCCGCCGAGGACCAGACCGGCCCCCACGCCCGTGCCCAGGTTGACCACCACGGCGTCCCCGCGCCCGCGCGCCGCCCCGAACCACAGCTCGGCGACCGCGCCCGCGCGCAGCGGGTTGTCCAGGTACAGCGGATAGGCGATGTGCTCGGCGAGCAGGTCGAGCAACGGCACGTCGTGCCAGTCCCAGTTGGGCGCGTACTCGGAGACGCCGGTCGCCCGGTCCACCTGCCCCGGCACGCTCACCCCGACGCCGAGCACCCGGGCCGCCTCGACCCCGGCCTGCGCGACCACCGATCCGGCGGCCGCGGCGACATGGGCGACCACCTGTTCGGGCCGGCTCTCACCGGGCCGCATGTTCTCCTCGGCCCGGGCCAGCACGTTCAGGGCCAGGTCGAAGAGCTCCACATGGACGTAGGTCTCCGCGATGTCCACGCCGATCAACGCGCCCCCCGACGCGTTGACGGCCACGAGTCCCCGCGGGCGGCCACCCGCCGAGTCCTCGAACCCGACCTCGGTGATCATGCGGAGGTCGAGCAGTTCGCCGACGAGGGTGGCGACGGTGGCGAGGGAGAGCCCGGTCGCCGCCGCGAGCTCCTGCCGGGAGGTGGGCGAGGCGGCGATGATCTGGCGCAGCACCTCATAGCGGTTCGCGGTACGGATGTCACGTGATGTGCCGCGCTTCATGCAGCGTGCCCCCTCATCCCTTCCGTCCCGTCGCGTGCCGGGCGGGCCCGCACTGCGACGGCACCGGCGCCGCGTCAGGCTATGGGCTGCCGAACCGTTCTACAAGGGGTTAGGAAAGGGGCTTTATAAAGTCGCCCGGAGTGGCTTGAAGTCAGCCCGCGAGGACGCCCCGCAGGAACGCGTTGGTGAACTTGGCGCCCGGATCCAGCACCCGCGCCAGCGCCGCGAAGTCGTCCATCCGCGGATAGCGCCCGCGCACCACGTCCGCCGGCATCGCGAACACCTTGCCCCAGTGCGGGCGCGGTCCGAAGGGCTCCAGCGCGGCCTCGACCGCCCGTACCGCGGGCAGCACCGCCGCCGCGTCCTCGACCCAGGTGAAGTGCAGCGCGACGGTGTCGCGCCCGTAGGAGGGGCTCAGCCACTGCTCGTCGGCGGCGACGGTGCGCACCTCGCAGACCTGGAGCACGGGGGAGACCGTGTTCCTGATCCGGTCGATCGCGTGCAGTGCCTCGGTGGCGTGTCCGCGCGCCAGCAGGTACTCGCTCTGGAGCTCGTTGCCGCTGCTCGGCGTGAACTCCGCCCGGAAGTGCGGCAGCCGCTCGTGCCAGGGCCCGGGCACCCCGAACTGCTCGGTGCAGTTGACCGCCGGCATGCCCGGCACCGGGTGCAGCGCCGCCACGGCCGGGGTCGCCCAGGGGAAGTCGGCGAGGGGCTGGTCCGTCCGCCGCTTGAGCCAGACCTGGCGGAAGCCCGGCGCGGCCCAGTCGGTGAACAGGCTGACGCTGTACGCGGCCGCCGCGACCGTCTCGAAGTCCAGTCGTTCCAGCGGGAGTTCGGTGAAGAGGTGCTGTTCGACCAGATAGCCGGGTTCCAGGTCCAGGGTGAGCGCGGTGACCACCCCGAGGGCGCCCAGCGAGGTGACGGCCCCGCCGAACCGCCGCTCGCCCCGTCCGACGACCACGGTCGAGCCGTCGGCGGTGACGATCTCCACCTCGCGCACGGCCGAGGCGAGCGAACCGTTGCGGACGCCCGAGCCGTGCGTACCGGTCGCCACCGATCCCGCGACCGAGATGTGCGGCAGGGAGGCCATGTTCGGCAGCGCGAGCCCGTGCTCGTGCACGCGGCGCGCCAGCTCGGCGTAGCGGACCCCGCCCCCGACCCGTACGGTCCGGGCCGCCGTGTCGACGTCGATCTCCCCGGTCAGGCCCTCCAGGGACAGCAGCACCCCGCCGTCACCCGGGTCGGCGATCTCGTTGAACGAGTGGCCGCTGCCCAGCACCCGTACCCGTGCGCTCCGCGCCACGAGCGAGCGCAGGGCGTCGAGGGAGCGCGGACGGTGCAGTTCCGCGGCGGCGAAGGTGATGTTGCCGGCCCAGTTGGTCACGGTCTGCGACATGCGACTGCGCGCTCCTTCCGAGGAGATCGGGAACGGCGAGTTCCCAGGTGGAACCTACCTTGCCCGCAACACGAGGCCCCCGCCCCCACTCCCGCGCCGCCGGGGGCATACCGTGAGGAGTCGTACGTGTGAACCGGGAGGAGAGAGGGATGGGCAGCCGTACCGCGCTGGTCGAGGATCTGATGGAGCGGTTTCCGCATGTTCCGCGGGAGGCCGTCTTCAAGGAGGACCTGCTGCGCGGAGGTGTGGCCTTCGACCCCTCCGCCCTCAGCGACAACGAATCGGGCGAGGTGAAGCCGAAGTCCTACTTCATCTTCTCCTTCGACCACGGCACCCTGCCCGAACTGGGCGAGGCCGCGCTGCGCCGGCCGCCGGAGGAGATCATCCTCACCGGCGGCCCCTACGACCTGCGGCGCACCGTCGTCTCGGTCCGGGTGAACCCGTCCTCCCCCTACCGGGTGGCGGCGGACGACGAGGGCCTGCTCGGGCTCTACCTGGACGGCCGGCGCGTCTGTGACGTCGGCGTGCCGCCGATGCCGGAGTACTACCGGCACAAGCTCTCCAACGGGAAGTCCGTCATGGAGGTCGCCCCCACCATCCAGTGGGGTTACCTGATCTACCTGACCGTCTTCCGGGTGTGCCAGTACTTCGGCGCCAAGGAGGAGTGCCAGTACTGCGACATCAACCACAACTGGCGCCAGCACAAGGCCGCCGGACGGCCGTACACGGGCGTGAAGGACGTCGAGGAGGTCCTCGAGGCGCTGGAGATCATCGACCGCTACGACACGCAGAAGGCGTCCACCGCCTACACGCTCACCGGCGGCGCGATCACCAAGACCGTCTCCGGCCGCGACGAGGCCGACTTCTACGGCCACTACGCCAAGGCCATCGAGGAGCGTTTCCCCGGCCGCTGGATCGGCAAGGTCGTCGCCCAGGCGCTGCCCCGCGACGACGTGCAGCGCTTCAAGGACTACGGGGTGCAGATCTACCACCCCAACTACGAGGTGTGGGACGAGTACCTCTTCAAGATGTACTGCCCGGGCAAGGAGCGGTACGTCGGCCGGGACGAGTGGCACAAGCGGATCCTCGACTCCGCGGAGATCTTCGGCGCGCGCAACGTGATCCCCAACTTCGTGGCCGGGGTGGAGATGGCCGAGCCGTTCGGCTTCACGACGGTCGACCAGGCCATCGCCTCCACCACGGAGGGCCTGCGCTTCTTCATGTCGCAGGGCATCACGCCCCGCTTCACCACCTGGTGCCCGGAGCCCACCACCCCGCTCGGCAAGGCCAATCCGCAGGGCGCGCCGCTGGAGTACCACATCCGGCTGCTGGAGGCCTATCGCGCCACCATGGACGAGTTCGGGCTCTCCTCGCCGCCCGGATACGGCCCGCCCGGGCCCGGCCGCGCGGTGTTCTCGGTGAGTTCCTTCATGGACAGCCTTCCGGCGCAGGACTCGGCGACCGTATAGTCCCGGCACCGGGGTGGGCCGCCGGGACGGTTGCCGCCATGTGGTGCCGGTGGTGAACACGAGGCGGTCCGCGCCCGTACTGGAGACCGGAGAACCGGGCGCGGCAGCCTGCTCGACCCCTGTTCGTTGTCTGTCCTGCTGTCTTGACATGACATCTGAACAGGGCGCTTGTCAGTTGTGTCGGTAACGTGAAAAGCTCTGCCCCTGCCGCGAGGTTCCCCCCAACTCCATTGCCGTCATGGTGAGTTGACCTCGCTTGTGGATGCAGGAGACTCATGCCCGACCTGCCGACCCCGAAGGACGCCGCCGAGGCCGCGCTGTTCTCCGAGTGCTGGGACGCCGTCCTGTCGTACGCGGACCTGTGCACGTCCGGCTCGACCGCGGCGAACCAACTGGCCCGCGAAGCGTTCGCGCTCGGCATACGCGAGGCCCGCGCGGCCGAGGACGCCGGCGCGCGAGGCGTCGGCCGCCGCTCCTCCCGGCTGCCCAGGATCCCGCTGCTGCTGACCGCCGTACGCACCACGGCCGCGGCCTGGGAGGCCCGGGGCCTGGGCCACCGGCTCGACCCCGATCTGCGCCTGTGGCTGAACTCCGACAAGGCCGCGCGCTACGTCGGACCGCCGCTGAGCCGGCCCATCGCCCTGCGCGGACTGCGGGACATGCAGGAACCCGACGCCGCCCTGCTGTGGCTGGCGGAGGTGGAGGCGCTGCCCCTGCACGCCGTGATCCGCCGTCAGGGCCTGGACCCGGCCGCCGCCGTCGAGGAACTCAACCAGGTCCGCGGCCTGTTCCGGGACCGCTGCCACCGCAACCACCTCGACACCCCGATGGACGCGGAGTGCCGCAGCTACGTGCGGCTCCTGGACGCCGTCACCCGCTCACCCGCCGCGGACACGCCTCCCGACCTCTCCCGGCACCTCGCCACCTGCGTGGAGTGCGCGGAGGCCGCCGCCTGTCTGCGGCTGCACGGGGGCGGACTGCCGGCGGCGCTCGCCCAGGGCGTCATCGGCTGGGGCGGCCTCGCCTACCTGGAACGCCGCCGCCGCGCCTCCGAGGTGCGCCTGGGCGGCGGACGCCCCGAACTGCCGGACGCCCAGGGCGCGGCGGAGCGCTCCGCCGCGGGCCGGGCGCGCGTGCGGCGCAACGGCATGCTCGTCGCCGCCGTGCTGGTCTCCGCGCTGGCGCTCGCCGTGTCGATGATGCCCGGCGACAGCGGCGGCGAGAACATCGCCAAGGGAGGCGACCCCGCGGACAGCAGCCCGGTGGCCGGCCCCGGCTCCGTCCTGCCGTCCGCCGGGCCCGCCACCTCCGCCGCGCCGTCCTCGTCCCGCCCGGCTCCGGGCGTGAGCGCGACGCCGACGGCGACGCGCGGCGACGCCGGGAAGCCGGACCCCGAGCCCCAGGGCACCTCCTCGGCCACCGCCGGGGCAGGCGGGAGCGAGGACGAGGCGGCCTGCGAGGTCACCTACGACCTCGTCAACCAGTGGCCCGACGGCTTCCAGGCCACCGTCACCGTCACCACCGCCGTGACGCTCGACTCCTGGCGGGTGGCCTGGTCGTTCCGCGACGGCCAGCGCATCGACCAGATGTGGGACGCGAGCGTCGCGCAGAACGGCTCCCGCGTCACCGCGACCGCCGCCGACTACAACAGGTCCGTCGCGGCGAACGGCACGCTCACCTTCGGCTTCCTCGCCTCCTGGCAGAAGAAGAACACCGCGCCGTACGCGTTCACCGTCAACGGGCGGGCCTGCACGGCCTCCTGAGCCGGCCCGGCCCGGCGCGGCCGGTGGGCGCCAGGTGGCGTCCGCACCGGAATCCGGTGGCGCCGGGCCCCCGAGGGTTCCTATGCTGAGGGGGCTCCACGCGGTGGCCGACGGCCACCGCGCCCAGTCGTGCACGGAAGCGGGAGGTGTGACCGATGACTGTCGCCGAGACGGGTGCTGTTCGCAGCGGCCAGACGTTCGTCCACTCCACCTCCGCGGTCTCCGGCTGACCACGTCCTTCCTTCCGCGCGCCCGTGAGCGCGCCGCCGGGACCGCCCTGTGAAGGGTCTCCCTTGACTTTCCCCGCTTCTTCCGCGGCTTCCACCTCCTCTTCCACCTCCTCTTCCGCTTCCCTTTCCGCTTCCCCGGTCGCCGCTTCCCCGGCGGTTCCCGCAGCGTCGGACGCACCGGCCGCGCCGCATCCCCTCGCCCCCTACGGCTGGGACGCGGACCGCGAGGCCGAGTTCGCGCCCCACGCCGCGCAGGGGCTTCTGCCCGGCCGTGTCGTGCGCGTCGACCGCGGCCTGTGCGACGTCGTCACCCCGCACGGCACCGTCCGCGCCGACACCGAGTTCGTCGTCCCCCGGGACCCGATGAGGGTCGTGTGCACGGGCGACTGGGTCGCCGTCGACCCCGAGGGCCGCGACCCGCGCTATGTGCGCACGCTGCTGTCGCGGCGCACCGCCTTCGTGCGGTCCACCTCCAGCAAGCGCTCCGAGGGCCAGATCCTCGCGGCCAACGTCGACCACGCCGTCGTCGCCATGTCCCTGGCCGTGGAACTCGACCTGGGCCGCGTCGAACGGTTCCTCGCGCTGGCCTGGGAGTCCGGCGCGCAGCCCGTCGTCGTGCTCACCAAGGCCGACCTCGTGCCCGACCCCGTCGCGCTGTCGTACCTGGTCGAGGACGTCGAGGCCAGCGCGCCCGGCGTGCCGGTGCTCACCGTCTGCGCCCGGGACGGCGTGGGCGTCGGGGAGCTCGCCGGCCTCGTCCACCGGGGCACCTCGGTCCTGCTCGGGGCGTCCGGCGCGGGCAAGTCGACCCTGGCCAACGCGCTCGTGGGCGCCGACGTGATGGGCGTCCAGGCCACCCGGGACATGGACGGCAAGGGACGGCACACCACCACCACCCGCAACCTGCTGCCGCTGCCCGGCGGCGGCGTCCTCATCGACACGCCCGGGCTGCGCGGGGTCGGCCTCTACGACGCGGGCACCGGGGTCGGACAGGTCTTCTCGGAGATCGAGGAGTTCGCCCGCGACTGCCGCTTCCACGACTGCGCGCACGAGGCCGAACCCGGGTGCGCCGTCCGCGCGGCCGTGGAGGACGGGGAGCTGCCCCAGCGCCGCCTGGAGAGCTACCGCAAGCTCGTGCGGGAGAACCAGTGGATCGTCGCCAAGTCCGACGCCCGGATGCGGGCCGACGTCCGGCAGGACTGGAAGCGCAAGCAGGCCGTCGGCCGGGCGGCGGGCGAGGCCAAGCGGGGCCGCGGGCCGTGGCGCCCCGCCCCGCCCCGCTGAAGGCCGCCCCGCTGACGGCCGTCCGGCCGACCGCCGCCCCGTCGGACTCCGTGTCCGAATCCCGCTAGCGGGGTGGCGCCCGGGCGCGAAGACTGGGGTGCATGAGGGACCAGGACACCCGCTACGAGGCGGTCCGCAGCCGGGACGCGAGGTTCGACGGCGCGTTCTTCTTCGCCGTCGAGACCACCGGCATCTACTGCCGGCCCAGCTGCCCCGCCGTGACGCCGAAACGCCACAACGTGCGCTTCTTCGCGACGGCCGCCGCCGCGCAGGGCTCGGGGTTCCGGGCCTGCCGGCGGTGCCGCCCGGACGCCGTGCCCGGATCGGCGGACTGGAACGTGCGCGCCGACGTCGTCGGCCGGGCCATGCGGCTGATCGGCGACGGGGTCGTGGACCGCGAGGGAGTCACCGGGCTCGCCGGACGGCTCGGCTACAGCGCCCGGCAGGTGCAGCGGCAGCTCACCGCCGAAGTCGGCGCCGGGCCGGTCGCCCTCGCCAGGGCGCAGCGCGCCCACACCGCGCGGGTGCTGCTCCAGACGACCGGCCTGCCCGTCACGGAGATCGCCTTCGCGGCCGGTTTCGCCAGCGTCCGCCAGTTCAACGACACCGTCCGGACCGTGTACGCCGCCACCCCGACCGAACTGCGCGCCGCGGTGCGCGCGGCCCGCCGCACCGCGACCCCGTCCGCGGGGATCCCGCTGCGGCTCGCCCACCGCGGCCCCTACCACGCGGGCGCCATGTTCGACCTGCTCCGCCGGGAGGCGGTGACCGGGGTGGAGGAGGTGAGCGGGCCGCCCGGCGCACGGACCTACCGCCGCACGCTCCGGCTGCCGTACGGCACCGGGATCGCCGCCGTGGACGAACGGCCGGGCGGACCGGGCCGGGCCTCGGCGGTCCGTCCCGGCGGCTGGCTCGACGCGCGGCTGCACCTCACCGACCCGCGGGACCTCACCACCGCCGTCCAGCGGCTGCGCCGGCTGTTCGACCTCGACTCCGACCCGTACGCCGTCGACGAGCGGCTCGGCGCCGATCCGCGGCTCGCCCCGCTGGTCGCCGCCCGGCCGGGGCTGCGCGCGCCGGGAGCCGCCGATCCGGAGGAGTACGCGGTGCGGTCGCTCGTGGGGCCGACGGTCGCCGCGGCGCTCGTGCGCGCCCACGGCAAGGCCCTGGACGCGCCCTGCGGAACCCTCACCCACCTCTTCCCGGAACCGGCCGCCCTGGCGCAGGCCGCGACGGGACCCGGGCCGGAATCCGGGTGCGCCTTCGCCCTCGACGGACCGCTGGGCGCCCTCGCCACCGCCCTCGCCGACGGCGCCGTACGCCTCGACCCCGGCGTCGACCGGGACGACGCCCAGCAAGCGCTGGCGGCGCTGCCCGGCCTCGACGCCCGTACGATCGCGGAGATCCGTGCCCGGGCCCTCGGCGACCCCGACGTCGTGCCGCCCGGCGCGGACGTCCCCGACACCTGGCGCCCCTGGCGCACCTACGCCCTGCACCACCTGCGCGCCGCGGAGGAACGATGACCGACCTGACGTACTGGACGAGCGTGACGAGCCCGCTCGGCCCCCTGCTGCTCACCGCGGATCCCGACGGGCGCCTGACCTCGCTCTCCGTGCCGGGCCAGAAGGGCGGACGGACCGTGCGCGACGACTGGCGGCACGACCCCGGGCCCTTCCGCCCGGCGGGCGAACAGCTCGCCGCCTACTTCGCCGGCGAACTGAAGGAGTTCCACCTGCCGTGGCGTTGCGAGGGCACCGCGTTCCGCGAGCGGGTGTGGGCCGCCCTCGACTCCGTGCCCTACGGGGCGACCACGAGCTACGGCGAGATCGCCGCCCGGGTCGGCGCCTCGCGGATGGCCGTACGCGCCGTCGGAGGAGCGATCGGCGCCAACCCGCTGCTGATCGTGCGGCCCTGCCACCGGGTGATCGGCGCCGACGGCACGCTGACGGGATACGCGGCCGGCCTGGACCGCAAGATCACCCTGCTCACCCTGGAAGGCTCCCTCTGACATCGGCGGCTCTCCGGTGCCGGTCGGCCGGTCGGCCGGTGCTCATCCCCACAGCACCGCGCCCAGCCACGCGCCCATGATCAGCAGGCAGGTGAACAGCTCGGTGCAGACGCTGGAGCCGCCGCGGCGCATCGCCGTGCGCAGCGCCGCCCGGGCCTCGCCGTGCCGCCCGAGGCGCAGCCGCTCGCAGAGGTAGATGCCGCCCATGAAGCCGGGGATCGCCCCGAGCACGGGCAGCAGGAAGAAGCCGAGGAACGCGCCGAGCCCCGCGTAGACCGCCATCCGGGGCGTCGCGCCGCTCTCGCGCAGCTGCCGGGGCGGCAGCACCCAGCGGACCACCTGCGACAGCAGGAGCACCACCGTGGCGCCCATCAGCACGGCCCAGGCGACCGGCTGCGGATCCTCCAGCGCCCACCACAGGACCGCGGCCCACACCAGCCACGACCCCGGCACCCCGGGCACCAGCACTCCGCACAGGCCGAGCAGAATGACCAGTCCGACCAGCAGGAGTTGCGACGCTCCCATCTGCCCAGGGTGCCCGAACGGGGGAGAACCCGCAGGTCAAGGTGTACGGCCGCAGACCCGTGACCGGCCCGGCCGGGGCGGCGGGTCAGCGCTCCCGGGCCACCCAGCCGCGCGCGTACGCGTGCCAGCCCAGCTGCAACCGGGTCGTCACGCCCGTCAGCTCCATCAGCCCCTTCACCCGGCGCTGCACGGTGCGCAGCCCGAGGTCGAGCTGCTTGGCCGCGCTCGCGTCGGTCATCCCGGCCAGCAGCAGCGACAGGATCTCCAGGTCCGTGGCGTCGGGACCGTCCGGGGCCTGTTCCGCGACACCGCCCGCGACCAGGCGCAGCGGCAGCGACTCCCGCCACACCGACTCGAACAGCCCCGACAGCAGCTCCAGCAGCCCGCTGGCGTGCACCACCAGCGCGGCGGGCTCCGTCGAGCGGCCGGTCAGCGGCACCAGGGCGAGCGAGCGGTCGGCGACGACCAGCTTCGTCGGCACCCGGTCGGCCACCCGCACCTGCTCGTCGCGCTCCAGCGCGGCGGCCAGCTCCGTCATGCCGTCCGGCTGCTCCAGCACCGCCCGCTCCAGGACGACGCGGTAGCGCACCCCGCGCGCCGCCGCCTGCTCCTCCGCCTCGTTCTCGCCGCCCGTCACCGCCACCGGGGTACCGGTGACCAGCGCGCACACCTCCTCGCTCGCCCCGAGCTGGATCTGGAGGAAGCGCTGGGCGACGGCGGCCGCGCCCGTCACCACCTCGACGAGATCGTGCACCGCGGGTTCGGCGGCCGCCGCCCGGTACTCCTCGGCCAGCAGCGCGGCGGCCAGCTCCGCCTTGTCCAGTTCGTGCCGCTGCTGGGTGAGCAGCGCGCCCAGGGCGACGCCCGGAGGTGCGGCGACCCAGCGGCCGGGACGACCCGAGGACTGCGCGGCGAGGCCGTGCCGCTCCAGCCGCCGCAGCGCGCGCTCGGTGTCGTGCTCGCCGAGGGTCAGCCGGCGCGCCAGGTCGGGCAGGTCGGCGGCGCCCACGGACACCAGCGCCCGGTACGCCGACTCGTGCGTCTCGTCGAGCCCTATCGCTCCCAGCATCGGGTGCCGTCCTCCTTCTGACGTCGGGTGAGTGGCGGGAAACAGCCACGGCGTAAACCCGCCGTCGCACATCATCGCCGTACCGGCGGTCACTCTGCCAAGGTGTGGCCACGGCCTGCGCACGTGATCATCCCCCGGCCATGACCGACGGGGTGACCGGCGCCGCCGTGCGGAACCCGGAGTCGAAACGGCCGTCGCGCCGCGGCGCCGGGTCCGTCCAGGAACGTGACGTGGGTCCGGGACGCGCAGGGGCGCTCAGGGGATCCGGACCCGGGTCACCGCGTGTCGCCGGGCGGTTCTCCCGTGGGGGGTGGAATCGCCCGGCGACCCCTGGCACGTCTCCGGCACACCTCCTGCGGCACTGCCGTCCGGGCCGTCACTCGACCGACTGTTCGACGCCCTCGCCGTGGCGCATTTTCCGGATGCCCCGTTTTCATCCGGCCCGTGCGGTGGACAATCGGGGACATGAGCCAGCCAGGGGGAAGGCCCACCGGTCACGAGGACGACTGGTGGGGGCAGCTGTACGACGACGACACCGCCGAGGACACGGGGCCCGCGCGCACCGGCGACTCCCTGGACGACCGGTTCGCCTCGGCGGCCGGCGCGGTGCATCCGGCCGCGGGCACGGGGGACGGGGCGGCCCCGCCGGACCCGGAGTCCACGGGCGGGCCGGGCGGCCCCCGCGCCCCGCACACGGTGCCGGCGCCGCGTGCGCATCCGCCGGGCTCCGCCGGACGGGGCGACTGGTGGGCCGCGCCCGCCGGGACGGCGGGGGCACCGCCCTCCGCGGAGGCCATCGTGCCGTCGCCGAGGACGGGTCCCCCGGCGGAGTCCGGCTCCGGCCGGGACACCGCTCGGGCCGACGGCCCCGGCATCCGGCCGTCGGGCGCGGGACGCGGTGACGGGTCGGCCGACGCCCCGCGCCACGACGAGCGCGGCGGCGCGGGCGGGTCCGAAGACCGGGGCGCCGGGCCGGCAGCGGGTGTCCGCGCGGGCGACGCCGGAACGGCCGGCGCCGGAACGGGTGCTGTCGGAACGGGGCCGGGTAGCCGGCCGCCGGGGCGGCAGCCCGCGCCCTGGGAGCCGCCGCCGGATACGCCCCCCGGACCCACCAGCTTCCCGGCCGGCCCGCTGCCGCCCGGCTTCCCGCACCGCGCCGGCCCGCCGGATCCCGGCCCCCGCGCCGCCGCGTCCGACGCCGGATCCGCGTCCAGCGGGGGACCCGCGTCCGCCCGGGCACCCCGGGCGCCCTCGCAACCCCCGCCCCCGTCGGCCCCGCCCGTGCCGCCCCCGCCGCCGACGGCGCCCCCCGCCGGTCCGCGGGGCACGGCCGGGCAGGGCCCCGGCTCGCCCCCGCCGCCCGTACCGGCCCACGCCCCGCCGCCCCCGCGGGCCCCCACCGTCTCCGTCGACGGCGCCGCGGGCTCCTTCGGCCCGACGGACCCCGCGCCGCCGGCCGGCGCGGCTGCGGACCGGCGGCCCACCCTCCTCGACGTCCCCGCGCTTCCCGACCCCACGGACCACATCGGTTCCGGCCCGCCCACCTACGACGCGGAGCCCACCGCCCTGCCGCCCGCCGACCCGGACGACCTCGACGACCTGGTCGCCGACACCGTCCTGGACGGAGCCAGGTACGGGGTGTTCGCACTGCGGGCCGCGTCCGTGCGGGGGGACTCCGCGCGCTACCGGGGCGAGCCCCGCCGCGACTCGCTCCTCACCGCCCGCTTCGGCACCGGCGAGCACGCGCTGGTGCTGGTGGCGATGGCGACCGGCGCCCGGGCGACCCCGGGCGCGCACCGCGCGGCGGCCGAGGTGTGCCGGTGGATCGCACAGGCCGTGGGCCGCAGTCACGTCCGCCTCGCGCAGGACATCAGGGCCGCCCGCCGCGGGGACCTGAAATCGGGCCTGCACCGGCTCACCGACCGCAGCCTCGGCCGGCTGCGCGCCGGAGCCGCGGAACAGGGCCTGGAACCCGACGAGTACGCGGCCACCCTGCGCTGCCTGCTGCTGCCCGCCGATCCCGCCTGCCGCACGCGGGTGTTCTTCGGCGTCGGGGCCGGCGGGCTGTTCCGGCTGCGCGACGGGGTGTGGCGGGACATCGAGCCGCAGGTGAGCGAGGTGACGGGCGAGCCGGTCCTCGGGTTCGGCTCACTGCCCGCCGAGACGCCCGACGGCGACCGGCTCACCATGGACCTGGGCATCACGACCCCGCCGAACCCCTACGACCCGGACCCCGGACCGCCCCGCGAACCCTTCCGCTTCCGCGCCTCCGTAGCCCGGCCGGGTGACACGCTCCTGATGTGCAGCACCGGCCTGGCCGAACCGCTGCGCGGCGAGCCCGACCTGTCGGCCCACCTGTCCGCGCGCTGGTCGGACCCCGCGCCGCCCGGACTCGCGGCGTTCCTCGCCGACACCCAGGTACGGGTGAAGGGCTACGCCGACGACCGTACGGCCGCCGCCGTCTGGGAGGCGTGAGCGGGTCGCCGCGGTCACTGTGGAGGGGGGACCCGAGGAGACCGAAGGGGTGCGTCGATCCATGGCCAAGCAGAACGTCGCCGAACAGTTCGTGGACATCCTCGCCCGCGCGGGGGTGAAGCACCTCTACGGCGTCGTGGGGGACAGCCTCAACCCCGTCGTGGACGCGGTGCGGCGCAACCCCGCGATCGACTGGATCCACGTCCGCCACGAGGAGACGGCCGCCTTCGCCGCGGGCGCCGAGGCCCAGATCACCGGGCGGCTCGCGGCCTGCGCCGGCTCCTGCGGTCCCGGCAACCTCCACCTCATCAACGGGCTCTACGACGCCCACCGCTCCATGGCCCCCGTGCTGGCCCTCGCCTCGCACATCCCGTCCGCCGAGATCGGTCTCGGCTACTTCCAGGAGACCCACCCCGACCAGCTGTTCCGTGAGTGCAGCCACTACAGCGAACTCGTCTCCAGCCCGAAACAGATGCCCCGGCTGCTGCACACCGCCATCCAGAACGCGGTCGGGCGCGGCGGTGTCAGCGTCGTCTCACTGCCCGGGGACATCGCCGACCAGCCCGCCCCCGAGAAGGCCGTCGAGACCGCGCTCGTCACCGCCCGGCCCACCGTGCGCCCTGGCGACGCCGAGATCGACGCGCTGGTCGCGATGATCGACGCGTCCGACAAGGTCACCCTCTTCTGCGGCAGCGGTACCGCGGGCGCGCACGCGGAGGTCATGGAGTTCGCCGGGAAGATCAAGTCCCCGGTGGGCCACGCCCTGCGCGGCAAGGAGCACATCCAGTACGACAACCCCTACGACGTCGGCATGAGCGGCCTGCTCGGCTACGGGGCCGCCTACGAGGCCACGCACGAGTGCGACCTGCTGATCCTGCTGGGAACCGACTTCCCCTACAACGCCTTCCTCCCCGACGACGTGCGGATCGCCCAGGTCGACGTGCGGCCCGAACACCTCGGCCGGCGCTCGAAACTGGACCTCGCGGTCTGGGGCGACGTGCGCGAGACCCTGCGCTGTCTCATCCCGCGGGTGCGGGCCAAGGAGAACCGGCGCTTCCTCGACCGCATGCTGAAGAAGCACGCCGCCGCGCTGGAAGGGGTGGTGAAGGCGTACACCCGCAAGGTGGACAAGCACGTGCCGATCCATCCCGAGTACGTCGCCGCCGTCCTCGACGAACTCGCCGACGAGGACGCGGTGTTCACCGTCGACACCGGTATGTGCAACGTCTGGGCGGCCCGCTATCTGACCCCCAACGGGCGGCGCCGCGTGATCGGTTCCTTCTCCCACGGTTCCATGGCGAACGCGCTGCCCATGGCGATCGGCGCCCAGTTCACCGACCGCCGCCGCCAGGTCGTGTCGATGTCGGGGGACGGCGGCTTCACCATGCTGATGGGCGACTTCCTCACGCTGGTGCAGTACGACCTGCCGGTCAAGGTGGTGCTCTTCAACAACTCGTCCCTGGGAATGGTCGAGTTGGAGATGCTGGTCGCCGGTCTGCCCTCGTACGGGACGACCAACAAGAACCCCGACTTCGCCGCCGTCGCCCGCGCCTGTGGCGCCCACGCCGTGCGCGTCGAGAAGCCCAAGCAGCTCGCGGGCGCGCTGCGGGACGCCTTCCGGCACAAGGGCCCGGCCCTCGTGGACGTGGTGACCGACCCCAACGCCCTGTCCATCCCGCCGAAGATCAGCGCCGACATGGTGACCGGGTTCGCGCTCTCCGCCTCGAAGATCGTCCTCGACGGCGGGGTGGGCCGGATGGTCCAGATGGCCCGTTCCAACCTGCGCAACATGCCTCGGTTGTGAGGGGACCGGTGACGCGTACGCGGCTCAGCCGGCGGTGTCAGCCGGTGGGGACCCACCGGCGGGCGCCGTCGACGTTGCCGTACCAGTAGCGGGGCAGGCCTTCGATGCCGCTCGTACGGAAGGGGCGGCCGTGGTCGTCGACCCGGACGGTCCCGGTGCGGCCCTGCGACGACCAGTCGAGTTCGAGGTACCAGTCGCAGGCGCAGGTCGCGGTCCGCGCGGTGACCAGCAGCACCTCGGGGTCGGTGCTGGACACGCGGTACGGCAGGCTCACCGCCGGGATCGGCGTGCCCGCGTCGTTGCCGGCCACCGAGCGCGCCACGGGGCGGTCCTTGTCCAGGTCGACCGCGAAGTACCGCTCGGTGAGATCGCCGCCGCAGCCCTGTTCCATGGCGTACACGACACCGGGCAGGGGTGCGGCACGGCCGACGACCCGGACGCGCAGCGCGGTGAGCACCACCGCCGTCGACGTGCGTCCCTGCACCGTGATCTCGACGTCGGTCTCCCGCCCGTGCACGGCGCCCTGCGCGCTCGCCCAGGCACCGGCGTCCTGCTGCGCCGGGGGCGGCGGGACCTGCGCGGGCTGTCTGTCGATGACGTAGTCGTGGGCGCAGCCGAGCGCCCAGACCTGGGAGTCGACGGTGTAGGTGAGCGGGGTGCCCGAGGCGGGCGCCGGGGCCGTGCCGCCGTCCGCCGGAGCGCCGGCGGCGGGTGAGGACCCGGAGGGGCGGCCGGTGGCGGACGCGGTGGCGGACCCGACGGCGGTGCCCGGACCGGTGCGGGGCGAGGGGGAACCGTGGAGTCGCCCGGCCGTCGTCCTGGCTGGCTCCGAGGCGACGGCGGAGGGCGTGGGAGTCCCGACGACGACGTCGGAGGCCGAGGGGTGACCGCCGCCCGGCAGCGCGGACAGGGTGGCGAGCACCGCGCAGGTGACCGCCACGGCGACCTGGGTGCGCCGGCGCGGCAGGCGACGAAGAGGCCGTACGGGTTCCGCGTCGGCACCCCGGGTCCCGGCATCGGACTCCGGCGTCACGTCTTCGGGTGAGGCGGGTGAGGGTGAGGGCGTCGCGTGCTCGGCGGCGGGTACGGGTGTCGCTTCTTCGGTGGCCGGTGCCGGTGCCGGTGCCGGTGCCGGTGCCGGTGTCCCGTCCTCGGGCGCGGCGGGTGCCTGCCGGGGCTGCGTGGCCTGCGGGGTCAGGGGAGCCGCCAGGGGGCCTTGTCGTCCGGAAGGCTCCGAGGGTGTCGCCGTGGCCGGGGGCCGTCGGCGGGCCGCCACCGCGCGCAGCCACCGCCGGTGCAGTTCGAGCCGTTCCTCGGGTCCCGCACCGCAGAACTGCGCGAGCCGTTCGACCGGGGCGAAGTCCTGCGGGACCGCCTCCCCCGCGCAGTACCGGTGCAGCGTCGAGGTGTTCATGCCCAGCCGGCGCGCGAGGGAGCCGTAGCTGCGTTCCGTGCGCCCCTTGAGTTCGGTCAGCAGCGCCGCGAACTCCGTCACCTCGGCCGTACCGTCGTCGGTCGACACCGTTCTCCCCGTGGTCCCTCGGCCCGGCGGTCATCCCAGGCACTCATATACCTGCACGTCAGATGGGCTGGGATGGTTCCACCACGGTCCATCGGGCGAAGAACGTTGCACCGGGCGGCCCGCACCGCCGATGCTCGGGTGGTCGCACCGACCGGTGCCGGGCCGACCGAACGGCACCGCGGCGGCCGGCCACATCCACGCATTTGCATCCACGGGGGACCTCCATGCCCAAGCCCACCCGAGCGGGCACGCTCACCGCACTCACGGCCGCGGGCCTCGCCCTCGGCGCCGTACTCGCCGCACCGGCGGGCGCCGCCGTCCCGCGACCGCCCGGCTTCCTCTCGGCCGCCGACCTCCCGCCCTACCCCGGCTCGTCCTGGACGGCCGGCCGGGTCACCCCGGGCGTCCCCCCGGAGACGGCGGCGGACCCCTGCCTCGGCACGGCGCTGGGCGACGGACGTGGCTCCTGGTACCGGGACTTCCGCACCGACCTCGACGCGGGTGCCCGGCAGGTGAGCGTCGAACTGCCGGGCGTCGCGGCGGCCAAGGGCAGGTTCTCGCGGATCACCCGGGACATCGCGTCGTGCCCCGCGCGGATCGAGCGGGCCGACCCGGGGACCGAGGCCAGGCTCGAGGACTTCGGCAAGCTCGACGTGGAGGAAGGCGCCCGTGTCTACGGCCTGCACACCGAGACCTCGTGGGGTGCGAGCGACATCCGCCTCGTCTCGGTCGGCCGGGACGGCTCCACGGTGACGGTCGTGGACTGGGGGCGGCTCGGCGACTTCGACGACGCTCCGGTGAAGGCCTTCGAGAAGACGACCGTCACGGCCGTCACCAAGCTCCACTGACCCAGGGGCCGCCCGCGGCCGCGAAGGACCGGGCCGTCGTCCTCCCGCCACGGGGGTCGGGAGGACGACGGCCCCGCACACCCGCCCCGTCCCCGGGCCACCGCCCGCCGTCCGGTCACGCCGTGCACCGTGCGGGACCGTCGCCGGAGGCGTTCGTGCGGGACGGAAACCGGCGGAATCCGGCCAACCTCGTCGGGCGGGAGGAGCCGGTTCCGCCGCCGGGGGTTCCCGCGGGCCGGATCCGCACGGCCCGGGGCCCGGCGGCCCGGTGTCCGGCGCACCATCGGCACCCGTGGCACCGGGAGTGACCGGAACACCCCGACGTCAGGCACCCGCCGCGGCCCTGCGCGCCGGAGTTCGGGCAGGTCGGTGGAGGGGGACCTGGGGGACGGGCCGATTCCCGGCGGTCGGCGGGTCGTCGGGCGGGATGGCGGAGGCCGCCGGCGCGCCCGGGCCGGCCGTCGCGTCGACCCGACGGCGCCGTGGACCGCCGCACGGGCGGGGGAGCGACCGTCATGTGCCGATGCGCGGGGGCACGCCCTTCGAGCGGCCCGCCCCGGCCGTCACCCACCGTGTCCGCGGGTCGGGGAGCGCAGTCCGCCCCGTGACCCCGGGCCCGCACCCGGTGGCGTCGGCTTCCCGCCCGGCCCCCGGACGCCGGCCGGACCGCTCGCGGCCGACCCGCCTACCAGGGCCTTCGCCCGTGACGGCGCTCGGGGAGGGGGCCGCGGCGGGCGTACCCGGCCCGGCCCGCCGGTGCCGGTCCGCCCCGGCGTCCGGCCCGCCGACGACACGGGCGCCCCAGGGGCCACGTGCCGCACCGAAGCCACGAACCGCCACACTTCACACCGGCGTTGCGCGCGGGGGAGGGGGCGTACGCGCCGTGTGCGCCCCCTGCTCCGAGGGGTCGGGCGGCGCGGCCCGGCGGTCGCCCGGAGCCCGGGCGTATTCCAGGGGCCTGCTCCAACATGGCTGAACACCCGGGCGTCAATGGTTCGACATGACTGGCGCGGTGCCGACCGGGCAAGGATCCCCGTGAACGTGTTCGAGCAGGAGGGGAACCCACATCGACACGCGGGCGGGGGTCATGGAGAGGCAGGCACGGGGAAGCGGTCCGACGGCGGTCGCGGGCACCTCGGCGACGAGAGGGACGGGGGAGACGACGGCCGGGGACGTGACGGAGCAGGACCGGGCACCGCAGCTCAGGCGCCGGCTCGGGCGGGCGGATCTGCGGGCGGTGCCCGAGACCCGCCGGGCCCTGCGCGAGCTGCTGCGGGACTGGGGCAGGCCGGGGCGTTCGGAGACGGCGGAACTGCTCACCAGCGAACTCGTCACCAACGCCCTCGTGCACACCGACGACGACGCGTTGCTGACGGCCACCGTCTCGGCGTCCGGCCTGCGGGTGGAGGTACGGGACTCGGCGGCCCACCGCCCCCGGCCCCGGGTGCCCACCGCCGACGAGGCCACGCACGGCCGGGGACTGGTCCTGTTGGAGTCCCTCGCGGACACCTGGGGGGTCCGGGCGCAGGGCGGCGGGAAGGTCGTCTGGTTCGAACTGGGCGCCGGAGCCGCCTGACGGGTGGACGGGCGGACGGCGCCCGTCGGTTCGCACGCCCGGCCGTACGACGGCGGGCCGGTGACGGTCCGGGGCAACGGGAAGGGGGCGCGACCGCCGAGGTCGCGCCCCCTTCCCGTGGTGCCCGGCCGGCCGGCCGACCGGCCGTCAGCCGAACTGCTGCTCCAGGTCCTTGAGCTTGCGCTCCAGGGAGTCGAGGCGCGGCAGGGCCATGGTGTCGTCCTCGGCGGTGAGGTCGACGGTGACCGAGGAGTCGGCGCCGTGGCGCACGGGCTGGAGGGAGGGCCGTGAGCGGACGGGGAGCTGCTCCGACGAGTTCGCTATCGCAGGCTCCGCGGGGACCCGCTCGGCCGTGGCCGGTTCGAGGGCGGCCGGGGCCTCCACCTGACGGCCGCCGCCACCGCCGCCACCGCGGCCGGGGAAGCGGGGTCCGTGACCCCGGCTGATCGCCTTCAGCTGGGCCCGCTCGACACGGTGCTGCTCGCGGCGGCGCAGCTTCGTCTCCTCCTTGCGGGCCTTGTCCTCACGGACCTCGTCGACGGCCTCGTCCAGGCTGCGCACGTTCTCGAGCAGCATCAGCGACCAGGCCTTGTAGGTCTCGCGAGGGGCGCGTGCCCAGCGCACCACACGGATCTGAGGCAGCGGACGGGGGACGAGACCCTGCTCGCGCAGGGCGGCCCGGCGGGTCTGCTTCAGGGCGCGGTCGAAGAGCACGGCCGCCGAGAGCGACATGCCGGAGAAGAACTGCGGCGCACCGTCGTGACCGAGGCCCCGGGGGGCGTGCACCCAGTTGAACCATGCGGCAGCGCCCGCGAACGTCCACACGAGTATGCGGGAGCCGAGGGCGGCGTCGCCGTGACTGGCCTCGCGCACGGCGAGGACGGAGCAGAACATGGCGGCGCCGTCGAGGCCGAACGGGACCAGGTACTCCCAGCCGTTGGTCAGGCCCAGGTTCTGCTGGCCGAAGCCGACCAGGCCGTGGAAGGAGAGTGCGGCCGCCACGGCCGCGCAGCAGAACAGGAGGACATAGGAGGCGGTGCCGTATATGGCCTCCTTGCGCCTGCGGCGCTCCTCGGTACGCTCCCACGAATCGTCCGCGCTCGCGTTGGCCCCGGAGGAGCGCTTGCCGCGCGCGAGCACCGCCACCGCCGCCAGCATGCCCAGGAGCAGTACGGCGCCGGGAAGCAGCCAGTTCAGCGATATGTCGGTCAATCTCATCAGGGGTCCCTTGCATTGGGATAGGGCGTAACGCCCGCCATAGTGGCGCAACCCCGCCGTCCCTCAGGGGGTTTCGGGGCAAGAGGCCGCCAAGGAGGTGCAAGGGGATGCCCAGGGCGACGTTCTGCTCGAACTGCCGCTTGAGGGGCGGGAGTTGAGTTCGAATAAGACTACCCGTACGGGTGGTTCCACGGAAAGTTCCCGGGGCAAGTGAGGAAATTGTGAAGTGCCTGTGACCCCGGGAGCAGGGCAGTCGGGGTGATCTTAGGGGACGCCCCCGGGCCCCCCGTCTCCGGGGGTGCCTGAGCGGTCGTCAACTCGCGGCGCCGGCGGTGAGTTCGGCCGCGGTCAGCCGGGCGAAGCGGTCCGCGTCGCAGGTGCGCGGGCAGGTGACGCAGGTGTCCTCGGGGCGCACCGTGTAGAACATGCAGCAGCTCGCCCGGTCGCGGGTGGGGACGGTCTCGCCGCCGGGGCCGGTCAGTTCGCGGAAGGACGCCGAGCCCACGTAGGGGCGCGTGGCGCCCGGCAGGAGCAGCTCCAGCTCCCGCCTGGCCCGCTCCTGCTCGCCCTCGCCGAACAGCTGCGCGACGTACCACAGGCTCTCGACGATCTCGTCGGTCACCATGCCCCACAGGGCCCGGCCGCGACGGCGCGCCGACGGGCCGAACCCGGCGAGCACCGGCTCGTGGTGCTCCGCCAGCGCCGCCCGGACCTCGGCGCGCAGCGCCTCCTCGTCGGGCACCACCCGGGCCCCGGGCAGCAGCGCCGCCGGATCGCCCGGCAGGCAGGCGAAGGAGGGGGTCGGCCGGACGGCCATCCGCATCCCGCCGCCGGTGCGGTCGTACGAGACGTGTGTCACGGGCAGGCGGGGCACGCGGCGGTGCAGGAACCACGGGACCGTGATCAGCAGACAGGCGGGCCACGCGTACCGGTGCAGTCCGAAGCTGGCGACGACGTCGGGCCGTGCGGGCCGGCCGTAGTCGCGGACGACCTGTGCGTCGTCCCAGGCGAGGAACGCCTCCAGGGCCGTGCCGCCCGCCGCGAGCTCGGCCGCCGTGACCCAGCCGCCGCCCTGCGGGAAGGGCTCCCGGTGCCCGAGCTCCGTGACGGTCAGGTCGGGGAAGACCTCCGTGAGGCGGGCGTAGGCCTCCGTTGTGGCCGACGGGGCTGTGGGCATGCCGGGACCGCCGTTTCGGGGACGATTAAAGGTAAGCCTTACCTTACCCAATCCTGTTGGGATTTGAACTGACGCCCGGTACGCCTAAGGTGCTTGACGGACGAGTAACAACCCGCCGTAATGACCCCAAGTACCGACAAGGCCGGAGGAGGCCCCGTGGAGCGGAGTGCGCAGGGCTCCACCGGTACCGGAACCCCGGCCGTGCCGGGCGCCGACGAGCGGTCCCGGGTGCCGGCCCAGTCGCGCGGGTCCGTCGGCTCCGCCGCGTCCGCCGGATACCCGGACGGTGCGGAGCCCGACCGGTGCGGCCCGACGGGTGCGGCCCGCGGGGAGCACACGCACGGGGAGACCCCTTCGCCCGCGCCCGGCTTCACCCGGGCCGCGGGGCCCGCGGCGCCTGTCCGCCCGGTCGTGCAGCGGGCCTCCGTGCGCGGCCAGATCCTCGACGCCCTGCGCACGGCGCTCGTCGGCGGGGAACTGCTGCCGGGCGAGGTGTACTCGGCGCCCGTCCTCGGCGAACGCTTCGGGGTCTCCGCGACGCCGGTGCGCGAGGCGATGCAGCAGCTGGCGCTGGAGGGCGCCGTCGAGGTCGTCCCCAACCGGGGGTTCCGGGTGATCGTGCGGGGCACGCGCGAGCTGGCCGAACTGGCCGAGGTACGGGCCCTGATCGAGGTGCCCGTGATGCTGCGGCTGGCCCGTACGGTGCCGGCCGAACGCTGGGCGGAGCTGCGGCCCCTCGCGGAGGCGAGCGTGCGCGCGGCTGCCTCCGGCTGCCCGGCCTCGTACGCCGAGGCCGACCGGGTCTTCCACCGGGAGGTGCTCGCGCTGTCCGGCAACGAGCAGCTCGTCGGGTTCGCCGAGGACCTGCACCGCCGCTCGCAGTGGCCGCTGGCCGCCGGGCCGGTACGGCGCGGACGGGCGGACCTGGTGGCCGACGCGGCCGAGCACATGGCGCTGCTGGAGGCGCTGACCGCGGGGGAGCCGGACGCCGCGCAGTCACTGGTCCGCCGGCACTTCACGCCTGCCCCCGGCTGACCCGTCCCCGGTCGGGGGCGGCCTCAGACCCCGGTCGGGCTCGGGGTGGCCGGTGGGGTCAGCTGGCGGGCCAGCCAGGTCGGTACACCGCCCAGCAGCCGGAAGAGCCGCCGGGCCTCCTCGCGCAGCCGCGACGCCTCCGGGTCGGTCTCGGCGTCGGCCAGCGAGGCCAGCGCCGGTGCGGTCCCCACCAGGTAGCCCAACTCCTCCCGGATGCGCAGGGATTCGGCGAAGCCGTGCCGGGCCTCCGCCATCTCGCCGTCCCGCAGGGCGAGTCCGGCGAGATGACGCCAGGTGAAGGACAGCAGCAGCGAGTCGGAGTGGGCCGCGGCCGCCGTGTGCGCCCGCCGGTACGCGGCCCTCGCCGCCTGCGGGGAACGGGAGATGTTCTCCGCGAGCAGTCCCCGGCGGAAGTCCAGCAGCGCCCGGCCCGCCGTGTCGGGCGGGATCAGCGCCGCCGCCCGGCCGAGCGCGGCCCGCGCCTCGTCCACCCGGTCGCGCACCCCGTGCAGCGTGGCCGCGTAGGCAAGCTGCCCCCGTTCACAAGCGGCCGCGCCGCGTTCCTCGTCGTCGTGGGCGAGCGCCTCCGCCGAGCGCAGCGCGTCCTCGGCGTCCTGCCAGCCCTGCTCGGTGTACAGGCACCGTTCCACGAGCAGCGCGGCCCGCTGGACGGCGCCCGCCGCGGTGTCGGGCGGGATGAGGGCCGCCGCGTCGGCCCAGCAGGCCCGTGAGCGCAGCCGCCACACCGCGGTCTGGAGGGGATCGTCACCTGAGGTCGTTCCGGTACCGGACATGGCGGTGTACGCCACGTTGCCCTCCCCGAGCGCGCCGTCGAGCTTTGAGTGGTGGCCGCATCTCAGCACGGATCAAGGGGCCGGGCCAAGGGGGCGGGTGAAGGATTTCACAAAGTCGTGGGACTCCGTGACCGAATGGCTCCGACGGGGGGCGCCCGACGGCGACGGCCGCCCCGGCCGGGCGTCAGCTCATCCGCAGGGCCAGGAAGAAATCCAGCTTGTCCTCGAGCCTCGAGAGGTCACGGCCCGTCAACTGCTCGATCCTGCCCACCCGGTAGCGCAGTGTGTTGACGTGGAGGTGCAGACGGGACGCGCACCGGGTCCACGAGCCGTCGCAGTCCAGGAACGCCTCCAGCGTCGGGATCAGCTCGGCGCGATGGCGCCGGTCGTAGTCGCGCAGCGGGTTCAGCAGCCGGGCGGTGAACGCCTTGCGCACGTCGTCCGGGACGAACGGGAGCAGCAGCACGTGCGAGGCCAGTTCCTGGTGGCCCGCGGCACAGACCCGGCCGGGGCGGGCCGCGGCGACCCGCCGCGCGTGCCGCGCCTCCTCCAGCGCCCCGCGCAGCCCCTCCGCCGAGTGCACGGCCGCGCTGACGCCGAGCGTGAGCCGCCCGTCGCCGTCGAGGCCGGCGGAGAGCGGTTCCCGTACCGCGGCGAGGAGGGCGTCGGCGAGGACGCCGGTCTCGGAGCCGTCGTGCTCGCTCGACACGGCCGGCAGCGGCACCAGGGCGACGGCCTCGTCGCCGGTGTGGGCCACGGCGACGCGGTCGGACGGCTCGGGGCCGGTGGCGAGCGGGTCGACCAGGATCTCCTCCAGGAGCGCCTGGGCGACCGGGCCGGCCTCCGGGCCGCCTTCGTCCCATTCGACCCGGGCCACGACCACCTGCCAGTGCGGGGCAGCCCCGAGGCCGGGCAGCAGCACCGGCGCGGCGACCCGCAGCCGGGCCGCGATCTCCGCCGGGGCCGCGCCCGTCTGGACCAGTTCGAGCACCTCCTGGGCGAGCCGCCTGCGCACCGAGCGCGCGGCGTCGCGCCGGTCCCGCTCGACGGCGATCAGCTGGGTGACGCCCTGGAGCAGGTCCAGGCGCTCCTCCGCCCAGTCCCCGGCGTCGGCCTCGACGGCCAGCAGCCACTCCGAAAGGACGCTCTCGCGCACGTCCCGCGGCGCCTGGGTCCCGGGGAGGGACTGGGGAGCGCGGCCGCCGCCGCGGATCGGGAAGAGCGAGTACGTCGTCTGCCCCAGGACCAGCCGGTGCGGGCCCCGCCGTCCGCCGCGGACGGCCGCCAGATGCTCGCCCGCGAGCCGCGCGCACGCCTGCGGCGACAGGGCCGGCGCGGCCGGCTTCGGGCCCGCGATGAGCCGGCCGGTCGGGGACAGGACCCAGGCGCGCAGGTCCAGGTCGGAGCCCAGCAGGTCCAGGACCACGTCCGGGCCGCCGCCCGCCGGACCCGAGGTCATCATCCGCCGGTGCCGGTCGACGACGGCCGCGAGGTCGCCCGCGCGCTCACCGGACACCTGCCGAACGACGTGCTCCGTGATCGTCGCGAAGGCCACCGACTCGTGCACCGCGAAGAGCGGCAGACGGTGCCGGGCGCAGGCGACGGCCAGGTCCTCGGGGACGGCGCCGAGCTCCGCCTCACCGGCCGCGAGCGCGGCCACCCCGGCCTGCACCAGGATCCGTACGAACGGTTCGGAGTCCGCCGCGTCCCGGCGCCAGGCCAGGCCCGTGAGCACCAGTTCCCCTCCGGAGAGGTAGCGGCTGGGGTCCCGCAGGTCGGTGGTCATGACACCCCGTACCGCGCGGTCGAGCTCGTTCTCGCCGCCGAGCAGCCTGAGGCCCAGCGCGTCGGTGTCCAGCAGTGCGCGCAGCCGCATCTCGTCGCCGCCGTTCTTTGTCTCGAAAACTACGATGGATCCTGAAGGACGTGAGGGGGCGGGCCGCCGCCGGAGCCGCCCTCCCGGGAGGCCGGCCCGCGCGGCGGACAGTCACCAGCCGCATTCTTCGATCGCCGGGTCGTTCCCCGTGTTTCCGGAGGAAAACGAGGAGGTTACCGAGGTCGTCCGTTCATACGAATCTACAAGATGCCTGGGCCGACCAGCCAACTCCTTCATGGTTTCGGTGACTGACCCGGTCGGAGCACGGCGCTGTGTACTGGCCCCACTCCACGTGAACACCACAGGTACGAGCCGGGCCCGCCGCACCCGATTCTGGCTCGATCGAGACGACTCACGAGATCCACGAGACGAAGAAGAGAGCCGGTCATGGACTTCCTTCGCCCCGCCAGCTGGGAGGAGGCGCTCGCCGCGAAGGCCGAGCACCCCACCGCTGTGCCGATTGCGGGTGGCACCGACGTGATGGTCGAGATCAACTTCGACCACCGCAGGCCCGAGTACCTGCTCGACCTGAACCGCGTCGGCGACCTCTACGAGTGGGAGGTCGGCGAGGACAGCGTGCGGCTCGGCGCCTCCGTGCCGTACACCCGGATCATGGAGCACCTGCGGGCGGAGCTGCCGGGCCTCGCCCTCGCCTCGCACACCGTCGCCTCTCCGCAGATCCGCAACCGCGGCGGCGTCGGCGGCAACCTCGGCACCGCCTCCCCGGCCGGCGACGCCCACCCCGCCCTGCTCGCGGCCGGCGCCGAGGTCGAGGCGGAGTCGGTGCGCGGCACCCGCCGCATCCCGATCGACGCGTTCTACACCGGGGTGAAGCGCAACGCGCTCGCCCCCGACGAGCTGATCCGCGCCGTCCACGTCAAGAAGGCCGACGGCCCGCAGCAGTACTCCAAGGTGGGCACCCGCAACGCCATGGTCATCGCCGTCTGCGCGTTCGGCATCGCGCTGCACCCGGCCTCGCGGACGGTCCGCACCGGGATCGGCTCGGCCGCGCCCACCCCCGTGCGGGCGAAGACCGCGGAGGAGTTCCTCGGCGCGGCGCTCGACGAGGGCGGGTTCTGGGACAACGGGAAGATCATCACCCCGTCGGTGGCCAAGCGGTTCGCGGAGCTGTGCGCCGCCGCCTGCAACCCCATCGACGACGTGCGCGGGACGGCGAGCTACCGCCGCCACGCGGTGGGCGTCATGGCCCGCCGGACGCTGACCTGGACCTGGGAGTCGTACCGCGGCGCCCGCCGCACCGCCGAGGGAGCCGCCTGATGCGAGTCAACTTCACCGTCAACGGACGTCCTCAGGAAGCCGACGACGTCTGGGAGGGCGAGAGCCTGCTGTACGTACTGCGCGAGCGGCTCGGGCTGCCCGGTTCGAAGAACGCCTGCGAACAGGGCGAGTGCGGCTCCTGCACGGTCCGGCTCGACGGCGTCCCGGTGTGTTCCTGCCTGGTCGCCGCCGGCCAGGCCGAGGGCCGTGACGTCGTGACCGTCGAGGGCCTCGCCGACCACGCCAGGCAGCGCGCCGAACGCGCCGGCCGCGCGACGGGCCCCTGCGGCACACCGGGCGCCCCGCCCGGGGAGGCCACCGACGGCCCGACGGCGGACGGCGCCGGCTCCCGCCCCGGCGAGGAAGCCGCGCTCGCCCCGATCCAGCAGGCGTTCATCGACGCGGGCGCCGTCCAGTGCGGCTTCTGCACGCCCGGTCTGCTGGTCGCCGCCGACGAGATGCTGGAGCACAACCCGAACCCGACCGACGCCGACATCAGAGAGGCGCTCTCCGGCAACCTCTGCCGGTGCACCGGCTACGAGAAGATCATGGACGCGGTCCGCCTGGCGGCCGCCCGGCAGGGAGAGGCGGTCTGACGATGCCCCGCAACAGCGCCCCCCTCGGCACCCCCGCCAAGGTCACCCAGGGCTCGCCGACCAGGGGAGGCATCGGCGAGTCCACGCTCCGCCCCGACGGCATCCTCAAGGTCACCGGCGAGTTCGCGTACTCGTCCGACCTGTGGCACGAGGACATGCTCTGGGGCCAGATCCTGCGCTCCCCCCTCGCCCACGCCGAGATCGTCTCCATCGACACGTCCGAGGCGCTCGCGCTGCCCGGTGTGTACGCCGTGATGACCTACGACGACCTCCCGACCGACGTGAAGAACTACGGCCTGGAGATCCAGGACACCCCGGTCCTCGCCCACGGCAAGGTCCGCCACCACGGCGAGCCGGTCGCGATCGTCGCCGCCGACCACCCCGAGACCGCCCGCCGCGCCGCCGCGAAGATCAGGGTCGACTACCGCGAACTGCCCGTCGTCACCGACGAGGCGTCGGCCACCGCCCCGGACGCGATCCTGGTGCACGAGGGCCGCGACGACCACCACATCGGTCACGTCCCGCACCCCAACATCGTCCACCGGCAGCCGATCGTCCGGGGCGACGCGGCCGCGGCCGCCGCGCGCGCCGACGTCGTGGTCAGGGGCGAGTACACCTTCGGCATGCAGGACCAGGCCTTCCTCGGCCCCGAGTCCGGTCTCGCCGTGCCCGAGGAGGACGGCGGCGTCCACCTCTACATCGCCACCCAGTGGCTCCACTCCGACCTGCGCCAGATCGCGCCCGTCCTCGGCCTGCCCGAGAGCAAGGTACGGATGACGCTGGCCGGTGTCGGCGGTGCCTTCGGCGGCCGCGAGGACCTGTCGATGCAGATCCACGCCTGCCTCCTGGCGCTGCGCACCGGCAAGCCCGTCAAGATCGTCTACAACCGCTTCGAGTCCTTCTTCGGCCATGTCCACCGCCACCCGGCCAAGCTCACCTACGAGCACGGCGCGACCCGCGACGGCAAGCTGACCCACGTCACCTGCCGGATCGTCCTCGACGGCGGGGCGTACGCCTCGGCCAGCCCGGCCGTCGTCGGCAACGCCTCCTCGCTCGGCATCGGCCCCTACGTCGTCGACGACGTCGACATCGAGGCCATCGCCCTGTACACCAACAACCCGCCCTGTGGCGCGATGCGCGGTTTCGGCGCGGTCCAGGCGTGTTTCGCCTACGAGGCGCAGATGGACAAGGTCGCCGCGGAACTCGGCATGGACCCGGTGGAGTTCCGTCAGATCAACGCGATGGAGCAGGGGTCGCTCCTGCCGACCGGGCAGCGGGTCGACTCCCCGGCGCCGGTCGCCGAACTCCTGCGCCGGGTCAAGGCGATGCCGCTGCCCCCGGAGCGCCAGTGGGAGAGCAGCGAGGGCGCGGACGTACGGCAGCTGCCCGGCGGGCTGTCCAACACCACGCACGGCGAGGGCGTCGTGCGCGGGATCGGGTACGCCGTCGGCATCAAGAACGTCGGCTTCTCCGAGGGCTTCGACGACTACTCCACCGCCAGGGTGCGCATGGAGGTGGTCGCCGGCGAGCCCGTCGCGACCGTGCACACGGCCATGGCGGAGGTCGGCCAGGGCGGGGTGACCGTCCACGCGCAGATCGCCCGCACCGAGCTGGGCGTGGCGCAGGTGACCATCCACCCGGCGGACACCCAGGTCGGCAGCGCCGGTTCGACCTCGGCCTCCCGGCAGACGTACGTCACGGGCGGCGCCGTCAAGAACTCCTGCGAGCTGGTCCGGGAGAAGGTCCTGGAGATCGGGCGGCGCAGGTTCGGCTCTTACCACCCCGCCTGGGCCACCGCCGAACTGCTCCTGGAGGGCGGCAAGGTCGTCACCGACGGCGGGGAGGTCCTCGCCGACCTGGTCGACGTGCTCCAGGACGACAGCGTCGAGGTCGAGGCCGAGTGGCGGCACCGGCCCACCGAGCCGTTCGACCTGCGCACCGGGCAGGGCAACGGACATGTCCAGTACTCCTTCGCCGCGCACCGCGCCGTCGTGGAGGTCGACACCGAGCTCGGCCTGGTGAAGGTCATCGAGCTGGCCTGCGCGCAGGACGTCGGCAAGGCGCTCAACCCGCTGTCCGTGATCGGCCAGATCCAGGGCGGCACGACCCAGGGACTGGGCGTGGCGGTCATGGAGGAGATCATCGTCGACCCGAGGACGGCGAAGGTGCGCAACCCGTCCTTCACGGACTACCTGATCCCCACGATCCTCGACACGCCGACCATCCCGGTCGACGTGCTCGAACTCGCCGACGACCACGCCCCCTACGGGCTGCGCGGCGTCGGTGAGGCACCCACCCTGTCGTCGACGCCGGCGGTCCTCGCGGCCGTCCGCGCCGCGACCGGGCTCGCGCTCGACCGCACACCGGTCCGTCCGGAGCACCTCACCGGAACGGGGCCCCTGGGGGCCTGAGCCGCTGTCACCCGGGGGTACGGCACCCTGCCGCACCCCCGGACCCCCTTGTTCGTCTCGGGCCGTCCCCCGGGTCGTCCATTCCCAAATCCCGTGACCGGCCGAAGGCGCCGCGCGGGTGTCCCTTTGAACCTTGGGAGATGGCCCATGACCCACCAGTCGACGGAGCCGAGGACCACGGCCGAGGACGCGGGCGAAGGCAGCCGCGTCCCCGCCGGACGGTCCTGGCTCGACCGGTACTTCCACATATCCCGGCGGGGCTCCACCCCCGGGCGTGAAGTGCGCGCAGGCGTCACCACCTTCATGGCGATGGCGTACATCCTGCTGCTCAACCCCGTCATCCTGTCCGGCAAGGACGTGGCAGGGGACACCCTCGGCCGGCAGGCGCTGATCACCGCGACCGCCTTCGCCGCCGCCCTCAGCACGCTGCTGATGGGCTTCTTCGGCAAGGTGCCGCTGGCCCTCGCCGCCGGCCTGTCGGTCTCGGGAGTGCTGGCCTCCCAGGTCGCGCCCCGGATGACCTGGCCGCAGGCGATGGGCATGTGCGTGGTGTACGGCGTGGTCATCATGCTGCTGGTCGTCACCGGACTGCGCGAGATGATCATGAACGCGATCCCGCTCGCGCTCAAGCACGGCATCACCATGGGCATCGGCCTGTTCATCGCGCTCATCGGGTTCTACAAGTCCGGCTTCGTGCACCAGGGCGAGGCCACCCCGCTCACCCTCGGCCCGGCCGGCGAACTCGCGGGCTGGCCCGTGCTGCTGTTCGCGGGCACACTGCTGCTGATCTTCGTGCTCCAGGCCAGGAACGTCCCCGGCGCCCTCCTCATCGGCATCGTCGCCGGCACGGCCGTCGCCGCGCTGCTCAACGCCACCGGGGTCGTCGATCCGCGGCAGTGGGCGGGCGGCGCGCCCGAACTGCACGGCAGCGCGGTCTCGATGCCCGACTTCTCGCTCTTCGGGGACGTGGAGTTCGGCGGCTGGGGCGAGGTCGGCGCGATGACGGTCGGCCTGATCGTCTTCACCCTCGTGCTGGCCGGGTTCTTCGACGCGATGGCCACCATCATCGGCGTGGGCACCGAGGCCGGGCTCGCCGACGACAAGGGCCGGATGCCGGGCCTGTCCAAGGCGCTGTTCATCGACGGCGCCGGCGGGGCGATCGGCGGAGTGGCGGGCGGCTCCGGCCAGACCGTGTTCATCGAGTCG